>CAVPYG010000021.1:0-45317 GCA_963709835.1 uncultured Acidobacteriaceae bacterium
CTAATGACAAGCACTGGATTGCAGGTAAATATCGGCCAACTCCTCATCATCGGCTTCGATGGAACCGAGATGTCTCCTCGGCTCGCTTCCCTGCTTGCGAAGATTCAGCCGACGGGGGTGATTCTGTTTGCGCGCAACATCACTGGGGCGGAACAGACGCATATCCTTCTGCGCGAATGCCAGAAGTGCGTCGCCGCGCCGCTTTTCACTTGCGTGGATTTGGAAGGCGGCGCGGTGGATCGTTTCCGCGGCGTGCTCGGCGCGACGCCTTCTCCGGCGGAGGTTTTTGCCACGGGCAGCCGCGCGCTTTTTCGCAAGCATGGACGGGTGATCGGCGAAAACTGCCGGGCGCTGGGCTTCAACGTGGATTTCGCGCCGGTGCTCGATTTGGCTTTCGAAGCTTCACGGGCCGTAATGAGTTCGCGGGCGGTTTCGGACGATCCGACAGCAGGTGGTTGTCTATGCGCGCGAGTTTCTGCGCGGGTTGG
The DNA here is from genome assembly GCA_963709835.1 of uncultured Acidobacteriaceae bacterium. GTDB lineage: Bacteria > Acidobacteriota > Terriglobia > Terriglobales > Acidobacteriaceae > Acidiflorens. Next base: position 489 of record CAVPYG010000021.1, read on the forward strand.
GCGATGCCGGAGTGCTCGGCTGCGGCAAACATTTTCCCGGACTCGGCGAGGGCAAGCTCGACAGCCATCACGAGCTTCCCGTAATTAAGAAGCCGATCAAGAAAATGTGGGACGAAGACCTGTATCCCTATCGAATCTTGCGTAATCAATTGCCGTTCGTCATGGTTTCGCACGCTGCATTTCCGGCGATGACAAAGGAGCGCATTCCTGCATCGCTATCGAAGAAGTGGATCACCGAGATTCTGCGCAGGAGGATTGGGTACCGAGGCCTGATCTGCTCCGACGATTTGGAGATGAGAGGAGTCCTGGCGGCTGCTCCGATTGAAGAGGCGATGATTGGACACATTCGCGCCGGGGGAGATCTTGGCCTGATCTGCCATCGGGAAGATTTGATTTTGCATGCGTATGAGGCGTTGGTTTACGAGGCGGAGCGCGACAGCAGATTTGGCCGGCGCGTACGGGAATCGGCGCAGCGAGTGCTGGCGTTCAAATTGAAGAAAACACGCGGGCGAGGGCGCCCGCTCCACACGGTTTCCACCTCTTCCACTCGAGTTGAGAAGCTGACGCGACGCCTCTGGGAATTCGGAGAAGAAGTCCGGCTGGCTACGCTCGCCCGCGCGGAAAACAAAAATAAAAAGGAGCGCGCATGATCGTTGCCGGCGTAATGAGCGGCACGTCCGCCGATGGAATCAATGTGGCTCTGGTGCGTCTATCGGAACGCGGGCGAGGGCGCACCGCGCCACACGCTGCTGGCTCATGAGGAATATGCGTTCCCTGCCCCGGTTCGGCGCGCAATCTTGGCAATGATGAACGCGGAATCGGCCCGCGTTGCCGACCTGGCTCGGCTGAACTTTCTTCTCGGCGAACTGTACGCCGAGGCCGTTGCAAAGACGGCGCGCAAGCATCGCGTGAAACTCGACCTGGTGGGCTGTCATGGGCAGACGTTGTATCACCAGGGAGGCGCGCAGAGTTTTCTCGGACGAAAGATCGCGGTGACGTGGCAAACGGGCGAGGGCGCGGTCATTGCAGCGCGGCTAGGCGTCCCGGTAGTTTCAGATTTTCGTCCGGCGGATATCGCGGCCGGAGGAAAAGGCGCGCCGCTGGTTCCCTTCCTCGACTATTTTTTATTTCGCGACCAGCGCGTGAATCGCATCGTGCAGAATATTGGCGGCATTGCGAATCTCACGGCGATTCCCGCGGGCGCGTCGCTGCGACCAGGTCGCAGCTTTTGATACCGGCCCCGGCAACATGGTGATGGATGGGGTGATGGAAAAGCTATTCGGAAAACGCTACGACCGCGACGGCCAGGTCGCCGCTTCGGGACGCGTGCTGGATGAAGTGATTGCGAGGTTGTTGCGTGCGCGCTTTTTCCGGCAGAAGCCTCCAAAAACGACGGGGCGCGAAGAATTTGGCCGGGAGTACGTGGGCCGATTTCTTCAGATCTGCCACGGCGCCAGCAAGCCTGACATAGTGGCGACGGCAACGGCTTTGACGGCGCGATCGATTGCGGACGCGGTCGAGCGATTTGTGCTTCCGCGATTCGTTATTTCGCCAACTGCGGCGAGGCGACGTGATCACGAAATGATCGTCTCCGGCGGAGGCGTGAAGAATCCCACGTTGATGGCCATGTTGCGCAATGAAATCGCGCCTTTGGGAATCGAGCTGCATTTCTCCGATGAGTTCGGCGTTCCGGCGGATGCGAAGGAGGCGATCGCGTTCGCCCTGCTTGCGTATGAGACCTGGCATCGGCGGCCCAGCAATGTGCCATCGGCCACGGGAGCGAAGCGGGCGGCGATCCTGGGAAAGATTTCGTATGCGTAAGGCAAAAGCGCGGATGCATGCAAAAAGCAGGTCCTTCCCCTTCGGCGAGCTCAGGGTCAGGATGACAATTCTGTTTGGAAGGACAGTTCTTTTCTTAATCGTCGCGGGATTCGCTCTGGCTCTGCTCTCCTGCTCGCAAGCTCCCGATCCTAACACGCTGGTAATGATCATCGAGAGCAGCCCCACGGACCTTGACCCTCGGGTGGGGCTCGATGCGCAATCGGAGCGAATTGACGAACTTCTTTTCGACGCTTTGCTGACCCGCGACGAGCACTTAAATGTTCAGCCGGGACTGGCGGAGCGTTGGGAGATTCCCGATCCGCTGACCTACGTCTTTCATTTGCATCGCGGAGTAACTTTCCACGATGGAGCGTCCGCTGACGTCACGCGATGTGAAATGGACCTTCGATTCCCTGCTTGAAGGCAAGGTCCGAAGCACAAAAACCGCGACCTATCGTTTCGTGGACCGCATCGATGCGCCCGACGATCTCACGGTGGTCTTTCATTTGAAAGAACCCTACGCGAGCTTGCTGTGGAATCTTTCGGAAGGGGCGATCGGCATTGTGCCCTACGGCGCGCTCGGCGAGATGACGCGCACGCCGATGGGATCGGGGCCTTTCAAGTTTGTGAGTGCGGAACAGGACAAGGAGGTCATCGTCGAACGCAATGACCAGTACTGGGGGCCGAAGCCCCGACTTTCGCGAGTGCGCTTCGCGGTCGTGCCGGATCCGACGACGCGGGCGCTTGAGTTGCGCAAGGGCAGCGCCGATGTCGCCATTAACGCGCTGACGGCTGACACGGTAGTGGCGCTGGCGAACGACTCGAATTTGCAGATCGAGCGCGCGCCGGGAACGATTCTCTCCTATGTCGGTTTCAATTTACGCGATCCACTGCTGCGTGATGTGCGCGTTCGGCAGGCGATTGCCTGCGCGATCAATCGAGGCCCGCTACTGCAATACATCTGGCGAGGGTTTGCGCAGCCCGCATCGAGCATCTTGCCGATCCAGAGTTGGGCGTACTCTCCAAGCGCAAACGGATTTACCTACGATCCGGAAAAAGCACGGCAGCTCCTCGACGCGGCTGGATATCGTCAGAATGTGCGGAACGGAGTGCGCTTTCATCTCACCATGAAAACTTCGACCGAGGAAAGCACGCGGCTGCTGGCGGCCGTTTTGCAGCAGCAATTGCGGGCTGTGGGAATTGCACTCGACATTCGCACATTTGAGTCTGCCACGTTTCTGGCTGATGTCATGAACGGCGCCTTCCAGTTTTATTCGTTGCGCTGGATTGGCGGGAACGAAGATCCCGACATTTTTGACACGGTTTTTCACTCGCGTAATTTTCCTCCGGCGGGAAGAAACCGTGGTTTCTATTCCAATCCCCGAGTCGACAGTCTGATTGATCAGGCGCGGCGCGAGACCGATCAGAATGTCCGCAAGAAGCTCTACGCCGAAGTCCAGAAAATCCTGGCGCAGGATGTGCCGTCGATCAACCTGTGGTATTTCGATAACGTGCTGGTGCACACGCGGCGGGTGCGGAACGTAGCCTGAATCCGTCGGGAAGTTACGGTTTCCTGAAGACGGCGGAAATCAGCGGCCGATAGGCAATTGCCGACAAACAGTGGCCAGTTTTCCGCGTGATAACATCGAACATCGGGCATACGTGAAATCGTTAGCGGATTTGCCTAAGACCTTACACCTAAGACCTGAGACCTAACTTTGAACATTCTTTTCATTGGCGATATTTTTGGGCGGGCTGGACGAACGATCGTAAAAGATCGGCTGCCGGAACTCCGCCAGCGCTACGCCGTCGATCTGGTCATCGCCAACTGCGAAAACGCCGCGGCTGGGTTTGGAATCACGCCTGCGCTTGCCGAGGAGCTTTTCGATCTGGGCATCGACGTGATGACCACCGGGAACCACGTCTGGGACAAACGCGAGATCATCGAATACTTCCAGATGGCCGACGGCAACCCGCACAGTCCGGCGCGCCGGTTGCTGCGGCCGGCAAATTTTCCGCAGAACCTGCCCGGCTGGGGAGTGTACGAAGGCCAGAAGAACGGCGTCGGGTACGCGGTCGTGAATCTTCAGGGACGTGTGTTCATGGGATCGACCGACGATCCTTTTCGCTTCGCCGATCAACTTCTCGAAGCGATCAAATCGAAGATCGTATTTGTGGATTTCCACGCCGAGGCCACATCCGAAAAAATCGCGTTCGGTTGGTACCTTGACGGGCGCGTCACCGCTGTCGTCGGCACGCATACGCACGTTCCAACCGCGGATGAGATCGTCCTGCCGAAGGGCACTGCTTATATCACCGACGTTGGCATGACCGGGCCCTACGACAGCGTCATTGGCGTGAAGAAGGAATTGGTGATCGAGAAGTTTCTCAGCGGGATGCCGGCGCGCTTTGAAGCGGCCAACGGCGACGTTCGATTGTGCGCCGTGCTGGTCGAGTGCGACAACCACACCGGCCGTGCCACGCGGGTGGAACGGCTGATGGTGAGATAGCCGGTCTTCCATAGCGATACTCGCTGCCACGATTTTCTTTCGCAAGACAGGGGCAGGCGAGCATTCTATAGTAAGTACTATGCGATGGCTGCCCGCGGGAATTGTTTTGACGCTTGCCGGAGTGTGTTGGGCCTCAGACACTCCGCCAGTCGCTGTGCCAGCGCTCTGTTCCAATTCCAAGAGGGCGCCCGCCTGTCACGGCCCTGCGAAAGACCTGAAGGCGGCCCGACACGCTTTCGCGCGCGGGATCAAACTCGAGAAATCGCAGAATCTGAACGAGGCTTTGTACGAATTTGAGGAAGCGTCCCGCCTGGTCCCGCAAAACACAGACTACCTGACAGCGCGTGAATTGACACGACAACGTCTTTCCTGGCTCCAACTGGACCATGGAAACAGCGACCTGATCGAGGGCCGACGAGTCGAGGCCCTGGCGGAGTTCCAAGCGGCGCTGAATCTCGATCCGCAGAATGAATTCGCCGAGCAGCGCCTGCTCGACGCGGCGGGACCCCTGTTCGTGCAACGCGAAAGCCCGCCGCAAGTGGTCGCCAGCGCCGACGAGCTCGTCGCCAGGCCGGCCGAAGCTCGTCATGACTTTCACTACAACGGCGATACACGCGGACTGCTCACCGCAGTCGCCGCCAGCTACGGGTTGACGGTCATCTTCGACGATGGCTTCCCCAGCCGCCACGTGCGATTTGACATCGAGGGCGTCGATTTCGCAACCGCCATGCAAGCGGCCTTCGACGGTCACCAAGAGCTTTACCGTGGCGCTAGAAGATACCGTCCTTTTCGCTTGCGCCGACACGGTCGAAAACCACAAGCTCTACGACCGCATGGGCATGCGATCGTTTTACATCTCTGCCGCCAGCCCCCAGGATTTAACTGAGGTGATGAACGCGCTACGGACGCTGTTTGAGTTCAAATTCACGACCGTGAGCACCGCAGCGAGCACGATCACGGTGCGCGGGCCGCAAGGGTTGCTCGAAGCCGCAACCGAGTTTCTTGGACAGTTGAACAGTCCGCGACCGGAAGTACTGCTCGATCTGAAAGTCTTCCAGGTCAGCCATACATACACGCGGAATATCGGGCTGCACATCCCCAACCAATTCAACCTTTTCAATATTCCGGTGGCCGCGCTCGAGGCCCTCAACGCGCAGAACCTCCAGAACGCCAACAGTCAGACCATCGCCGCGCTGATCGCGCAATTGCAGAGCCAGCAGAGTTCGCTTCTCAGCCAGCCGCTCGCCACGTTCGGAGGCGGACTCACATTTATGGGGCTGAGCCTCGATCAGTTGTCTGCCGCTCTGTCCATGAATGAGAGTTCCGTTCAGCAGCTCGACCATGTCCAGCTGCGCGCTTCCCAGGAAAAGGAGGCCACCTTCAAGCTGGGCTCGCGCTATCCGATCCTCAACTCCAGTTATGGGCTGGGTATCAGCAATCCCGCCATCTCGAAGCTTCTCGGAAATGCCGCGTCCAATTCGGTTTTTCCTACCATCAGTTATGAAGACATTGGACTCACGCTCAAGGCGAAACCGCTGGTCCACAATAACTCCGATGTGGCAATGGAACTGGAACTAGAGTTCCGCACTTTGGGAGCTACGACTGCCAATGGCAATCCAATCATTTCCAATCGTGAGTACAAGGGGGGAATCCTGCTGAAGGAAGGCGAACCGGCGGTGGTAGCGGGAATGATCACGGAGTCGGACCAGAAAAGCATGAGCGGACTGCCTGTGTTTTCCACTATCGCTGGCCTCGGCGCCTTCGCATCCCAGCGCACCCACCAGGAAGAGGCCGACGAACTGCTGATCCTGATCACGCCCTACGTTGTCCGCAGCCCGGAGCGCAGCGAAGCCCCGGAAATTTGGATCGGAAAATAGAAAATCGGGTGATCGGGCGATCTAAAACCTGAAGCCCGCTAGCTTTTGACTTTCAATCGCCCGATGGCCCGATCACCCGATCACCCGATCTACTTCTGGCTCGCCATAAAGTCCACAATCTTTTTCAGCACGTCGACGGGCGCGCCGCCGGGTAGGCTGCGTCCATTGATGAACAGAGTCGGTGTCGCATTCACGCCCACCGATTTTCCCAGCGCAGCCGACGCTTCGATTCTGGCTTTCGTATCCGGTTTGGCGGCGCAGGCGGCAATCTCCTCGGCATTCGCGCCCGACGCGGTCGCGAGGGCCTGCAACTTTTCATCGGCGTTGGCCTCTGTGATATTGGCCTGCTCGTCGAATGTCTTCTGAACAAACTTCCACACCGCGTCGTTTGAAGCTCGTCCCACGCAATCGACATAGGCCGCGGCCTTTTCCGCCCAGTTGTGCATGGGCAAGGGAAAATTCTGGACAATAAAGCGAGCTTCGGGCTCTTGCGCCAGCAGTTGATCGATCGTGGACGCAGCCTTGGCGCAGTGTGGGCACTGCATGTCGGTGAATTCGACAATCGTCACCGCGGCCTTCTCGGGCCCTTTTGCGGCGCCGTTGACGCCTTTTTCCAGCTTGGCGCGGGCATCTTCAAAGGGTTTCGCGCCAAAGGGTAATATCTCTCCCGAAATAACGTGCTTGCCGTCAGCGCTCACCAGCAAGCGATTCGCGTTCGATCCCTGCGGGTTGGTGATCACAACCGAGACGTCCGCCAGTCCCGGCACTTCGGAGGGACGAATCTCTCCCACCTTCCAAGTGATGGTGCCATCGTAGCCAAACATTTGGAAGAGGAACGAGTTGACGGTGTCTTCGCTGGGGAGAACGGTAGTTACTTCGGCGGCGGCCGAAGTCGGCACTGGTTTGGCTGCCGCTTTTGCCGGGTGAGCGGGTTGGTTTTGAGCGATGGCGATGCCGGACAAAAGCAGAGTGGCGAGCAGCGTGCGATGAATGATTGTCATATTTTGAAACTCGATCGGAATTCGATTGTTACAAAAATCGTTGACGTTGTCATTTCCGGTGGTGGAGCTTGTGGAGAGCCGGGCGTCCTCGCCCGGCCGCCGAACTGCTGGACGGGCGAGACTCCCGTCCCTCGATCACCCGGCCGCAGTCTTACACCTCCGGCTTGGCCGCGATGGGGAACCTTCGCCCATAGCCAAACGCCTTGGCGGAAATCTTGATTCCGGGCGCCGCTTGTTGCCGTTTGTACTCGCTGCGGTCCACCATCCCGATCACCCGCCGCACCAGATCCAAATCGAATTTGCGATCACGGGCAATTTGCTCGGCTGAGCGCGATTCCTCCACGTAGTCTTCGAGAATCGCATCGAGGATTTCATAAGGCGGCAGCGAGTCCGAATCTTTTTGGTCCGGGCGCAACTCCGCCGAGGGCGGCTTCTCGATGGTGGCTTGCGGAATCACGTTGTGCCGCGAGTTCACATACGTGCTCAGGCGGTACACCAGCGTCTTCGGCACATCCGAGATCACCGCCAGTCCGCCGACCATATCGCCGTAAAGAGTGCAATAGCCGACGGCCAATTCGCTCTTGTTGCCGGTCGAAAGCACGAGCGCTCCGAATTTGTTCGACAACGCCATCAGCAGCAACCCGCGGGCGCGAGCCTGAATGTTTTCTTCGGTGACGTCTTGCGGCAGCCGGCAAACACGGGCGCAAGCGTCTGGCGCGCGGCCTCGTAGATTGCCTGGATCGAAAGCAGTTCGAAGCGAATCTTCAGGTTGCTCGGCCAGATCCCGCGCGTCGTCAATCGAGCCTCGCGAAGAATACGGCCCGGGCATGCCGACGCCGATGACGTTCTCCGGGCCGAGGGCATCGGCGGCAATCGACGCGGTGAGCGCGGAATCGATGCCGCCGCTCAGCCCGATGATCGCCCGCTGGAAGCCGCATTTGTGGACGTAGTCTCGCGTACCCAGCACCAGCGCTGCATAGGCGCTCGCTTCTTCGCCCTCGATTTGCGGGTGCATATCTCCGGTCAGTGTCTCGGAGTCGAAATAAATCAGGTCTTCCTCGAACGACTTGGCTTGGGCAATCACCTCGCCGTCGGGCCGAATCACCAGGCTCGATCCGTCGAAGACGAGGCTGTCGTTGCCGCCCACCTGGTTGACCATCGCGACCGGAACTTTCTGGTTTTGCGCGATGGCGGCCAGCATGTCGCGGCGCAGTTCGCGCTTGCCCAGCCAAAACGGCGAGGCGGAAATATTGAGCACGAAGTTTCCGCCGGCCCGCACCAGTTCTTCGACCGGATCGACGCCGTAGAGGCGGCGGTTCCAAAAGCGCTTGTCGTTCCAGGCATCTTCACAGATGGTCAACGCCATCTGCTTGCCGCCGAAGCTGAACAGTTGCTGGCTCCTGGCGGGAGCGAAATTGCGCATCTCGTCGAAGACGTCATAGGTGGGCAACAGCATCTTCGACTGGATGAACTCGATGCGCCCCTCGCGCAGCAGCGCGGCGGAGTTCATCACTTTTTTGCCGGAATCCGCATCGGCCGGGGTCACCGTGCCGCAGATCACGGCAATGCCGTTGGTTTCGGCGGCAATCTTTTCGACGGTCGCGCGATTACGCGCAATAAACGACGGCCTCTCGACCAGATCGCGCGGCGGGTAACCGGAGACGGCGAGTTCGGGAAACACGATCAGGCCCGCGCCGTTGCTCCGCGCCTCGAGCGCAAACTGAACGATCTTGGCGGCGTTGCCGGAAAAATCTCCCACAGTGGGGTTGATCTGGCCAAGAGCAATCTTCACTCTTCTAGTGTAGAAGGTCGCGGTGTGGAAGGTCGAGAGAGGGCGAGGCGCTAAATGTGCTAACGAAACGAGCCGGAGCAGCTATCAACGAACGCATCGAGGCCCGCTGTGCCACGGTCCTCGTGAAGTGCTTGGTGTTATGTGTCAGCAACCAGTCGGGCTTGCTCGCCATCGCGGACAGCAGCACGGGCACATCCGCCTCGTGCCGGATCAAATGCCGGTTCGACTGCACCAGGCTTTTATCGGGATATGGAACCAGTTCGGGACTCGTTAACCGGATCAGGTGGCGATAGTCCTCGATCAATTGCTCAGCATCAAGCGACGGCAAGCGCTCCGCCTGGAGGAGAAGATTCTCCTCCACTTCATCGCGAACCACCTCGGCCAACACCAGTTTGCAGACCTTGGCGGCGCAGAGCGACAGGGTGGCTTTGTCCAGGCCCCACGGAGCGATAATCCCTCCGGTCAGGACATTAGAGTCCAAAAACAGACGGATTCTGTGTTGACTGGTCACTCCCGCTAATCGCTGCGAGAGCGACGCCGCGCCTCGTTTTCGTTACCTGCGCGTCTCTTGCCGTAGCGACCTTCGTAAACGCGAGTGCGAGCCTCTGGAGGGTCGCAAGAATGTCCTCTGACGTCAGGCCGGCTGCCGTAAGGCGAGAGCGCACTCGTTCGCAAAGCCGCTCAAAGCGCCGCTGCTCCGGCAGTAGGATGAGGCCGTCCCCCAGACGCAGAACGGCAACGGGCGCGCCCATACCCAACCCGAGTTCGTCCCGGAACTCTTTGGGGACAGTGAGCTGTCCCTTTTCGCCAATCTTTGTCGTCGTCATATATTCGAGCGTAGTGGTATGCGTAGACATGGTTGGTATGGAAATCCTACCACAGTCGCCATTCGCATCCAACGATAAACTTGGACACGCGGATACAGGCGAAAAACGTCAATTCGGGCCTGGCCCTGGATCGGAGCCGGGTGGGGGTTGGGGCGGCGGGGGCGGCATGCCCGAAGGGCTGGCGGGATTCGAATCTGGCATCTCTTCTCCGGGCCGGCGCAACGTTGGCGCGGTTGCGGGGCGGTCTTCCTGTTTCTTGGCGACGGTGGGCGCGCCCAGGTCCACTTCTTTTTCGGTGCGCACGATTTTCTGGCCATCGACTTTCATGGTCTCGACACGAATGACTTCGTCGCCCACGAAGCGCACAAAATCCACGTCCTCGGGAGGCGCGCCGTAGATCCATTCTTCGTATTCGACTTCGCCTTCATGCTCGCGTACTTTTCTTGGCGGACGCCCCTTGGCGTAGATGACCATGTCGTGGTTCATTCCCACCAGCACGCGGTGGTTCCTGATGGCTTCTTTGACTTTCGGAGGGACGGTTTCCAGGTAGGCCTCGACTCCGGACTTGGAGTCGAAATCAAACACGGGATGCAACAAATCTTTCAGTTCGGGCCCGGTGATTTCCGGAACATACTTGTCGAAGTAGAGATCGACGAAAGAGCCGCGGGCGTTGGCGGAGGCATCCGAGGGCGCAATCGGCCCTCCCCCAAGCGGACCATCAATCTCAAGGTGGTTGTACCACTTGTGCTTGACGGGACCGCCGTTGATCTCAAAGCGGATGTGGTCCGGCTTGATGACGACGTCGCTGATGCGGGCGCGGTCTCCGGCTTTGACGGCGGGTCCCCAAAGCGCCATCAAACGTTGCAACTCTGGGCCACTTGGAGTCACGGTCCCGTTCTTGAGTTTCAGTCCAGTCTTGCCCATGGGAAAACTGGCGCGGATGTAAACCAGTTCGGCGTTGAAGGCGTGGATAATTTCCTGGCGGGATTTTGGGGAAATCTTTGGCGGCGGATTGTCCCTGGCGAGCGTCAGCGAGGAAAGCACGAGAAGGACCGCGAGCAACCGATAATCAACGGAGCGAACGAGGAACGACCGCATGCAGCACCCCGGGCCGACTGACTTAATTATAGATCGGCGGTGCGGGCCATGGCTGCGATCGAATCCGCCGCAGACCAAGCCGCGAGACTCTGGTAAACTCTCGGCATCATCCTGGATGCGAATGGCGAATCCAGGATTGTTGTGGCCACAGGAAAATGCCGACGACGATCGACGGAGACGGGGCAAGCCCCGTCTCTACACAAACTGATAAACACGGAGGGTCTGTGACGGTTGCGCTCGAACCCGACTCGAAATGCGGGCCTGCTCCCGCAGCGTCTAGAGAAGCCGAATTCGTCGAACTCTCGGTGGTCATGCCTTGCCTGAACGAGGCGGAAACGCTGGAGGCATGCATTGGCAAAGCGCAGCGCGCGCTCTCGGAGGCTAACATTCGGGGCGAGGTGATCGTTGCCGACAACGGAAGCAGCGATGGTTCGGTCGAGATTGGCGAGCGGATGGGCGCTCGCGTGGTGAAGGTGCGCGAGAAGGGATACGGCAGCGCGCTGATGGGAGGGATCGCGGCGGCGCGCGGGCAGTACATCGTGATGGGAGACGCCGACGACAGCTACGATTTCGGCCACATTCCGCGCTTCGTCGAGGAACTGCGGCGGGGCTCGGACCTGGTGATGGGCAACCGTTTCCGCGGCGGCATTCAGCATGGGGCCATGCCTCCGTTGCACAGGTACCTGGGAAATCCGGTGCTCACAAAGGTGGGGCGACTGCTGTTTCATAGCAACGTGCGGGATTTTCACTGCGGGCTTCGAGGATTCCGCAAGGATGCCTACGAGCGGATGGGTTTGCGGACGACGGGCATGGAATTTGCGTCGGAGATGGTGGTGAAGGCGACGTTGTTCAAGATGCGGATCGCGGAGGTGCCCACTACGCTGGCTCCAGACGGGCGCAGCCATCCCCCGCATCTGCGCACCTGGCGCGATGGCTGGCGGCATTTGCGCTTTCTGTTTCTCTACAGTCCGCGCTGGTTGTTTCTGTATCCCGGACTTGGACTAATGCTGCTGGGGACGCTGCTGGGCGCGTGGTTGCTGCCCGCGCCCCGCACGGTGGCGGGCGTGACGCTGGATGTGCACACGCTTCTCTATGCGGCCGTGTTTGTGCTGTTGGGATTCCAGGCCATCGCCTTCGGGGTGTTCAGCAAAGTGTTCGCGATTTCCGAGGGACTGCTCCCGCCCGACCCGGCGCTGGACAGGACCTTCCGCTACTTCACGCTGGAGGCCGGGTTGGTGGTGGGCGGGCTTTTCATTCTTTCGGGCCTGGGCGTGTCGGCGTATGCGGTGGGCTTCTGGCAAGCGCGACACTTCGGCCCGCTCGACTATGCGCAAACCATGCGCTGGGTGATCGCGGCGTCGTTGTTCCTTACGCTGGGCGCGCAGATGGTGTTCGCCAGTTTTTTTCTGAGCGTACTCAGGCTGCGGCGGCGATGAGCGCGCCACCACAGTTCGACTCGTTCGCGGACAGTTACGATGCGGAGCTAAATCACGCGCTGGCGGCCACGGGCGAGGACAGAGACCACTTCGCCAGGGGCCGCGTGCACTGGTTAAAGCATCGCATGAACGAACTGTCGGAACATCCACGTTCCATTTTGGATTATGGATGCGGAATCGGCGATACGTGCGGGCTTTTGCAGGCAGCATTCGAAGCGCAGTCGGTGGTCGGTCTGGATGTTTCTTCGAGCTCGATTGAGGTGGCGAGGACGCGCCACGGGTCCAGCGTCTGCCGCTTCGCGACCGTTGCCGAGCATTCCGCCAACGCTTCGGGTGATCTGGTTTACTGCAATGGAGTGTTCCACCACATCCCCGTCGCCATGAGGCCATCTGCATTGCAGTACATTTTTCGTTGTCTTCGGCCGGGAGGGTGGTTCGCGTTGTGGGAAAACAATTACTGGAATCCGGGCACGCGTCTTGTCATGGCGCACTGCGCCTTTGACGCGGACGCGATCACCATAACCGCTGGCGAGGCGAGGAAACTTTTGAGGGGCGCTGGATTCGAAGTTGTTTGCACCGATTTCTGTTTTATATTTCCCCGTGCCTTGAGGTGGCTACGCTTCCTGGAGCCGGTCCTAGCGGGCCTCCCTCTGGGAGCGCAATATCTGGTGTTGTGCCGCAGGCCGGCGCAATAAAGCAATTCAAGGGATGGATTCCGCGCGGTGTTTCATGCGGTTGATCGCGCACGGAGCGTTATGGAAATAAGCCACAACGAACTAGGTGGATGCCAGCGGGTAAGATGGCTTTTCCGGTGCCTGGCTACCGGTTTAGCCGCGGCGGAGACCTATGTAGCACGCAACAGCATCCTCCCCGATTCAACGTCCTATCTGGATTTGGCGCGGGCGTATCTGCGTCATGACTGGGCGATGACGATCAACGCCTATTGGAGTCCTCTGTATGCGTGGCTTCTGGCACTCACGCTGGGCCTGACCGAACCTTCGTTGCGCTGGGTATATCCCGTAGCGCACGCCATGAACGCGCTTGTTTTTCTGGGCTGCCTGGCGGCGTTTGAGTTCTTCTGGACGGGGATGCTCGACCACTCGGAATACCGCTTTGCTGGAGGCGAATCGCGGCCCCTAACTCCCCGCACGCTTTGGATTCTGGGCTATTCCTTGTTTATCTGGATGACGATTGGCACGATGATTTCAGTTGTTAATCCGGATTTGTGCGTTGCGGCGATTGTATGGTTGATTGCCGGCATCGTGATACGGCTGCGCGCCGCGCGGGACGACGCATGGCCTTCGCGCATTGGTTTCGGGTTAGCCCTTGGTTTGGGCTACTTAGCCAAAGCAGTCATGTTTCCCGCAGGCTTTATTTTCGTGCTGGCATCGGTGCCGGAATGGCACCGCTGGAAAAGCTGGTGGCGAGCCGGGGTGGTGGTGCTGGTCTTTCTGTCGGTGGCCGCGCCCCAGATTATCTTGCTGTCGAGGGTGAAAGGTCGGCCCACCTTTTCGGACACGGGTAAACTGGCATACGCGTGGTACAACTACGATCTCCCGCTGCGAAATTGGCAGGGAGATGAGCCGGGCAGCGGCAAACCATTGCATCCAACCCGCAAAGTGCATGACGCTCCGGCGGTGTTTGAGTTCAACGGCCCCATCCGAGGCAGCTATCCTCCCTGGCAAGATCCTTCTTATTGGAACGATGGAATGCGGCCGGGATTTGAGGTCGGGAAGATAGCCAAGCACACAGAGCAGCGGCTGGAATTGTCGCTAGCACTGCTTTGGCTACCGAAATCGTGGTTCATCGGCATAGTCTTAATTCTGGTGGCGGCAGATATCCGAGCCACAGGCAATGAGTTAGCTTCGTATTGGTATTTGCTTTTGCCGGGCGCAGCCTTGCTGGGGATGTACGCGCTGACGTTCATCGCCTATCGGTACTTACCTCCCTGGCTGATGCTGCTGTGGGCCGCGGTGCTGTTTGCAGTGCGCACGCGCGGCCGCTTTGCCGAAACTACGGTCTATCGCAGGCTGCCGGGGCTGATTGCGATAGCCTTGATCGCGGCGATTGCTTATGGGGCGTATGGGCAATCTCGAGATGGGCGGGAGGACGACGCCACTCCGGACTATGCCACGGCAGAAGGTCTGGGGAAACTCGGCTTGCCGCCGGGCACAAGAGTTGGAGCCATCGGATTCGATTTCGACGTGCACTGGGCGTATCTCGGCGGTTACTCGGTCGTGGCCGAGATCGAGTTGACCGAGGAATGTGCTTTCTGGGCTGCCTCGCCTGCGGTACGGAGTGATGTCCTGAGGGCCTTCGCCGGAGCAGGAGCGGCCGTAATCGTGGCCAACGCGGGTGGCGCAGCCCACAGTACCAGTGGGACCGCTTCGATCGCCTTGAAGAACTGCGCGCGGCCGGATGATGGCTGGCGCCCGCTCGAAGGCAGTCCCAATCTCGTCTACATCCAGCAGTGAACTTGGATGCCCCGGCCCTGAGGCGGTGGTAACCAGTGGTGTGAGTACTTCGGTAAGGGTGAGTAGTACTTTAAGGACATAGAGTAAGACTCGAAAGCAACATAGAATGGATGCAGTGCGGACCAGCGCGCCCCCCGCTTGGGCCGACAGGATTGCCTTTTGGCGTTCAAACTTCCCATACCCGCGCGCATTCCCCTGCTTTATGTCATCCTGGGCGTGCTGTTGACGATCAGCGTGCTCCCCATGTATTTCTACTCGGCGCAGATCGAGACGATGAACCGGGAGCGCCTCAAGACGAACGAAATGCTGTTGCAGAACACGGTCACGCGATCGCTTGCCGACGACATTTCGCAGCATCAGGAATCGTTGCGCATGATGCTGGCCAATTTGTCGTCGTCGATTCAGGTGATGATGCTGGCCAGTCCCAGCGGAAACGCTCTTAGCGCCGAGAACCTGCTGACGCCAGAGATGCGGGCCATGCTGGAGAATTTTGTCTCGTCGTCGAACGACATCGCCTATGCCACGCTGCTGAATGGCGATGCCAAGGGAGTTTCCGCCGGGCGTATTGAGCCCGACGCATTTTTGCAGCGGGAACTGGAGCGGGCCTATCAAGCCTCGCGCGAAGGGCGCGTGTACAGCGGGCAGCCGTTGATGGTGGGCAGCGGAAAAACCGCGCACACGGTCATGCTGGTGAGTACGCCGATCATGTATGACAAACGTTTTCTGGGAATGATCGGGTCGGTGGTCGATATGGACTACCTAATCCACCGGCTGCAACAAGTCAGCACCAACGGATTGATACCCTACGTGGTGGACAGCCAGGGCAGACTGGTGGCGGCTGGGACTGCGCAATATGCGACCGGGCAGGACATGAACCAGTTCGATATTGTGCGCAGCTTTGTGGGCGAGGGCGCGAAGGCGCAGTTGGCCGCGACCCGCGAGTTTGCGGTTCGCGATGGGAGTAACACGACTGAGATGCTGGGCACCTACAGTCCGGTGACCTCGCTGGATTGGGCGGTGGTGGTGCAGAAGCCGCGCGAAGATGCCTATCACGGCATCTACGAGATGCAGCGCACGGGGCGCTTGCTGGCATGGCTGGCGGTGTTTGTGAGCGTGGGCCTGAGTATTTTTTCGGCGCGGCGGATCACCAGCCCGCTGCAAGTGCTGGCGCAATCGAGCCGGGCCATCGCGCGCGGCGATTTTTCCCAGCGCGCGCACGTGAGAACGCGCACCGAAATCGGCGAACTGGCGGCGACCTTCAACACCATGTCGGAAGAGCTGGAGCAATTTGTCGAAGACCTGAAGCGCGCCGCGGATGAAAACAAGGCGCTGTTCATGGGGTCGATCCAGATGCTGGCCGGCGCCGTCAACGAAAAGGACCCTTACACGCGCGGACATTCCGACCGGGTCACGAAATATTCGCTGATGATCGCAACCGAGATGGGTCTCGATCCTGGATTTCTGGAGATTCTGCGGGTCTCGGCGCAACTGCACGATGTCGGCAAGATCGGTATTGAAGACAGCATTCTGAAAAAACCGGGCGCGCTGACGCCGGAAGAATTCGAGATCATGAAGACGCACACCATCAAGGGCGCGAACATTCTGCGTCCGGTGCCGCAATTGATCGAGATGCTGCCCGGAATCGAATTGCATCACGAGTCGCTCAATGGACGCGGCTATCCTTACGGCCTGAAGGGCGACGGGATTCCCCTGTTGCCGCGCGTGATTGCGGTCGCGGACACGTTTGACGCGCTGACCACGAACCGTCCTTACCAGCAGGCCCACGATCCCGTGGAAGCCATGCGCATCATTCAGAATCTTTCGGGACAGCGGCTGGATCCGAAGGCCGTGGGCGCGCTGCTGGCCGTATTTCAACGCGGGGAAATTCGTATTCAGAAACGGATGGCGCAAACCGTTCCACTCGAACCGGCCCCACCGCCTCCGGTGGTCCTCCCGCCAACGCTGCGACCCCTTGATCCCCTGATTGTCGAAGTCACGCGGTCCTGAACAGCGGAGAAAAGCGCTATTGGCTTTTAGCTTTTACCTCTTACCTAAAAGCCAAAGGCCAAGAGCTAAGGGCTCAGAGCTATTTTCTCTGCACTTTTGTCTCTCGGCGCTCGAGTCTCCTATAATCGTTATCGAGCGCCTCATGATTCAAACCCTTTTCGGCAATCTGGACGAAATCAAGAAACCAAGTTTTATCGAGCGCATGAAGGAGGCGGTCTCGCGCACGCGCGAGAACCTGGCCGAGCGCATCGAAGACGTCGTTTCCATTGGCAAAGAGATTGACCGCTCCACGCTCGACGATCTCGAAGCCACGCTGATTGGCGCCGACCTTGGCACGACGACCACGCACGAGGTCCTGGAAAAGCTCCGCGAGAAAGCCGACCGGAAGCAGATCAAAGACGTCAACGAACTCAAACGGCTGCTGAAGGAAGAACTGCTGGCGATTCTGACGTCGGCCGATTCGCGTCCCGTGGCCAGGGTGGAAGGCGCGCCGGAAGTGATCATGGTGGTGGGGGTGAACGGCGCGGGCAAAACGACGACCATCGGAAAACTGGCGCATGTGTTTCGCGCGCAAGGGAAAACGGTGCTGTTGTGCGCGGCCGATACGTTCCGCGCGGCCGCGATCGAACAACTAGAGATTTGGGGCCAGCGCACGGGAACGGAAGTGATCAAGACGAAGCCCGGCGGCGATCCGGCAGCGGTGCTTTTCGATGCGTTGCAGGCGGCCTCCGCGCGCAAAACCGATTACGTGATCGTGGATACCGCAGGGCGGCTGCACACAAAGCAAAATTTGATGCTCGAGCTCGAGAAAATGACGCGAACGGCGCAACGCATCGTGCCTGGTGCGCCGCACGAAACGTTGCTGGTAATGGACGCCACGACCGGGCAGAATGGATTGCAACAGGCGCGGCAGTTCACGCAATCGTCGGGAGTCACCGGAATTGTGCTCGCCAAGCTCGATGGCACGGCCAAAGGCGGGGTCGTGGTGGCAATTTCGCGGGAGTTGGGCCTGCCGGTGCGCTTTGTGGGAGTCGGCGAAAAGGTGGGCGATCTGCTGCCGTTTGACGCGAAAGAATTTGTCGAGTCGCTGTTTGCGTGAAAACCCGCCACAGAGGCACGGAGGAAACCTTAGATTATGCGAAGAGAATCAAATTCTCCCTCTTATCTTCAGAGATTGTTGGATCGACTGAAGCGGCTCTTTCGTCGGAAACCGGAACCCGAACCGGAAGACCCCTATGCCTATCGCGCCGTTCCCGTGCGTCGTCCTCCGCACGGACGAAGCGGAACTGCTGTAGCAGAACTGGATGACGACAGTAAGAGCAATGCGCGTTATACTTACCCGCCGGAGATATGAGTAGCAAGCAGTAGAGTGCCAGTTGAAGGTTGTCGAGTAACCCGTATGTGATAGGAGACGTGCCTGCCATGAAACGTTCCGCCGGAGTGACAGTAATCGCGATTTTGTCCCTGCTTGGATCGTTATTCACGTTCGCCATGGGAATACTCATGCTGGTAATGGTGATCGTGGTTCCTGTTCCCCGGTCTGACCAGTTTCCCGGCTCGCCCATCTTCTTCAAGGTCATACTTCTCCTGGGCTCACTCATGTACTTGCTCCCAGCAATCTGGGGCGTTGTTACCAGCATTGGGTTGTGGCGGCTTAAGAATTGGGCACGCATCTCCATTATCGTCTTCTCGGTTCTGCTGATTTTGATGGGCGGTTTTTCTGGATTGATGACGCTGGTCGTTCCCATGCCTCCTCCCCCGAACAGTACCGTGGATCCCTCGGTGATGACCGGCATTCGAATATCCATGGGAGCGTTCATGCTCGCGTTAGCGGGGATCGGCGTCTGGTGGCTGGTGTTCTTTAATCGACCCAAGGTGAAGGAGCAGTTTGGACAGCTTCCGTCTGTCCCAGTCACTGGATCGCAGCTGCCAACGAATCAGTTACCGCCAAGCGCACTTGCCAGCACGAACGACCCTGGCGCGGCTAAGCGGCCGCTGAGCATTACGATTATCGCCTGGTTTTTGCTGATAGGCTGCATGTTCATTCCCTTCTCCCTAATCCTACGTTTTCCCGCCATTCTATTTACGAAGCTGGTGACTGGTTGGCCGGCGGTTTTGTTTTACGTCAGTTTTGCGACGGCGCAGCTTTGCATCGGAGTTGGATTGCTGCGTCTAAAACCAGCCGCCCGTCTGGCAGCCATGATTTACTTTGTTTTCGGATCGGTGAACGCCGCAGTCTTCTATTTAGCGCCCGGAGGCCATGCTCGCATGCTCGCCCTCATCGAGAGCGAGCGAACGATTTTTCCGTGGATGCGCATGTTGCCGAACCAACCCGAGTTTCAGTTCGACACTACGCCCTTTATGGTCATGGGGGCGGTCAGCGGGCTGGTCGGGATAGCCATTCCACTGTACTTCCTCATAACCCGGAAGGTTGCCTATGAAAAGGCTGCTGCCGGTCTGGAATCGGGAGTGAGTCAGGCTTGAAATGAAAGAAGCTCTGTCGTCTGACGAACAATACATGCGGCGCGCGCTCGATCTGGCGCGAGCGGGCGTCGGGTTGGTGTCGCCGAATCCGGCGGTGGGCGCGGTTGTGGTGGACGCGTCGGGGCGCGAAGTTGGCTCCGGCACGCACACCTACGACGGCGTCAAACACGCGGAAGCCCTCGCGCTCGAGCAAGCGGGCGATAAGGCGAGGGGTGCAACTCTCTACCTCAATCTGGAGCCGTGCTCCCATCAGGGGCGCACAGCACCGTGTGCCGACGCCGTGATCGCGGCCGGGATTAGCCGCGTCGTCTGCTCCATGGAAGATCCAAATTCGCAAGTTGCAGGCCGGGGATTTGCGAAACTCCGCGCGGCGGGAATTGCAGTACAGGTTGGCCTGTTCGAGCCGGAAGCCAAGAAGCTGAATGAAAGTTTTGCCAAGTACATACGATTGCGGAAGCCGCTGGTCACGCTGAAATCGGCGATGACGCTCGACGGGAAAATCGCCGACGCCACCAAGCCCGGCACGGAGCCAGGCTCGGCTACATCCACGACCGAAGGTGCGCGCAGCGGGTACCACTGGATTACGGGCGAAGTGGCGCGCGCCCATGTGCAGCAACTGCGCCATCAGAGTGACGCGATCCTGGCCGGAGTCGGAACGGTGATGGCGGACGATCCGCTGCTGACCGACCGCAGCGGCCGGCCGCGGCGGCGCAAGCTGTTGCGCGTGATTCTGGACTCTTACTTGCGCATTCCACTTACGTCGCGGGTGGTCCAGACCGCCGAGAACGATGTTCTGGTGCTGTGTTCCACGGCGGAGGAACCGCCCCGGCGGGCGCTCGAAGCGAAAGGGATTCGCGTCGAACAGATATCGGCGACTGCGGACGGAAGGCCGGACTTCACGGCGATTGTCCAGCGTCTTGGAGAACTGGAGATCACGAGCCTGCTGGTCGAAGGGGGAACTCTGGTGAACGGCGCGGCCCTCGGGTCGGGCGAGGTGGACAAAGTGTTTCTCTACTACGCACCGAAAATCCTCGGCGGAGGCGCGGTTCCCTTCCTTGCCGATGAAGGTTTGCGTGGCAAGGAACAAGGCGTGCAGCGCTATGAGTTGCACCGCTTCGGCGAAGACTTCGCGCTGGAAGGATATCTGCGCGATCCCTACTGAGCTGCGAGCCGCGGGCTACGAGCTGGGACTCGCCGGACCGCGGGTTTGTTAGCTCGCAGCTCGCAGTCTAACAATACATTTCGCCCACTACCTACGAGTTCACTATCAAAGAAAGACTGAGGCATAACTCGCATGTTTACAGGAATCATCGAAGAAGTTGGCCAGGTGGTAAAGATCGAGCAGCGGGGCGAGAACCGCCGCATCACCATCGCGGCGGTGAATGCGCCGAAAGAATTGGGGACCGGCCACAGCATCGCGGTTAGCGGCGTTTGCCTGACGGCGCTCGACATCAAACCAGGATCGTTCTGCGCCGACCTGGCGCCGGAAACCTGGCTGCGAACTTCGTTCTCGCGCATGCACGAGGGCGCGAAAGTCAATCTGGAATTGCCCATGAAAGCCGACGGGCGCTTCGGCGGGCACATCGTGCAAGGACACGTCGATGGCGTGGGCAAACTGATCGAGCTCGAGCGCATCGTCGATTCAAACGGTCGAGACTCCGAGAACTGGTGGCTGCATGTTGAGATTCCATCCGAGGTTGAGAAGTACACGGTGTACAAGGGATCGATCTCGGTTGAAGGCATCAGCCTGACGGTGGCCAGGCTGGAACGGAACCGCTGCACCATCGCGATTATTCCACACACGGTCGAAATGACGAATCTCGGATCGTTGAAGCCGGGAGACCCGGTGAACCTGGAAGCCGATGTGATTGCGAAGTACGTCGAGAAGATGATGAAAGGCGACCAGACTCAGAGTTCGCTCAGTGTCGGAGATTTGGTGCGGCAAGGGTTTTAGAGGGAGTTCTCAGTTCCCGGTTCTCAGTTCTCAGTAAAGCCAGGTGTCACTCGCTGAGAACCGAGAACCGGGAACTGAGAACTTCCTTACGCTTCCAGCTTCAACTCGTCCAGCTCCAAAAATTCCTGAATGATGGGCTCGTTCGATTTCTCCATTTCATCGTAGGGGCCGAAGAAGATGGCGCGGGCCCCGTATAGAAATACGATGCGGTCGGCCAGCTTTTTGGCGAGGCGCATGTCATGCGTGACGACGACCGAGGTCAGGTGCAATTGCAGTTTCAGCCGGGCGATGAGATCGCCGAGAAGATTTCCCATCATCGGATCGACCATGGTGGTCGGCTCGTCGTAGAGCACGCATTCAGGTTGGGCGGCGAGCGCCCGAGCGATGGCGACGGAACGCTTCATGCCGGTGGACAGATCGGACGGCAGCAGGTCGCGCATCTCCTTGACGCCAACCATTTCGAGCAGGCCATCGACGACCTGAAGAATCTGCGCCTCTGAAAGTTCCCTTTTTTCGCGCAAGGGGAAAGCGACGTTCTCGCCGACGGTCAAGGAATCGAAGAGGGCGCCGTTCTGAAACACCATGGTGACTTTCTTGCGGATTTCTGCCAGTTGCTTCTCGTTGTAGTCGGTGATGTCCTGGCCGGCGACAATGACCCGGCCTGAATCCGGCTTGAGAAATCCCATGATGTGGTGGAGCGCCACCGATTTTCCAACTCCGCTGCGCCCTAGAATGCAGACCATCTCCCCCGGCAACACATCGAAGCTGACGTTATCGAGAATGACGCGATCTCCAAAAGCCTTGGAAACATTCTTGAACTCGATGTAAGGAGAGAGTGTGTCCGAAGCGCCCATGGGTATCAGCATGGCACGAGATGGCCTCGCGGCTCAAGCGAAAGTACGGCGGCCAACGGATTGCGAGGATTGTGGATCCGAACTTGGAAATGGAGCACCGGGCGCCTCCGCCCGCCTAGAGCCAGTTTTGCCTCATCGGCAGCTCGCACAGATACATGCGAAAAGACGACGACCGGGCCGCGATGGTTTGGTTCATGGATATGGCGGAGCATAAGTCCCGGGCCGCGATAGACGAAAGTAATCTTTTCAGAACGGCGAAGGCATCGGAAAATGAATATGCCCGATGGACTCGGGACAGAAACCGCTAAGATGCCGCAAAGACTCATGGATGTTCTCATGCTGGGACGCTGTTCGCACGAGTTTTCCTGGCCGCGCCGCTCGCCGAGTGGGGAGTACTACCAAGTCTGCCTGGTGTGCGCAGCCGCCTATCAGTACGACTGGAAGACCATGCGCCGCGGAGCCCGGATCGAGGAGCCCGCAGCAGATACCACGACCGCCCGGCGCCGTTCCGGACAAAAGAAACCGGACTGGATTCCCCGGGCACGCCGCCTTGCCTCCAAGCTGCCGATTCGATACCGGGGAAAAAATCTCCATGCCTGGTACCAGGGAACGATCCAGAACATCAGCCAGTCGGGCGTGCTGTTTCAGGGCCCGAAGCCGCTGCCGGCGAATGCGCTGGTGGAACTGATTTTCGAAATGCCCGAGGAAATCTCCGGCCAGAAAAACAGCAGCGTGCTTTGCCAGGGGCGGCTGATTCACCACAAGCGCTCGGTTGACAAGAGCGCAGACAGTTTCGGGCTGGTGGCGTCCATCCTCGATTACAAATTCCTCAAGGACTGACCTCGCGTCTATTGGCTTCTCTCCTCTGGCATCGGCCTCGCTCCGGGCACTCGCCGCTTTCGTTTTTGTTTCGATTTTCCCTGGCAATCACCGCTCGGCTGCATCTAGACTGGGCGTGCTTAAGCGGCGAAACGAGATTCGCTGTAGGCTTAGGTGCAGCCGGAAATCAGAAAGTACAGTTGTGCGTGCACGTTTCCAGATGGGGGAAAGCTCCCTCCACGGCCACGCCTGCGCGATAGCCATCGACGACACTGAGGTCTGCCAGCGACCACTGTTGGGCGGCTTCGGTGTTTCCCCGGATTTCTTCCAGCACAGGGTCGAGAGCGGGGTGGGTGGTGACGGAAAAATCCGCCAGGGGAAAAGAAAGCCCTTCACCGGTGGCCTTCAGAAAAGCTTCCTTGCGCGTCCAGCAGGCAAAGAAGCCCGGCAGGCGGAGATGGGCGGGCAGCGCCTGAAGTCCGGCGCGTTCGCGGAGAGAAAAAAAGCGCTCGGCCAGTGAAGTTGTGTCAACGTCGTCGCGGATTTTTTCGATGTCAACGCCTAGCCGCCTGTTCAGCGCAAATTGCGATCAGCGCAATGCCCGCCGAGTGGGACACGTTGAACTGGAGCGCGCGTGGATTCTGCGCGGCTGCAAGTTGGGGCTTGCCGCTGGCCAAGTACTCGAAACGGATCTCGGTGGCGGGGATGGCAAGGTAGCGGGAAAGCAGCACTCGCAAGGCGGAGCGGCATCGGGTAAATTGGCTGCGGTCTTTCTCGAAGTGAAAACGGCTGGCGCGCGCGATCTCATCGGGAGACAGAACACTGGGCCCGGATCCTGCTGCCGTCGCCGGTTCGTCAAGATGCACCGTCCAGACATCAATGCGGCCGCTCGGAAACGGCGGCGTGGCAGCGGTTTGGGGCGGCAAATTCTCGGGGCGCTGCTTCGGGTTGCCGGGCACGCTGACTTGCTTCATCTTGCCCGATCCAGGCGATTGTCATGATCGTGATCCACAGCGGTCGCGATTCCCCAATGGTGACCAGCCTATTGTAAGGCGCGCCGCAAGCGTCCTCGCAAGAATAGTTCCGGGCTGCTAGCCGGCGACCACGGCGGCGATTCGTTCGCCCGTGTGACCGTCCCAAAGAGGAGGGATGGTTCCCTGCTTTGCCTGGCCGGCGAGAACTCGAGAGAATTCGGAACGAAGTTTGTCGGGATCGCGTCCGACGAGGACGTTGGTTCCGAGAGAGACCGTAACTGGGCGTTCGGTGTTCTCGCGCACGGTAAGACAAGGAACGCCGAGGTAGGTTGTCTCTTCCTGAATGCCGCCGGAATCGGTGATGACCACAGTCGCGCGCAATTGCAATGCCAGAAAATCGACATAGGGGACCGGGTCAAGGACGCGCAGCTGCCCGGCATGCAATCCGAAATCGGAGATTCTCTGCCGTGTTCTCGGGTGAGCGGGAAAAATGACAGCCAGATCGCGATTCACTTCGAGCAGCGACTCCAGAATTCCCTTCAGCGCCACGCTATCATCGACGTTGGCGGGCCGATGCAGAGTAACCAAGGCGTAGCGCTCAGGCAGTCCCTCCAGTTTTGCCTTCTTCGCTGCCGGCAGCAGGCGCACCAGCGAGTCGATCATCACGTTACCCACGCGGAAAATCTTCTCCGCCGGAATCCCTTCTCGGCGAAGATTCTCGTCTCCGTCCTCCGACGGCGTAAACAGCACGTCGGCAATCTGGTCGGTCACCAACCGGTTGATTTCTTCCGGCATTGTGCGGTCGAACGAGCGCAGCCCCGCTTCGACGTGCCCGATTCGCACGCCCAGCTTGGCGCAAACCAGCGCGGTCGCAACGGTCGAGTTCACATCCCCATACACCAGGACGATGTCCGGCTTGCGCTCGGCCACCACCGGTTCCATCCGGACCATGATTTCCGCGGTCTGCTTGGCATGCGTGCCGGAACCGACGGCCAGGTTCACATCCGGCGCCGGTATGCCCAGTTGCTGAAAAAACACGTCCGACATATTGACGTCGTAGTGCTGGCCGGTGTGAACGAGCGTCTGGACCACGTGCTGGCGCGTCTTCAACGCGTTCATCACGGGCGCGACTTTCATGAAATTCGGGCGAGCGCCCACTATGTGTAATACGTGCACGGATTCTCCGATCAACTACCGCGTGGATCTAGATTATCTGAGACTCGATGATCTTGCATATTTCGTCAACGGCGAACCGGTTGCGGGGATATTTCCACCGCTTTACTGGCTCTTTCTGAGCGAAAATAGAAATCACAGCCATGCTCAGACCCTATCGGTTGCGGACATCGGCGATTTGTTTGGCAGGCTGCATTTTACTGGTCAACGTCTCTCTCGCGCAGACCTCCAAAACAGCGCCAGGCTCAACCCCATCGCAGAACATCCTGGTCACGGTGACCGATGAAAACGATGTAGCCGTACCGTCCGCGTTTGTTTTTCTACAAGCATCTCCGCAGGCGGTTGCGCTGCGCTGCGTCACCGATATTGCCGGCCACTGCGAATTCTCCCGCCTCCCCGCCGCTACTTACCAGCTCCGCGTCGAGAAGCAAGGTTTCTACTCAGTGGCGTTGCCTGCGATCCAGGCCGGCGCGGCGAGCATTGATGTCACTCTCTCGCGCCAGCAGGAGGTGCGCGAGGTCGTCGATGTGGTCGAGTCCCCGCCCGCCATCGATCCCGCCCAGATCGCCGCGCAACAGACTCTTAAGCGGACTCGATGTACTCAACATCCCATATCCCGCCACTCACGACTATCGCAACGCGCTGAATTTCATTCCCGGCGTCGTGCAGGACGTAACGGTCAGCCTCACGTCGCGGGCGCGGAAACCTATCAGACGGTAACCGCGCTCGATGGGTTCAACATCACGCAGCCCGCGAACGGCCAATTGCTGGCCCGTATCAGTACCGACGCTTTTCGCTCCATCAGGTCGAACCGGCACGCGAGCCGGCTGAATTCGGCAAGGGTTCGGGCGGTCTGTTCCAGCTGAATACCGGAATTGGCAACGATCAGTTCGCATTTCATCGCCACCGATTTCGTGCCGTCCTGGCAAGACAAGGGAGGATGGAAGTTCGACCAGCTCCTGCCGCGCCTCACTTTTTCCGGCCCCCTGCAGAAGAGGAAGGTGTGGTTCTACGATGCTGTCGAAGGCGAATACGACAACATTGTCTATAGCGAACTCCCCGCCAACGCCGACAACGACCACCTGTTACGCATCGGCAACCTGGCCAAAGTTCAGGCCAATGTCACCAGCCGTAACATTGTCACCACCAGCGTTCTGGTAAACCATCTCCACGATCAATATGACGGGCTCTCGCCGCAAAGCCCGCAGCTGTCGAACCCCAACGACCTCGAATCCGCCTACGTGGCGAGCGTGAAAGATCAGCACTATTTCGCGGCAGGCGAATTGCTCGAAGCCGGGTTGGCGTTCGATCAGTACCAACTGAAGTGGACTCCCTATGGGACGTCGCCCTACTCCATCACCCCGGAGGCGGTCGGTGAGACCGCCGGTGGAAGTTACTATCTTTCCGCAGCCACGCGTGCGCGGCGCTGGCAGGCCCTGGCAAACTTGTATCTCGCTCCGCACCACTGGCATGGCCGTCACGATTTTAAATTCGGAGCGGACCTCGACCGTCTAATCTACGACGCTGAGTTTGCTCGCCAGCCCATATCTTTTCTGCGCGTGGAGCAAAATCCACCCGCCGCTCCGAATACCTGCATTACGTTTCTGCCTCCCACGCCTTCGCCCTGTTCCCGCTATTCCACTTTTTCCGGAGGCTCGCCTTCCTCCACCTATAACTTCGAGGCCAGCGCCTATGCCGAAGACCGCTGGTTGATCGGCAATCGTCTGCTCGTCGAACCCGGCCTCCGCCTCGATTGGGACGAAGTCATCCGCACTCCACTCCTCTCTCCGCGCCTTGCCGGAACCTACGTCCTCGACAACTCGGGCAATACCAAGCTTTCCGCAGGAATCGGGTTGGATCTACGATCCCACGATCCTGTTCCTCATCGCCCGTCCCCTCGCCGGTCAGCGCACCGACTATTTCTTCGACACGTCCGGCGTGCTCACCGGTCAACCGTGCCCACGACATTTTCCGTCGACCGAAACGCCCTCCAAGCTCCCCGTTTCATAAACTGGAGCGCGGGTCTGGAGAGAAAACTGCCCGCCTCCGTCTATCTGAAAGCGGAATTTCTCGAAAAGCGAGGATCGCGCGGTTTCGTCTACAACACGCTGAGCGGCGCCAGCGGCAACTTCATGCTCGAAAATACGCGCGATGACCGCTACGACGCTTTCGAAGTGAGCCTCCGCCACAACTTCCGAGAAAGCTATATGCTGATGGGCTCCTACACCCGTTCCCGCGCCCACTCCGACCAGGTCCTCGACTTCAACGTCGACAACCCGCTGCTCAGTCCACAACAGCCGGGGCCGTATCCCTGGGACACTCCGAATCGCTTCCTGTCCTGGGGATACGTACCACTCTTCAAACTGCCCATCATTCACCGAACCGAGATTGCCTATTCCCTGGAGACGCGAACCGGATTCCCTTTCAACGTCACCAACGATCTGCAACAGTTGGTTGGCCCGCCCGGATCGTATCGCTTTCCCGATTATTTTTCGCTGAACCTGCAACTCGAAAAGCGCTTCCATCTCTTCGGATATTTCTGGGCCCTGCGCGGGGGTTTCGACAACATCACCGGCCACAGCAACCCGTCTGTGGTCAACAGCGACATTGGTTCGGCGCAGTTCCTCACCTTTAGCGCCTTTGAGGGCCGCGCCTTCACTTCCCGCATTCGCCTGCTGGGCAAGAAGTGATTCTGGATTAGGCCATCTGGCGATCAGCGTTTTCTGCTCCGCCTCGGGTGGGTAAAGTTTTCTCCGCGCAGGTGCAAAACCTCGATTTCCCTAAAAAATCTTGTCAACCCCCCATTTTCTCGTTTTCCCCCGCAAGTCATTGCCTGGCCTACGAAAATAAACCCGCCAAATCTGGCGGTGTGCCCCCTCCAACCTGATAAAATAGAACCAGAGATCAAAAAGGGTGCGGATTCCTTCCCCGCACCCTTTCTCTCTTGTTTGCATCTGGGCTTTTACTGGGCACTGGCAACTGATTTTCCCACTTTTCACTGCCCATTTCCGCTAAGTCCTTATTCCGGAATACTTTGATATAAGCCCTTTTGATTCAAAGACCAGAGCAAAACTCCCCCTCTAACCAAATGATTCCATTAGACCAGGGGGAGGGGGGGTAGGGGGTACTAAGTGGTAAACAAATCGTCCCAGTCTCCCACTTCTTCAAGCTGCAATCTGCAACCCGCCCCAAGCCTACCCTAAGCGCAGCCCATGGGCCCCGTCCCAACCACTCGCAGTTTGATCGCCGCCGCTGGGTACGCCAATCCTGGATCCGCTTCAGCTTCGCCATTCCTGATGTCGGGAAGCAGGTGTACACTCCAGCCTTCGGGAGTAAAAATGACGGCTAGGCGGAGGGACGATGACTAGGATCGTAAAGTACTCGGGACTGCTTGTGGCTTTGGTGATGACGCTCGCTTTGGGGCAAGCCGGAGCGGAGAATGGGGCGGTAAGTGCGGCCACTTGGCCAGCGCCTCACGAGGGTGACTTTGTCATTCGCAATTTTCGCTTTCAATCGGGCGAAACCATGCCCGAGCTGCGGATGCACTATACGACCCTCGGCACACCGGTGAAGAATGCCAGCGGGCGCACGACCAATGCAGTTCTGGTCCTGCATGGCACGGGAGGAACGGGACGCCAATTCCTCCGTCCGATATTTGCCGGGGTGCTGTTTGGGCCGGGCCAGTTGCTGGACGCGAGCAAGTACTACATCATTCTTCCCGACAATATCGGCCACGGAAAATCCAGCAAGCCGAGCGACGGCCTGCATGCGCGCTTTCCGCAATACGATTATGCCGACATGGTATCGCTGCAACACGAGCTGGTCGAAAAGGGGCTGGGCGTGGACCGCCTCCGTCTGGTGATGGGGACATCGATGGGCTGCATGCACTCCTGGATGTGGGGCGAGGCGTATCCCGAAGAGATGGATGCGCTGATGCCGCTGGCGTGCTTGCCGGTCGAGATCGCCGGTCGAAACCGCCTGTGGCGGAAAATGGTTATCGACGGAATTCGCCAGGACGCGGAATGGAAGAACGGCGATTATGCGAGCGAGCCCCGCGCCGCGCTCCAGGTTGCGGCGGATTTCCTGCTGATCGCCGGGAGCGCGCCGCTGCACATGCAGGAAGATATGCCGACGCGCGCTGCCGCCGACAAGTATCTCGAGGAAGCGGTGAAGCGGTTGACGGCCGAGCTCGACGCCAACGACATTCTCTATGCAGTCAGCGCTTCGCGCAACTACGACCCGTCATCGAAACTCGATCGGATCAAAGCGCCGGTGATGTACGTCAACTCCGCCGATGACTTCATCAATCCGCCGGAATTGGGGATCGCGGAACGCGAAATCAAACAGGTGAAGAACGGCAGATTCGTGCTGCTGCCCACTTCCGAAAAGACGCACGGCCATGGCACCCACACGTGGGCGGCGGTGTGGCAGGAGTATCTGAAAGAATTACTTGAACAAACATCGGCACGACGCTAGAAATAATGATGTTGTGTGATTCTTGATTATCTTGGAAGACCCAGTCGCTGTGCTTTGTTAGCGGTGAGCTTGGGATCGCATCCTGCAACAAGACACTCAGTGGCTCGAGCGGTTCGCTCTGGACTACCGTGTTCGCGTCCGGTGGTCTCGTTCAACCCAGCAGAATCAGTTCAATCGAACAGTCGGTTCTAGCAACGATCTTACCGCTTTCGTTGCTAGCGCCTGACTGTCCTTCGCAGAACCTGTGAGAGCCGGCTTCCCCTAGAAGCGGAGATCCCGCTGCTGGCTTAAGCCACTGTTTGCGCCCGTGGAGAGGTTGCATTTTTTTGCAATCGTCGCAAAAACTATCATCTTGACAACAGCTTACGTGAATTGTTTAGATGTAATTGCGCAACTGTGTTGGGGCGCGAAAATAGAGCGGAATTCGCTTGGGCTGCACTCCCCCGGCAAGCAATCCGTGGAGGGTTTTGTGGTGAAAGGAGTGCTAATGAAACACACGAACCGGAAATGGTGGCTCGGGTTGCTGGCTTTTTTGTGCTTAGCGTCGACCACTTTTGCGGTACAAGATGAAGCCAAGAAGAAATGCGACGACAAGCACCCTAAGAATTGTACAGCGCAAGTTCCGGAGGGTGGATCTTCTCTGGTTTACGTGCTTGGAGCCGGCGTTACGTGCCTGGGCGCGATGCTCGTCCGATCCCGCCTCGCTAAGCGTAAAGAATCATAATTTTATTTCCGCGAACTAATCAATCGGCCCACATCAGCGAGAGCGTACTCTCGTGATGCGGGCTTTTCTATTGGATCCAACGCGAACCATCCCGCCAGCAGATCGTCGCATCTGCGCCCCTTCGATCCAAAAGCATCGTGGCTGACCGTCGCATTCACGGTCAACTCGGCCTTTGCTGGATCTAATCCCGCATTACGTCAGCAAATCGCCTAAAGGACGCGCAACATCTGGTGCGTGGTGTCATCTCTCGTCGGCACGCGTCATCTTCACACTGCGGTCCCCAGCGCCAGATCCAGGCTCCAGAGCCAACTTTACCGCTGTCTCGCTTGCGGGCTTCGAATCAAACGACGACAGGACGCTCTTGAGCGTTTCAGCCAAGGTCCGAACATTAGGCTCTTCAAACATGGAGATGTGGCCGCCCGGTACGTCATGAATTTCCAATCCGCCGCCCGCCAGCGTCTCCCAGCCCAACGTCATATTCCTGCGAGTACCCACCGTCTCCCGAACGTTCGCTGCACGCATCAGCGTGATTTTCCCTGGATAAAGCCGGACGGTGTAACGCGCTAGGGCCCGTTTGTGAGCTTCTTCCACCTGAAAATAGCGCAGGCTGATTGGGAGGCTTCTCCCCAACAGCTTGTAAGACGAAGATCGTACGAGTTGAGCGGCCTGATGCGCCCGAAACCGCCAGTGTTCAGATTTCGACATGGCACTTTGCAGCAGATAAATCGCACCCTGATTTCGAAAATTCCGCCAGTGTTGAGCTATTTGCTCTCTTGCCGCAACGTGCTGGCCGCATCCCGGAACAGCTGCGTCAAACAATATGAGTAACCCGGGCTTCTTACCCTGTGCATAGAGCTGTTGAGACATCTCCAAAGCGATGAGTCCTCCCAGGGAGGCACCGCCCAATAGATAGGGTCCTTCCGGGAGAAAAGTTTGTAATTCCTTGAGGTAAATGGACGCCAGTTCTTCGATACTCGCGTCGGTAGTCTGCGCCTGAGACTCTAGCGGAGATTGGAGCGCGTAGAACGGTTGGTCGGGCCCAAGATATGTCGCCAGTTGTTGGTAGAAAAGCAGACTCGGCCCGAGAGCGTGAATACAAAAGAGGGGAAGCCGAGAGCCATTGGGCTGAATGGGCACGAGGGCGGACCAAGTTTTGGCGTCGGTCATTGCCGGCGGTTTTGACGTGCGGGTGACGCCCGCAATCTGGCGTACGGCGCGGGTCTCCGGAAGAGAGGAGACATCCACTGGATGCGCCTCCTGCACACGATCGAGGCAGGCTCCCAGTTTCTCCGCCAGAATTCGCACGTTGGGTTCACTCAGCATTTCCCGGTGGTTGCCTGTAACGTCCTGAACCTCGATTCCCCCTGCCGCCAGGCCTCCCCAACCCAGTAGTTCGTCGTCTCCATCGAGCAAGCCGCGGCTTACGGACCGAAAGACGGTGAGACGGCCCGGATAAATTGTTGGGCGATACTCCGACGCCGCGACCGCGTTCACTGTTTTCAGGTCACGAATGAGGGGAGCGGTCAAGACATGATGTTTGTACAGCAACTGGTGCAGTTTCCTGCCGAAGACGGAAACTGCCCTGCCGATTGTCTGCCGCAGTCCATTTTCCGAACGGAAGAAGCGGCGGAATCTGCGCCTCTGCATCGCAAGACGCTGGCGGGGACCGGCACTCTTTCGATACCGCGTCAGATATTGCCACTCAATCGTGTCCAGCAAGCTGAGCAGCGATACTGTTTCCCCGGCGGCGATAAGTTGCTGCGCCATTTCGAATACCACAAAACCGCCAAAGGAGTATCCCGCCAAACAGTAAGGCCCATGCGGCTGCACCTCGCGAACTCCGCGGAGATAGTAAGCCGCCATATCCTCCACCCGCGTGAGCAGAGGCTCGCGGCCATCGACACCCTGGGGCTGAAGAGCAAACACCGGCTGATCCTCCCCCAGGTAACGGGCCAATCCGTTGACGACGATTACGTGTCCGCCGACACCGGAGACAACGAAGAGTGGCAATCGTGTTCCCTGAGGGCGAATGGCAACCACTGCGGACGACGGCGCGACCTCGGGAACGCTGGAGGTTTCCACCTTCCGGATCAGTCCGGCCAATTGGCGGATGGTCCGGGCTTCAAACAGAGTGGAGAGGTTCAAATCCTGCTGATAGGTCTTCTTGATCTTGCTGAACATGCGAACGGCAATCAGCGAATGGCCGCCCAAGTCGAAGAAATCGTCGTCGAGACCAACCGTCTCCACGCCCAAAAGTTCCTGCCACCATTCCGCCAGTACGCTCTCGACCTCGCCCTCCGGCTTCGGCGTGGTTGTTGGCGAAGATGGCGTTGCCAGCGGCAATGCCGGTCTTCCCGGAAGATCGCCACGTACCACAATGATGCCCGGGGGCATCTCGGAAGAGAGAATCCGATCGAATGCCCTGATCCCGTCCGCCGATGACATTCCCAGATTCTCAGGCACTTCCGCCGGTTCGCTGTAAGTCACGGGCGCCCGGAGCCGGAGCAGAGGCGCAGAACTGTCGGAGGCATTTGCGATGCGCCGCAAAGAGAATTCGTCGATCTCCGCGAGCACGCGGCCATCGCCGTCGAGGAGCGTGAAGTTGAAAGTCGCGATCTGGCGCTGAGTCGTATGGTCGTGACGACAACGGATGTGACTGAACAATCGCGCGGGCAGCCTGCGGTAGAGCGTCATCCTCTTGTAAGACAGCGGCAGATAGAGGGCTTCGGACGCTTCGTAGCCCTGAATAAGATAGAGCGCCGATCCCGTGGCCAGATCCAGCAGAGCCGGATGGAGCAGCCACGTGTCGACATCGGAGGAAAAACTCTTTCCCAGTTGCAACTCGGCCAGCGCCTCACGCTCTCCGATATGCAGACGTTGAAGATTTCGCCAGCGCGCGCCGAAAGCGAAGTAACGCTCCTGGCGGGTTCGGTGCTGCTCATCAAAATCGATGCGGCGTGAAAAACACCGTGCCCGGATTTCCTCTACATTCTGATCCGGAGGAATGGGCTTCTGATTGCGCGCAATCTGTCCGGATGCGTATTCGGTCCACTCCTTTTCTTTCGCCAGAATCGAGAAAAGGAAGCCGGAGCGCTGGCGGCGCAGACGCACCCTCACCTCTTTTGTTTCATCGGGCGCGACGGTGAGAGGAGCAAGGAAGAATACATCGTCAAAATCAACGCCCGGCTCGAATCTGTCCTGGACCAGAGCCGCAGCCGCTAGTTGCAGGTACCCCGTACCCGGGATGAGAGCGGCGCCGTCTTTGAAACGGTGCTCGCTGAGCAACCAGTCTTTTTCGCAGCTCAACGAGGCCGAGTAGATCGTCTCAGCAGTGGTCTGCACCAGCCGCCTGCCCACGATGGGATGACTGGCGGCACCGCCGCGGCTCGCGAGGCCCACATCGGCCCACAATCCCCAATTCACGGCTGTGACCGGTTGGCCAGCCTGGCTGAGGGCAAACGCATCCAGGAAGGCGTTGGCGGCAGCGTAGTCGATTTGCCCGGCGGGCGGCGCGAGAGAACTGATGGACGAGAAGAGAAAGAGGAAATCCAGCTTGCTGTTGCCGAGCGCTTGCTGCAAAGCCAGCGTACCTTGGATCTTCGGCGCCAGCACGCGAGCAGCGCTGTCGCGAGTCTTGATCTGTAGCGGCGCATCTTCGATCAAGCCTGCGGCCTGGATCACGCCATGAATGTCGCCGAAGCGTTGCCGCGCAATTCGTAGCGCCTCCGCGATCTGGCCGGAGTCGGTCACGTCAGCAGAAACGGTCAGAACCTCGGCGCCCAGGGATTCGAGTTCGCGTAGCTTCGCTATTTTTTGCCGCGCGCCGTTCGCGCCTTTCGGTTGGTCGAGAAGCGCCTGCCAATCGGACGCAGGTGGGAACGGCGTACGTCCCACAAGTACCAGCCGCGCGTGAACGGTGCGCGCCAAGTGTTCGGCGACGACGAGGCCAATCCCTCCCAACCCGCCGACAATCAGGTAGATTCCCTTTTCTCTTAAACGCGTACCCGAGGTTTGGGCGCGAAGACTGGTGGGCTCGAAGGTCTCGACCCAGCGCGCAGACTGGCGGTAAGCGATGCAGGAATCCGCGCTGCGCAAAGAGCACTCCGCGATGATGTCGGCAGCCGCTTTTCTCGGATCCTGAATGTTCCGGTCAACATCGATGTTGCGGCAGAATACTCCGGGAAATTCCTTCGGGATCACGCGCACGGGTCCAAGCAGTGCCGCCCGCGCCGGTTCGACCACGTTCTCTCCCGCAACCGATTGCAGTCCGTTCGAGACACACGCAATCTCCACTGCGCCGAGATCCTGATCGCCCCAGGCTTGCGCGAGGAAGAGCAGGCTATAGAAGCTCGAATCCAACGTTTGATCTAGAGATTGCAGAGTGGTTGCGCCCGTGATTGGCCACAGGTGGAGAATTCTTGACGGCGCATGCTCGCGCTTGACAATGTCTTTGAGCAGTTCGTCGTAATCGTCTCGCACGCCGGGGCGAATTGCATACGAACCGGCGCGCCCGCGCTTGTACTGGTCTCCGATGACAACTTCCAGGACTTCATGACCGGCCTTCTTGAGCTGCTTTGAGACTTCGGCGCCCAGACCGGTCTCATCGAGAAACAGCAGCCAGCAGGAGTGATCTGCAGGAGCGAGTTTCTCGGCTGGAACTGTTTCCAAACGCGCCGATGGAACCATTGCTCACCCTGGGGTGCGTCCGCACTGGGAGCAGCCTCGGCTGCCTTGCTCGCGAGAACTTTGCCCCCAGGCTCGATCCAGTAGCGCTGACGTTCGAACGGGTAAGTGGGAAGAGAAACTCGATGCGGCTCTTCTCCGGCGTGTAGCGCATCCCAGTCAATCGACAGACCCGCAATCCAGAGTTGTCCTGTGGTATTGAGCAGGAACACCGCATCAGAGATCTGTTCCTGCGGGTGCCGCATGGAAGGCAGGATCTTGGAGCTTTTCGGTTTACCAGAGTGCTGGCGGGTCAACGAAGTAAGCGCTTGGCCGGGGCCGACTTCCAGAAATACCCTCGCCGGGTCGCGGAACAGTTCGGCAACCCCGTCGGAGAAGCGCACGGTATTTCGCAGGTGCTTTGTCCAATAGTCTGGATCGGTGGCTTCGGCAGCGGTGATCCACGTACCGGTAAGGTTTGAGAGATAGGGAATCTTTGGCGCGCGCAGGGAAACTTTGACGAGATGAGCACGGAAGGAGTCGAGTATTGGGTCCATCATCGCAGAATGGAATGCATGCGACGTGTGCAGCAGGCGGCAAGGAACAGCTTGTTTCTCGAGCTCCAGTGCGAATGCCTGAACGGCATCTGTCGGCCCCGAGACCACATACTGCTCGGGCCCGTTGATTGCGGCGAGCGCCAGTTCTTTGGGAAGCGAGAACGTGCCGGCAGTCGCGGCAACCGACAGCATCGAACCGGGTGGCATGCCGCCCATCAAGCGGCCGCGGACGGCGCTCAAGTGAAGACCGTCTTCAAGCGAGAAAACACCCGCCAGGCAAGCAGCGACGTACTCCCCGATGCTGTGGCCGATCATGGCAGAAGGTGTGATTCCGTGTGCCATCCACCACTGCGCCAGCGCATATTCAATACTGAACAACGCGGGCTGCGTGAAGCCGGTGTGGGATATCTTCTCGGCCGCTGCCGCGGAGTCTTCTTCCCGCGGATACAACAAAGTGCGCAAGTCGAGACCGAGATCGGGAAACAGACGTTCGGCACAATGGTCTAGCTGAGCGCGAAATACGGTCTCCGTTTCGTACAATTCACGGCCCATATTCACGTACTGCGAGCCCTGACCGGAGAACATGAAAACCACACCCGGAGCACTCGCCGCCGATTGCCCGGTGAAGACGCGGCCAGGTTCAGGCTTCATAAGCAGCTTGCTCGCTTCTTCGGCGGTAGCAGCCACAACCGTGCGACGGTGCGGCAACGGCTCTCTGCCTAACTGACACGTGTAGGCGGCATCTTGCAGAGGCAACTCTCGGTGCTCCTGCAAGTAGGCACTGAGATTCTTACTGACTTGTTCCAAAGCGGGAGCTGTCTTCGCCGAGAGCACGAGCAACTGATAAGGCTTCTTCTGGGACGCCTGTTTTTCAACTGGCGGTGCTTCCTCTAGAACCACGTGCGCATTCGTGCCACCGATTCCGAGCGATGTCACGCCGGCGCGCCTCGGCCCACGCTCAGCTTTCCATTCCTTCAATCCGGTATTGACATAGAACGGGCTGCTTTCGAAATCGATCAGCGGATTTGGTTTGCGGAAGTGCAGGCTCGGCGGAATCTGCCGATGCCGCAGAGCCAGCACCGTTTTGATCAGACCAGCAACGCCGGCCGCCGTGTCCAGGTGACCGATGTTGGTCTTGAGCGACCCGATGGCACAATAGCCCTTGCCCGGAGCGCTCTCGCGGAACGCCAGCGTCAGCGCCTTGACTTCAATCGGGTCTCCGACCTTGGTACCAGTGCCATGCGTCTCGACGTAAGAGATGTCGCTCGCCGCCACGCCCGCCACGCCCAGAGCTTCGGCGATGACCTCAGATTGGCCATCGACGCTCGGCGCAAGATACCCGACTTTTCGCGCGCCGTCGTTGTTGATCGCCGATCCTAGAATGACCGCGTGAATGGTGTCGCGATCGGCCAGGGCATCTTCGAGCCGTCTCAGTACCACAATGCCTGCGCCGCTCGAAAACACGGTGCCGCTGGAATCGGCGTCGAAGGCGCGGCAGTGTCCGTCGCGCGACAGAATCTCGCCTTCACGATATAAGTACCCGCACCCGTGCGGGAA
Source organism: uncultured Acidobacteriaceae bacterium (assembly GCA_963709835.1). Taxonomy (GTDB): domain Bacteria; phylum Acidobacteriota; class Terriglobia; order Terriglobales; family Acidobacteriaceae; genus Acidiflorens. The sequence goes on from CAVPYG010000021.1 coordinate 37,566, forward strand.
CTCAATCGTGGCTCCGCCCGCCAGGGCCATGTCACATTCCTGATTCAGCAGGCTCTGGCACGCCAGATGCACCGCAACCAGAGATGTCGAGCAGGCCGTCTGTACGCTGATGCTCGGCCCGCGAAGGTCCAGTTCGTACGACACGCGGGTCGCAAGCACGTCCTTGTCGTTTCCCGTTTGCCGAATCAGAAACAGTCCGGCGCTGGCGACCAGCCGCGGATTCGTAAGCAGGTTGTGAATCATGTACGAGTTCATGCCCGAGCCGGCATAAACTCCAATCGAACCGTCAAAACTTCCCGGCGCGTGACCTGCATCCTCCAACGCTTCCCACGCGCATTCAAGAAAAACACGGTGTTGCGGATCCATGATCGACGCATCTTTCGGGCTGAAGCCGAAGAAGGCCGCGTCAAACTTGTCCAAATCCTCAAGCACCACGCCCGATTTCACATACTCCGGTTGGGCGAGTTCGTCCGGAGACACTCCGGCAGCCAGCAGTTCGGCGTCGCTGAAGGAACGAATCGCTTCCACTCCGTTTTTCAGGTTCTGCCAGAACTCAGCGACATTGCGCGCGCCGGGAAAACGTCCGGCCATGCCAACAATCGCGATTGCTGCGTTCTTCATGTTCGTTGTGCCTGCTGTTGCCTCGCGGCCAACCGCCGTTCAGCCCTGCTGGAAACTTTCGGCGCGGTTTCCTCTCCATTGAGATGATGCGCAAGCGCAGTGACCGTGGGAAATTGAAACAGGTCGACCAAAGAGAGATCGCGGCCGAGCAGTTGCTGCAACTGCATGTGCACCTCGGCGACCATCAGAGAATGCGCGCCGAGGTCGAAGAAGTTCTCGTCTAATCCGACGTGATCCACGCCCAGCGCGTCCTTCCAAGCTTGCGCGATCGTGCGCTCGAGTTCGTTTCGCGGCAGCTCTGACGGCGTGCTGGATTCCTTTTCCAGCATCGAAGGATCGGGTAACGCGTTGCGGTCGATCTTGCCATTCGCCGTCAGCGGAAAAGAATCGAGAAGCACGAAGTTGGACGGCACCATGTGCTCGGGAAGAGTTGCGCCGAGAGCCGCGCGCAGAACAGCGACCTCCAATTTTGTTCCGGGCTTCGGAACGAAGTAGGCAACCAGGCGCAAATCGCCAGGCTTGAATTCCCTGGCAACCACCACAGCCTGGCCGACTCCCGCTTGCCTCTCAAGCGCCGTTTCGATCTCTCCTATTTCGATACGGAAACCTCGCAGCTTTACCTGGAAGTCCGCACGCCCGAGAAATTCCAGATTTCCGCAGGGCAGGAAACGCGCAATATCGCCGGTACGATAAATGCGATTTCCCGGCAGAAACGGATCGCTGAGAAACTTCTCGGCAGTTAAATCCGGTCGCTGCCAATACCCGCGCACCACGCCATCGCCGCCGATATACAGATCGCCAACCTCGCCCGCGGCCACCGGTTCAAGGTGGGAATTGAGCACGTAGACCTGAGTGTTCGCAATGGGCTTTCCAATCGAGATGCTTTCCAAATCTCCGGTGATGCAGAATGTGGTGGACCAGATCGTGGTTTCGGTCGGCCCGTACATGTTGTGCATTTCGCCGTGGAATTGCTGGCGCAGCTGACGAACCAGCGACGGTGGGAGCGCTTCTCCTCCGAGAAAAAGTTTCTTCAATTGTCCAAGTGCAGCCAATCCATCGGGATTGACCGCAATCATCCGCGCCAGGGAAGGTGTTGACTGCATGTGCGTAACGCCGTATTTCCGAATCTCGTCCGGAATCGTTTGCGTGCCCTCGTCGCCGTGCAGGATCACTTGAAAACCGCGCGTCAGCGTCCAAAAAAGTTCCAGCACGGAAATGTCAAAAGAAATACTGGTCACTGCCAGCCATACGCCTGGATCAGCCCCGATCGTGCGATCCATGCCAGTGAAGAAGTTGACCACGTTGCCGTGCTCGATCATCACTCCCTTGGGTTTCCCGGTCGAGCCTGAGGTGTAGATTACATACGCGAGGTTATGCCCGCTGGCCGCGGTCGAGAGCACCTGAGTGCCGTTCCTAGCAATCGCGGCAGCGTCACCATCGATGGATACGACGTGTCTGGCAGTTTTCGCCAAGCGCGATCTCGTGCGCTCCGTCGCCAGGATGACTTGAGCTTCAGAGTCTTCAACCATCAGTGCGATACGCTGCACGGGGTAGCTCGGATCCATGGGAACGTACGCCGCGCCCGCCTTCAGGATCGCCAGCAGCCCGACCATCATTTCGACGGATCGTTCGACGGCGATGCCAACCAAAGTCTCCGGTCGAACGCCGAGTTGCTGAAGGTGACGCGCCAGTTGGTTCGAGCGCTGATCGAGTTCGCGATAGGTCAGGCTGCGCCCCGCCGAAACCACTGCGACTGCTTCCGGCGTGCGCGCAACCTGCTGCTCAAACAACTGCGAGATGGTGCTTTCGCGCGGGTAGTCGGCCTCGGTTTTATTGCACTCAGCTATTTCTGCGGGCAACAAGACGGTTCTCCAGAAAGAGGAATTCAATGCCTGTGCCAAGGAAAGTCTCAATGGCTTCCTCCGGCGTGTTCACAATGGGCTGGCCTTTTACATTGAAGCTGGTATTGAGCACCATTTCCCGGCCCGTGGTCTTGCCGACCGCCCCAAGCAGGCGGTGGAAATCCGGATTGTCTTTTTCGGAGACGGTTTGCAGGCGCGCCGAACCATTGACGTGAGTAATGGCTGGCAGTGCGGCACGGTGCTCGGGTCGAACGTCGACGACCGTGATCATGTACGGCATTTGCGTTCCCGGCGCAACGTTGAACCAGCGGTGCGCCTGCTCCACCGAGCAGGCCGGCGCGAACGGACGAAATGCTTCCCGCATCTTGACCATCGCGTTGATGCGGTCGCGCATGGCGGGATGCCCAGGGTCGGCAAGAATGCTGCGATTCCCCAGCGCCCGCGGACCATACTCCATGCGGCCGCGATACCAGGCAATCACTCGTCCTTCAGCGATCAGCCTGGCCGCTTCGCTGCAGGTCCGATCGAGAGAATCGAAAGGGGTGACCGAAATCCGGCTGGCGTACTTCTCAATTGCCTTCTCAATCACGTGGAATCGGGTATGCCGGTCCGAGCAGCGGAACCGGCATGCGCTCATTGGAAATGTCTTCCGACAAAGACGCGCGATACAAAGCAGCACCCAGGGCAGTGCCGTCGTCCCCGGCCGCCGGCTGAATATAAACTTCGTCGAAGATGCCGGAGTCGATGAGCTTGCCATTGGCGGTGCAATTGAGCGCGACTCCACCAGCCAGAGCGATGCGGCGCATGCCGGTCAGCTTCCCGAAGTGTCCACAAACATGCAGCACGACCCGGTCCAGACACTCCTGCAGGGCTGCCGCCACGTCTTTATGTTCCTGCGTAATCTCGGCGTCGGGCGCTCGTCGCGCTACGAGGTGCTCGTCCAGGTGGGCGCGGGTCGCCAGGTAATTCTCGCGTTCCTCTCGCGAACGGTTGAGCCGGAGAATCGGGATTCGAATCGAACCGTCGGGGCGCAGTTCTACTGTTTTCTCAAAGAAAGCGCGGAAGCGCGTCGGGTCGCCATAAGGCGCGAGCCCCATGATCTTGTACTCATCGGAGTTGAAATCGAAGCCCAGGTGCAGCGTAACCAGCGAATAGAGGATGCCGATGGAATCGTTGGCGGGGATTTCCCGCAGCTTCTTGAATTCGCCGCCGCGAAACTGGAACACGGTGAGGCTTTGCACCTCTCCCATCGCGTCGTTTATGACGACCAGGCACTCGTCCCAGCCTGACGTGAATGCGGCGCTGGCGGCGTGCGCGAGATGATGACCGACCGGCTGAATCTTCTCGGCCTGAAAATTGGGGAAGCAACGGTGCACTTGCCGGACCAGCGCTTCTTTCGAGAACACCGCCTGGTAGAGCTTGGAGGAATCTGGATCGAGCGAGTAGAGCTGCTGGAAAGGCAAATAATCAAAAGCATGGGCGATTTCGGTCACATCTTCGATGGCAAGACCCGCCTCGCGAAGACAAAACTGAATGGCGTCGATCGGGAAATCGCCAGTGTGCTTCTTGCGGCTGAAGCGCTCCTGAGCCGCAGCGGCGATGAGTTTCCCGTCAACCACGAGAACTGCGGCAGAATCGTAACCTTGGGAGATGCGGTATTCCCTCGGATCCAATCCCGGCCAATGCTCATGCTTGAATGGAGCAGATGCTTCTAAACCGCTGATTCCTAAATAGTTCAATTGATCCTTTCGTAAGACAAGCGGTCAACAGCTCAATCTTGCCGAGTTCATTGCAGGGAGGGCAAGCCAGCAAAACTTGCTAAACGCACGCGAGCAACCACGAGGGATGGTCATTTGTGAGCAAACGTTGCTCCAACCGTAGAGCCTAGTTCTAAGTGGCTTTAGCATCAACGGCTTCAGTAATGTGCAAAAACTTGCAGCACGATGCGCATTTCGTAGCGGGTGCCCACCAAGGCCGACCTTGGCGTGCCCAAGTCAGAACGTCAGACGCTCCCCTGAACTTCCGGTTTCTGAGCGGAACGACCGTTGAGGATGTTGGCCGCGCTCCACTTGGTCAGCAGAAAATTGTCGATGAAGAGGGCGTCGGCGCCGGAGCAAAAGAAGGTGCGAACCGCGTCCCTTGGGCGCACGACCGGGGGCTCTCCGGAAAGATTGAACGACGTGTTCACCAGAATCGGCGCCGGTTCGTGTTCGCCAAAACGCCCGAGCAGTTCCCATAGCAAACGATTGGTAGTTTTCTCCACGATGTGCAGACGCACCAGGCCACCGGGAAGTTGGAGGACGCGGGGTAAGACGTCCGCGTCTGCACGCACGACAGCCAGAGAGTTCATGAACCGGCACAATGGCGAGCCCTGGAAGTAGCGAGCGCAGTCTTCCTCGCGAACTGAAACGGCGAAGGGGCGAAAGGCTTCGCGGTGCTTCACGTAGTCGTTAAGATTCTCAGAGACGTAGGGAGCCCACGGCGAAGCCAGGAGGCTGCGATGACCGAGGGCGCGCGGACCGAACTCCGTGGCACCTTGGAACCAGCCAACGATCTTGCCGGCCCGCAACAATTGGACAGCGGAGTCCAACGTTTTCTCACTGGTGGAATGCAAGGAGTAGCGGGCTTTCACGTTGTCGAGGACTTCCTTGATTTCTGGGCGCGAAAAGGAGGGCCCCCAATAGACAGAACGGACCTCCGGGGTGCGCGGCTTGCCCATCTGTTGATGCCAGATCCAGGCGGCCGCGCCTAGCGCACAGCCTGCGTTGCCGGGCGCGGGTGGAACGAAAATATTCCCCGCTCCGAACTTGCGTTCCAGAGCAGCCACCAGCAGCGTATTGTGAAACACTCCTCCACTAAGACAAATCTGTTGAAGCCCCGTTTTCTTCTGGAAAGACGCGAGCAAATCGGAGATCAACTCCGTGATCGCAGCCTGCACGCTGCTGGCGAGATTTCGTTTCTGCTCGACCGTGATCTCTGACGACTCGGCGGGCAGCCCGAGTTGATCGAACAGGAATGGGGAGGGCACGAAGCCGCCAGTGAGATTGCGGCGGAAATAGCGGAGATCGAGTTTGGGGAACCCGTCGCCGGAACGGCGGAGCATGCGGAGAAAGATGTCTTTATATACTGGCTCGCCTTCCAGTCCCAGCCATTGCGTCTTGTGTTCGTCCTTCGACGGAATAAAGCCAAGCAACTCGGTCACGCGCGAATAGACCCAGCCAATCGAGTCCGAGTAAGACATCGTATCATGGGTTCGAATCTGGCTGGCTTCGCCGACGGCAAGCAATCCGCCTCGGCCATCCCCTTCGCCGTCGAGGGTGAGAATCATGGCCTTGTCAAACGGCGAGAGAAAAAAAGCGCTGGCCGCGTGGCAAAAGTGATGGTCGATGCTGGCAACCTTGTGCGTATCCTGGAGACGGTGTCGCAGAATACGACGGTCGGTCCACTCCCTGGCAAACCGGCTCAGTTCCTTTCCTTGTTGGTAGCTGGTTGCTACCGGAGCGAGGGGCGACAGGCGACGACCGGAGAAGGCACGACGCCTCCAGCCGCGAAACGGATCGCTGGCGATGGCGACGACATCAATGTCATTCCAGGTGACTCCGCCCTTCGTCAGGCAGTACTGAATGGCTGCCTCGGGAATTCCGCGGGGAGCCGCAGGCTGCAACTTGTAGTTCTCGACGGCAGCCTCAATGGCGCCATCGCGCACAAGAGCAGCGGCGGCTTCGTTCTTGAATGACGATGATAGACCGAGTATCAGCATAAAAAGCTTCGCAAGCGAGAGCGGCGGGGAGGGTTGCTCGTCTAAAGGGCGATCAGTTTCTTTCCTATGCAAGCCTCACCACGGTCCGCATTCCTTATGTCACATACGAGCCCACGGATCCGACATAAAGGCTCAGATCGCGCCCTTCACTCGATTGTTGGCACCCGAGCAATCAGCCGGCGTCCCGCGAGCACGCAAACAAACATGAACGAGCCCAGCGAAAGGTCGGCCAACAACGATGTTGCGTTGAACCGGCGAACCCAGTTGCTGTCTCTCGTGAATGCCGGAGAGGTCGTCCTGGTTGTCTTATCCCCAACGGCAAGTTTGCGCACGCTCAATGTGGTCATGCTCGAATCGCACTGGTAAACTTCAAACAGCGGCAGGTCACTTGCGCGAACGACATAGTTGCCCGTCTGTGCGGCGAAGGCGCTTTGCGGATCGGCCATAACGAACGCGTTTCCCGGTGTCGCCCGGACGCGAAATTGCCCTGCAGAAGCCTCGTAGTTGCGGTAGCTGAAACAACGGCCGATGCAGGCGCGATCCACAATGTGGTTTGTCGACACACGCGCAGGAAATGTCAAGATGGTGGCAACAACTCGACTTCCCGACGGTATCTCGCCTATCTTGCTCTCCAACTGAGCCTCCATGCGGTTGATCGCAGCGGTGTCGTTGTACAAAAAGAAGAAAAAGAGGACCGCTATGATCCCAAAACCGACCAAATGCCACTGACGGGGCTTCATCGCGCCTAAAAGGCAAAAGATCAAAATTGCCGAGACGGAGGTCAGCCTTTCTGTTAGAAAACCGATGGAAAGGAAGCCCATTTTGTCGAGGGCGCGTGCGTTAATGCCGCTCGGAAGGAGCGCAGCCGCCAATAAAGCGAGCGCATAGAGTTCTGCCGGCAACACGAACGGAGACCACCACCGGGCCGTGTGGCGACGCCGCATAACCTCAACCAGCAGACAACCCCAAGCGAAAGCTCGGAACAAACGCGCTGGCAGCATGTACCGGGACCCATAGAGCAGGAACTGGTCGGTGCCGTCGTGGACGAACGGAGGTTCGAATCTCCAACCAGCTCTACCGCCGGAAAAATGAATTCGGATGAAAAAATAAATCCCTAAGAGTAAGAGCGCCGATGCAACGAACAGGTACGCGTGGTGGCGGAGAGGAAGGCGTTCGGCCAGCACCAAATAAGCGCCGACTACCACGAGCACGGCCAATCCCAATGGATGCGCCAGCCAAATCAGAGGCGCCAAGACGACGACTAACCCTCGTTCCCAACCTCGGCCGCGAGCGATCATCGCCAGACCGAAAAACGCCAGCCCAATTGAGATGTAACAGTTCATGAAGCCCATCTCAAAAGTCCAGCCATATGCTGCGACGGCCACGCCTGGAAGAAGAAACCATGGAAGGCGACGCGTCAGCGCGCAAACCAGCGCGAACGCACCCCAAAAGAAAATCAGAACCGACGCGGAGACCGCTACCTTCTCCGCGACTTCCCACCCTGCAATT
>CAVPYG010000022.1:0-15010 GCA_963709835.1 uncultured Acidobacteriaceae bacterium
CCATTGGCCGTGGGTCTTACCGCAGGCATATTGATCGGCTGGGCGATCAAGCGAAGATAGAACAAGACAGGAGCGAAACTCCTCGATGGGCCGGTCCGCTTGCTTCGGTCTCTTTCAAATACAAAATACAGGTTAGTAATATGGTGGATGTGGCTAAGCGCATGCCTCGCGGGTTCGGATTGAGTTGCGACTATGCTGTTATCATCCTATCCACGACCGTGCTGGTTTTTATTCGACGCCCGATTGTACTCGCGACTTGCATCGTAGATCGTAACCTGGAAACGTCACTACGGAATTTGACGAGGGGAACCATGAACATAAGCCCATCCGCAGGAAAGCCGGCCGAAGCATCGATGCTGGTGAATGTACCCCGGCTCATCACGGCCTACTATACAGAGGTGCCTGACCCTTCCGTGGCAGAACAAAGAGTTGCCTTCGGAACCTCTGGGACATCGTGGTTCCGCATTCAAGAAAGCTTTCAATGAATGGCATATCCTTGCCATCAGCCAGGCGATTTGCCTGTACCGGGAGTGGAAGAAGATCGATGGCCCGCTGTTTCTCGGCATGGACACACATGCTCTATCGGAGCCGGCGCTGGCCAGCGCGCTGGAGGTGCTGGCGGCCAACGGAGTGGAAGTCATGTTGGCGGAGGGCGATGAATACACTCCGACACCTGCCATTTCCCACGCGATTCTCACTTACAACCGCGGACGCAAGACAGGGACTCGCCGACGGCATCGTCATCACGCCGTCGCACAATCCGCCGCAGGACGGCGGGTTCAAATACAATCCTCCGAACGGCGGACCGGCAGAAGCCTCCGTTACCGCATGGATCGAGGCGAAGGCAAACGAGTTTCTCGAAAATGTCCTGTTGGGTTTGAAGAGGATTCCTTACGAGAAAGCGCTTCGCGCCTCGACGACGCACCGGCACGACTACCTCAACGCTTACATTGCCGATCTCGCCAACGTGCTCGACATGGATGCCATTCGCGGCGCGAAGATCGGCATGGGAGTCGATCCGCTGGGCGGCGCCGGGGTGCACTATTGGGGGCCGATCGCCGAGCGCTACGGGTTGAACCTCACGGTCGTGAACGATGCCATCGATCCGACCTTCCGCTTTATGACGGTGGATTGGGATGGCAAAATTCGCATGGATCCATCGTCGCCGTATGCGATGCAGAGGCTGATCGGGCTGAAGGACCGCTTCCAGATTGCCTTCGCCTGCGATACCGACCACGACCGGCACGGAATCGTGACCCGAAGCGCGGCCTTGCTGCCGCCCAATCATTATCTTTCCGCCGCCATCTTTTATCTCTTCCAACACCGGCCGAAGTGGAGCCAGGAAGCGGCGATCGGCAAAACGGTGGTGAGCAGCCAGATGATCGATCGCGTCGCTGCGAAGCTGGGCCGGAAGCTCTACGAAGTTCCGGTGGGCTTCAAGTGGTTCGTGGATGGCTTGCTCGACGGCTTGCTGGGCTTCGGTGGCGAAGAAAGCGCAGGGGCGTCGTTCGTCCGCCTGGATGGCACGGTGTGGACGACGGACAAAGATGGGATGATCCCGGCGTTGCTGGCGGCGGAAATCACGGCGCGGATGGGCCGCGATCCCGGCGAAATCTACGGCGAACTCACACGCGAATTCGGCGAGCCGGTTTACGACCGCGTGGAGGCGCCGGCGACTCCGGCACAAAAAGAGTTGCTGGCGAAACTCTCTCCCCAGCAGGTGAAGATCACCGAATTGGCAGGGGAGAAAATCCAGACAGTGCTCACCCGCGCGCCGGGCAACGGCGCGCCCATCGGCGGGTTGAAAGTGAGCGCGGAAAGTGGATGGTTTGCGGCGCGTCCTTCAGGGACCGAGGACATCTATAAGATTTATGCGGAGAGCTTCCGGGGCGAGGAGCATTTGCGGCGCATCCAGGCAGAAGCCCAGACGATTGTCAGCGATGCACTGGCGGCGCCGGGTCACTGGAAAGAAATGATGAGCGACCAAAGCCACGTTAACCACCCGAAGTACAGCCTTCTACCCACGGAAATCGAGGGGGTCGATTCGCTGGCGGAGCTTGCCCTGGACATGCGCTGGTCGTGGAACCATGCTACTGACGAGGTGTGGCGAACGCTCGATCCTACGTTATGGGAACTCACGCAAAATCCCTGGGTAGTGCTGCAGACGGTCTCGCGCGATCGGATTGAGCGCGTGCTCGCCGATCCTGCCTTTCATAAGAACATTGACGACCTGCTGCGCGCCAAGCATCAGGCGATGGAGACGCCCGCATGGTTTCAGCAAAAGCATGGGCATGCGCCCTTGACCTGCGTCGCGTATTTCAGCATGGAATTCATGTTGAGCGAAGCGCTCCCGATTTATTCGGGAGGACTTGGCAACGTGGCCGGCGATCAACTCAAAGCGGCCAGCGATTTGGGCGTGCCTGTGATCGGGGTGGGGCTGCTCTATCAACAAGGCTATTTTCGCCAAGAGATCGATAAAGACGGCGCGCAACAGGCGCTTTACCCGTACAACGATCCCGGACAGTTGCCGATCACGCCGGTGCGCCAGGCGAACGGCGAGTGGCTGCGGATGGAGATCGCGCTGCCTGGGTACTCGGTCTGGCTGCGCGCCTGGCAGGTGCAGGTCGGTCGAGTGAAGCTTTACCTGCTGGACAGCAACGACGCGGTGAATTTTCCCGTTCATCGAGGGATCACCAGCGAGCTTTATGGCGGCGGGCCGGAATTGCGGCTCAAGCAAGAAGTGGCGCTCGGGATCGGCGGATGGCGGTTCCTGAGCGCGCTGGGCATCAAGCCGGAAGTCTGTCACTTGAATGAAGGGCATGCGGCCTTTGCCGTGTTGGAGCGGGCACGAGATTTCATGGAAGAAACCGGACAACCCTTCGAAGTCGCGCTGGCCGCGACGCGAGCGGGGAACCTCTTCACCACGCACACGGCAGTGGCTGCGGGCTTTGACCGTTTCGCTCCCGCCCTCATCGAACCCTACCTTGCTCGTTATGCGGAGCAGAAGCTCGGCATAAGTCCACGCGATTTGCTGGCCTTAGGCCGCCAGAATCCGAACGACTCATCGGAGAGTTTCAACATGGCCTATCTCGCAATCCGGGGGAGCGGGGCGGTGAATGGCGTAAGCCGTTTGCATGGGGAAGTCAGCCGGCAGCTCTTTGAGCCTCTCTTCCCGCGCTGGCCGGCGGACGAAGTGCCCGTCGGACACGTGACCAACGGAGTCCATATGCCGACCTGGGACTCGGCTCCGGCCGACGATTTGTGGACGGGAGCCTGTGGCAAGGGGCGTTGGCTGGGGACGACGACGGGAAACCTGGAGCAGGACATCCGCAGCGTCTCCGACGCCGCGCTCTGGAAATTGCGCACCGCCGCCCGCAAGTCTCTTGTGGAATACGCCCGCGGACGCGTCTGTCCCGGCAACTGGAAGCCTCCGGCGCGTCGGCCGAGGATATTGACGAAGCGAAACATTTATTCGATCCCAATGCATTGACGCTGGGTTTTGCGCGGCGCTTCGCGACCTACAAGAGACCGAACTTGCTGCTGCACGACCGGCAGCGGCTGCTTCGTCTGTTGACGATTTCCGAGCGCCCGGTGCAACTCATCATCGCCGGCAAGGCGCATCCGGAGGACAAAGCGGGAAAAGCGCTGATTCAGCAATGGATCAGTTTCATCCGCCAGCCCGAGACCCGGCCCCACATCGTTTTTCTGAGCGACTACGACATGCTGCTAACGGAACATCTGGTGCAGGGCGTGGATGTCTGGATCAACACGCCGCTCCGGCCATGGGAGGCCTGCGGGACGAGCGGGATGAAAGTGCTCGTCAATGGCGGCATCAATCTCTCGGAATTGGATGGCTGGTGGGCGGAAGCCTACACGCCCGAGGTAGGGTGGGCGTTGGGAGACGGTCAGGAGCATGACCACGATCCCGAATGGGACGCGGCCGAAGCCGACGCGCTCTATGACCTGCTGGAGCGGGAGGTGGTTCCGGAGTTTTATTCGCGAGATGAGAGCGGCATTCCGACGGCATGGGTTGAGCGGATGCGGGAGAGCATGGCGCGGTTGACGCCGCGCTTCTCCGCCGACCGCGCGGTGCGCGAATACACCGAGCAACACTACCTTCCGGCGGCAGCCGCCTACCGCGAGCGAGCCGAGAACAAGGGCGGCGTGGGCAGGGAAGTGGTCGATTGGCGGCGCGCGCTGGAAGGGAAGTGGGACTCGCTGCGCTTCGGAGACTTGCGGGTCGAAACCAACGCCGACCACTACATGTTTGAAGTGGAAGTCTTTCTGAACGATCTCGACCCGAAGGCGGTGCGAGTTGAGCTGTATGCGGACGGGATCAAGGGCGGCGATCCCATCCGGGAGGAGATGAAGCGCGCGCAACCGCAGCTTGACGCATCATCGCGCGGCTGCATCTATCGCGCGACGGTACCCGCTGCGCGTCCAGCGAGAGACTACACGGCGCGAGCGCTGCCGCACTGCGACGGCGTTGCGGTCCCGCTGGAAGACGCTCGGGTCCTGTGGCAGCGATGATCCGCTCACCGGAAGCCTCCGCATCTTCTGAACTCCACGCGGACCGCGTTCGGCGCGATGGCCGAGCGGACCAAGACTGGCTTGAGGCGGAGCGCGAGATTCGGAACCGTTAGCAGCCTGTGGTGAAAGTCCGGCGCCCAGACCCAGCGCCTAAAGGCGCATTCATGACATGGCGCTTGCGGCATGCCTAACGGCATACCCTGATACAAATCTTACTTTCACCACGGGCAGTTAGGATTCCTCTGGCGCGGCCAGGCTATTCACGACTCGGCGAACGCCTTCCACGGATTGCGCTGTCTTTCCCGCCAACAGTTTTTCCGCGCGCGACGATACCGTGCCGGTCAGCGTAACGACGCCGTTATCGGCGTGGATTTGCACCGTTTTCAGCGAAATTGCTTTGGTTGAATAGAGTTCAAACTCGACGCGGCGGGTGAGTTTATCGTCGGCACTCTCCGGCGCGGCCTGGGCACCGGCCACGCTTAGATTGTCCGTCAATCCGTGGACGCCCGGAACTTGCCAGGCAATTTGGTCCGCCGTGTTTTTCTGAGCGACGGTCTGGACGCTTCCGCTCAGAGTGACCGTTCCGCCCTTCACATCGGTGGTGATGTGTTCGTCCGCCAAGTCTGTATTTTTTGAAAACGCATCGCCAACCAAAGTTTTGATTTCCAGGTCCGCCACGCGTTCGCCGAGGTGCTCACGGTCCGGGTTGCGTTCGATCGCAGGGTTGACGGTCAGATTGTTGTGGAGGTGTTGGACGCTCGAAGTGTCCTGGGCGATCGCGCCCGCCACGGTTTTCACTCGCTCCGAAGGCACCTGGCCTTCCAACGTAACTTCGCCCTGGATGGTTGTCACTTTGATGTCGAAGGGCGACACCTGTTTCGACAGTAGCAGGGCGGTGCGCACTCTGGAGGTAGTGGACGCATCTTCGGTCGTTTCCTGAATGGAGTGGAACGCTTTCAGGACCGACAAGTGGCGGGTGAACATGAAATAGCCCGCTGCCACGACCACCAGCAGAACAACGATCACGAGAATTATGTTGCCGGAACCTCTTTCGCCGTTTCTAGAAGATTTCAAGTTTCTCTCCTCGGCACCTCTTCACCGGCAGCCTGATGACTGCGGGTAGTGCCAACTCTCAGGGTAGAAGCGGCGAAAACGCGTGTCTGTGCGATTTAGAACACATTTGTATGATTAGCCGACAAGCGGCCGGCACCTCCGGCCGGGAACAAAACTTGCTTTCCGATTATGCTCAGACTCGAAGGACGCGCCTGCGTAGTCGTTGGCGCGGGGCGAGTTGCGGCAGCGAAGGCGGCAGGTTTGCTGCGCCATGGAGCCGCGGTCGTGGTCGTCGCCCCGAACGCCGTCCGCTGGATTCGTGAGAAAGCGCGGGCTGGCAAACTGGTTTGGCGACGCCGGGCATTTTCGGCCCGAGATCTGCGACGTGCGTTTCTGGTGGTGGCAGCGACTGATTCCGTGGCGTCCAACCACGCCGTGTTTCGCGCTTGCCAGGCTCGGGGCGTGCTCTGCAATGTCGTGGACGATCCGGAGCACTGCGATTTTTTTTACCCCGCCGTGGTGCGCCGTGGGCCGCTCCAGATAGCGATATCTACCAGCGGAAACAGCCCTGCGTTGGCGGCACGACTGCGCAAGGAATTGGAGCGGCAATTCGGGCCGGAGTGGGGAGCGTTTGTGGAGCACATCGGAAAACTCCGGCAACAGCTTTTGAGTGCGAGTATGCCTTTGAAAAAGAAGCGTGAACAAATTATGGGACTTGCCGGGGAGAAAGCATTCCTAAGCTTCCAACGACAATTGGCGCGTGCAACTCGCGCCCGCAGCCGGTAGTGAATGTGAGATCCCGCGCTTGCTCGGCACAGCAATTCATGGAAAGTCTGGCCCGCGCTTACTCCCCTACTTTCGCCACAGGAGGTTAAGGGATATCGGCCGAATCTGCGGCTGGGCGCGCCTTGCTCAACGCCTCAGACAAGTCCTCGATGAGATCGTCCGGGTCTTCGATGCCAACTGATATCCGCACTAAATCCGGCGGCAGCGCGCGTGCCGCCGCTATCTCCGGCGGCAAACTGGCGTGCGACATGCGTCCCGGCAAGCTGATGGTTGAGTGGACGCTTCCGAAGCTGACGCAGATGTGGAACATACGCACAGCGTCCACCAGCGCTTTCGAAACTGCCACGGAACCTGTTGTCACACACAGGACCGAACCGGCTCCGCGCGCCTGCGCTTGCTGCAATTGATGTCCGGGCGATCCGTCGAGTCCGGGATACAACACTTGCTCGATGCGCGGATCGTTTTTCAGGAATTGCGCGATCGCCGCTGCATTGCGCTGCTGGGCATCGATTCGCAGCTTCAGGGTCTTCAGTCCGCGCAGAAGCAAGAAGCAATCGAATGGACCGAGAGCGCTGCCCTCGGCGTTCAGCAGGAAGCGGATCTGCTTGGCCAATGCTGTGTCCTTCACGATGACAGCACCGCCGGTCAAGTCGCTGTGGCCACCGAGAAATTTGGTCGCCGAGTGTATGACGAAGTCCGCCCCGAGATCGAGCGGCGTTTGCAGATACGGCGACATCAGGCTGTTATCGACACAGAGCCATGCGCCGTTCCGATGCGCGAGGTCCGCGACAGCGGCGATATCGATGATGCGCAGCAGCGGATTTGTCGGAGACTCGATGAAAACCAGCTTCGTCCGCGGCGTGAACATCGCCGCAAACGACTGCAAATCGCCGGCGTCGGCGTAGTGAACGGAGATTCCGGAGCGGTCCAGCACGCGCGAGAACAGGCGGCAGGTCCCGCCGTAGAGGTCGTTGTCCGCCAGTATCTCGTCGCCGGCGCGCAACAGGCGCGCAACATTGGCGATCGCAGCCATGCCGCTGGAAAAGCAGAAACCGCGCGTGCCGTTCTCCAGCGATGCCAGCTGCTCCTCCAATACATGGCGTGTTGGATTGCCACTACGAGAGTAGTCGTATTCGCCACGGCTATCGACATTCTGCTGCTCGAAAGTCGCGGTCTGGTAAATCGGAGTGGACATCGGGCGGAAGGGGTCGCCAGGCGCCGGATTGTAGTGGACGAGTTTGCTAGCGAACTTCATACGGTTCCTCCTGAGCGCGTGCGCCGATCCCTGCCTCCGCAAACGCCTGATCGAGGTCGGCGATGATGTCCCGTGCAGACTCCAGGCCGACAGAGATGCGAATGAATCCATCGGAAATGCCGATGCGCCGTCGGAATTCGGGATCGAGGTCGGCATGCGTGGTGGAAGGAGGATGCGTCAACAGGGTTTCAAGTCCACCAAGACTCTCGGCGCGCAAACACAGCTTCAGGCTGTTTAACATCTTGATCGCCGTCTCGGATGGGGCCTTCAGTTCAAAAGAAACGATGCCGCCCGGTCCGCTCTGCTGCCGCTCGGCCAGCGCCTTTTGCGGAAAGGAATCGAGGCCCGGAAAGTACACGCGAGCGACTGCGGGATTTGCCTCGAGCCAGCGCGCGATTGCAGCGGCGTTCTCGCAATGCAGCCGCAACCGCGCCGGAAGAGTTTTGACTCCCTGTAGCGTGAGCCAGGCATCGAAGGGCGCCTGGATCGCTCCGATTGTCTTGCGCACCAGGCGAAAGCGTTCGAGCAGGACTTCGTCGTGAGCCGCCAGAGACCCGCCCACGGTGGCGTTGTGGCCGTCTATGTATTTTGTGGTGGAGAGCACGGAGATGTCGGCGCCGAGTTCGAATGGCTTTTGGAGCACCGGAGTCAGGAACGTGTTGTCCACCGCCAGAAGACAGCCGTGCCGTTTCGCAATTGCCGCCACGCCGGCGATGTCGGTGAGCTTGAGCGTGGGATTGCCGGGAGTCTCGATGAAGACGACTTTAGTTGCTGGGGTAATGGCGGATTCAACGGCCTGTAGATCCGATGTATCGACAAACGACGATTTCACGCCAAGATGGTCGAGCACTTCGCGGAAGAGGCGTATCGTTCCGCCGTACACCACTTCCGACAGTACGGCGTGGTCGCCCGCCTTCAGCAGCGAGAGAAACAGCGTGGTAGTCGCCGCCATGCCGGTGCGGAAACAGACTGCCGGCGGCGTGCCTTCCAGGGCCCCGAGCGCCTTCTCCAGCGCATCGACCGTGGGGTTGGCTACGCGCGAGTAGCTGTAGCCTTTGTCCACTCCGACCGCATCATGGACGAAGATGCCGGTCTGATAGAGCGGGAAGATCAGAGAGCTGGTTTGAGGATCGAGCGTTCGGCCGCCATGAATGGCCAGCGTTGAAACATCGGAAGAACGTGTGGGCACAGTAGCCTCCCTGGCTAAGATTGTTGGGCTAGAAATAATTTTGCCGCCGGAGTGGATCCCCAAGCGGCTGCCAGGAAGCGAAGTGTGAGCGCGCTCAAACTTCCGAATCTGGCCTGCGGCCGCCTGGGAGGCGCATAGCCATATGCATTCGAGAAGTTCGCAGCATCGTCACGGATATCAATTCCTTCACCAAAATATAAAGGATGCTACCACTCACCAGAAACCGCGTCAACATCCAGCGACCGCATCGAGTGGCTGCTCCCTAACGCGAATGATTCGACCACTCTACAAACCCCCCTCGACAAAGTGTTCTTTCAGTTGGCGGCAGCGCGGCTCGCTCGGGAGCCTGTACCAACTTGAATTCGCTCTGCTACAATTCAGTCACGGAGCAGCGACAGATGCTCTGGAGCGCGGCTGTCTGCGGTCAGCGTGGAGGCGGGTTGAGCGTGCTGTCGATGCTGCCCATTTTCCCCTCGGTATTTCGATCGTTCGGGCGGAAAGCGTAGAGGCAGGCGAAGTGGTTGACAGCAAGAGTAGACAGTAAACATGCGGGTTTGGCCCTAACCGTATGAAAAGCAAGAGGGGACGTAGTTCAGTTGGTTAGAACGCTGCCCTGTCACGCGTTACCTTTATTTGCTTGCATTTAGATGATTTATTGGCGATCCTATTAGCGGTTCTTCCAAGGAACCGCCAATATGCCAAAGACTCCGCGTGTAATGCTTCTCAAACAAGTCAAAATCAATGGCCAGTGGCGACATGCCCGCGCCCTTTTCGATAGCAAGGGCCGCGTTCGTCGCGATCATGTCCGAGTCAACGGCAAGGACGAAAACCACCCCGAAGGTAGTTACTTCATCGAGTGGTGGGATCGACGGCAAGCGCCACCGCGAACCTGCGGGCGCCGATGCCCAGGATGCCGCCGAAAAGGCACGCGTCAAAGCAGGCCGAACTTGCAGCACAGCGCAACGGCATCATCCCGACAGCCCCCGAACTCGAACCAACGCCGGAACGTACCCCACTGCCTGTCGCGCTCGACAGGTATCTGGACTATGTCCGCTATCACCGATCCTTGCGAACATTCCGCACCTACCGGCCTATCCTCGAATCCTTCAAGACATTTTGCCCGAAAACACACGTTGACGACGTTGAACGTCAGGACCTTCTCGACTTCGCCACGCACTGCATGAAAAACGGTCAGAAGGGGAAAAGTATCTACAACAAGCTCGTGGTGATCTCGCAGGTGATGAAACAGCATGGCAAGACGAAACTTCTGACGGCCGCCGACTGGCCGAGTTTCGTTGAAACCGTGCGTCCGATCTATGAAGACTTCGAACTTGCCAAGCTATTCAAGGCTTGCGCCGTCACCGAGGAAGTCCGGTTCAAGTTTTATTTGATGTCAGGTTTCCGCGACGCCGAGGGCCGCTTTACCACTTGGCGCGATGTGGATTTCAAACACATGGCCGTGCGCGTTACCGCAAAACCGCACTGGGGATTTCATCCGAAGAACTGGGAAGAAAGAGAAGTCCCGGTTCCGCAAAAGCTCATTGCGATGCTTCAGAAATTCCGCCCCGCAAAGGCGAGCCCTGACGATCCCTTATTCCCTACCGCCACCGGAAGACCGGACGGCGCGATGCTAGAAAAGCTCAAAGCCGTTGCGTACCGCGCGAAGCTCAACTGCGGCCATTGCAGCGTGACACATAAACTCGACGACGGTACCGTCAAGATCAACCGCTGCACAGCTGGCCCCTACTGCACCCGCTGGTTTTTGCACAAGTTCCGTCATACCTACGCGACGCGGCACCTTCAAGACGGGATCGACATCCGCACGCTGCAACAATGGATGGGGCATCGCGACATCGCATCGACGATGGTCTATCTCAAAGGCGTTCGTAACAGTGACGTTCAGGCACGGATCAACAAGGGGAGTCTCGCCGCCTTTGCGTAAGACAGGTATCCTTCTCCTCGGCTGAGGACAGCGGCGCGTCCTCTTTCCCGTAGACCAGCGCAGCCCACCGTTTCGAGGTTGACTGCAAACAAGGTCCGATTAGACTGACAGCCGATCAGTTGACTTTGCACAATGCAGCGAGACCCTGATTACCGATGAGGACGAACTAGGACCCAACAGCGAAGACTACGGAATTGGCACTCTTGTAAACACCAAGTGTAAGGGCTTCATATTGGTTAAAGAAGGTTTCGAAATGGAAAAGGTGGCGGCGCCCGCTATCGTCCAGGAGGAGCAAGTCGGTGGCACCCAGCGGGCCGCCTTTGCGGTCAGCACAGTAACTCTGGACTTGTCGAAAGAGGTCAACTTCACGGGTCTTGGAAAATTGTTCCTGAAAGGTCCGTGATCCGACAAAATATCGGAAAGGATTGCTAGAATCGAATTCCGGGGGCAGTCGGTGCGGGTGGCAGCTAATAGCCCCCATCATGGGTTGTTCGCTCTGTTCAACGTACCGCCAAAGTGTCGTCGTAATAGTGTTGGCGTATCTTTTCTTCAGCGTCGTCACCGCGCTTATGCCCACGTTCAAGTCCCGGGCGTCACTGTCGAAAGCATCTTGCAAGAACAACATCTGCCCGGCAGCGAAGTTAGCCTCATTCTCAATTTGCTCATGGCAAGCTGGTGTGAGGGTCTGCTTGTTATCACCCAGCATGGTGTCTGTGTGCCAGGGAATGATGCTGTGCCCAGTTTCGTGAGCTTCACTCCATCGCTGTTTAGCTTCGGGAAGTTGTGTATCGATCAGAATCCGCTTCCGGTCAGGGATGAAAAGAGCGCGCAGGTCCCATTTCTTGATGGCGTCGAGTAGCAGAGCGGGCCGTGCGAGCACTTGTTTGCCCGCGATCGTCAATCGGTGCGCAACTTCTCTCAGGGCACCATCCTCAGTCGAGGAATAGTACTGGCGATCAAGTCGGAGTAGTTCGCGCACCTGGTCGAGCTGGAGCGGCGGTTCGGGATTGCCAAGACCGCGCAGCACCTTGGCGACTAATTCGTTGATGTCTTGCGCAGTACGCGCGCGCAGGAAGACGTTTTTCAAGCGTATCCGCCGACTTATTTCTCGCTCAGGAACTTTACAAACTCTTCTAAAGCTCGCTGTTCGTCTTTTGTGAGTTTTTCTACGGATTCGGAACGCGCGGCAAATCGAACAGCTTCATGGCCGAGCGTGTGATCCCGCGCGATAACGTTTCCGGATAGCTGAAGCATTCTTTCATTTGAAAGCCCGAGAGTATTCGCGATCTGGTAAACAGTCCGTGGTTCCGGAGTGTAATGAATATTACGTTCAATCTCGATCAGCTCCGCCAGATCTATGTCGGCCTTTTCGGCAAGTTGATCCATACGCAATCCTCTCTTTCGTCGCCACAAGTTAATCAGCTTCCCGAATGCGGGCCTGGGATCGTCCTCCGTGGAAGTGTTGATCGATGTGACTTGTTGAGCGGGTTGGTGTCTAGGTTTGAGCATGTATATGCTGAAAACACCGGCGGAGACTTCAGCCTTTTCTTCTTGCTCCGCGCGCTTCATGAGCCACTCCTTACTTAGATTTAGTTTCATGGGCTTACCCTCAATTCAAGAATTCTGACGCTTGTTCAGCGGTCATTTCGAAGTAGCGCAAATTGTGAGCAGTAGGGTCACAACCGAGATCGGTCATTCCACACCCTTTGAGGTACCACTCATCGGCTTGCGGGAGGGAGTGCAATCCGATCCGGCCTGAGAATTCTTCGTTCATGCTCAGTTGGACTGCTGCCGCGAGTAATATGGTTCCGACCAGTGAGAACCGTGGCTCCGGAACTAAGCTCGACAAGTTCCATGGAGCTGCCGCCAAGAAGTGGACATACACCAAGGACTTGCCCTTCTGTGACTCAACACGACAGACCTTGCCAGCAGTTGAGACGAGCGATAGTCCTTGCATCTCGGCTTCGCACTCAATACCAAATATTTGGTAGGCGGCATAGCCCTCGACTGCGTCGAACTTCTGCCGCCAATCCCAATGCCGGTGCTGAGGCAGTTTTTCCTTGGGGACGCCTGACTCTTGCATGCGCCGAAGCTCTTTTTCAAGGAACGGCTTCCACTTTGACTCGGCGGACAGGACCTCAGTTTCGGTGACTCCGTCGATCAGGATCGCGTCAACGAGTTTCCCCGTTTGACGATTTTTTAAATGGACCCGAGTCCTTTCACTCATAGAACCATGAGCTCCGCTTTTTCCTTTGTCGTGTCGTGCTCGAAAAAGAGCTTCTCGCCTCGGGTCAGCCGGGCCTCCACCATCTGATAGAGGCGCAAGGCTTGGCGAAGAACGGCGGTCTTGCTCATATCCTTGAGTGTAGAAAGCTCGTCGAGTGCCCTCATCTCAGCCTCCGTGAGATTCAGTGTCATTGTTCTCCGGGCGGGCGTCACTGTCTCCATCGCAATGGCCTCCTTTTCATATAAATATTATGCTAAACACGTATGTTTGTCAACATATTATTCATATTGACAATAGCTATATATGATGTATTATTTATGTATTACCACCCGGTACTGCACTATCTGACGCGGTGGCGAACCTCATAGGTTCGACGAACCAGAAGGGATTTGAAGAAGATGGCTACGCACCGACTGACTTTTTTCCCGCTTGGAAATGCGGATTGCTGCCGCATCGACCTCGACTCGGGCCGGCAGATTTTGTTGGACTATGCCGCCGTACGTGATCCGAAAGATCCGAACGATCTTCGCTGCGATCTGGCAAAATCACTCCGCGACGAACTCCAAGCCCGCAAGCGCAACTACTATGACGTCGTGGGCTTCACACACCTTGACGATGACCATGTCCATGGGTCCTCAGAATTCTTCCATCTTGAACACGCCCAGAAATATCAGGGCGTAGGACGGATCAATATCCGCGAGCTCTGGGTTCCGGCTGCGGCTATCATCGAGGAAGGTTGCGAGGACGAGAGTCGCATAATCCGGCAGGAAGCCCGCTACCGGCTACGGCAGGGCAAAGGAATCCGCGTCTTCTCCCGTCCGGACCAGCTCAAAGACTGGCTCAGCAAGCAGAGGCTGTCGCTTGATGACCGCAAACACCTGTTCACAGATGCCGGCCAGCTCATTCCAGGCTGGACCACGGACGTGGACGGCGTTGAGTTTTTTGTTCATTCGCCATTCGCCAGTCGACTGGCAGACGGGGCGCTACTGGACAGGAACAAGGATTCCCTTGTCTTGCATGCTACGTTCCTGGCGGACGGTAACAAGACCCGTGTGTTCTTCGGAGCTGACGCTGAACATGAGCCGCTGACCGACATCATCCGGATCACGCGAGCCAAAGGTCGTGAAGAACGGCTTGAATCCGATGTCGTGAAGATCCCCCATCACACTAGCTATCTCTCTCTCGGTTCCGAGAAAGGCAAGGACAAGACGCAGCCCACGGATGAAATTGCGTATTTCTACGAGAAGAAGCTGCTGTGGCGCACAACCTTGATATCGACCAGCAAGCCAATTCCGCCAGACGACAGCGATAACCAGCCGCCCCATCGGCAGGCCGCGAATTACTACAAGGAAAAGGCACAGGCGCAAGGCGGGGAATACACAGTGACCATGGAGCACCCGAAGGCTTCAGCTCCCGAGCCGCTGGTCATCGAAATCAGTGGTATGAAAGCCAAGCGGAAAAAGGACTACTCGGGTGGCATTGCTGCTGCCGTAACTAGCAGCGCACCACGGGCAGGGCATCGTGGTTGATAAGTTTTTGCCAGCTCCGGGGGAACCTTCAACTGTTCCGTTATTGGTGGTGCCCAAAGCGCGTCAACTCGCTGAGTATCTTGCGGCAGGGCACAACCCTTGGACGCGTCTGGTTGAAGTCAAAATGGCTGGAGGGGAAGACGAAACCAATACCGTCGTGTTCGATGTCGAGGTGGAGCTTAGCCAGACCACGGTACACGACATCCATCCGGTTGAGCGGATCTGCGTCTCATTTTCCGCGGCTGATTTGAACTGGCCCGAAGTTCTGGCACTGCGCACTGACTTCCCCTACGTGCCCCACCTTAATCTGCGGGATACTGAGTTCCCGCGCAGCCTCTGTCTGTACGATGACAACTACCTCGAACAGAAGATGCGCTGGACAGCGATCTCCGTAGTGGCACGTGTGCGCGACTGGCTGCGCGACACAGCGACTGGCACGCTGCACGGTCAAGACCAGCCACTGGAACCGATATTTCTTGGAACCCGTGCGGTGCTCGTG
>CAVPYG010000023.1:0-38494 GCA_963709835.1 uncultured Acidobacteriaceae bacterium
CTCTCTTGGCGGCGCGTTTGAACGGCAAAGTAGGTTTGAGCGGTAGCGACTTCCGGTTTGCTGGATTCCCCATTCATTGCGATGAGATAACACGCATACCTCGTGAGGTAACAATCCGCTCTCTCTAGTTTTGCCCCCTTTCCGCCTTCGATCACCTTGTTGGTAGCAACGAAGTGATAAGTGGACTTCACTCCCGACCCTTCGCACGCCACTTTTGCCTTTTCTATTACGCCTTGGAAATTCCTCCAATCGGCATAACCAAGCACCTGTTGAAGATCGCGTCCCATCCAGTAGTCCTCACCGTTGGGTGCCTCGTGCTTTTTGGCATCAAGCGCCTTAACAACGAAATCTAGTGCCTCCATGACGCTAACCTCCTAGGCTGCTTGATTATAGCACCGGATTGGAAAATACACTCTTTATTTTCATACTTGCTTTTTTATTCCACTACGGCGTATATTCACAGTCTAGGTGGGAATATGGGAATACGAGAAAATCTGCAAAAATTGGTTGCCAAGAAGTTAGAAGAAATCTCATCTCTAGAGCTTAAGATCAAGGAAGCCAATGCCTATATTCAAGGTTTGCAGGATTCAATTAAACTGTTGCCGCGAGATGCCAGCAACGGTGCCGAATACACTTTGCGAGACGGAAGCGCTCTCGCAAAGACGAGAGATGTTCTCAAAGCTGCGGGCGCTCCTCTACCTATCGCAGACATTCTCAAAGCTTTAGGAACTCCACAGGATAAAAAACACCGAATCTCGCTAGCTGGCACGCTTTCGGGCTATGCCCGTGACGGAAAGGTTTTTACTAAAACAGCACCAAACACCTTCGGCTTGATTGAATTTAGAACTGTTCAATCGAATGAAGATGAAATTCCAGAAGAATTTGGAAGTATGGAACCGGAAGTCAAATAGGAATACGAAGTAAAACAGCCGGCATCTGCAACAAAGCCGACCGTTAGAGTGCTGGCGTGGCAGAACCAGAAAACGCTGGGGACTGGCCCACCCTTTCCCAAATCTCAACTCCCGAGGCTGCCCCGTCCTTGTGTCTGCGCCCTTCGCAGACAGAGGGCGGGGATTCCGACTTCCTATCCCTACCGCGACTTCCATCCGCTCTCGCTTTCGCCCTGGGACACAACCCCGAAATCACAAACAAGTCCCGGAGGGATGACTGAAACAGCCCGGCTCGATATGGCCTAGCTTCGGCCTCTGGGCCCTAACCAGGGTTGGAAATCGAGCTTCCAACCACGAATTGCAGCACGACCACAAGCCATTGTGGTGCCTCGCCGCCATCCACAAGAATCCCTCTTGACACAAAACCACTCACTTCGAGCGCCTCACGTCCGGAGCCCACTTGTGCGTTTGCCCATTTGTCGCGCCTAACCCTCTGTCTTCATTGGAGTTACACCAACGCCCCTGGATTTGGCTAAATTCCGTTGCTCACCCCCAACGGCCGAAACCGCCGAATTCGCGCCCTCCCCGAAAATATTTTTTTGCCCGTAATGTACGTACACATAACATACGCATAAATGTCCCACCAGGGGTCATTAGCCAGAGGCAGAATTCACGCCCAGCGCGACAAGGTTTTTACTGAAAGCTGACAGCTGATAGCTGACAGCTAACAACCTGCCCCCCTAGAACATTCCGCCCAAACAGGCGACAATGGTTTCCGTCAAGCCAAGAGGAGCCACGGTGGGAGCGGCAGCCAGTCCAGTTCCGAAAGATGCGCCAAAGCCTGCGAAGCCCAAGCCAAAACTGGGTCTTCGCGCCTGGATGCATCGTGTGCTGGAAGAGTGCGATCGCGCCGCCAAAGGTTTTGAGCCCGATCCCGTACACGATCTTCGAGTGGCGCTGCGGCGCTGCCGCTCGCTGGCCGATGGATTGATGGCCATCGATCCCGATCCTTCGTGGAAAGACATGAAGAAGGCGGGAAAGAAACTTTTCCAGGCGCTGGGCGATCTGCGCGACATGCAGGTGATCGAAGAATGGATCGCGAAGCTGAGCCCGGCCAGTGGCGCGGCAGACGCGGCAAGCCGCGTCCCTACAGGGGATCGGAGTGAACTAGCTTCGGCCGATCCTGTGGCCGTCAAGCTGCTCGATCACGTGCACGCGCGCGAGGCCGAATGCAAGCAGCAAGCAGCCAAGGCCCTCCAGCAGTTTGACCGCAAGCAGTGGCGCCAGTGGTCGAGAACTCTGCCGCATCGCGCGTCGCGAGTGCGTCCGGGCAGCGTGGTCTATCAGCATCTGGCGCTGGAAAAATGGACAGCCGCCCACGATCTGCACCAACGCGCTCTGCGGACGCGGTCGCAGTTTGCCTGGCACCAATTGCGCATCGGCATCAAGCGCTTCCGCTACACGGTGGAGAACTTCCTGCCGCGCCAGCACGCGCTGTGGGGAAGCGATCTGAAAGAACTGCAAGACCTGCTGGGAGAAGTTCACGACTTGGACGTGCTGTGGGCGCTGGCCGTTGAGATCGGCGCGTTTCCCGACGCGGAAAGCCGCAGCCGCTGGCGTGAGAAGTTGAACCTGGAGCGCGACCCAAGGCTCGCGCGCTATCGCGAGAAGATGGTAGGGCGCGAATCGCTGTGGCGCGTCTGGCGCGCGGAGTTGCCGTCCGGCGAGCGCTTGCGCCGCGCCGCGATGAGCCGGCTGCGAGTGTGGGCGGGATTTCAGGACCCAGATTTTTCGCATTCCAAGCGCGTGGCGCGGCTGGCGATTCTTTTGTATGACGGGCTGAAAAACGCGGGGCTGATAACGGCAAGCGCGGCGCGGCCGGATCATGGCGCCAACCCGCGAGCGGTGCTGCGGGCGGCGGCGTTCATGCACGATGCCGGCAAAGCCAAGGGAGCGGAGAACTACCAGAAGCAAACGTACCGCATGATCCGCGGGCTGGCGCGTCCCATGGGCTGGAGCGCCCGGGAACTGGAACTGGCCGCGGTCGTGGCGCGGTATCATCGTGGAACCTTGCCGCGTCCGCGAGGCAAAGCGATGCAACTGCTCGAACTTCCCGACCGTCCGATTGCCATGGAGTTGGCCGGCATCCTGCGTCTGGCCAACGCCCTGAGCCATCATCAGGGCGAGCGGAGCGCCCAGGGATACATAAAGAGCGCCAGCGCAAAAGAAAGTATCCCGCAAATCGAAGTCAGCTTGCACGAGCGTTGTGTGCTGCTGCGGGTCGAGGGATACTCGGCGCTCGACCGTTCGGCGGAAGGCGTAGCCGCCGCGCGCCATCTGCTGGAAACCGTGTTGCGGCGTCCCGTGCTGGTGCGAGCGTTGGCGGTCAGAAGCCAGAAGCCAACAGCCAACAGCCAAAAGCCAACAGCGCAGTAGCTACTCTGACACTTTGCAGAACCGCGTTCGCCCGCCAAACTTCTTCTGTGACACATGCGAAGTTAGTTTCGATGGCGGTTGGGTGGTTGCGGCGCTATCGCTGCGGAGTGGTGCTCAGCGAGCAAGCCTGCGCAAGCGGAGAGATGCCAGACGCGATTGGCTGGAAGAAGGCGTGCCATTCGGTGCTGGTCGAGTGCAAGGTGTCGCGCTCCGATTTCCTCGCCGATCGCGACAAGCCCTTCCGCCAGCAACCGGAAACCGGCGTCGGCTGCGAGCGCTATTACCTGGCGCCGCGCGGCCTGATTGGGATCGACGAACTGCCCGCGGGCTGGGGACTGCTGGAAGTGTGCGGACGCGAGATCGAACGGGTCAAGGCTTCGGCGAAGAACCATCGTTCCGAGATCGGCTTTCAGAACGAGATGAATCTTCTGCTGGCGAGCTTGCGAAGGGTGGAAATCCGCATTGAGCCAGAGAGCATTACCGATTTCCTCAAGTGGAAAAACCGCATGGCGGAATACAACCGCGGCCGCCTGCCCGAAGGACTGGTAGCCGAGCAAGAAGAAGCCAACGGATTCTTGCAGGAAACGGCTGGCGACTGAGACACGAGCCCCTGCCTCACGACCGTCCCATCCAAGGACGTTAAATACTCGGAGTCTAACTTCCCGCAGAGATGCGGTTCGCCGCGTCTCTCGTTCGCCAAACTATGCGGGGCAAGCCTGGTTTCCACAAGCAAAAAAAGAAACCGGGGGTTTAGGCCCGGCTTGGGGAGCGCCGCTTGCGGTGCGGTTACATCGCAGCCCGGCGCGGGCTGGCTCGGAGATTTACGCGGACGAGCTTCACGTCCACATGTCGATCTCGCGCCAGCAAAGTGTTCAAAAGGAGCGAGGAGGCAGACCTCATCGCAGGAGCAACTATGAGGCCAGTACGGGATTTCGCGAAGTGGTTTCCACCGCCCGTCTAAAGTTAAGAAAATAAATGAATTAAGGTGCGAGTTGGCGCAGTGGGCGCGACCGTTCCGAGATTGCTTATACGGCTGTGTTCAAAGTGCTGCACAATTCTGCGGGGCGAGTACTTAAGTACCCAAGTATCTAGTTGTGCATCCTCCAGCGAGGGCCAAAAAGCCGTATAATCTTGACAGGGAAAGAGTCCCAGTCGCTTGGGGAGAGTGTGTTTTTTAGGGGTCAATGTTTTCTATGGCGAGTCGGGACCCGGTGAAACCTGAAGGCACGCGGCAAACTCAGAAAAAGCAAGCCAAGAAACCCTACGCGAAACCTGTATTCCGCTTCGAGCGTGTGTTTGAGACCCAAGCGCTGAGTTGCGGAAAGATCTCGGTTACACAGGGTGCGTGCAGATTTAACCGCCATTCTTCCTAGCCAGCCTGCAGACCTACCATTCGACCAAGCCAGCGGCGCGTTAAGAGCAGATGTTTCCGATCTACATGTGCAGCTTTTAAGAAGTCATTTCTGAATCCACAATCATGGGTTCAATTGTTGTGCCTGGGTAGCAAAACTCGTATTTGCAGTGCCGGCGTTGCATTTGCTGCTGGTTTGGGTCGTACCGGTTGGACCGCCTGCGGCGTTGCTGCCTAAACCTAAGAAGTAAGTCTGGGAAGCGCCTGCCATGGCGCTGCTGTTGTCGATCACAATTCCACCCGTCGCCCAGCAACCATTCCCACCAGGAGTAGTAACGTTCAAGCCGGTATGGGACTGAGTGACTGTAGTTGTAGTTACGTTATAGGACAACACGCAACCGTTTCCAGCACCGGCCGTACAACCGGCCACATTCCCTTGGTTGACGCTGAAGAAAACATAATCTGTGCCCGCAGTAGTCGCTGTCGAACTGGCGGTGCATGGGCTCGCACCGTTGTTGCAGAACTCAATAAGGGGAGATGGCCACGGATACGCGCCAGCGGCGTTAACGCTAAGGCCGGTAACAGCGGCGACAGGAGTTCCCATGACCGAGCTTGCGATGGGTATCCGGTACAGAGTCGCTCCGGTAGTCACGCCGGTGTTTCCTACTGCGTAAAGGTTTCCTGTAGCCGTTGACGACGAGTAGTACACGTTGTCGAAGGTGCCAGCGTACAGGTAATATCCCGCGCCGCCCGTACCGACTGCCTTGCCGCTCGCACCTGTAATGCTAGTGAAATTGGTCGGGAGTTCATACACCGCGTTGTCGCCAACTGCAACGCACTCCAGCGTAACTATTGGTGGTGACAAAGGCGTAGATCTTACCCGCACTGCTATCCACCAGGGGCCCGTCGGCAATAACATCCCCAATGCTGACCGTTGACCGTATACGGTCCCGCTCGACGCCGGTACGGAATGCAGGACACCGCCAAAGTCGCCCACAATCACGTTCCCGGTGGTGTTGTCGTAAACCGGCGACGAGAGTTTGGACGCGCTCAGATTCACCGGCCAGGGGCTCCCCGCCTCGGCTGGGGTTCCATTAAACACTCCCGTGAACTCGTGGAGATTGCCGCTGTCATCGCCCACATAAAGCATATCGCCGTTGTAATAATAAAACGGCGCGGAGAACGTGTCGTTATGGCTGCCACTAAAGGCCAAGGTCACCATGCATGGAGCCGTGCAACTCCGATAAGTGGCAAGCGTCGCGGCCGTAGGCGTCACCGGCAGGGTGGGCGTCCCGTTGTTCGCCGCCCACTTCAGCAGAACCAGGCTTGCCGTAGTGCCGCTAACCTGAACGAACACCACCTGTGTGCCATCCACGGAGAGCACGGGAGAAGTCGTGACCATGCCGCCGCGTGTTATAGGCCCAATAGACCGACGGAACCGTGCCCGAGCATCCACCCGTATAAAGATTTGAAAACGCGACAATACTCGCCGCCGTCGTCGCACCCGCCGTGCCTGTGGGATACACCACAAAGTCGCTGCAACTGGCCGTGGTGGCGCTAAACGAGTACTTGGCAGGATACATGTTCGGCTGCACAACAGCGCCCGCTTTGCCGCCGGTGAGCGTCCCGGCTCCCCAAGTGAAACCGGCGAAATTAGCTACCGTAGTCGCATAGCTGTTTGCCAGCCGTCCCGGGCGTGTTGGCTGTAACGGTAACCACATTCCCATTCGAAGTTGCGGTAACGACCGTGGCAGTTTGCAGCGTGGTGTTCTCGTTGATGGCGGTCGCGATATTAGTGGCCACTTGCGTCGTGCTGGTGGAAGCGGCGCCCGACCAGTAAGCGAAGGTCGTCGCCGAGGTCATGCCGTCGCGTGCCGCCGGTCAGGGCACTGCCTGGCCAGCTGAAGTTCGATGCCGTACTTCCAAGCGCGATGCTGTTCCCACTCGTCCCGGCGGTGTTGGCCGTCAAGGTGACGACAGGGCCGGATCCGACTGCGGTAACACCCGCCGCAGCCGGGCAGGCGTTAATCGCCGCTGCCAGGTTTGTCGCTAGCGTTGCAATAATATTGCTGGTGGCGAAGGTTCCCGAGGTCGAACTCGTGCAGGCGTTGGTTCCGGCAGTTCCGGCGGTCACAGCCCCCCACGAGAAGAGGCCGCTATTGTTCGAGGCGCTCACCGCCAGGTAAGGTCCGGCAGAAGCGCCGGAAACCGTAAACTTACTGCCAGAGGTATAACTCGCGGTGGCCCCAACGGCTGGATACGAACTGTTGCAGGCATTGATGGCGGCTGCGATATTTGCGGCCTCGGCTGCGGTGCTGCTGCCGCTGGCAAAGGTCCCGGTGGTGGCGCTGGTGCAGCCGTTGCTTCCCGATCCTGTGGTCACGGCACTCCAAACGAAGTTGCTGGCGGATTTAGCTAAGCGTAAGGGAGCTGGCAGGACTTCCCAGCGTTGTGCTGGCGATTGTGACTACGTTGCCAGTCGCGTTTGCGGTGACCCCGACGGCGGAATACGCCGTGTTGCAAGCATTAATGGCGTTTGCGAGGTTCGTGGCCGAAGTACGGCCGGGTTGGAGCTGACAATAAAAGTTCCGGCGGTCGCACTGGTGCATCCGTTCGTGCCAGCCGTATAAGCGGGGATCGAGCCTGTATTCGGAACTAACGTCCAGGCGGTCTGGCTGGAGTACCAGTTAAAGGGCAAGCTGATGCCCGTGGTGTTGGTCAACGTGACCACCGTGCCCGTGCCTGGATTTGCCAAGTCGCCGTGACACTGGGATTCGCCGCCGTCACATACGAGTAGCAGGTGTACTGCCAGGTGCCGTAGAGTCCCTCGGCGGCCGTCGGACACACTGACGGGTTATTCGTGATCGCAGCCAAGAGAGCCTGCGCAGTGTTCGCCTCTGTCGTTCCCCACCATACACACGGCGAGGTCGTATTTTGGCAGTAATATTGCGCGCCGGTATATTGCTCTCCAGTATATGCCGTGGTCGTCACCTCGAACATGTACGTCGACAGACCCCATGGTACCGGTGTCGCCGTTCGCAGCACCGATCGGATTTTGTCACACTCACCGTGCCCGTGCCGTACGTTCCAGTTATCGCTGTGTAAGGTCAGCGTATTATTGGTGGTCCGTTTTTGATGGTGATCGTCTGGCCGGAAGTGGAGCCGGTGCCCGAGAACGGTGCCGGTGGCCGTCGCCCCGGTCGCGCTGGTCGTCAGGGTTAATGTGTTGGAACTGATCCCGGCCGAATTGGTAATGGTGATGGTGGGAGCGTGGTGGACGTTGGCGCCGCTGCCACAGTGCCCACGACGGAGGACGCGGTTCCGTTGGGCGTAAGGATTAACATGTTGTTGCGCCGTTAGTGATCGTGACGCCTTTGACCGATGGCGGGTGCACCCGTGAAGATTCCCGAGGCGGTTGCCGCCGTCGGAGCGCTGCCGGTTAAGGTCTGGCCGTCCACGGTCACCGTTGATGTACCGCTCGCGTTATTGGTGGTGACGGTGCCCGTTCCAGTCGCCGCCAACCCGCCGATCGCCACCGCCCAGTCTTTCTTCAGAGCATTTCTGGGTCTCCAAGGCCGAGGCCGCAGGGTTGCCCACCTGCAGGTTCGGCGCACCGGTTCCTAAGACTTCCGCGGTTGGCGTGCTGGCGGCGGAGACACCTGTGCCTCCCAGTGCTTGTGCGCCTCTGCTCCGCTTGATCTGCTGCAGAATAAAGCGGGGATCGTTAACAATGCTCAGCCACTGCTCATAGTTGCCGCTCTCGATCGCCTGTTGCTCGGTGCCGGGATTGGAGAAAATCAGATAGTGGTGAGTCCAATCGTCGGGCAAGCCGCGCTGCTGGATTGCCCAATCTTCGATTTTGCGCTGTACCCACGGATCCAGCGCCGGGTTTCCCACGCCCGGAGCGGGGAGCGCATCTTGCGCCCAGAGTGCTGCCCGTTACCATCAACAGCAGAGTGACCCAATAAACAATTCGATCCCTTGCACCACGGAAGATCGGCCCATAATGTCTACTCCGCAAAAAAATGTTTGACTCACGCTCATGGTAAACCGGAGGCACACTGAGGGGTATGCCCGTTAGGCCATGTACTCCGGTAACCTGCTGGGGGCGTGAGCCGGGGCAGAGGAGCGTCTTGACCCGCCCAGACGCCGGTAAAACCTACAGTTCCCGCCGCCCTTCCATGGCCTTGAGCATGGTGACTTCGTCGGTGTATTCGATGTCGCTGCCTACGGGAATGCCCATGGCGATGCGGGTGACGCGCAGGCCCTGGCGCTTCAGTTGCTGGGCCAGGTAGGTGGCAGTGGCTTCGCCCTCGACCGTGGGATTGGTGGCCAGGATGACTTCTTCAACCTCGCCGCCAGCTCACCCGGGTGATCAGGTTGGCGATACGTAGCTGCTCCGGGCCCACGCCGTGCAATGGAGAAATCGACGCCGTGGAGCACATGGTAAACGCCGTTGAAATGCCGCGTCTTCTCGATGGCGGCGATGTTGGTCGGCTCTTCGACCACGCAGACCAGTTTCTGATTCCGGGTGGGACTGGTGCAGTACTCGCAGGGATCGGCCTCGGTGATGTTGTTGCAGATGGAGCACAAACGCAGCTTTGCCTTTACGTCTCGCACCGCGGAAGCGAGAGCCTCGGCGTCATCCTCGCTCGACCGCAGAATATGAAAGGCGAGGCGCTGCGCGCTTTTGCTGCCGATTCCCGGCAGCTTCTTGAGCTCATCAATGAGCCGCGTCATCGGTTCGGCAAACTTGGACATAGGGAAACCAATCGGGTCATCGGGTGATCGGGCCAGCGGTTGATCTGAGCTGCAAATGTATTTGATTTTTCGTTTCGATCACCCGATGGCCCGATGACCCGATCACCCGATTCCTCCTAGTCCGCCGAGCATTCCGCCCACGCTCGACTGCATGGCCTGGTCCACCTTGCGTCCGGCTTCGTTCAGCGCGGCCATCACCAGGTCCTGGAGCATCTCCACGTCGCCGGCTTTGATCGCTTCCGGATCGATCGCGATGGCCAGCACCTGCTTGCGGCCATCCATTTTGACGGTGACCGTGCCGCCGCCGGCCGAAGCCTCGACCACGGTCTGCTCCATCTTCTTCTGAAGCGTCTCGTACTGCTGCTTGGCTTGCGCCATCAGTTCCTGCAAATTGAAGTTCGCCATAAAAGATTTCTTAACCGCCGAGACGCCGAGAAAACAAAATCAAAAGAATGCTTTTCTCGGCCCACTCTGCGTCTCTGCGGTTCAAGTTTTACTGCTTTTCACGATAATCGATCACGGTGCGGATTTCCGCTCCGAATTTATCTTTCATCCGCTGCACAATCGGATCTTGTTCAGCGCGGCTGCGTGCACTTCCGCTCGATGCCGCTACCCGTCGTGGCGATGTAACAGCCTGCGCCGCGCCCCTAGGTTCGATTTGCAACTTGATCGGTCTTCCCGCCAAGCCGCTGGCGGCGGCGCTGGCTGCGCGGCGCGCTTCGCTGGTGAATGACATTTCGATCATCGTGGTGGACGCAGCCACTTTTGCGAGCAGTGAATTTCCGTTCAGCGTCCACTCTGCGCCTTCCAAAATCGAAACCAGCATTTGCTGATTGCCCAGCGCTTTGAGAACGGCGTCGCGCAAAGACTCGGCATTCGCTTCGGCGGTGGTCTCGACTCTGGCTTCGACGTTTGCTTCGGCTGCCGCTTCACTGCGGGGGACTGGCAGCGGCTCGGGTGCCGGCGAAAACTCCGCAACCGCCGGCGCAGCCGATCCCATGATGACCACGTTGCCGCCGGATGTGTGTGTGATTTGTGTGGTGCGGACCTGCCCTGAGCGAGAGTCGAAGGGGCCCTCGCCCGCGAATGCCGAAGCATCGCCGGACAACTCCGCTTTCGGTGTGCTCTTGCGCGCCGAGTCGGCCGCAAACGGCGACACCGAATTCGATCGTGCCGAAGTAA
Source organism: uncultured Acidobacteriaceae bacterium (assembly GCA_963709835.1). GTDB lineage: Bacteria > Acidobacteriota > Terriglobia > Terriglobales > Acidobacteriaceae > Acidiflorens. The sequence continues at coordinate 10,621 of CAVPYG010000023.1, forward strand.
CAGCCTCAGTGGTTCGAACATCCGTCTGGGCCGTAATGTTTTTGACGATCCCTGGCCGAGTCGTGGGCATTGAGATTGAGGCCGCCGCGTCGCTCAGCAACTGTTCGATCGGCAGCAGACGCTGCGCGTGCGCCATTTTCAGCAGTCCCAGTTCGAGGTGGAAGCGCTGTTCCTGGCGGTATCCGAGTTCTCCATGCGTGCGCAACATGATTTGCAAATGCCGCGCCAGGTCTTCTTCGCTGAAGAGTTCGGCGATGCGGCCGACGCGGGCGCGCTCGTCGGACGAAATCTGCAACAGCGCCGAGTCCTTGCCCGCGATCTTCGCCACCGTGGCATTCCGGAGGAATCGTAGAAGCTGGCGCGCAAAATGCGTGGGGCTGTGCCCTTCGCCAATCAGCTCGTCAACCAGCAAGAGAATTTTTTCACTCGAACTTTCCGCCACCGCCTGCATCACCGTTTCTGGAGCCGCTGCCGGAGCCGATCCGATCAGGCTGCGAACCGAATCGGGCGTGAGCCGGTCCGAGGTCGAAGCGATGGCCTGATCGAGGATGGAGAGCGCGTCGCGCATCGAGCCGTCGCCCGCTTCCGCCAGCAGCGCGAGCGCGTCCTCCTCGGCGGCGATATTTTCTTTCGCCACGATGTCGCGCAGTTGCCCCATGATGTCGTCGAACTTCATGGCGCGATAACTGAAATGCTGGCAGCGCGACCGGATGGTCTGCGGAATGTCCTCGGGCTGCGTCGTGGCCAACATGAAGATGACGTGGCTCGGAGGCTCTTCCAGCGTTTTCAGCAGCGCGTTGAAGGCCGCGTCGGTGATCTGGTGGGCTTCGTCGAGAATGTAGATCTTGAAGCGGTCGCGCGCCGGGCGGTAGCGCGCGGCCTCGCGCAGTTCGCGGATCTCGTCGATGCCGCGGTTGGTGGCCGCGTCAATCTCGATCACGTCCACCGAATTTCCGGCGCGAATCTCGACGCAGGAATCGCAAACCCCGCAAGGCTCGGCCACCGGCTTGTCCGACGAGCGGCAGTTCACAGCCATGGCCAGAATGCGCGCGACCGTCGTCTTGCCGATGCCGCGATGTCCGCTGAAGATGTAGCCATGCGCGATCCGTTCCTGCGCGATTGCATTCTGCAGCGTGCGGGTCACGTGTTCCTGGCCGATCACGTCGGAGAATTTCTGCGGCCGGTATTTGCGCGCCAGGACCTGGTAGCTCATCGGAAACCACGATTATACAGTCTAGCGCGGCTGCCCCACTCATCAGTCCGCTCGTGTGGGGACACACGCCCTCGCCCGTCCAAGCTGAGCGTAAGCTCGGCAGGGTCGTGCGGACACAGCAATTCCAATTTCGTAGTAATTTCGGCCCCTACCTACGCCACAATAATTCCCGCGTAGCCGACCACCGACTGGTAATCGCCCGAAACATCGCCCGAAGTTGCGTACTTCGCCAGCGTCGCCGAGGTCGCGCCCAGAAGCTTGGCCGCCGCCAGCATGACCACCGCCGGCCCGAACCCGCACATGCTGATGTCTTCCGCCATCACCACCTCCCAAAGCCCGCGCGCATCCAGAGCCAACATGCGGTCGATGGCTTTGTGGTCTTTGGCGCGAGTGATGGCGGCGGATTCATAGTGGTTCATGTCGCTCGAGGCGACGATCAGGACCTTCTCTTTACTATCCTCTTCACGCTCTTCCTCTTGAAAATCGCCAATCACATCCGCCAGCGCCTCGCCCAATCCGCGGAGCACGTCAAAATCGCTGGTACCGACGACGATGGGGACGATCTTCAATTGCGGCTGTTGTGCCTGCAGAAAGGGAAGTTGGACTTCGATGGCGTGTTCGCCGCGGTGCGCGGCGCTGTCTTCTTCGAGAGTGGGGAAGCGGCGCAGCAAGCGCGTGCCCAACTCCGCGTCCGCCGCCACTTCTCCCAACGGAGTCTGCCACGTCGTACTGGCCATGACCGCCAGCGGACGCCCCCTGCCCGTGTGATTGGGGCAGAGAACGATGCAGTGTTCGGGAATTTCGAGGCGCGAATACACCGCTCCTGCAACCGCGCCGGAGTAAACATATCCCGCATGGGGAGCGACACATCCGATGGCGGCGATGCGGCCAGTCGAGGTCGAAGTATCGCCAGACGTGTCGGCCGAAGTGTATTTACGAATGTCGCGCAGCAATTCTTCAGCGCGCCCAGGATAGAATCTTCCGGCAACGGCGGGCGTTCGTACAGCGGAAATCATCGTCAGCCTCCTGGTGGAGACGTGTGGCGCGGGCGCCTTCGCTCGCGAAAAGTCATCCCGCGAAAATTATGAACTGCCCAGCGCGCGGAACAAAGCAGCGGTCCGTTCCAGCGGCACCGCCTCGGCGCGGACTGCGGGTTTCACGCCGCTTTTCGCCAACGCCGCTCGCAACCTGTCTTCATCGTACCGCGTCTTCAGATTATTCCAGAGAGTCTTGCGCTTCTGTCCAAAGCAGAGTTTCAGAAACCCGATGAACTCGGCTTCGCCAACTCCAAGCGCTTTCAACTGAGGCTTGATCGTAATCCTTACCACGCTCGAATGCACCTTGGGAGGAGGAGAAAACGCTGCTGGCGGAAGCGTGAAAAGTTGCTCGACCCGGCCATAAAGCTGCGTCGTCGCCGAGAGCAGGCCATAGTCGCGGCTTCCCACCGACGCCGCCAGCCGGTCGGCAACTTCCTTCTGCACCATGAGCACAATGGTCGAAAAGTATCGGTTGTATTCCAGCAGCCGCAGCAGAATGTCGGAGGTAATGTAATACGGCAAGTTGCCAACGACGCGGGCCGGCTCAGGCGCGAAATTCAGGCCGGTATGCAGGCTGCCCGGCTTCGCGCCGAAGATGGTGTCCAGCTCGATCTTCAGGATATCGCCTTCGATGATCTCGACATTATGCTGCATGGAGAATTTCATGCGCAGTTGCGCCGAAAGGACGCGGTCCAATTCCACCGCGATCAGCCGCCGCGACTTCCGCGCCAGCAAATCCGTGAGCGCGCCGCGGCCCGGCCCGATCTCCAGCACCGTGGCCTGGGAAAGATCGCCCAGGGCCTCGACAATCCGCACCGCCGCCGCGTCGCTCGCCAGGAAATGCTGACCCAGTTTGGGTTTGCGTGAACTCGTTTGCATGGTCGCGCCCTTTGGCACGTTGACCCTCTTTCTTGCCGCCATTTAGACTGAAATGAATTGGTAATGGGCAATTTGTAATTTGCAATTGAAACGCGTCGAATCGTTTTTTCAATTTCAAATTACAAATCGCAAATTACAAACACAAATGCCCAGCCGCGTCTTTACAGATTCATAATCATAACGTGAGCGGGGCCCATCGAGTTCCGCTTAGGAGGCTTTTTCGCCATGCATATCGCTTTCGCAGCATCCGAGTGCGTCCCTTTTTCGAAAACCGGCGGACTGGCCGACGTCGTCGGCGCCTTGCCCCGCGCACTCGCCGCCCTGGGACACCAGGTGAGCGTCTATGTTCCGCGCTATCGCCAAACCAAGCTGGACGATCCCCAAACCGTTGTCCGCAGCATCACCATCCCGTTCGACGACAAGTATCGCTTCTGCTCGGTGGTGACGGCCGGGACCAGCGCCGGGGTGCGATTTTATTTTGTGGACTACCCCCCGTATTTCGACCGGCCCGCGCTCTACGGAACTCCGGCGGGCGACTATCCGGACAACGCCGAGCGCTTCGCCCTGTTTTCGCGCGCCGTGCTCGAAGCATCGAAGGTGCTGGGCGTGCCGCACGTGTTCCACTGCCACGACTGGCAATCGGCCCTCATCCCAGTAATGCTGCGTACGCTCTACGGCGAGGACCCCGCGTTTCGCGAAGTCGCCGCCGTTTGCACCATCCACAACATCGGATACCAGGGCCTCTTCCCGCCCGACACTTTGCCACTGCTGTCGCTGCCCTGGGAGCTGTTCACCATGTCTCGGATGGAATTTTTCGGCCAGGTGAATTTTCTCAAGGGCGCGCTCGTATTCTCCGATTTCGTCACCACGGTCAGCAAGAAATACAGTCAGGAGATCCAGTCCAGCGAATTTGGATTTGGCCTCGAAGGCGTGCTGCGCCAGCGCGCGGCGACCGTGACCGGAATTTTGAACGGCGTGGACTACGACGAGTGGGGCCCGCTGACCGACAAGTTCAGCGCTGCGAAATATTCGCTGCAGGACCTGGCCGGCAAGCAGCAATGCAAACAAGATTTGCTCAACGCCTTCGGAATTGCCGACGCCGCTAATTCCAACTCCAAGGTTCCGGTAATCGGCATCGTTTCCCGCTTCGCCGCCCAGAAAGGCTTCGATCTGATCGCCCAGATCATGGACCGCCTGGCCCGCGAAGAAATGACCGTCGTCGTGCTGGGATCGGGCGACAAGCCCTATGAGGATCTGTTCCAGCGTCTCAGCAAGCAGTTCCCGAAGAAGATCGCCGTCAAGGTGGCGTACGACAATGCCATCGCGCACAAAATCGAAGCGGGCGCGGACATGTTCCTGATGCCTTCGCGCTACGAGCCTTGCGGCTTGAACCAGATTTACAGTTTGAAGTACGGAACCGTTCCCATCGTGCGGGCGACCGGCGGCTTGGATGACACGATCGAACCCTGGGACGCGCGCACCGGCAAGGGCACCGGCTTCAAGTTCTCCGAATATACGGGCGAGGCGTTGCTCGCGACCATCCAGCAAGCCTTGCTCGCCTATCAGGACTCATCGTCGTGGCAGACGCTGATGCGCAACGGCATGGGCCGCGATTTTTCCTGGGGCGCGTCGGCCCGCGAATACGGCAAGATCTACGAGCGGGCCCGGCAGTTGCGGGCCGCCGCGGACCGCGCCGCCGTGACCGCTGACTTGAAGGAAGAGCCCGTGCTGATTTAGCAGGCCGGGCCTCGGGCTTGGCGGAGCCGTATCACTGACATAAAGTGGCAGTCGTTGCCTTCCAGATTTCATATTCCGGGGCCATTATTCTCCCGTTCATAGAAGTTTACAAAGGGCCAAAAGCCGCTTTTACTGGGGTTAACCGTTTGGCTCGCGGATTGCTATCAATAACGAGGCCAGACAGTTAGGCCTTTTTCCTATGCCCCAAGAAGTTTCGGTCTCGTATCAAGCAACCAAGAGCAAGGTCTACCGGTTGATCGACGCCCTGGTGGACGGCGAGAAGACAGAAGCGGAGGTGCAGGAGTCCGTGCGCCGCTGGTGGAATCTCGTCCATCCCGAGGACCGGCCGGTCGCCAGAAAATATCTCCTGACCGTGCTGGGCCGCTCCGAGTCTGCCTTGGATGCCATCGGCGACGCTTTCACTTCTTCCAACGGCGGCCAAACCACCTACGGCCCCTTGCCTTCCGAGCGGGTGCGCGTGATGGCACGAATCGTCAAGGACGCCGAGGTGGGTACGGCGGTCTGAGTCCACCAGCCACGGCTCGCGCTTCGTTTTTTGCAATTCTGCAAACCAGCATGGCCCGCCTGCCGTAGCTTAGCGTTTCCTGATTACGTATGCCAGTTTTGTACCACGGTATCGCTTCGGCGATACCGCAGGTCTCCTTCATAAAACTAAGTTGCCATACTGAAGCTGAGCGGAGCGAAAGGGAAGGGCCTGTGCTTTTTTATGGTGCTGTCGAAAAGGGTAAGTCTTGTCAGGTCAACGCATAGCGCGAAGCCTCGGGTGTTGCAAAGATGTATCCAATTGGATACAATGACGGTGTCGTGAATGCATTTGTTCGGTCGTCCGATTTCGATGCGTGGCTGACCAGTCTGACCGACCAAAAAGCGAAAGCCAGAATCTTGGCTCGCCTGCGTAGCGCGACTTTTGGAAATTTCGGCGATTCGGAATCCGTCGGCGAAGGCGTTTCCGAGATGCGTATTCATGTCGGAGCGGGGTATCGGGTTTACTACACGCGAACCGGATCGACCGTCTATGTTTTGCTGGCTGGCGGCGTGAAGGCATCGCAGACGAAAGACATTGTCAAAGCGAAAACCATGGCTCGCGAACTCAAATTGGCCAAACCGAGGGCAAAACCATGAAGAGGAAAACAACGTACAAAGCATTTGACGCTGCGGAGTATCTCGATAACGATGCGGTCATAGCGGAATATCTTTCGGCCGCTGCCGAAGACCCCAATCCCGATGTGTTCGTTGCCGCACTCGGCGACGTGGCCAAAGCCCGAGGCATGGCGCAGATCGCCAAAGACGCAGGACTTGGCCGGGAGAGCCTCTACAAAGCCCTGAGCGCCGGCGCGCACCCACGCTTTGAAACCATCAGATCCGTCCTGCACGCCCTCGGCGTGAAGTTCGCCGTCATAGACGAGCATGGGAGTTAAATACTACCGCTTCCTCTATACTTGCTGGCGAACAGTCAAATAACCTTCCCGGAGTGACCATGAATTATTGGGTTTGCAAAGGCAGGGCAGAGAACGAGTTCAAATCCCTGCTGAGGCCTGGTCGAGTCGCGGAGTGGCACACGGCTAGGCCCCCTAAGAAGCTCTCACGTGGCGATCTGGTCTTTCTTTGGGAGAGCACTCCCCATCGTCGCGTGGTTGGCCTGGCGCGGGTACACAATCCAGATTCCGGTCGAAATAGGGACGGTCATCGGTTGTTTAAACAGAAGTATTTAACAAGGCGATTCCCTTCGCCACTGGGAATGGAGGAGCTGCGCAGGATTCCCATCCTGAATACAGCTGCTTTTCTTAAAGCCGGCCCAAATGTGCTGCTCACCGCACTCAATTCCGAACAGGCCGAGATTCTGCTGGACCTTCTTCACCTGCGCAATCCGAGTGAGGTTCCTCGAGCACTTTGGCCCGATTCAACCAAGTACACAGCTCTGCCGTCCGTGGCAGACGTGATCGCCCTGACATTCAAGGAGGGCGGCAGGAAGCTGTTCATCCACTACGCGAGAGAGAGAAATCACAGGTTAGTTCGCGCTAAGCGCGAAGCTGTGTTGGCTACTGCTGGCCGGCTCGCTTGCGAGGTGTGCAAGTTTGACTTCGAGGTCCGTTACGGAGCTTTGGGTAAGGGCTTCTGCGAGGTTCATCACAAGTTACCCCTATCAATGTTGAACGCAGAAACCGCGATCACTATCGACGATATGGCAATCGTGTGCTCGAACTGTCATCGCATGATTCACGCGGACGGCGTCAAGACAATTACCGCGCTGCGGAGAATTCTTCGCAAAGCCTAGTGGCACATTCGTCTCCTTTGCGGATGTGTGGGTATGCGCACCGTCCCATTCGTCAGGGCTACCTCCAACTCGCGGTACACTTCTGCAAGGCACTCCGATCACCCGATTGCCCGACGATGACCCGATCAGCCGATGACCCGATTCCCCGCACGATCTTTCACGTTGACATGGACGCCTTCTTCGTCTCCGTCGAGGAATTGTTCGATCCATCGCTAAAAGGCAAGCCTGTCGTCGTTGGAGGGCAGCGCGACGAACGCGGCGTGGTCTCGGCCGCATCCTACGCGGCACGCAAGTTTGGCGTCCACTCGGCCATGCCGCTGCGCACGGCGGCCAAACTCTGTCCGCAGGCGATTTTCTTGAACGGCCACCCGGAGCGCTATCGCGCGTATTCCGGAAAAGTCCATGAAGTGCTCGGCCACTTTTCTCCCCTGGTCGAAATGGCTTCGGTGGACGAGGCTTATCTCGACATGACCGGAACCGAGCGCTTACACGGACCTCCGCTCGCCAGTGCGCACCGCTTGCATGACGCGATGAAGTCGGCGACCCAGTTGAACTGTTCGATTGGCATCGGCACATCGCGGCTGATCGCGAAAGTCTGTTCCGCCAAAGCCAAGCCCAACGGAGTGCTCTGGGTGCTGCCCGGCGAGGAGGCGAAATTTCTAGCGCCGCTCGCGGTCGGCGACATCCCCGGCGTAGGCAAGGTGATGGAGCAGAAGCTGAACGCCATTGGCATTCAAAAAGTAGGCGACCTGGCGCACTTGGATGACCGCGATCTCGAGCGCCGCTTCGGCAAATGGGGCCTCGCGCTGGCAGGGAAGTCGCGCGGCGAGGACGCGGGTGGATGGTTCGACAGCGCTGTAGGAGAAAGCGTCGATCCCAAATCCATCAGCCACGAGCATACCTTCGACGAAGACACCGGCGACGCCGAGCGCTTGCAATCCACGCTGATGCGCCTCAGCGAGATGGTGGGACGGCGGCTGCGCGAGGGCGGGTACTTTGCGCGCACGCTCCAGCTAAAATTGCGCTACCAAGATTTCTCCACCTTTACGCGAGCGCATTCGCTCGATCAGCCGACGCAAATGGACAACCAGATTTTCGATCATGCGCGACGCTTGTTTTTTGCCAACTGGAAGCCCGGCGCGCCGGTGCGCTTGTTGGGAGTGCAAGCGTCGAATTTCGAATCCGGTCCAGCTCAGCTCGATCTGCTGGAACCTTCGCAAGCCGACCGCTGGCACAAGGCGCTCGCCGCCGCCGACCATCTCCGCGACAAGTTCGGAGAGTCGGCCATCGGCCTGGCAAGGGGCATGAAAGGCGGTTTCCGCGAACGCACCCACGAAAATCCCGCGGCGCTGCCGGGGAAAAGTGGACAAGGAAGAAGCAGCGGCGAGGCGCGCGGCGGAAAGAAGGCGTGAAACCGCCCGCTACGAAATGTATTCGCGAATATAGTCGTCGCGCGAAGCGGCGAGTTCGGCTGCGTCGCCATCGAAGATGACCTTGCCTCCACGCAGGATCAGAAAACTCATCGGCACCTCGCCCCGCTTGCCCTTGGGTATGATGGTCATCTGGTTGGTGGCCTTGTCGAACTGGTGCGTCGCCATGGTGAAAGCGTCCTGCAGCCGGTGGGTCACCAGCAGGGCGCTGGTTTTATACACGTCGCGCTGCTTCATGATGAGTTCAACGATGGTGTTCGAGGTAACAGGATCGAGTCCGCCGGTGGGCGAGTCGTAGAGCAGCACTTCGGGTTCTGTGATGATGGCGCGAGCGATGGCCACACGCCTTTTCATGCCGCCTGAGAGTTCCGACGGACGCATGTCGTAGGTCCGCTCCAACTCTACGAAGCGCAGCACCTCGCGCACACGCCGCTCGATTTCTTCGGCGGAGAGTCCCTCTTCCTGCAAGCGAAAACCGACGTTCTCATACACGTGGAGCGAGTCGAAGAGTGCGCTTTCCTGAAACACGATCCCCACGCGCCGCCGCAGTTCGTACAGGTCTCGCTCCTGCATGCGCGTGACTTCCTCTCCCAGTAGGAAGATGCGGCCGCTGTCGGGCCGCAGCAGCCCCATGGCGAGCTTGAGCACCGTGCTCTTGCCCGACCCGGCGACGCCAAACAACGCCTTGGTCTCGCCGTACGCCAGTCGGAAGGAAACGCCATCGAGTACGACTTTTTCATCGAACGCGATGGCCACATTGTCGAACTCGAGGGCGTAGCCGGAGAGCTTCCCGGCCGCAGCCGCCGGATTTTCGCTGGGCAACGTCGGGGCGGGCATGGTTTACCTGTAACCAAAAATTGCGAAGATCAATTTGGTGACGAAGAAATCCGTCACCAGAATCAGCACCGACGCAGCTACCACGGCCTGCGTGGTCGAACGCCCCACCCCCTGCGTGCCGCCGCGCGTCGACATCCCGTAATAACAGCCGATGGTGGCGATGATGAATCCAAACAACACCGGTTTGACCAGCCCGGTGAAAACGTCGCGAAACACCAGCGTCTGCCATACCGAGGTCCAATACTGCCGCGTGTCGACCCCGAACAGCAGATGCGCGACCCCGTAACCTCCGGCCAGTCCCAAAAGGTCGGCGATGATGGTCAGGAAGAACAGCATGAAGACGGTGGCCCCAACCCGCGGCGTAATCAGCTTTTTGGTAGGGTCGGTGCCGAGCGCGCGCATGGCATCGATCTGTTCGGTCACGATCATCGAGCCCAGTTCACTGGCCATGCCGGAGGAGTTCCGCCCCGCCACCATCAGGCCGGTGATGAGCGGGCCCAGTTCCGTGACCATGCCCAGCGACACGAGTTGGCCGATCAGCGTGATCGAGCCGAAGCGTTGCAGGGTGGTGGCCGCGTTCAACGCCAGCAGCGCGCCCACCGAAAGTCCGGTGAGAATCACGATGGGCAGTGACCCGACGCCGATCAGGTCCGCCTGGTGCAGCGTGTCGCCAATATACCGGGGACGGCTGAAGAAGTTCGCCACCGATTGCGCCGCGAGCAGTGTGTATTCCTGCACCGCCAGCGCAATATCTTTGGCGATTTCAACCGGCGAAATCAATTCGAGCTCGAGTGCCATGCTTATCCAGGGAACTTCCGTTCGGGAAACTTCCGTTCAAGGAACTATAGCAGAGAGAGAATTCATCGGGCGATCTGGCCATCGGGTGATCGGGTCATCTGAAGCCCGCAAAGTGCCAAGGGTTTTAGATCACCCGATGGCCCGATGATCCGATCACCCGATTTTTTCACTCCCGGTGCTTCTTCTTGATCTCGATCGACAGCCGTTTGATTTTCTGATTCAAGGTCGAGAGCGGGACGTGGAAGCGCTCGGCCGCTTCGGTCTGGTTCCAGCCGCATCTTTCCAGCATGTCGATGATGATCCGCCGTTCGCAGTCTTCCATGATGCTGAACAGCGTGGCCTCGGCCGTCACCTCCAAAAGCGGCACCTGCGTGCCCCGCCCAGCGATGTGGTCGGGCAGCAGGTCGAGCCCGATGTTGGTGTCGGAAGACAGCACCACGGCGCGCTCGATGGTGTTCTCCAGTTCGCGCACGTTGCCCGGCCAGCCGTAGCCCACCAGTAGGCGCAACGCTTCGGTGGTGATGTGGCGCAGGGGCAGCTCGTTTTCCTCGGAATATTTTTTCAGGAAGTGCTGCACCAGGAGTGGAATGTCCTCGCGCCGCTGGCGCAGCGGCGGCAAATCAAGGCTGATCACGTTGAGGCGGTAGAAGAGATCTTCGCGGAACTTGCCTTCCCGCACCATTTGCCGCAGGTCCACATTGGTGGCCGCGATGATGCGCACGTCCACTTGCACTTCCTGCACCCCGCCCAGATGCATGAACTTGCGGTCCTGCAACACCCGCAGAATCTTGCTCTGCGTGTCCATGCCCATGGTGCCGATTTCATCGAGGAAAAGCGTGCCCCGGTCGGCCACTTCGAACAGCCCCTTCTTCGACGCAATCGCACTGGTGAAGGCGCCCTTCACGTGCCCGAACAATGTGGACTCCAGCAGATCCGGAGGCGTCGAGCCCGAGTTGACCGGCACGAACGGCCGGTCGCGCCGCGTCGAATTCAGATGGATCGCTTTGGCGATCAATTCCTTGCCCGTCCCGCTCTCCCCTTGCAACAGCACCGTCGAGCGGCTGGGCGCCACCTGCGCCACCAGATCGAAGATCTTCAGCATGGGCTCGCTCTTGCCCACGATGTTTTCAAAGTTATAGCGCTGCTTCAGGGCGCGCTTCAGCTGGATGTTTTCTTCTTCCGCCCGCTGCCGCGCGATGGCGGCGCGCACGTCCGCCAGCAGCTTTTCGTTGTCCCAAGGCTTCTGGATGAAGTTGGTCGCCCCCGACTGCATCGCCCGCACCGCGTTCTCTACCGATCCATAGGCGGTGATCATGATGACCGCCTGCTCGGGATGCTGCAGCCGGATCTCAAACAACACTTCCATCCCGTTCTTGTCGGGCAGCGCCAGGTCCAGCAAAATCAGGTCAAAAGCGCGCGCCCCAATCTGCGCCAGACCTTCCCGCCCGCTGGCCGCGGAGATCACTGCATAGTTTTCCAGTTGCAGCAGGGTCTCGAGCGATTCCCTGATTTCCGCTTCATCGTCAATGATGAGGATTTTTCCCGCGCTTTCCGGTTCGGCGGTTTCCGGCGCGCTTCGGCGCGCGGTGGTCGCGATTTCAGATGTGGCCAACTCAGACATGGACTGCCTTCCTGATCAGCGGAAAATCCAGGGTGAAGGTTGTCCCTTCGCCCGGGCGGCTCTCCACGCGGATTTGCCCCGCGTGTTCCTGGATGATGCCGTAGGTGACCGAAAGTCCAAGCCCGGTGCCCCGATTCTGGCCCTCCCCTGGCGCCGTCTTGGTAGTGAAAAATGGATCGTAGATGCGTTGAATATTTTCCTGCGCAATGCCGCTGCCCGTGTCGGAGACGCGCGCGCTCACGAAATCGCCGTTCAGCGTGGCCACGTTCAACACTCCGCCCCCGGGCATGGCATCCTTGGCATTCAAAAACAAATTCAGAAAAACTTGCTGCAGCCGCCCCGCGTTGCCTTGAATCGCAGGCAGGTCCTCGGAGAGGTCGGGCTGCACCTGGATGCGCGACACTTTGAATTGGTGTTCGAGCAACGCCAGTGTGTCCGCGATCACCTTGTTCAGGCTGATTTCCGTCAACTCCGTGCCCGTGGTGCGCGAGAAGTTCAGCAGGTTGTTGACAATCTCCGAAGCGCGGAACGTCTGCCGCGTGATTTTTTCCAGCAGCCCCGCTTTCTGCGGGTCCGACTGCAACTGCTTGGCCAGCATCTGCGTGTACGACGAGATCACCGCCAGCGGCGTATTCACTTCGTGGGCAACGCCGGCGGCCAGCAGCCCGATGGATGAGAGTTTGTCGGCCTGCGTGAGCTGGACTTCCAATTCGATCCTCTCCGTGATGTCGTCCATGATCACCAGCCGCCCCACCACGTTGAACTTGCGCGTTACCAGCGGCGCCATCGCCACATTCACTACCCGCGATTCGCCCGTCGGTGTCGCCAGCCGGAACTTGTAGAGATTGTGAATGCCCGGATGCTGCCGCACCCGGTGGAACTCCTCCACGAACGCCGCCGGAAACACCTCGGTCAGCGTACGACCCACCACTTGCCAGCGCGGTTGCGCGTACATCACTTCCATCTGCGAGTTCCAGCTCTCGATGCGCCCCTGCAAGTCCACCGCCATCACGCCAACATTGATCGATTCGACAATGTTCTCGTTGAAATCCTTGAGCCGCTCGTACTCGCTGACCTTCTGCTCCAGCGAGGCATAAAGCCGCCCGTTCTGGATGGCGATGCCGATGTATCCCGCCAGCGCCTCCAGCAACTCCACATCTTCGCTGGAAAGAAAGTCGCCTCGCATGGTCTTGCCCAGCCCCAGGAACGCGATCGTCTTTTGCCCCGCATGGCAGGGAATGTAGTAGTTGAGGTCGAGGCGTCCGATGGCTTCCTGCGCGGCAAAGTCTTCGCGCGGTAACAGGTGTGTGTTTTCGAAGAAGATATGCCCGGCGGCGTCCTCCAGGCGCGGCTTGGCGAGAAAGCTCAGATCAAGACCGCTGACGTGGACAATGCCAAACGATTTCGCCAGTTCAAAACGCGAAGAGTCGCTGTTGGCGAGGAAGATCGCGATCCGGTCCACCAGCAGCGTGTGGGCCAGCCGGTCCACCAGCGAAGAAAGCATTTTGTCCAGGTCCGTCTCCGAACTCAACTCGCGCCCGAACTCGATCAGAGTGCGCCGGTAGTCGTAGCCAGTGCGATAGAAGAAGCGGTCGAGCTTTTCCTGGATCCATTTGCGCACCGGATCGAAGAGCAGCGCCGTCACCACCAAGACCGCTACCAACCCCCAGGGCCCGGTGCTCGGCACCCGCATGTGCACCAGTTCCGCAATCGCAGCCACCACTCCGAAGTACGCTCCCAAAATGGCCGCCGCCGCCAGCGTGTACGCCATGCCCCGCTTGAAGATCAGGTCCACGTCCATCAAGCGGTAGCGGAATATCGCGTATCCAAAAGTCAGCGGCAACAACCCCAGCGACAGCACCGACACTTTCATGGTGGTCGAAGGCATCACTCCAAACAAATACGGCAGAACATAAAAAACCGTGAAGGGCGTGATGGCTAGGATGGTGCCGCGCGTGATCCATTTCAGTTGTTGGCGCAGAATCGGAGTCGTGGCCTGCTGGTAGTGGCGCCACAGCACCCCGGCCGCCGAGACGAAAAAAATGGTGAGATACGCCCAGTGGATCCGGTTCAGATTGAAGAGCAGCGAATTGCTGGCTTTCAGGAAATACAGCGCCAGCGCCTGGATCCCCAGCAGCACCGCTCCCGGCACGTAGAGCAGCGGGACCGACCAGCGGTGCTTGCTGACATACTCCCGCCGTTCCGGGAAGGTCAATACAAAATGCAGGAACAACGCCGGTTGCAGCAACCAGGCGACTTCATTGGCCCAGAAGACGGCCCAGTCGAAACTGTTGAATTTGCCGACGTAGTGCAGCGAGTAAAAGATGAACGATACCAGGCAGAAAATATAAAAATGCGTGGAACCTACCGCCGTCCAGCGCCGCAGCAGCACATACAGCCCAATGCCCAGATAAATCAGCGCGATCAGCCGCAGCCAATCGTTCGTGGAGCGCTCGGCCGGCGCCAGCACCACTTCCACGTCGAGCGGCACCGTTCCGCGAATCAGCGAGTAGGTCGCCTTCGACCAGATGCCGGAGTCGTAGAGCTGCCGCGTCACCCCCGCCAGGCTGTTCACCGCGCGGCCGTTGACGCTGACCACTTGGTCCCCGCGGCGAATTCCCGCCCGTTCCGCCGGCCCGTTCGGTTCCAGCCGGTCCGCCACCACGTGCCCGTTGCGCTCCATCCACCAGGCGCCATCGTCGGGAAACGCATTCTGGTGATCGACCTTGTAGTTGAGGCCGGCAAAAATCATCGCCCCTACTGTCATCAGAGCCAGCAGGATGGCGGTAAACCGAGCCTCAAATTCGCGATTCATGGGCTGGGACAGTTGCGCGGCGGCGCGTCGAGACTCTCGTCGCCGTTCATTGATCAGCAACTTCACTGCCACCCTCCATTTCTCACACTGTGCGTAAGTCCCACCCATCGAGCGACTTCCACAAGTATAGAGGGGATTTGCAATGGCGACTATGAATTATGGAAGGTGCCTTCTATTTTTCGTAATGCCGGATCGGCTCGGGGTGTCCGTTTGGTTCGGAATCGATGGGTGTAGACACGGGGCTTGCCCCGTCTCCCCAACCGCCAAAACCCAACGCCCCCTTTCACCGTTGCTGTATCCTGCTTGCGTAGGGACTGCGCGCGTAGGGACAGCCGCCCTCGGCTGTCCAGCCGAGCGACGCTTGGCAGTTGCCTGTGTTCACAGCAACTCTCGAGTCGAATGGCCGCGAAAGGATATCTCCGGCGCCCGTCAAAAAAAGGGGAGCTGCAATTCAACTCCCCCGAAGCGTCAGAGGCGATATTACTGAGTAAGACTCTGTCTGCGAGGACTTCGTTGCCCAGCGAAACATTAACTCCCGAAATACAATCTGCCCCAGCCGCCGCGCCCAACCTGCCCGCGTGTGCTTCGGGAACTGCCGTCAAACCATGCTGGGAAGAGCGCTGGCTCGAACTCCCCGAAGGCCGCATGCGCTACCTACAGGCCGGATCGGGCCCGCCCCTCATCCTGATTCACGGCCTGATGGGATATTCCTTTTCCTGGCGATTCGCCATCCCCGCGCTCGCGCCCCATGCCACCGTTTACGCCCCCGACAATCTGGGAGCCGGCCTGTCCCCAGCGAACCCAGGCATTGATCGCACAGTTCGTGCGACCGCCGAGCGCGTCCTCCAGTTCGCCGACGCCGTAGCCATCCGAACTTTCGACCTGCTCGGCACTTCCCACGGCGGCGGCGTTGCCATTGTGATGGCTGCGATCTGCGCCGAAAAATCTGCGGTGAAAAAAGACTCGCGCCTGCGACGCCTCGTGCTCGTTGCACCCGTCAATCCCTGGTCGCCGCGTGGCAAGCGCCTCGCGCCCTTTCTAGGCAGCCGTTTTGGTTCCATGCTCTTTCACCACACCGCCGAGCGCTGGCGCTGGGTTGATCCCCTCTGGCTCCGCCGCCTGTTCGGCGACCCCTCGAGAATTCCGCCCGATTCGCTGGCCGGCTACCGCATCCCCGTGCTCCAGAACCAATCGTTCCATCACGCTTTAGGCATCGCGAAGAATTGGACGGCCGATCTCGCCGAACTAGAACGGGCTCTCCACAAGATTCGCCATTACCCCACGCTTCTCATGTGGGGAACGAAAGACCGCGCCGTGGATTTTCGCTCCGCCGAGCCGCTGCGCCAAAATTTTAGCGATGCCCGCATCGTGGCCTTCGACGGCGCCGGCCACCTGCCCTACGAAGAAGCCTCGGAGGATTTCAACCGCGCCCTCATCTACTTTCTCTACGGAGGAAAACAAACCTGAACAGTTCTCAGTTCCCAGTTCTCAGTTCTCAGAAAAACAGGGTTGACTGAGACCTAAGACCTAAGACCTAAGACCTAAGACCTAAGACCTAAGACCTAAGACCTGCTTCCCCATGCACCCAACCATCATCCACGCGCTCCGCGACTTCATCGCCGACTACGGCTACTGGGCCCTCGCCCTGCTCTTGCTCGCGGAGAGCGCCGGCCTCCCCGTTCCCGGCGAGATGGCGCTCCTGCTGGCGAGCGGTCTCGCCTATTCCGAACACCAACTTCATCTCGGATGGATCGTCATCGTTGCCACCTGTGCCACCACGCTCGGCGGCAATCTGGGTTACGCCGTCGGCCTCCATGGCGGGCGTCCCCTCCTCGATCGCTATCAACGCTTCTTCCGGATTCCCCCCACCGCGCTCGCTCGCGGCGAGCGCATGTTCGCCCGTTACGGATCTGCCGCCATCTTTTTCGCCCGTTTCGTCGTCGGCATGAGAGTTCTTGCCGGACCCCTGGCCGGAGTTCTGCGCATGAAGTCGCGGGCCTTTGCCATCTTCAACTTCCTCGGCGCCGCCGTCTGGGTCACGGTCATCGCCAGCGTCGGATACCTCTTCGCCCAGCAGTGGCGCACCGTTCTGCACGTCCTCCACCGCTTCAATATCGCCGTCGTGATTGCCGCCGGAGCCCTGGCCCTGTTGCTATGGTGGAGATACCGCCGCCATCCCCCGCCAGATAACGACTGACGCGTGTGCGTGAAGGCCACTTTTCTAGCAATCCAGTACAACAAAACGGAGGAAGAACGAGCCCCGGAGGTGCGTCCGACCTTAGCCCAGCGCTTGAGCACTGGGAAAACTGCAACCAACGATTCAAGTCCCGGAGGGACGACCGACTCCCGCTCTGGAATCGTGCGAGAAACTACTGCGCACACTCTCACCCAGGCTTTTGCCAAAAAAAATAAAAGGGGATTTTCAATTCAAAAAGCGGCATTAGGATTGCCGCCAAAATCCATCTATCCTGTGCTGGCCGGGGCGCTGCGTCTGCCCTTCGGCATCAGCCTGCCCACGAAGTAAGCCACCAATTCAAGGTTCCGCAGATCGTCGGCCGTGAAGTCCGGCCCCGCCGCCTCCGGCCTGGGCGCCTTGCGGGAGACTTGAATCACCCCAATCACGTCGCCATTCCCGGCCAGAACCGGCGCCGACATCAGTTTCTGAATCATCTGCGCGTCCAGTCCCGTCTTGCCGAGCTTGACCAGTTCAAACACGCTGAAATGATTGACTTCGGCGAAGCTATTGAAAAACTCCGACTGCTTGCTTCGTGCCGTCCGCGCCGCCACCGACGAACTGGCCAGAGGGATCGCCCCCGCCGTCTTCAACACCGCCGGGTAAATGAAGTTCAACAGCCTTCCGTTCAACTCCAACAGCGCCACTTCCGTGTCTCGAACCTGGAACACCTTGGCGACGCACCAGCAAATCGACTCCGGAGTGCTGTCCGAAGGCTTCATGGCCTCTAGCTGTTCGATTGCCCCCATTTTCCCAAGCATGCCCCCGGAAACGCCACCCGGCAAGTAACCAACGGGCCCCTGCGTGGCGCTTTCGTGTCAGCAACTCGGCCGGACGTTAGCACGCCCGCAACGCATGTGGAGGACCTGCATCAGTTAGCGGCCATGTGCATGGCGACAATTGCGAGAACGATTCCGGCCGTTAACGTCATCAGCACAACAAACCGCATCGCCCGATCGCCACGAATGGCGGCGAACCCTTGTTGCGCGCGGTTCGGCAGTTCTGGAAGCTCACTCCAACCCCGCAGCAGGGCAGCGCCGCCGGTAATCAGCGCCGTAACTGGCAGGGCGATGAGCAGCGCCCAGAGTGTCCACATTCTCCCCGCATACCACTTTACGATTCGCTGAGCGGTCTGCGCCGGTTCGTGCAGCAGTGGCGACAACTGCCACACCACGAACGCGCCCATGAAGAGGATGGCCGGAAGCATGAGCAGCAATTGCGCGGCCGCTAGCGTACGCTTGGCGTTCATGAGACCTCTACGTTACTACACCAATATTAAGCCTGGCAATCGCCTTTCAAGGCCTAACTGACGTTCTCCGGAAACTTCACCCCTCCCGCCCGTCCTTACCTCGGTAACTGGAGTCTGCCTCACCGAAATGCCAAGATCAGGCAACTGCTGGCAGGAGTCTATTCATGCGAAAACTCGCCGCCGTCTTCCTCTCTCTGATCATGTGCAACCTTGCACTGTGGGCCAAGGGCGACGCTCAGCCCGCCCCGCAAACTGCCCGCCAGGCTTTGATGGAGATGTTTTTCAGCAAAGAGCCGGGGACCTTCCTCAAGCATTTGCCGGAGGTCACCCGCGCCACCCTGGAAAAATCGGGCGCGCTCTCCAGCCTCCAGCAGTATTCCGCGCTCGCCAGCCAGCTGCAAACGCAAGGGAAAAGTTTTCAGACCTTCGAGACGGGGCCGGTGATGCTCGCCACGGAAGACCCCAAAACTGGACAGAAATTTGAAATCGTCGTCGTCAAAGACTCTCCGCAGGGCGATCGCGACGACATCGAACTGTCTTTCCGCACCTACAAAGACAACCAGGCGCAAAAAACTCCGTTCATGCCTCGCATCGTCTTCTCCATGAAAATGGAACCGGGGCTCTGGACGTTGAATGAGATTACCGTCACCGTCAACCTGCCGCTTGCCGATCCCGATCTTTTGAAAAGCATCGCCGACGGCATGAAGGCGCGCGCGGCAACTGCCGCCGGGCAGATCCACCCGCAGCCCCTGGGCCAGAATCCGGCTGCCAGCTTTGGGAGCGATACCAACGCTCTCGCTGCCGTGCGCAAGATTCTCACGGCGGAGATCACCTATGCGGCAGCCTATCCTGTCGTCGGTTACACCTGCACCCTCTCCGATCTCGATGGCTTCGGCGCCGCCGAGGCCAACGAACACCAGGCCATGCTCATCAGCAGCGGACTGGCCAGCGGCAAGCATCTGGGATACACCTTCTCGCTATCGGGCTGCGTCGGCACACCCGCCGCCAGTTTCCGCCTCACAGCCACTCCCATCGGAGACAGCAACGGACGCCGCGCATTTTGTGCCGACCAATCCGGAGCCATCCGCTTCTCGGCCGATGGCACCGCAGCTTCGTGCCTGAGCAGCGGCACGCCTGTTCCCTAGCAGGTTGCGGAAAAACTCGCCCGCGCCCCCGCTTTTGGGTGGCGCAGCGCTTCAGCCGGTCGAGCCGCCCAAACCACAGCGGGTAAGCGGGCCTGGGCCGAATCTGCCGTGCCGGTCAGGCCTTTTCCGCGGGACGGCCAAGTTGCAGCAGTCGCCTGCCCACCAGCCACAGCCAGATGGGATAGAGCGGTCCGGCCACCGCCATTAGCACCACCCCCGCCTTGGGCATCATCAGTCCCGCCACAATGTGCGCCAGGTCCAGCGAGTGCATCGCGATCCCCAGCCAGCCCGTGGCCCGGCTAAAGACACCGCCCTTCAGCATCGCCAATGAGATCAGCACCGCGCCGCACTCCAACAATATCCCGCCCAGAATCGCCGCCGTCGAGTGCCACATGTCGGCGGCCATCAGCGCCTCCGCGGCGGTCAGCAGTTGCAGCCGCGCCGCCTCGCTGGCCGCCGCGGCGTAGCGCTGGCTCAGGGGCACGAGCGAGAGCGCCGTCGGCGTGGACAGCACCAGCGTGTTCCCGGCAACGGCCAGCAGCGCCGCGATCGTGGCCGCCGCCGGCGCCGCCCTCCGCAGTGCCGCCCACAATCCCAGAAAAATCAGGTAGTACAGCGGCATCGCCATCAGCGTCGGCAGGTCCAGCCGCAGCAGGGCAATCAGGCGATGGTGTTCGAGCAGGTCGAAGGCCTGTTGCGCCGAGGTGGGCTGCCCGCCCAGCGCAAGCATCTGCACCATCGTTGCCAGCGAGTAAGCCAGCATCACCAGCGCCGCAACTCCCCCTGCGCGGCACACCCCGGGCCGTGCGGCGTCAAGCGGCGAAGGCTCGGCGGCGGGATCGGCGGTCAGCGGCCTTTGGACGTTCATGTTCGTTCCTCTTGGCCGGAATTTCCATTCTGCTTTTCCGGCGGCAGCAGAATATACCCCCGAGTGCCGGGCGCACAATCTTGTTCGCATTTCGTGTCCAAGTAAAGGGCAACAAATGATCAAGTCCCGGAGGGACGGCCGAGTCCTCCCGCAAATACAGACGCCGCCCATTCGCGCTCGGAATCGTTGACGAACTCACAACTTCTTGACAATCGCTTGCTTACGAGACCCGGTTGCCTTCGTGTACGGGTTGTTCTTTAGCATCCACGGCAGACTCGCCTTCCGCATGCTCCGCCACAAACACCTCAGGCTCAGGCTCCGCAAAAATACTCTTGGTAATCCTTTCCAACAACTTGTGATTTTCCAGAAATGCTCCGACGCTATACGCCACGCCGGAATAAAACGGTGCGACTACCGCCATTTGTTGCATGACACGGATTGGGTCAGAACCGCGAAGGTCGCTAAAAGTGGGCGTGATTCGCACGATCACGAAGTAATAGGAGAAACGAGATAAAGGATTAGAAATAAATATCGAGGCGTGCGGATCGGCAAAGCTCAGCAGCTTGTATGAAAGGATTAGCGTGGGCAGAATCCAAGCCCATGTTGCCAACTTCGGCAGATATCGACAAACCACATAACCGGCAACCAGAGCTGGAAGAATACTCGCCAGCTCAAAATGCTGGAGCCAGCAGTCTGAAAAGGCCGTAAATCCGGTGGGCGAGGTGCTTCCACTCAAAGGCAGTATCCAAGCGAACCAGCGCCCAACCAGCCAAGGGCCTACACGTAGCGCGCATATCGCGGCTGCGGTCGTGTGGAGGGCGAACAATCCGACGGATGACGCCCCCGGCCACAGCAGACCAGCGCGCCGACGTATTCCAGGTATTTCATTTTCCTGAATACCCTTCTTTCGCAGCGATTCCTCCCAGCTTGGTATCGCTATCGAGTACCACTGCCAAGAGACCGCTAGCCCCGCACATATGTAATACACCAGCAATGCTGGGCCAAACATGTACAAGCCAAAAAACATTATGAATGGAATCGCTGCAATCACCGGTATCGTGATCGTCAAATGGCCAAGGAGAACCGCTCGTGACGTGATGTCGGGATCATCCATATGCGGCGGAGTATAGCCCGGTCTTCCTTGTCCGTCCACAGTTGTCTCAAACAAGCAACCGCCACCCTAAAAAACTGCGACAATTTCACTCGCCAGCTCTTTTTCTCCGCCAATAGCGGCAGTTGCCGGACACATCAATCCCACGTCCGCGATTGCCGTAAGTTGGCGTAACCGCGCCTGTCTGAGCAATATTGACCTTTCTTCCGAGCGCCTCGCAGACTAGACTATTCAAGCACCAATATAGGAGAGGCCAATGTCCAACCAGCATTCCGTCACCAAACGCCACCGCCGTCAGAAGTCGGTGAAGCGCGTTGACTACTCCGCCCAAACCATGGCGGCCGTGAAGCAACTCGAACTAGCAGAGAATTTAAAAACAGGCAAAGAAGTTAAGATACGCGGCGGTCAATAGCGCGATCATTACTTCTGGGGAGGCTCGGAATGGGCAATGTGCTTCCGTCCTCGATGTTCTATCAAAATGAAACAGAAAACCAGAGATAACCTCATCTACCTTGGGGTGGCCGGAACAATCGCTGCAGCACTGGCGTTTTATATCTTCTACACCGACAGGGCAATGGGGAGGATACCTACTATCCCAGGGCCGCTTCTCTGGGGCATGCTCTCTACCCCCGGTATCGTTGCTCTGATCCTGGAACGGTTTTGGGAGCATCGTCGTCAACCTGCACTGTGGGTTATATTGATCGCTGCTGCCTCGGTTAATATCTCGGCGATGTATGCCGCATATTCTCTGCGGTGGAACCCGCCTGTGATTCTGTGGAGCACAATGACGGCGCTCTGGGTCATTGTTGTATTCGGAGTGGCTGAAAAGTTTGTGGTCCGCAACCGCAGCAAATAGTCAGAAGGCTTGTCCGAACTTGCCGTGTGCCCCGGCCTTTCGCTGTTATACAAGCACCATGGGTACCCCATTCTTCCGCGTTTTCTGCACAAGGGTGGGCGCGGAGATCTGATCGCACAATGAAACCCTCCTGATGCGATACCAATTGCGAATGAGCTCGCTCCCGCATCACCGCTTCGCACATGTGACCAACATCACTGACATAAGAACCTGACTCTAAGACAATAGAAATCTGATTGGGGCAGTTTCGAGGAGCGTCCGTTAGCCAAGACGGCCCTCGCATCTGCCCCAAACCCATTTTAGATGAAGTTTTATAGCTAAGTTATTGATTTTGGAAGACTTTAGCCGCAAGTCCTTTAAACTCAAAGACCTGGCGGGAATTTCCCCCTAAGTCTTTGATTCCACTAGATCTGGGGGAGGGGGGTACCCCCCCTTAAACAACGTTCTATTACACAGATAGTAACCAGAAAAACAGTTAGCGATCAGTCTCTGCTGCAAGTACGATCTGTATCAGGGTATACCGTTCAGGCATATCGTAAGTGCTGCGCAACGAAAAACGAAAGCGCCTTGAGGCGCCGTGTTGGCGGCAACGGAGAGCCCCGTGATTTCCCAACGCACCGAATCGAACTCGCAGAACGCGGCCGCGCCCGGCTTATCGTGGCTGGGATTGTCCCAGGTCTGGGTGCGCTTCCTGCTCGCCCTCGCCGGCCTCGCGCTGGCTTTCGCCGCCGCGCTATTTTCCACCGTAGCCCGCGAAGCAGGCAGCCTCTGGGGAACTTTCATTATGGCGTCGGTGGCGCTGTTGCTGGCCACCTTTGTCGGCCTCACTACAGTGCCCTATCTGGCGCGGCGCGTGGCCGCCGGCCGAGTCCGCGAGGCCATGGACTACGACGTCACCCGCGCCGGACTGATCTACATTCTGATCAGCGTCGTCATCGGCATCGCCGCCATCAACACCGGCAACAACCTGCTCTACATTGTCGTCGCCGCTCTGCTCTCCGCCATTCTCGTTTCCGGCATAGCCTCGGCGCAGGTGCTCCGCAGCCTGACGCTCGATGTCCACCTGCCCGAACATGTTTTCGCCGGCCGTCCGATGCTGGCCCGCCTGCTCTTGCGCAACCACAGCTCATGGCTGCCCTCGTTTTCCGTGCGCGTGGTTCCTGCCAAGCGCAAACGAAAGAATAATGCCCGCTGGCGTTGGGAAGCATCCACCTTCGCCTGGCCTCCCAACCGCGCGCCCCAGGACCAATGGCTCCGCCTGCCCGACCGCCGCCTGCGGCGCGTGCGCGAGGAGGCGGAAAAGCCCATCCTCAAGGAATCAGTCTATTTTCCTTTTGTCGCTGCTGGCCAGGAACTCCACGCCGACCTCGAAATCGGCTTCCCCACCCGCGGCCGCTACTCGGAAAAAAATTTCGGTCTTGCCACCCGCTTTCCCTTCGCCTTCTTGATGAAAACCCGCCGCGTCAACCTGGCCCGCGAAGTGATCGTCTATCCCAGCGTCGAGCCCACCGACCAGTTTCTCGAAGTTCTTCCCATGGTCACCGGCGAGTTCGAAACTTTTGTGCGCGGCCGCGGCTACGACCTTTACCTGATTCGGGACTACATGCCCGACGACTCCGCCCGCCACGTGGACTGGAAAGCCACAGCCCGCACCGGCGCGCTCAAAGTGCGCGAATTCAGCCGCGAAGACGAACGCAAGCTTCGCATCGTGTTCGACAACCCCGAGCCCGGAATCCTTCAGCCCGTGGTCTATGAGCGGGCCGTCTCGCTGGCAGCCTCTCTGGGATGGCACTTTTATCACGAGGATATCGAAGTCTCTTTCGTCGCCCCGGGATTGGAGCAGACCGAGGACGTCTTCGCCTTCCTGCGGTATCTGGCGCTGGTCGCGCCCCGGGAGGAGACTGCCGTGTTCAGCCGTCTTCGGGCCAGCGAAGATTACAACCTGATCGTGACCGCCCGCGCTGCCGCCGATCTGCCTGCCGCTCTTGCCGACAGGTCCTACGTGATTTCGTTGGCTGAGTGAGCAGACGAAGACGCGCGCTGGCACACCGTCCCCTCACCCAACAGGCTTAAATCGCTGGCAGGACCTCATTTTTTCCTTCCACTTCACCGGTTTTCGACATATACTTCGCCGGGGATCCAAACCAAAACAAATTCATAGCGGTTTTGCTTCTTTCGTTCAAAACGAATTGGAAGCGGTTCGCGGCGCACGCCTTTTTCCGCCAGAAGTCCACGGGAGGTGCAAATGTTGATCTGCGATCTGCTTAAAGGCCAATCCACCGTATCCGCCGAGGTCCACCAGACTGTGCTCGAAGTGGCCCACCTGATGGTCGAACACAACATCGGCGCCGTGCCGGTTCTGCACCAAGGCCAACTGATTGGCATTTTCTCCGAGCGCGACCTGATGCGCCGCGTGGTGGTTGACGGCAAGGACCCAGCCCACACTCTGGTTAGCGAGGTCATGACCGAAGATCCGCTCACCGTCGCGCCCAACGATCCCGTGGAGACTTGCATGACGCTGATGAAGCGCCATGGCTTCCGGCATCTACCCGTCTGCGCCGGACGCGATCTGAAGGGCGTCGTTTCCTTGCGCGACCTCCTTCTCCATAACCTCGACGAGAAGGACGACGAAGTGCGCATGATGCGTGCCTACCTGCATTCCACGCCCGATGGCGGTTAGGCGTTTCCGCGCTTGCGCCGGTTTCCGCCGGCGGAAACGGCCAAGAGCCGTTTCCACTGGAAAAGGGTAATGATTACCAGGGTTACCCAAAGTAATTTGACTAGTTTGGGCAACCCGCCGGAAGATATGAAAATGTGGAGCGCCGCGATTTTGGTTGTCGCGCGCTTCCCCAGCCTGTCCCATGAATTTGCACAGCCACATCGTCGTCCTGTGTTTGTGGTGCGCGCAACCCATTCTGCAATCAGTGGTGGCGGTGATCTTTTGGCGGCGAAAGCTGTACAAGCAGTTTCCCGTGTTCTTCGTGTTCCTCCTGGCGCAGGTTACGAATTTTGCCGTCCTCTTTCCGCTTTGGATCACCGGGAATCGGAGCTTGTATTTTGGGCCTTTCTGGGTGGGCGAGGCGATCAACGCAATCCTTGGCTTTAAGGTCATTCACGAGGTGTTTCTCGACGTCTTTCGCCCCTATCGCACGCTGAAAGATCTGGGCACTCTGGTGTTCAAGTGGGCGGGTGCGGTGATGCTGCTGGTCGCGTTGGTGGTCGCCTTCTCGAATTCTTTCGGCGAGAATCCGATGGTGCACGCCCTCACTACTTTGCAGCGTTCGGTGCGCGTAGGGCAGCTTGGCCTGATTCTCTTCTTGCTCCTCTTCTCCCGCTTTCTGGGAGTGTCGCGAAAGCAGGTGAGTTTTGGCATCTCTCTCGGGTTTGGCCTCATCGCCGGTATGGATCTGACACTATATGCGGTGCATTCCGGGGGACTTGTCTCGCACGACAATTTCAACATGATCAACCTGTTTGCTTATGCTGTTGCCGTTTTTGTTTGGATCGGTTACTCGCTTTCGCGCCAAGCCGCGCGCGAGCCTGCCGCCAACCGCTTGCAGACCCAGCGATGGGAACATGAACTGGCGGACCTTCAACACCCGGTGCCTTCCGATTCGATGATCCCGAGGTTCGAAGAAATGGTGGAACGCGCGTTGTCGCGAAGCTCGAGCCTGGAGGCTGCGGAAAATCATTCGCGGCTCAACAGCCCCGCGACTCCCCTCAAAGCCAATTCCGCGGCGGTCGGCTCCTCCGTCCGCCCTTAAATGTGCGACTGAAAACACAGCCGCTCATCCGGGTTTGGGTGCTTCGACGTTCCGGTGGTTCGAAAGTCAGTTCCCGCCCACCATGGCCCTATTGCCGCCAAAACCAGCCGAGTGCAAAAACCTTGTCAAGAGGATTTCTTAACTTTCTCGCACACTTTTCTTCCGGCCTGAATCAAGCCAGATTTATTCAAACCATTACATTAAGTTATCAGCGTAAACATATCTAAAATTTTCTATATCGCCGTCTGATTTATTCCCTGAATGGCCGGCAGCGAGTCGGAGGGGTTGTGTTCCGAAAGTAACCTCTTAGTAACCAAAAACCTGAAAGGTTGTATATACTTCTGCGCACTGGAGGCTGGCAACTTCGCGCCAGCTTTTGGCAGACCCTAATAAGGAGAAAGTTGACCTTATGAAACGTTCAATCATAATGTTATTGGTGTTGGTAGGTGTGGTAGGTACCTTTGCGCAGGCTGCGGTTCCGGGAGCTCCCACTCCCGATGGACCGGTTCCATGGTTGACCGCACACGACGGTCCGGTGCCGTGGTTGACGGCACACGATGGACCGGTTCCATGGTTGACCGCACACGATGGACCGGTTCCATGGTTGACTGCACACGACGGCCCGGTTCCATGGTAGACCACGCACTGAAATACGGCGCGTAGTCGCATGATCTACGTGGGCGCTTAGGCACGATGACGTAACCTCTAACCACGACAAGCAATTGTCCGGGCTGACCTGCGTGGTCAGCCTTTTTTATTGCTTCACGTCTTTCTTGCCCGTGGTTTCAGGTTCCGCCTTCACGATTGCCGCCGACGGCTTTTCCGCTCCCGGCGCTTTCGCATCCGCTCCCAGAGGTTCCGCTTCGTCCGTGTTGTTGCTCATATATTGCACGATGATCGAAATGCGCCGGTTGGCCGGATCCAGCGAATTCTTTAAGTTGCGCAAGCGCTGGTCCGCAAAACCATTTACTTGCGAGACCTGATCGGAGCGCAATCCCGACTGCTGCATCAAGCGCCGCGCCGCGTTCGCCCGGTCGGCCGAGAGTTCCCAGTTGCTGTAGCTGCCCTTGCCGGTAAAAGGCTTGGCGTCGGTGTGTCCCTCGACCGAAATGTGGTTGGGGACCTTTGCCAATTCCACCGCCAGCAGGGCCACGATCTCCTGTCCACTCTTGTTGAGCGTGGGACTCCCACTGTCGAAGAACGTTCCTTTGTCCGATTCCAGCAACTCGATGCGCAGGCCTTCCGCGGTCACCGTCATTTCGATGTTTTTTTTCAACTTCTCCAGGTCGTTCATTTTCTGGATACTCTTTTGCAACTCGTCTTTGAGCTTCGCCATGTCCTGCTTGGACACTTGCAGAGTCTCACCCGTTCCGGTCAGACTGGTTCCGGTCTTCAGCCCGGTACCGCTGGGGTCCTTGAAGTAACCGCTGACTGCCAACTGGATCGGCTTGCTGCTGTTGGTCAGCCACAACACGATAAACAGGGCCATCATGGCCGTGACGAAGTCGGCATAGGCGACCTTCCAGGCGCCGCCGTGATGGCCGCCATGTCCGCTCTTTTTCTTGATGACGATGATGGGTGGTGTGGGCATGGGCCTGTTTATCCTGGCGCCGCCGCACCCGCAGCTGCATCCGCATCCGGTGGCGCCCCATTCGGCGGCGTGGCATCGGGGGCTGCGTCACCGGCGGCCGCGGCGCTCGCTTCGTTTCTCGCGCCTCGGCAAGCCTCTTCGACCTCAAAAAATGTCGGGCGCACATGTCCGGGCACCACGCGCCGCCCAATCTCGACCGCCATAATCGGGGCTATTCCTTTCAGAAAAGCAATCATGGTGACTCGCAGCACCTGCATGAACGCGTTTTCCTCCTCCGCCATCTTGCCCATGCGGGCGGCCAATGGTCCCACCAACCCGTAACAGAGTAGAACGCCCAGAAAAGTCCCCACCAGCGCCGCCGCCACTTTGCGTCCGATCTCCTCCGGAGGCCCGC
>CAVPYG010000024.1:0-7363 GCA_963709835.1 uncultured Acidobacteriaceae bacterium
CCGGGAGGCTTCGCATACGCTCAGCCTCCCACCCGCTGCATTCTCAATCACTTTCACCCGTTGGAACTCTTTCTGACTCATTGTCACCATCCTGAGAGGGTGACAGAGTCTCGTTGCAGTTATGGGGTGACATTATCTTGGAGCATCTACAATCACTCTCACTCTTCGTTGACAAGCGCTCTGCGGGTGGGCTATTCTTAAGGTCTTTGGTAGTGGTACTGGTAGTGGTTGTGGAAGTCCTGCGGCTGCCCGCCTGGAACACCTTACCCGCGTTCTGCGTGGATGGATTTTAACCAGGGCACTCAGCGGTCTTCAATCATAGCGTTCTTTAGAAGTTCTGGGAGATTTCCGATGTCAACCTATTTCCCGAAAGAGGGAGATATTGCGCGTAAGTGGTTTGTGGTGGATGCGAGCGGACTTCCGCTCGGGCGGCTGGCCTCGCGCGTGGCCCGCATTTTGATTGGCAAAGAGAATCCGCAGTACACGCCGTTTCTGGATACTGGCGACCACGTCGTCGTCATCAACGCCGAGAAGATCAAGATCACGGGCCAGAAGGCCGATCAGAAGCTGTATCAGCGCTACACGGGCTATCCCGGTGGATTGCGCTCGGAAGAAATGAAGAAGCGCATGGTGCGCAAGCCGGAACTGATCATTGAGGATGCCGTGTCGCGCATGCTTCCCAAAAACAAGCTGGGCAAGCAGATGTTTACCAAGCTCAAGGTTTACAAGGGCGACAAGCATCCCCACGAGGCGCAGAAGCCGGTGGCGAAGGTGTTTGCGTAGGGAAGGTCTCAGGTGTCAGGCCTCAGGTGTCAGGGGGCTTGCACCCGGAAAAATTTGAAAGGCGATAAGCACCAGGGTTGGCTGATGACTGACGGCTGAGTGCTGAGGACTTACATGGCAGAACTGGTGCAATACTACGGGACCGGACGGCGCAAGGCGGCGATCGCGCGCGTTTTTCTTCGTCCGGGGAGCGGCGAATTCAAGGTCAACGGCAAGGCGTTCGATGAATACTTTGTGACGCCGTCGCAGCGCATCGCGGCGAAGTCGCCGCTGGTCTCGACCGACAGCGCGGCCACCTTCAACGTGCTGGCCAACGTGTGCGGCGGCGGAGTGGCTGGACAAGCCGATGCGGTGCGCCTGGGCATCACGCGCGCGCTCATGCTGTTCAATGCGGAACTGCGCAAGAAGCTCAAGGCCGAAGGCATGGTGACTCGCGATCCGCGCGCCAAAGAGCGCAAGAAGTACGGCCAGAAGGGCGCTCGCAAGCGCTTCCAGTTCAGCAAGAGATAAAGATAGTCGTTGGTCGCCGCATGTTGGTCGTACGCGGACTTACGATAGAACGAGTTATCTGGTTTTGCTGAAAGCTGAGAGCTGACAGCTGACAGCTTGTTTTAGGTGTTCAATTCATCCCTCCCGCCGAGGCGGGGTGGACGGGAATGGCAATCCGGGGCCTGTGAGTGTCCGGATGCAGACCAACTGAGGAGGTTGATTGGCAAACATAACGATGAAGGAGTTGCTCGAAGCGGGAGTTCACTTCGGGCACCAGACGAAGCGGTGGAACCCGAAGATGAAGGAGTACATCTTCGGCGAGCGCAATGGTATTTATATTATTGATCTGCAAAAGACGCTGAAGATGTTCAAGGAAGCGTCGAAATTCGTGCAGGAACTGGCCGCCGATGGCCGGATCGTTCTCTTCGTGGGCACCAAGCGCCAGGCGCAGGATGCGATTGCCGAAGAGTCGCAACGCTGCGGCATGTTCTATGTGAACCAGCGCTGGCTGGGCGGACTGCTGACCAACTGGGTCACGGTGCAGAAATCGGTCAAGCGCCTGAAGGAACTCGACGACATGGCCACCGATGGCCGTTACGATCTGCTTCCCAAGAAGGAAGTGATCAAGCTGGAGCGGGAGCGCAAGCACCTCCAGGCCAATCTCGCCGGTATCAAGAACATGAGCCGCTTGCCGGATGCGATCTTCGTCATCGATTCCAATAAAGAGCAGATTGCGGTGCGCGAGGCGCGCAAGCTGGGCATCCCCGTTGTAGCAGTGGTCGATACGAACTGCGACCCGAGCGAAGTGGATTTTGTGATCCCGGGCAACGACGACGCGCTGCGGGCCATCCGGCTGTTCACCTCGAAAGTTTCGGAGTCGATTGCCGAAGGCGTGAATACGCGGGGCGACAAGCAGTTGGCGGAGATTCAGGCCGTGGCGGAAGCCGAAGCGGCGGTGGAAGAACCGGCCGCTGAAGAACCGCTTCCCGAAATTGCGGTTGACGGCGAAATTGCCGAAGCTGTAGCGGCCCCCGAAGGCGAAGAAATCCGCATGGAAGACGTGCTGGGCAAGGGCACGCGCAAGCGTCCTTCAGCCGCCACGGAAGACATTGACGAGTTGCAAGCGGAGACGCGGCGCTTCTAAACAAAACCCAGGTTTCAAGGTCTCAAGGTTGCAAAGTTTCAAGGTTGCAGCCTTGATTGGTCCCAAGAATCATGATTGGCCCCCCGACCGGCCCGCCTTGCAACTCTGAAACCTTGAAACTTTAAAATTGAGATCTTAGGAATCATGAGCACTTCTATGGCAAACATTTCCGCTGCACAAGTAAAAGAGCTCCGCGAAAAAACCGGAGCGCCGATGATGGATTGCAAGCAAGCCCTGACCGAAGCCAAAGGCGACATGGAACAGGCGGTCGTCGTGTTGCGCAAAAAAGGAGTGTCGGTGGCCGCGAAGAAAGCGACGCGCGCCACCAGCGAAGGCTCGGTTGCCAGCTACATTCACGCTGGCGGCAAGATTGGGGTGCTGGTCGAGGTCAACTGCGAAAGCGATTTTGTGGCGCGCACGGAAGACTTCAAAGAGCTGGTCCACGACATCGCCATGCACATTGCGGCGAGCGATCCGAAGTATGTCCGGAAAGAAGACGTCACGCCGGAAGATTTCGCGCGCGAGAAAGACATTTTCCTGGCTCAGGCGATCGCCAGCGGCAAGCCCGCGAACATCGCCGAGAAAATGGTCGCCGGCAAAATGGAAAAGTTTTACGAAGAGGTGTGCCTGCTCGAACAGCCCTTCATCAAAGACCAGGCCATCAGCATCGCGCAGTTGATCGCCGCCAAGGTGGGCAAGTTGGGCGAGAACATCGCCGTCCGCCGCTACGCCCGCTTCAAAGTCGGCGACGCGACCGCGAGCTTTGTCAGCACCAAACCGGCCGCAGAGCCAAAGGCCGAGTAACGCGGGCTAAAGCTTTTTCGGCCATTGGCGCGCGCCATGCAATAGCCGCAAGATCGTCACTACGTCCCCTGCGAAACGATAAGCGGCGATGTAAAGAGTTCCCGTAATTACCAACTCACGGGTGCCGCGGACACGGCCCGGACGGCCAATTTCCGGGTACATCGTCAACAGATCGATTTGTTTCCGAATGTCGTCATGAACGCGATAACCAGCCACAGGGTTATCGCTTGCAATGTACTCCACCAACTCGGCAAGATCGGTGTGCGCCCGAGGGTGCCACTCAATCTTCACTCGTCGGCCCTCACTTCTCGGCCTGCCTGGCCACGATCCGGTCGATGATGGCGCGGGTTTGATCCATCACCACATCATGCGGAATGCCCGGCCGCGGATCGTCCATGGCCTCCTTTACCTTGGCACGGAACCAGGCATCATGTTCCCGAGCCTCGCGTTGGCGTTGGATAAACTCGCGCATGAATTCGCGTACCAGTTCGGATGCGGGACGGTGGGTCGCCGCCGCTTCTGCGGCAAAGGCATCGCGTAAATCGGATTCCAGCTTAACGGTGAAAACGGCTTCCTTTGGCATTGCGACGCCTCAGTACTTACTTTGACTATACGATGTCAGTATACCTGCTTGCTGCTTCGCCGGCCAAACTGTCTTGGCCGAAAGCTCCTCGCTCGTCTGCCCAGTGTCTAGGAAACAGGCCCGGCGCGGCAGTTGGGATCGCCGATTGCAGTGCTACACTGGATTTTTATGCCGACTCCCATTTTCAAACGCATTCTTCTAAAACTCTCCGGCGAAGCCCTGGCAGCCGACCAGGGCTTTGGCGTCGATACAAAACGCATCCACGAAATTGCCGCGGAACTTGCCGACGTACACACGCTCGACATCCAGATGGCCATCGTCGTCGGCGGAGGAAATTTTTTTCGGGGCGTGGCCGACCAGGCCAAGGACATGGACCGCGTCTCCGCCGATCACATGGGCATGCTGGCCACGGTGATCAACGCGCTGGCCTTGCAGGACGCGCTGGAAAAACAGAACGTATTCACCCGCGTGCAGTCGGCCATTGAGATGAACCAGGTTGCCGAGCCTTTCATTCGCCGCCGCGCCATCCGGCATCTGGAAAAAGGGCGCGTGGTCATCTTCGCTGGCGGCACCGGCAATCCTTATTTCTCGACCGACACGGCCGCCTCGCTGCGCGCCATGGAAATCAAGGCCGACGCCATCCTCAAAGCCACCAAAGTGGACGGCATCTACGACGCCGATCCGATGAAGGTGCCGGGCGCCAAGAAGTTTGCGGAACTCACCTACATGGATGTTCTGAAGCTGGGCCTCAAGGTGATGGATTCGACCGCAATCTCGCTGTGCAAAGACAACGATCTGCCCATCATCGTTTTTAATCTGAACCAGCGCGGCAATATCCGGCGGGTGGTGCTCGGCGAAAAGATCGGGTCGCGGGTGAGCGGGTAGAGAAAGTCAAGAGTTGAAAGTCAAATCGAAGAAGTTTGGGCACATTTACTTCTTCAATTTGACTTTTTCCTTTTGACATCCTCTATAATCAAGCGTTTTAATCTTGTTCATTCCTAGGAGCCCCCCAACTATGGCTCATCCTGCCCTGAAAGAAGTTTTCGCACAACTCAAGACGCGCATGGACAAAGCGGTGGAAGACTTCCGGCGCGAAATGGCCGCCACCCGCACCGGGCGCGCGAACGTTCACATGCTCGACACGGTATCGGTGGACTACTACGGCTCGCAAATGCCGCTCAACCAGATCGCGCAGATCCACGCGCCCGAGCCGCAAATGATCACTGTGCAGCCCTTCGATCCCTCGCAGATGGGGGCGATCGAAAAGGCCATCCGCAGCGGCGATCTTGGCCTTAACCCGATGAACGATGGCAAGCTAATTCGCGTGCCCATCCCGTCGCTGACCGAAGAGCGCCGCAAAGACATGGTCAAGCACCTGCACCGTATCCTGGAAGAGCACCGCACCGCGATCCGCAACGTCCGCCGCGACGGCAACGAGGCCATCAAGAAGGCGATGAAAGACAAGAAAATCGCCGAGGACGACGAGAAGCGCGCGCTCGACGAAATCCAGAAGCTCACCGACGACGAAATCAAGAAGATGGAAGAGATGAGCAAGGCGAAAGAAAAAGAGGTTTTGGAGTTCAAGTAGATTTTTCCGTAGAGACGTGGCTTGCCGCGTCTCCCTTCGCCAAGGGAGACGGGGCAAGCCCCAGGCCCGTCCAAATTACGATTCAGAATGAGGGCGGAATCTCTGCTAGCTTGGATTGAGTTTTTCGTGAAACCAATCCTTTCCAGTGAGGACTCCGCCTTGAATCGAGTATGCAGCATTTTCTCCCAACTTCTCCAGCTTTTTCCCCGCACCGATTTTGAACACGCGGTGCGGCAACATAAGGCCGAACGTCACGCCCGTGGGTTCACCTGTTGGGGCCAGTTCATCGCCATGTTGTTTTGCCAACTCGGGCAGGCCCAGTCGCTGCGCGAGATCTGCGGCGGACTGGCCGCCAGCGAAGGCAAGCTGCGGCACCTCGGTTTGCCCGAAGCTCCCAAGCGTTCCACCCTGGCATACGCCAATGAGCACCGGCCCTGGCAGTTGTATCAGACCATTTTTGAACAGCTCCTCGGCCAGTGTCAGGAGGTGGTCGCCAGCCAGCGCCGCCACTTCCGCTTCCGCAATCCGCTGCTCACCCTCGACTCCACCCTCATTGATCTCTGTTCCACTATGTTCGACTGGGCCCTGTATCAACGCAGCAAAGGCGCCGCCAAACTTCACCTCGTCCTCGATCATCGCGGACATTTGCCGCGCTATGCCGTGCTCACCGAAGGCAAAGCTTCCGATCTGGCCACGGCACGCGCCCTGCACTTCGAACCCGGCACCATTCTCGTCATGGATCGCGCCTACTTCGACTACGCCTGGTTCGAGCGGCTCACGCGCGACGGCGTCTTCTTCGTCACCCGCCTGCGCAGCTATGCCCACTGCGAGGTCGTCGAAACCCGGCCCGTGCCCGTCGGCGGCCCCATCCGCAGCGATGCCATCATTCGCCTGGGCCGTCGCCACCCCGTGCCCAGCCTCCTGCGCCGCGTGACCGTGGCCGTGCCCGGATCAAGCGAACCGCTGGTACTGCTCACCAACCTGCTGCATTTCAGCCCGCGCACCGTCGCCGAAATTTATCGCGAGCGCTGGCAGATCGAGGTCTTCTTCCGCGCCCTCAAACAGACTCTGCGCGTGAAAACTTTCGTCGGCACCACCGCCAACGCCCTGAAGGTGCAGATTTGGACAGCACTCATCGCCATGCTGCTGCTCAAGTATCTGCAACTGCGCAGCCGTTTCGGCTGGTCGCTTTCCAACCTGGTCGCCCTGTTGCGCCAGCAATTGTTTGTCTATCGCGACTTGTGGCGCTGGATTGATCAACCCTTCCAGCCGCCAGAAACCCAGCCGCCACGCTTCGTCCAACTCCCGCTGGCGCTGCACGCTTGACCAATTCGGACAGCCGCTGCCCAACCTCAACCGGAAACTACGATCGAAACCAACTTTCTTGCCCAAATCGCGAGACCACTACCCGCCCCGTCCCGCTAATTTGGACAGCCCTGGGGCAAGCCCCGTCTCTACCGCAGGAAGAACCTCGGTAACAATCTCAATGCGCTAATGTGTAACAGCTAAGACTCGACCCTCTACACCGTGCTGTCGGACGGGGTCGCCGCCAGACAAGACCCTCGGTAGGGGGTTTGAGCGTAATCGCCGGTCTTCGCGAGTCGGCTAAAACGAACAGTGGCTGGGTCCTTACTTCAGGAATTTCGGAGCGCGCCGCGATTAAGGGAAGGTCCCCCGCCGAGGTTTACAATGTCCAACTGCTTTGGGCTTGATCGTGGTGATTTATGGCGCTTCGGCTGTCCCGAATTTTGCGTCTTACGACCCTCCCTGTATCGTTATCCGCGAGCGTTGCGAGCGAGTCCTTAACGCAGGAAACCGCTTCTGGGTCCCTCGTGGGCGTGCTGGAAGCCCTGGATGGGAAACGGCTCGCTGGAACTACATTGATCTTCACAGGGGTGGGAGACGCTCACCTCCGACGTCGGGGAGTTTTCCATCGACCTCCCGTCACGCCGCCCACCCGGCGAGCCCTCAC
>CAVPYG010000025.1:0-46572 GCA_963709835.1 uncultured Acidobacteriaceae bacterium
CAGAATCCGTTCTCCGCTGAATACGACAAGCTGGGCTACGGACGAATCGAAATCTTCACCAAGCCCGGCACCGACAAGCTCCACGGACAGTTTTCGGTCGTGGGAAACGACTCGGCATTCAACGCGCGCAATCCTTTTCTCGGCACGGCTGCGCAGGAGCCATACGACTCCGTGATCTATATGGGTAACATCGGCGGGGCCATCAACAAAAAGGCGTCGTTCTTCCTGGACGTGCAGCGGCGCAACATCGACGAGATTGCGATTGTGAACACGCCTGCGCTAAACGGGAACCCGGATGAGACTTTGACCGAAGACGTTTCCAACCCGCGCACCCGCACCAACATCGGCCCGCGTATCGATTACCAGCTCACCAAGAACAACACGCTCACCGCGCGCTACCAGTTTTACCATGACACGTGGATGAACGACGGTGTCGGTGGGTCAACGCTGCCCGAGGCTGGTTACGACACTCAATCCACCGAACACACGGCGCAGATCACCGATACGCAAGTCCTCGGGACCAAGGCCATCAATGAGACCCGCTTTCAATACCTGCGCGACAACAGCGATCAGAATCCGGTGACGACTCCGTTGCAGACCTTGCCGGCCGGGTTTACCACCAACGCCTCCATCAACGTGATCGGCGCATTCTCGGGCGGACGCTCCAGTTCGGGGACGCAAAACGACCTCGAAGACCATTACGAACTGCAGAATTACACTTCGATAGCGCAGGGCAATCACTTCCTGAAATTCGGAGGGCGGCTTCGAGCAGTTCACGAAGTCAATGCTTCGAGCGCTGGATTTAACGGCACCTTCACGTTCCCGAGCATCGGAGCTTACGCGGCCGCCGTGCAAGCTCTCCCAGGGAGCCCCAGTGGGGTCCAAGGGGCGACCCAGTTTACGCTTGATGCAACGAACACTTCCACCGATATGGTCCCCACTGTGTCGGTCACCGTGGTGGATGCTGGGCTATACGTGCAGGATGACTGGAAGGTGCGTTCAACGTTCACGCTGAGCGCGGGGCTGCGCTTTGAGACCCAGAATGCAATTCACGATCACGCGGACTGGGCCCCGCGCCTCAGTTTTGCATGGGGCATCGGCGGAGGGGGAAAGAGCGCGCCGAAGACGGTTCTGCGCGGCGGTTTCGGCCTGTTCTACGACCGCTTCAACCAGAGCCTGGTTCTCAACGCGGACCGTTTGAACGGCAAAACCCAGCAGCAGTACGCCGTATCGTGTCCCCCGTCGCAGCCGCCGCAGCCATGCGCACAGATAGATTTTTTCCCGTACCCCCAGCTACCAGCGCAAACGACTTCTCCGATCTATCAAATCGCCCCGGATTTGCATGCGCCCTACATCATGCAAACCGCGTTCAGCCTGGAACGCCAGGTCACCAAGATCGCCAACGTTACGGTTTCGTATCTCAATGCGCGCGGCGTGCATCAGTTTATGTCGATAGACACCAATGCGCCGACACCCGGCACACCTTATTCGGCCGGGCCGCGGCCAAATCCAAACGAGGGTGACGTCTACCAGTACTCCTCCTATGGACTTTTCCGGCAGAACCAGTTGATCGCGAATTTCAATATCCGAGCGGGAACGAAGCTGTCTCTGTTCGGTTTCTACTCTCTGAACTACGCCAACAGCGACGCTTCCGGCGCATATAATTTTCCATCGGACCAGTACGACATAAGCGAGGACTACGGGCGAGCTTCGTTTGCTGTCCGGGATCGCCTGTTCACCGGCGGAACAATCGGTCTGCCGCACGCATTTCGCTTGAGCCCATTTATGGTCTTCAACTCCGGCTCGCCTTACAACGTCACCGCGGGCCAGGACCTGGCCGGCGATTTGCAGTTCAATGTCCGCCCCGCATTCGGCAGTTATCCATCGGGCTCGTGCCCGTTTCCGACAACGGCCGCATGTAACAGCTATGTGGTTCCGACGACACCCTACACTGAGATTCCAATCAACTACCTGACTGGCCCTGCGAACTTTACGCTCAACCTGCGGTTGGCGAAAACCTTCGGCTTCGGACCTGAGCTTGGCGGAAAGAATGGGGCGCAGCAAGGCGGCGGTCCTCCAGGCGGCGGTGGCCCGCGCGGCTATCCCGGAGGAGGCATGGGGCGAGGGCCCGGCGGAATGTTCGGTGGCGCCCCGGCAACCACTCGACGCTACAACCTGACATTCAGCGTGAATGCGCGGAACATCCTGAACAAGGTGAACGCGGCGCCTCCCATCGGGGTGCTTAGCTCACCGAACTTCGGACAGTCGATCGCACTGGCAGGAGGCCCGTTCTCGAGCGCGGCGGCAAATCGCAAAATTGAATTGCAAGCCATGTTCAGCTTCTAAGGGCAGGTATCAGCTCTCAGGTCTCAGGTCTGAGGAACAAACCTGAACTTGTTTTGGGATTCTCCTTAGACCTGCGACCTTAGACCTGCGATCTAAGACCTGAGACCTTCTCTAAGTCGAATAGTCAGCATTGATGCGCACATACTCGGCGCTCAGATCGGTGGTGAGAAATCTCACCGCGTGCCGGCCTCGTCCGAGTTGCACGCGAACATCGCACACCGGCTGCGCGAGATTGTGGTGCGCTTGCCGTTCGTTGAACGCGCACGCGGCACCGTTGCGGCATACCTTCTGACTGCCAATAAAAATCTGCACCCCAGCCGGATCGATGGGCAGGCCGCACCTTCCGACGGCCGCGAGAATTCGTCCCCAATTCGGATCGGCCCCCGCCCACGCGGTCTTGACCAACATGGAGTGGGCGATCGTCCGCGCCACCAGCAAAGCCTCTTCCCGGCTGCCCGCCTGCTCGACGAACAGGCGAATCACATGCTGCACGCCTTCGCCGTCGCTGACGATCTGCTCGGCAAGCGACTGGCATACCGCGGTCAGGGCAGCAGAAAACCTCTTCCGAGTTTGCGCGTCTTTCTTGCGGACCCGAACGCCTCTGGCGCCGCTGGCGAGCAGCAGCACAGTGTCGTTGGTCGAGGTGTCGCCGTCCACGGAAATGCAATTCAGCGACTCGTCGCACGCCTCGCGGAGAAGTGCATGCAGTTCGCGCGCACTCGCAGCCGCATCGGTGAACAAGTACACCAGCATGGTCGCAAGCTGCGGATGGATCATGCCGGAACCCTTCGCGATGCCCAGCA
This sequence comes from uncultured Acidobacteriaceae bacterium, assembly GCA_963709835.1. Lineage (GTDB taxonomy): Bacteria > Acidobacteriota > Terriglobia > Terriglobales > Acidobacteriaceae > Acidiflorens. Next base: position 3,150 of record CAVPYG010000025.1, read on the forward strand.
CGGTGACTTCTTTCGCGCCTCTTTTCGACGAAGCCCCGAAGCGAGCGGACGCTATCTTCGGACGCGTGTCCGTAGTCATGATGGCTTGCGCGAAATTGCGGACGCCGCGCTCGCTGGCGGAGCGCGCTGCGATGAGGTCCGGCAAGCGGACGAGAATTTTTTCCGCTGGCAGCCGGACTCCGATGATGCCCGTGGAAGAAGGAAAGATTTCGGCGGCGGGAACGCCGAGCAAATTTCCGGCTGCGCAGCAAACTTGTTCGCAGGCCTCGAGGCCGGCGCGTCCGGTGGCGCAGTTGGCGTTGCCGGAATTGACGACGACGGCGCGAACGCGCCCTCCCGTGGCGAGTAACGCCGCACGGCCAAATTCCACGGGAGCGGCGACGACACGGTTTTTGGTGAACAGCGCGGCGGCGGTGCCCCCGGCGGCTGCCGAGCTTCGCTCGGCTTGGACGGGCGAGGGCGCCCGTCCCCACACTTCCGCGAGCGCGAGGTCCGGACGGCCACTAACTTTAATTCCGGCAGCGACGGCGGAGAAAGAGAAGCCTAGGGGCAAGCGAATTCTTTCCGGGGAACGGCGGAGTGAAATCATGATTGAATTTTCAACCAGTTCTTGGGCGGCGGCAAGATGGCGAAGGCCGGCGGAGTGCCGCGGACCATCGGCACTTCGTCGCAGCGATAGAGCCTGGGGCATTGATAGCAGTCTTTGTGGATTTTATCTGGGAGGTCTCCATGAGCGGCGGCCGTAAATCCCATGCGCGAGAAGAATTCCGGGATGCGCGTGAACAGGCACACGCAGGTGACTTTGTGCTTTTTCGCCTGCGCCAGCAGCGCCGTCACCAGGCGCCTGCCGCCGCCGCTGCTTTGGCGGGAGGGATCGACGGTGATGGAGCGGATCTCGGCCAGGTGCACGCCATAGAGATGGAGCGCGCCGCAGCCAATGATGCGCCCCTCCTGCTCGAGGACGACAAAATCGCGGACGTTTTCGCAAACCTCCGCCAGCGGGCGGGGCAGCAGAGTGCCGTCGCCGGAGTAGGCCGCGATGAGAGCGTGGATTTGCTCAGCATCGGGAAGGGTCGCGTCACGCGTGCGCATGGACTGGTTTGCGCCGCGGAGGGGCCGGCCTTTTTCCTTCTTTGTCCTTTTCGTCCGTTGGTTCCCCATTTTTGCGCAACGCCCGGTCCAGCGCCTTGACCAGTTGGTCCACGTGATTCTTCTGAATCAGGTAAGGCGGTAGAAAGCGCAGCACGGTTTCGTGCGTGCGATTGATGATAATCCCTTCCTGCAGCAGTTGCCGGGCCACGGCCTTCGCGAGTTCGGGCGAGTCCACTTCGAGGGCCTGCATCAGGCCCACTCCGCGGACATCCTGGATCGATTTGTGTTCTTTGTCGAGGGCATCGAGCGCGGCGTGAAAATATTCGCCGAGCGCGCGCACATGCTTGAGCAGTTTCTTTTCCTCGCGCAGGAACTCGATGGCGACGGCGCAGGCCAACGGACCTCCGCCGAAAGTTGTCCCATGCATGCCCGGATGAAAGCAACTCGCAACCCGTTCGGTGGTCAGGATCGCTCCGAGCGGCAAGCCGCAAGCCAGCGGCTTGGCGACGGTAACTACATCCGGCAGCACTCCATAATGCTGGTAGGCGAAGTGGCGTCCGGTACGGCCGAGGCCGCACTGAATCTCATCGAGCACAAGCAAGGTGCCGCTTTGTTTGGTCAAGCTCGCGGCAAGTTCGAGAAATTCTCGATTGACCGGACAAATTCCGCCTTCTCCTTGAATGGTCTCAATGCAGACGGCACAGACGCGCGCATCGAACTTTCGCCGCAGGTCGTCGAGATCGTTGAACTTGACGAAGGCCACTCCGGGTACAAGAGGAACGAACGGGGCGCGATATTTCGCCTGGCCGGTGGTCGCGAGCGCGCCAAAAGTTCGCCCATGAAAAGAGTTTTCCATGGCCAAAATGCGCGTCTTTGGCTTGCTCCCCTTTTTTTGATTCGCCTGGGCAAATGCGCGAGCGAGTTTGAGGGCGCCTTCCCAAGCCTCGGTGCCGCTGTTGCAAAAGAAAGCGCGATCTAAGCCGGAGATTTCCGTGAGCAGTTGCGCGAGTTCCGCTTGATATTCGTGAAAAAAAAGATTGGAGATATGAATCAACCGCCCCGCCTGGCGCTTGATCGCCGACTGGATGGCAGGATGATTGTGGCCAAGGGCGTTGACTCCGATGCCACTGAGGAAATCCAAATAGCGTTTACCCTGGGAATCCCAGAGATAGACGCCGCGCCCGCGCACAAAAAGGATGGGCTGGCGCTCGTAGGTGGGAAGCAAAAGCTTCGCTTCCATGCGGGAGACCGAAGCGAGACTCATGCTCTCAGCACCTCCGTGCCGCATTCGATTTTCGTGAAATAGAACAAAGGCAGAACTTCGACCTGCGCCGCGGGCAGGATGCGGACGCGCCCCACTCCCGCCTTGAGAGCGTGAGTGCACGCTTCGAGCTTGGGCATCATGCCGCCACTGATCACGGAATCCTCGATCAGCCCGGCAACTTGTTTCGTATCCAGTCGGGGGATGACCGAACCGTCGGCCTGCTTGACGCCGGGCACGTCGGTGAGAAAAATCAGAGCGTCGGCCTCGCAAGCGATGGCGCAAGCAGCCGCCATCTGGTCCGCATTCACGTTGTAATATTGCCCGTCGCTGCCGAGGGCAAGCGAGGAAAGCACGGGAATGCCGCCTTCGGTCCAGATGGCTTTGAGCCAGCGCGGCTCGGAAAAACAGATTTCGCCGACGAATCCCAGATCGTACTCTGCGTCCTGCTTTTTGCGGGCGCGAAAGACGCCGCCGTCTCCGCCACAAAGACCGATCGCCGGATACCCGGCTGCTGAAATGGCCGCCACCAGACTCTTGTTCACGATTCCGGCGAGCACCATGAGCGCGACGTCGCGCGTCTCGGCGTCGGTCACGCGCAGTCCGTGGATGAAGTCGCTTTCCTTCCCCAGGAGCTTCAGGGTGCGGGTCAGGGCGCTGCCGCCGCCATGCACCACGGCAACCTGGTGGCCGTCCTGGGCGAGTTGCACGACCGCCTGCGCGCATTTGTGCAGGGTGGTTTTATCCTCGAGCGCCGCGCCACCGATCTTGATGACGATTTTCATTGCAGGCCCTCCGCTTCGTCCCAACCGTACATGAGATTCATGTTTTGCACGGCTTGACCGGCAGCGCCTTTCAGCAGGTTGTCCAGGCAGGAAACCAGGACGAGGCGGCGGCCATCGCGCGCCAGGCAGAACCCAAGGTCACAGTAGTTCGTGTGCACCGAGAATTGTATCTCCGGCAAACTGGGCGCCGGGTAAACGCGGACCCAACGCTTGCCTTGGTAAAAATCGTGGAGGCAACTTTGGACCTCCTCCACCGTCATTTCGCGTTTCAGTTGAACATAGATCGTGGATAAAATTCCGCGCGGAATGGGCAACAGGTGAGGAGTAAAAATAAACTGGCTGGCATTAAGCGCCAATTGTTCGAGGATCTCTCCGGTGTGACGGTGCCCGAAGACTGCGTAGGCGGAGAAATTATCGGCCACGGACACGAAGTGAGTACGAGCGGTGGGTTCTTTGCCGGCTCCGGAAACGCCGGATTTGGAATCGGAAATGATGCCGCGCTCGCAATCCACCATGCCGGCCGAGAGCAGGGGCGCCAGCGCCAGAATCACTGAAGTCGCATAGCAGCCGGGATTGGCGACCAGAGCGGCGGAGGCGATTTGGTCCGCGTGCAGCTCGGGCAGACCGTACACGGCGCGCTCGGTGAGTTCGGCTGCAGTCTCGGCGTTGGCGTCTGTAAAGCCATAGACGGCACGATGGTGGTCTTGTTTCAGCCGCCACGCTCCGCTCAAGTCAACAATCCGAAGCCCGCGCGTCATTAGCCCGCGCGTCATTAGCCCGCGCGTCATCGCCTCGGCAACGATTTCTCGGGAAAAGGAATGCGGAGTGGCCAGAAACAGCAGTTCCACCCCACGCTGCTCCAGGGCGGACCAGGAAAATGGCTGAATTGGAGCATGGCCGTTCCCGGGCGCGTAGGCGGCGTGCTGCCCGCCCGACTCGCCGGCCTTTGCTCCAGTCCCTGTCTCCGTTCCCGAACTGCGGCGCATCAGCAAGGGCGCGGCGGTGTGTGGATGGCGTCCAAGGATGTGCGCGAGTTCAAGGCCGGAATAGCCGGTCGCGCCCACAACTGCGGTCTTTAGCTTGAGCTTGTTGAGTTTGGCTGACATCGGGTCTTCTGCAAGCCTTTCCGGCCCTTCATTTCCTCGTTTGTTCGTGGAGGCATATTTATCCACACAGTTGCATAAATATGCATATAGTTTAAACGGTATTACCGGAGTGTCAAGCCGAAACCGCGGCGCGAGGTTGCATTGGCGGATGCACCGGCGGACCGCCAAAAGCAAGGGCCGTCTCTTCGCGCACGCGCTATATTTTCTTTCAGCCTTTTTTCTTACAGCCTTTGGCGGAGGTCGCTTGAGGTTCCTCCAGCTGCTGGAACGTAGCACTTGGTGGTGTAATCCATCACCATGCGGTCGGCGTTGAAGCGCCAGCCGAGGGTGCGGATGGTGCGTTTCATGCGCTGGATCCAGCCGCGGGGAAGGCCGTCGCGATCGCGGTTATAGTAGAGTGGGATTACTTCGTCGCGCAGTACCCGCATCAGATCGTCGCCGTCCCGACGGTCGTGGACGTTCATGTCGGAGTGAGTTTTGCCCTGGCCGAAGGCGAAGCCGTTCAGGCCGTCGTAGGCTTCTGCCCACCAGCCGTCGAGCACCGAGAGGTTCAGTCCGCCGTTCAAAACGACTTTCTGGCCGCTGGTTCCCGAGGCTTCCAGCGGACGCCGCGGACTGTTGAGCCAGACATCCACGCCCTGCACGAAATGGCGGCCGACGTTGATGTCGTAATCTTCGACGAAGACGAACTTGTCGGAAAACTTCGGGTCGCGCATCAACTGCGCAATCTGCTGGAGGACGCGCTTGCCGGGTTCGTCGAGCGGATGCGCTTTGCCGGCAAACACGAACTGCACCGGGCGCTTCGGGTCGTTGACCATGGCGGCGATTTTTTCGATGTCTTCCAAAATCAGATTGGCGCGCTTGTAGGTGGCAAAGCGGCGGGCAAAGCCGATGGTGAGCGCGTCGGGACTGAGCACGCGCTCCAGTTGCAGCAGCACGTCGCGCGATTCGTCGCGGCGGGCGGCCTGCTTGACGGCGCGGCGGCGAACAAATTCGATCATTTGCGACTTCAGGTTGAAGTGGGTCTCCCAGAGTTCGCCGTCGTCCACGTTTTCAATGCCTTCCCAGATCTGGGCCTCGCTGCTGCGCAAGTGCCATCCCGCGCCGAGATGGCGGTCGTAGAGGCGGAACATCTGCGGGGCCAGCCAGCTGGGGACGTGGACGCCGTTGGTGATGTGTCCGATGGGCACCGCGTCTTCCAGTTTGCCGGGGAAGAGGCCGGTCCACATGGCGCGGGAGACTTCACCGTGCAGCGAAGAAACGGCATTGGCGCGTCGCGAGAAGCGGAGGCCGAGCACGGTCATGCAAAAACGTTCGTCGCTTTCGGGATTTTCGCGCCCCAGGGCCATGAAGCTTTGCTTGGAAAGGCCGAGGGACTCGCGCAGCGGTCCCAGATGCTCTTCGATCAGATCAGCATCGAAGCGATCGTGGCCGGCGGGCACCGGGGTGTGGGTGGTAAACACCACTTCGCGGGCAACCCGCGGCACGGCCTTTTCGAAGCTGAGGCCCTCGTCATCCATGCGTTGGCGAATCGCTTCGAGCACGGCGAATCCGCTGTGCCCTTCGTTGAGGTGCAGGACGCCCGGGGTGATGCCGAGGGCTTTCAGGGCGCGCAGGCCGCCCACGCCGAGCAGCAATTCCTGATGGACGCGGACGCGGCCATCGCCTCCGTATAACCGCGAAGTCATCTCGCGGTCCTCGGGGGCGTTGCCTTCCACGTCGGAGTCGAGAAGAAACAAATCGCAGCGGCCCACTTTCACGCGCCACACTTTTGCGTAGATGGCGCGATGTCGAGTATCGACCCTCACCACCACCGGCTGGCCGTTTTTCCCAATGGCGGTTTCCATGGCCAGTTGGTTGACGTCGGTCTCGAGGTACTCTTCGCGCTGCCAGCCGTCGCGATCGAGGCGCTGCCGGAAATATCCCTGGCCATAAAACAGTCCCACGCCAACGAGCGGAATGCCGAGATCGGAGGCGCTCTTGATGTGATCGCCGGCCAGAACTCCAAGTCCTCCCGAATAAACCGGAAGCGATTCATGCACGCCGAATTCGGCGGAGAAGTAGGCCACGGGCCGAGGCCGCAGCACACCGGCGTGGCGCGCGCCCCAGGTGCGCTCGGCATCCTGGTACTCGCAGAGGCGGCGATAGGCATAGTTGATGCGGCCGTGGAGGACGAGTTCGGCGGCGCGCGCTTCCAGTTTGGCGAGCGGGTACTCGCTCAGCAGCGAGACCGGACTATGGTTGAGCTGACTCCAGCGCAGTGGATCGATGTCGCGGAACAAGCCCGAGGAATCGTGGTCCCAACTCCACCACAGGTTGCGGGCCAGCGCCCATAGGCGCTCTTGCGCGGGCGCGATGAAACGGTCGAGGGTGCGGGCCTCGCGCACGATGTGCGCAACCCGGCTCGCGGCCTCGGTGAACAGACGAATCTGCTCTTCCGTAAAGATGCGCGGTTCCACCGTTTGAATCGCCAGAACTCCTTGCAGCACACCGCGATCGATGAGGGGAACTCCCAGGAACGACTGGTAAGCGTCTTCGCCGGCTTCGCTGAAGTACTTGAAGCGAGGATGGTTCTTGACCTTTTCCGCAGCCACGGGGCGGACCTGTTCCGCGACCAGGCCGACGACGCCTTCGTGGACTGCCATGCGCAGCTTGCCAATGCATTCCCGGCGAAGACCCAGGGTTGCGGCCAGAACGAGATTGGCGCGGTCGGGCTCCAGCAGGTAGGCGGAGCAAACGTCCGTGCCAAACCGCCGGGCAATCAAGGCGACCACGTTCATCAGGGTCTCGGCGGGCTTGCCGGGCTCGGCCTCCAGGTTCGCGATTTCCTCCCAGGTCAGCACATAGCTGGCATCGAGAGAACAGGCGGCATGGCCCTGGTCTTGAACGGGCGCGTTCGGTTGGTCCAATCTTGTCTCCATTTGCCCCAATTCGTTACGCCTGGCAAGCGGTCGCCCAATCGCCGGACCGGCAACGCCAGGACGGTCGGAAGAAAAACTCCCTAATCCATTCTATCGGGTAATCTGGGAACTGCTCCACATCGGCAAGAAATTGCGATTACCACGGTGCGGATCAGACCGCCAAATTCAATTTGCGTAGTCATTATTCCCGATATGGATGCCCCTCAGAAGACCGCGGCATCTTCATTTTTGTGCTGAGTTCAATTCGAATTGTGAATGGAGTGATCGGCGGCTGAAGAAAGCGGCGGGTTCCTATCGCGAGCCTGCACTTTCGGGTCACACTTTGGTCGTCGTGATTTCGTACCGCGCTTTCAGGCGGGGTACCCTACCCCAGCACAATTCGCGGGATACGCCGCTGCAATCTTCCCAATCACTGTCCAATGAACTCGCTACAATGAAATGGCGTAGTGCTATTTCGTAGCTACAGGCCGCTGATCGGCATTCGATGACACGCATTCGACGAGATTCATTCGCGAGATGACCGGGCCACTCCGACCAACCGCGCAAGACGATCTTCCCGCCCTGGCGCAGTTCCTCGCCCGCGTGTACAGATTTGGGCCTGCGGATTTTCACGCCGACCCGAGCTGGCTGGAGTGGAAATACTTCGCTCCCCTCGCCGGTTGGCAAGGCGGGCGCAGCTATTTGCTGGAAAGGGACGGGCGCATCGCCGCTCATGGCGGTGTTTGTCCTGTGACTTTGCGGCTGCCCACGGAACGCACCGTGAGCAGCCTCACAATTCTGGACTGGGCTGCCAATCCATCGAGTCCAGGCTCAGGCGTCGTGCTTTACCGCGGGCTGATGGAAATGGCATCCACGTCTTTCGTGATCGGAGGCACTCCAGTCACCCGCCAGATAATTCCCCGAATCGGGTTCCGGCAGGTGGGAGAAGCTCTGACGTACGCCGCCTGGCTGCATCCGTGGAGTGAGTTTCGGCGGCGCTTTCGCTCTCCAAGATCGGCGCTCGGTTTACTGCACGGGCTGACGCATCCGGCGCGAAATCGCCGGCCGGCAAGCGCGGGATGGGATTGCGCTTCCGTCCATCAGTTCGACGACTCGATCTTGCCGATATTGCACGGCTCAAAGCGTTCCTGGACCTTCTGCCAGCGGACGGTTGCGGGCCTGAATTCCCTGCTGCGGTGTCCTCACCTCAAAATCCAGGGGTTTCTGCTGCGGCGCCAGGGCCGACTGCTGGGATATTTCATCATCGGCAAAATGGCGTGGGAAGCGAGGCTGCTCGACCTCGCGGTAGATTCGGCGGATGCCAATGACTGGAACTTTGCTTGTGCGATGGTCACCGAGGCGGCCCGCATGGACCCCGAAGTTTCGCGGATCCGCGCCCAGTCCACATTTCCGGTCCTGACCGAGGCGCTGAAATGGAATGGCTACTGGCTCCAGCACAAGGAACCCATCCTGGTCCACGACCCCGCGAATGCCCTGGAGGGCGCGTTTCCTGTGAGTTTCCAGCTCGTGGACGGCGATTCAGGTTATTAACCAGAAGCGTTGACCTGGATGGAGAGACGGGGGCGACAGCGCCACGACGATCATGCCGTGACTCTGCTCAGCACGGGCCGGAATGGTGTGCGGTACAATTCTGCGGACACATGCGAAAGGCGCTTTGAGATTCGTCAGCCCAGTTCTGAAGCACATCGTGTTCCCCGTTCTCACCCGCAGCGGGTATCTGCGTCATGTTTCCGGCAAAGGCGCGGGCGCGGGTCCCGCCGTGGTCACTTACCATGGCGTGTTTCCATCTGGCTACAAAATCGTAAATGCGGCTTTGGACGGGAACCTGGTGCGCGCGGATTCGCTGCGGCGTCAGCTCCGCCTGGTGAAGAAGCATTACCATGCGATCACTCCGCAAGATTTTTTGCATTGGTTGGAAGGCGAGCGGCCGCTCCCTCCGCGTTCCATCTTGCTCACCTGTGACGACGCCCTCGGCAGCGCCCTGACGGAAATGGTTCCCCTGCTGCAAGACCGTGGCCTGACTTGCCTCTTTTTCGCCACCGGAGCGTCTGCCTGCGCCTTTGATGATGAGCCGCCCTCCATGCTTTGGTACGAGGAACTCTACTTAATGTTGTGGGAGGCGAGCGGACCGATTACGCTCAGCCTCCCCGAAGCGAGCGTTGACGTTCATACTGGCCCAATTGCTCCCAACGAGAAACATGCGTGGTGGTGGAAGCTGGTACAACAACTTTCGCGGTTTGATCGAAAGCTCAGGCGCGGATTTCTCGACCGAATCCGGGCGCAGCTTGGTCTCGCGCAGAACTGGCGAGAAAAATTCGTCCAAGATCCGGTACTCGCCGCTAGGTTTCTTACCCTGGATCGGGCCGGGTTGCGGCAACTGGCTGCGGCGGGAATGAGTGTCGGCGCCCATTCTCTCTCTCACCCGATTCTCGCGCAGGCGCCGGAGGATGTCGCTCGGCGCGAGATTTCCGAGAGCCGAAGCGTGCTGGAAGAAGCTCTGGGTCAAACGGTCTGGGCCTTTGCCTATCCTTTCGGGAATCCCGCCACCGTCACCAGACGCGACCTGCGGCTGGCGGAGGAAGCGGGTTTCCGCTGCGCCTTCATGAATGTGGGCGGCGGCTTTGGAGCCCAGATCGAGCGCTTCGCCCTGCCCCGCGTTCACGTCACCGCCAACATGAGTCTGGCTGAATTCGAGGCCCATCTCTCGGGATTCTATCGTGACCTGCGAAAGAAGTTGCGGGGTGGTGACGAAGACCTCATCCAGCCGTGATTTCCCGGCGACCATTTCCCAACGACCAGGGACAAACGTCCAAAGAGGCGTTATACTAGCCTGCCGCTGGGTACAAACGATTCTGGAGGTCAAACCTTTGGAGCTCAATCCCGATATTCAGCACTTCAACTATTACGACGATTGGAAGTCCGCGGTTTTGGAATGTCCGCGATGCCACTGGCGCGGGAAGTTCATGGACGGATCGGTTGGCCACTACCGGGAGCTGATGGATAGCTGTTGTCCTAAATGCGATTTTGCTCACGCTCCCATGCTGGCGACCGTGAACTATCCGACACTGGAAGAGATGCGGTCGTTCGGGGACCCAACCGCCGTTCTCCAGGCTGGGGTGATGGAGCAGTTCCGGAAAAACTTTGAAGCGCAAATGTTGAGAAGCACCGAGCAGTTGCCTGATTTGGATGCTCCGTCTTTCGCGTTAACCTGGGACTTCGTTGATGCCCATGACGAACATCGTAGCGTGATTCGATATGGCAACCGGGTGTTGTTCTCGGAACCAGCTATTTATGAGGGGTATGAGCGGTTTGAGGAGGTCTGCAAAATCGTTCGCGAAAAATACGGCAGCCGTGTCACCGACCTTGTGCCGACTAATGCAAGTGAGCTCTACCTCTGGGGCGATAGATTGTCGGCTCCAGATTTCGTAGATAAGGTTCGTCGAGAGGTATTTGGCAACTAAAAGGACCGCGCAAATCCTGGCCATGGCAATTGAAATCCGCCGGTGGCCCGGATTTCTCTGCGCTCTGTTGTTCTTATCCCAATAACGAAACGTGGGTGTGTCAGCGAGCGCGAAAGACTGGGCCACCTGCCCCACACGCTGCCCGGCTAGACTGGACGGGATTGTACGAATGCAAAGCGCTCCTTCAACCGGAGGAATGGCGCTTCGAAGAAATGATAAGACAAGACAGACATCGCGACGGTCAAGGCAAGACTGCTGCACCAGTAGATTGAGAAGCCGTGGCGCGGCGGTGGGAAACGGCTGAGCGCTTTCGCTACAATGTATATTGCCAGCATATGGAACACGTAGAGTCCATATGAGATTTTCCCCAAGTACCGCATCCATCGCGGAGCCACGCCGATTTCGAATACCGACAGGAAAATGAGCCATGCACCCATAGCTGCGGCAGGCCAGCCAAACAACATGAAATTCCTGCTGAGGCTCTGGTAGTACGCAGCCGGAACCCAAAACGCCAAGCCGCCAAGCAGGAAAGCAAGCCGCATCCATGGGGTCACTCTAAAGCGAAATTCGCGGCTCAAAACGGCGGTTAACGCTCCAAGAGTGAGCGCGTCCAACTGGACCACTGTGTTAGTAAACATGGAAAAGACGGCGTCGCGATGACCATACTTGAGCATAAGCATTCGGCCGCATTCTCCGACCAGGAACAACACACCGCCGAAGATAAAAAAAGTTTGGATGCGCCGCGCTCGAGAAACGATGATCGGCCAAATGAGGTAAAACTGTTCCTCAAAACTCACGCTCCAAAGCGGGCCCATGACCGACGGAGGAAAGCCGGCGAAAGATATCAGCCAGTTGCCACTCAAGAGCAAGAAAGCAATTACATATTTCAGAGGGAATGCTTGATCTGGATCCACCAGATGAAGCAAAACCCCAATCAAAATTCCCAGAAAATACAGCGGCCAAATCCGCAGGATTCGCCGGACATAGAATGACTTCAGATGCACGGCCCCAAATTGTTCTTTTTCGCGTAGCAGCAGCTCCGTAATCAGGTAAGCGCTGAGGAGAAAGAACAAATTCACGCCAAACCTACCCATTCTGACGAAACTGGCGAACAGCCAGCCGACAGGTATGTGGCGTGTGACGTAATAAGCATTCTCCCGGGGGAGGGTATGAAGAGAGGATGCCCGTTAATTCGTAGAAAGTAGCGACTCTCAACCCCGGTCATAATGACCGAGGTGGTTTTTTCTGCCAAGAAAAAGGAGAGAGTCGCTATGAAGAGACGATACCAGATTGACCGGCAACGGGCGGTGCAAGAGTTCCGCCAGCTGGCCCGCGAGCAGAACCCTAACCTGCAGATGATTTTTCCCATGTCCGAGGTGGTGGGGCTACTGCAAGAAGGAGTGGGGAACCTGCTGCGCGAGGCCGGTCTTACCCTGATGCAGTTGGTGATGGAGGAGGAAGTGCGGCACTGGGCCGGGGAGCGGCACGAGCAGCATCCGGCGCGGCGCGCTCATCGCTGGGGAAAAGAGCACGGCTACTGCGTGGTGGACGGGCAGAAGGTTCCGATGCGGAGGACGCGGCTGCGCACGCCGGAGAATCGCGAGCAACGGCTGGGCAGTTACGAGTTGTTCCAGCGCAGCGGGCCGATGGAACACGCGGTGTGGGACAAGGTGATGCGCGGGCTGTCGACGCGCAACTACGGGGCGGTGGTGAAAGACTTCCGCGACGCCTACGGGGTGGAGAAGTCGGCGGTGAGCGAGAACTTCATCGCCTCCAGCCGGGAGAAGTTGCAGGAGTTAATGGAGCGTCGGCTGGGCGAGTACGAGTTGTGCGCGGTGCTGATCGACGGCACGCCGTTCCGCGACCGGCAGATGATCGTGGCCCTGGGGATCAATGTTGACGGGCGCAAAACCGTGTTGGGCCTGCGCGAAGGGGCCACCGAGAACGCCGCCGTGGTCGGCGAGTTGCTCGGCGATCTGGCCGCTCGCGGGCTGGACTTCACGGTGCCGCGTCTGTATGTGCTGGACGGAGGCAAGGCGCTGGCGGCGGCGGTGCGGCGGCATGCGGGCGCGGCGGCGATGATCCAGCGTTGCCAGGTGCATAAGCGGCGCAACGTGATGGACCACTTACCCGAAGAACACAAACCGGCGGTCAAGAAGAAACTGCAGAACGCTTACTCGATGAGCGAATACGCCGACGCCAAGCGCGCGCTGGAGCGACTGCATCGCGAACTGATGGAGCTGAATCCGAGCGCCGCCCGCAGCCTGGAAGAAGGCATGGAAGAAACGCTCACTGTGCATCGTCTGCGCGTGCCGGCCAAGTTGCGCCGCACCCTGGCGAGCACCAACGTCATCGAGTCGGCCTTCTCCATCGTGGAGACGGTCTGCCGTAACGTGAAACGCTGGCGCACCGGAGACCACATCGAACGTTGGGTCGGATCGGGTCTGCTGGTGGCCGAGCGCCAGTTCCGCAAAGTGCAGGGCTACCGCGAGATTCCAGCGCTGTTGACCGCGCTGGCCAACACGGCGTCGAAGAAGGCGGTTGCCGAGGATGCGAGGGTTGCGTAACCTATGACAGTCGAGAGCCGCTAACTTTCAACGGAGTTCCGGGCAATCTCGTATGAAGAACGAAGACCCCAAGAAAAGCAAAGAAACGAAGACAATCCAACTCGGGGTGATAAAACCGGGGCTTCATTGCGATTGACGATTTTACAATTTTCAGGTGGGATGCACAAATATCCCCTGAGTGGCCTTCGCGAGAAGCGGGAGGACATTTCCATCCTGCGCTTGTTCGATGGTGTGAATATTCCAACGTCCACCCTTGCGCAAAAAACGGGCAAGAATGAAACACCCACCGTGAGGGTGCGCCAGCGAGATCAAGGGTCTGGGGCGCTCGCCTGACGACCTTATCGATGTGCTATCGGGTCTTCGGAATCTAGACGGCATTTCGATTAAGGGCCAAAGATGGAGAGGTGGTTGCCGTCAGGGTCGTCGAAGTTGGCGGCCTTGGAGGTGGGCGTGACGTTGCGTGGTTCGTGAGTGAACTGGACTTCTTTCGCTCGCAGGGCTTGATAGGCGGCAGATACGTCCTCAACCGAGAAGACGACCTCGCCGGCGCCGGCAATCTGGCCGCGGGCTTTGGCCGCAGGCTCGCTGAGGCACAGGGTGACCGCGCCAGCGTCCAGGAAGGCGAAACCGGAGATCTCGTGCTGAACTTTCAGGCCCAGTTTGTCGCGATAGAAGGCCAGCGAGCGCGCCACGTTCTGAACCCCTAGCATAACCACGCTGACTTTAGTGAGTTTGTAATCAGTGAGTTCCATATTTGGTTAGCCTATCTGCCGGGTGGCCCAGCTCTCGGTTTTTAATCCCTTACCTATAACACAAACATGGGTGCGCCGTCCTTGCGCTCTTTGCAGGGGAGGGACGCGATGACGGCGGCACGATCGCTTTCGCTCAGGGCAGGCCCAACTTCAGTAGAGCCTGAGAGGCAGCCCTTGGTTCTCCGTTTGTTCGCCTGAAAATAAATTTTCTGATGGCGGGGTGGCGGGAACGGATTTTTGGGGTTTTCTGGCTTCTTCGGGTGTTTATTGGGCGGTAATTGGTGATACCCCTGCCCTACGCGGTGTATTGGAATCAGGGCTTTAGCGGGATTTTTCTGCCAAAGTATTGAATGGAAATGACTTAGAGGCAAAGTATTGATTGTTTTGGACTTAGGTACGCTCCCAGCGGCTCGTTTGGGCTCCGGGACGCGCGGTTTTACTTCGTCCTGACGCGGGACCCCTATTTCGTCCCGAGCAAAAAGTCAAGCTTGACAAAACCGAGGCCGGGAGAGGGGGGTCTGGCGCGAGGCTTTTTTGGCTCAGACCTCGGAACTCGAGTCATGCTTGAACGGGGTATCTCTCTGACAGGACTTGCCGGGCGCGTCGGAATTACACTGGCGAACCTATCCATTCTGAAGAGCAACAAGGCAAAGGCGATTCGATTCTCCACTCTCGACGCTCTGTGCGAACAACTGCACTGTGCTCCGGGAGATATTTTGAAGTATGAGATGCGCGCCGAAGACGCGGAATGAATCGCAGCGGCCCTCTGACGAAAACAACGGGATCTGGGGACAGACGGGACGTTCACCACCATTTCTGATTGAAGAAACGTCCCGTCTGTCCCCGCATTTTCGCCCTCCTGATGTTTAGAACGTGGCGGCCGGGCGGGGACGCCCGGCGCTCCACTAGCTAGTTTTGGCGGTCACGATCCTGCCGTCGCGATACTCGCCCTTGAGACAGCACGGCCCGCGCTCTCGCGCGGGCCGGAGATCACTAGCAGCAGCCGCAATCGCGGCCGTGCCAGTACATGGGCCAGCCTAGATAGCGGGTGGCGGCTTCGTGGGTGGCGGCGGCTACGGTGGAGAAGTTGGCGGCCACGTGGTGCTCGAAGCCGCTTTCGCAAATGTAGCGCAGGAGTTTCTGCATGGCTTTGATTTCCACCACTCCAGCTCCGCCGAAGGTATTCAAGGGGTCGTTGGTGAATGCGCCTTCGCCGACGTATCCGCGAATCACGCCGGTACGATCATCGGTGGAGAAGCGGGCGAAGCTCATCGGGCCGGCTTTTACGCGGCCGACGCAGGTGCCGAAGGTGTTTTCGCGGCCCACCGTCCCGGCGATGATTTCCTGGAAATCCATGCGCACGTCCTGGAAGAAGTGCTTGGGAAGGTTGCTGCAATGGAAGCAGACGGCTTTGTCGGGATCGTCGCCGTAGTTGTTGTTCCAATCGAGCAGGGCGCTGGGCGTTTCGGAGGCGAGGCGCAGAGCGTGCATGGCGATCGTGCCGCAGACGTCCACTTCGCAGGCGCTGGGGATCAGGTTGTCGCTCATCATGCTCATGATGGTGCAGGGGACGACGCCGAAATATTCTTCAAGCGAGGTCCAGCACTGCACGGCGCTGACGGTGACGTCGCGGGATTTCATCCAGCCTTCGATGACGGCTCCCAGCTTGGCCATTTTGATGAGGGCGGCTTCGGGAACGTCTTTGGTGGAGACATACTTGCGAATTTCGGCCAGCTTGGCTTGCGTTTTTGCGTCGGCGTCGCCGAGGCGGGCGATGCGGCCGAGGATTTCGGAGAGGTCGATGGTTTCGACGGTGATGCCGCTGGCTTCGAGAAGCTTTTCGCTATAGCGGACGGTGTTGAAGGCCGCGGGGCGGGCTCCGATGCTGCCAATGCGGAGATTGCGCAGGCCTTTTCGGATGCGGCAGACGGCGGCGAAGCGTTCGAGGTCGTTGCGGAACTCGGGCGAGTCGGGCGCGACGGTGTGCGAATCGGTCAGCGAGAACGGGATTCCGTATTGCTTGAGGTTATTGCAGGCCGACATTTTTCCGCAGAAACTGTCGCGGCGGAATGTGATGGTCATTTTGCCGGCATCGTCGGGTGTGGCCTGCACGAGGACGGGGACATCGAGTCTCGCCAGGCGCAAGGTGTCGGCGATGGCGCGTTCATCGCCAAAATTCGGCAGGGTGACGATGACGCCGTCGATGCGGGCGGAGTTTTTCTGAAACAGCGCGGCACAACGTTTTGCTTCTTCGTAGGTCTCGACGGAGCCGAACTTGCCCTCGTCCGAGCCCGGAGTTACCGCGTCGATGCCGGCTTGTTCGAGCACGCGCAGCATGTCTTCCCGGCCCGACTGGGCCAAATGGGCGGGGAAAAATCCGCGATTCCCCACAATTACTCCGAACGTCATCTTTTGTTTGTGCTGCTCAACATTCGACATATAAGTCCCTATCCATCAAAGATTTAATTCCAAACTTTGTTTTGCAATCGGCCATCGCATGAGCGTGTCGCCGAGCGAGCGAAAGCGTTGTGACAATCCCATTACCCAGCCACTCGACCACCCGATTCAAGCTCGTCCCGGACGAAAGTGATAGCAGTAGATCGCTCCCGCCAGCGACAGCAGGGCGCCCCACCACACATTGGCGTGCAGCGAATACAGCACCACCGGCACCGCAGGCGGGTGCGTCAGCTGGTAAAGGCCCGCTCCGAAAATCAGCAGGCCGTTGCCAAGTAAAGAGATGCCGATGAAAAACCAAATCGAGATTCTACCTTCAGAGTGCATGGCGCCTCACCAGAACAAAATATTCAGAATGACAAAGACGACGGCGACCAGGATGGCCCAGAACACGGGCCGCTGATAGAACGGCATTTTCCCTTCGGACGGTATATCGGTTTCGCCGTACACCAGGCCCTTGAGTTCGCTCGCCGGTGTGGGCTTGGTCAGCAAACTGACCACCACCGTAACGGTGATGCAAATCAGGGTGGACCAGAGAGCGCGGTACATATTCTCGGCCATGTCTTTCGCGTACGGCGACAAGGCCACATAGCGCAACGCCGAGGGATCGAACTTGACCCAGATATACATTCCGATGGAAGAAACAGTGCCGCAGAGCAGTCCCCAGAACCCACCTTCGCGAGTGGCGCGCTTCCACAACATGCCCAGCAGAACGGTGCCGAAAAGCGGGGCGATGAAGAAGCTGAACAACGCTTGCACGTAATCCATGATGCTCTTGAAATGCATCACCAGATACGCCGTGCCGATGCTGATGATCACGCCGACCACGGTGGACCAGCGCCCCATCTTCACATATTGCTCGTCGGTGGCTTTCTTGTGGATGAAAGCTCCGAAAATGTCGTAGGTCCATACGGTGGAAAAGGCGCTGACGTTGCCCGCCATGCCGGACATGAATCCGGCCATGAGCGCGGTCACGCCCAGACCGAGCAGTCCGGGCCCGCAATAACGGGCCAGAAGCAGCGGCAGCACTTCGTTGTAGCTGTGACCGCCGGTGGCAATCGCCGCGTCCTCACCCATCAATTTCATGGGCAGAACGGCGATGCCGATCAAGCCGGGAAGGATGACGATGAGAGGCACAAACATTTTGAAACCAGCGCCAATGATGGGCGCCATCTTGGCGGCGCGCAGGTCTTTGGCGGAGAGAATGCGTTGCACGACTAGAAAGTCGGTCGTCCAGTAGCCGGTGGAAATGCACATGGCCAGGCCGAAAACGATCCCCGTCCAGTGAATGCCCATGGGATTGGTTTGGAACGAACCGAGGCCGCTCCACAAGTGGGTGTATTGCGCGGAGGCGCGTACAGCGACCTGGGCCTGCAAATTGCGCCAGCCGCCCGCTTCGATCAAGCCCAGGATCGGAATCAGCAGCGCGCCGGCCCAGATCAGCATGAACTGGAGAACTTCATTGAAAATGGCGGAGCGCAGGCCGCCGAGGGCGACATAGACGGCAACGGTGATGGAAGAAACCCAGATGCTGAAGTTGATGTCCCAGCCAAGGACGACTTTCATCACCAGCGCCATGGCGTACATATTGATGCCGCTCATGAGCACGGTCATGAAGGCAAAGGAGACGGCGGAAAGGGCGCGGCTGGGCTCTCCGTAGCGAAGTTTGAGGTATCCGGGGACGGAGTGGGTCTTGGAAATGTAATAGAACGGCATCATCACCAGGCCGAGGAAGAGCATGGCGGGGATGGCGCCGATCCAATACCAATGGGCGGCGAGGATGCCGTACTGATAGGAGGCTCCCGCCCAGCCCATCAGTTCTAGGGCACCGAGATTGGCGGAGAGGAAGCTGAGGCCGGCGATCCAGGCCGTCATCTCGCGTCCGGCCATGAAGTAATCCTCGCTGGTGTTGGCCTGCCGCTTCAGATAGAAGCCGATCGCCAGCACCAGCGCGAAGTAGAAAACGACGATGATCAGATCGACGACCGATAAGTGAACGAGTCTTTGTGGGACAATCTGCGGGACAACCAGAGCCATGGCCATCATGTTGGTAGGATTACCTTCTGTGTCTTATCTCTTGCCGACACCCTTTCATTGCATCTCGTCGTCTCGAAGCCGAGTCCTTCGCAAAGCCACTTCTCAAACCGGTTAGCGGGCCACTTGTTGTCACAACGCACGCTGGCCGCGAAATTTCCAATCTGCCATCTTACCGCAAACGTTTACGTTAACGGAATGTTTTTTTTCAGCGTTTTCATCGGGCACACAAAGGCCCTTGCGGCGCATTCCCCCGGCGTCGGGCGACGGCGGTCAACGGGATTTGGCGGCTCCGCTTACCGGGCGGAGAATTTGAAAACGGTCTGGGTGCTATAGACCGCGGGCGGCCGCAAAATGATGGACGGAAACGCCGGTTGATTCACGGCATCGGGATAGTGTTGCGTCTCGAGGCAGAATCCGGAACGCTTCCCGTAGACCACCCCGCGCTTGCCGGTGATGGTGCCGTCGAGAAAGTTCCCCGAGTAAAACTGAATGCCGGGTTCGGTGGTCCAGACTTCCATCTGGCGGCCCGATTCGGGATCGAAAGCGCGGGCCGCGAAGCGGAGCTTGCCGGCTTCGCCGTTCAGCACAAAGTTGTGATCGTAGCCTCCGGGGTTTCCCGCCATCTCCGCAATGTGCGCGCCGATCGCGGTGGGCTTGGTGAAGTCGAGGGGCGTTCCCTTCACCGGCAGGATCTCGCCGGTTGGAATCAGCGTGGCGTCCACCGGAGTGTACTTCGCGGCGTTGAGTTCGAGCACCTGGCCGAGGATGTCTTTCTGGCCGCCAAGATTGAAATAGCTGTGATTGGTCATGTTGACCGGGGTCGGCTTGTCGGTCTTGGCCGTGTATTCAATTTGCAATTCGTTGTTGTCGGTCAGGCGGTAGACGACCGCGACCTTGAGGTTGCCGGGGAAACCTTCGTCGCCATCGGGGCTGTCGTAGGTGAAGCGGACCGCCGCGCCGTTTTTTTCATGCAGCGGCTCGGCCTTCCACGCCACATGGCTCAGATCCTTCGTCCCGCTGTGCAGGCTGTTGGGCGGATCGTTGACCTCCAGCGAATATTCTTTTCCGTCGAGCGTGAACTTGGCTTTCGCGATGCGGTTCGCCACTCGTCCAACCGTCGCTCCGAACCACGGGGCCTTACTGAGGTAGCCCTGGATCTGGTCGAACCCGATCACAACATCGCCGAGCTTTCCGGTGCGGTCCGGGACCCACAGTTCGGTCAGAGTCGCGCCATAGGTGATGACCTTCGCGATGGCGCCTTTCGCATTCTTCAGTGTGTATTGTTCGATCGCGGTGCCGTCCGCCATGCTGCCAAACTTCGTCACTTCCACAGTAGCCTCCGGTCTTGAATCTTTATTCGTTTCGGCCGCAAGCGGGCCGCACGCCATACAAATCAGGATTGGAAATAATAAGAATGAAACTTTGCGCCTTGCTTCATGAACGTTCATCGCGCCTCCGAGTTCATCGCCGATAGACTCCAAATCGGCAAGGATTAAGCTAAACGTTTCCGGTGCAACAAAGCAAGCCTCGATTTTCCTGGCGAACGGCTTGCGGGTTTTGCCGATTGGATGTTCTACAATCGCTCGTGAATTGTGCCGCAGTCAAAAAATCCTGACGGAGTTCGGATAGCGCGCGATGAGCAAGTTCACAATCAAACTGGTTCCGCTGGGAATCTCGGTCGCGGCTGAGAGCGGCGCGGCGCTGGGGGAAATTCTCGCGCCTCACGGCGTGGAACTTCCTTGTGGCGGCACTTCGCTCTGCGGCGGGTGCCGTGTGCGCGTGCTGGAAGGGCATCTTGCGGTCACGGATGAAGACCGGGCATCGCTAAATGCGAGTGAGATCGATGCAGGCTGGCGTCTTGCGTGCCGTGCGCTGGTCACAGAGCCGATTTGCTTGCAGGTTGAGCAGTGGACGCTCTCTCCTCTGGGTGACGACAGTCGCGGTCGTTTTTCCTCCTCCTCCAACTCCTCCTCCTCGTCCTCTTCCTCCTCCTCGCGAGACGGTATTGCGGTCGCCGTGGATCTCGGCACGACTACGGTGGTGGTCCAGAGTTTCGATCTGCGCACGGGTGAACTGGTGGGCATCCGCGCGGCGCTCAACCCGCAAGCGGCCTGCGGATCGGATGTGGTGAGCAGGATACGCTTCGCCATGCAGAGTCCCGATCTGACCACTCTGATCCGAAAGGCAGTCGGCACAATGGTCGAGGAAGTGGCAACCGGACCTGCAATGGAAAAACGTGGCCCGGTGCGCGAGGTTCTGCTGGTCGGAAACACGGTCATGCACCATCTGTTTTGCGGGCTCAACGTCGCGCCCCTTTCCCATGTTCCCTTCCAAAGCCCCGCGCTCGGTACGGTCGAGTTCTCCTCCGGCGACCTTGGTTGGCAGTTGCCGGCCAGTTGCCGCATACGGTTCCTGCACTGCGTGGGCGGCTACGTCGGCTCCGATCTGCTGGCGGGTGTCGCCGCTTGCGGCATGGACAGAAATTCCGAGATCACGGCGCTGGTCGATCTGGGCACCAACGCTGAAATTGCTCTGGGCAATCGCGACCGCATCCTCTGTGCCTCGACCGCGGCCGGGCCCGCATTCGAAGGCGGCGAGATACGCCGGGGCATGAGGGCTTCCACCGGAGCAATCTCATCGGTGACCGTGGTGGATGGCGCGCTGCACACGTCCGTCATCGGGGCGATTGCGCCAAGAGGACTTTGCGGCAGCGGCCTGGTTGACGCCGTCGCTGCCGGGCTTGAACTCGGGACGATTCTTCCGAGCGGCAGACTTCGCGGCGGCATGGACTTCTTTGCCATCGCTGGAGACATCGGCCTGTATCAACGTGACATTCGCCAACTGCAACTGGCCAAGGGCGCCATCGCTTGCGGATTCGAACTGCTACTGAAACGGTTGGGCGCGTCTCCAGGCCAGGTGAAGTCGGTGTTTCTTGCGGGAGCGTTCGGGAACTACGTTCGCGCGGAGAGCGCCGTGCGGATTGGGTTGCTCCCGGGCATGGCAGCCGGACGGCTGACGCCCTCGGGAAACACGGCATTGCGGGGAGCGAAGCTGATTCTGTCGCGGCCGCCGGATCACGAGATGCCGCAATTGGAACACGTGGCGCTGGCCAGCGAGTCTGGTTTTGAGAACGCGTTTGTCAGCGCCATGAGGCTGGGATGAGGGCAAGCGCACAATGTTCGTGGCAGCGGTAGTTCCGTCTTGTTTCCTGCGGTTAAAACGATTAAATTAGACTGGAACGAAGGCCGCGACAACAGGCGCGCCACACTCAGCTTCGACCGCCGGGCATTTTCTTTCCATGACGCGAAACGACGCGGCTGGAAGGCGGGGCCCGGAAGGTTTGCGGTTCTTGCCGGAAGTTCATCGGCATAATATTGAATTGCGGGGAAATTTCTCATTCATACCATGACGACCAGGAAGACGAAGACTCCAAAACCACCGGCGCGCCGTCGCGCCACTGCCAAATCAAGCAAAGCCTCGACTACTCGCCCGGCATCACGAGGCAAATTCGATGTGATGGCGGTGGGCGACATTTGTGTCGATCTCATTCTGACCGGCAACGTGCGCCCGCAGTTTCGCCAAGTCGAACAGATTGTGGGCGACTGTGCGCTCGAACTCGGAGGCTCGGGCACGATTTTCGCCAGTCAGTTGGGGAAGCTGGGCGCACGCGTGGGAATGATTGGCTGGACGGGACGCGACTTGTACGGAAAATTCGTGGTCGCGGGACTGCGCGGGGCCGGGGTGGACACGTCGCGCATGAAAACGCACCCGGCGCTGAAGACTGGGATCTGCGTCGCGCTCTCGGAAGGAAACGATCGCGCGATTCTGACCTACATGGGCACCATCAATGCCACCAGTCCCGCCGACATTGAGGAGAAGATGCTGCGCAACTGCGAGCACTGGCATGTGGCCAGCTATTTCCTGTTGAGCCAAATGCGTCCCTTCTGGCCAGGCTGGCTGGCCAAGTGCAAACAGCGCGGCTTGACCACTTCGCTCGACACCAACTGGGACCCGGACAACCGTTGGGAAGGAGTATTGGACCTATTGCCGCAGGTTGACGTTTTTCTTCCCAACGAAGCCGAGGCGCTCGCCATCTCGGGCAAGAAAGATGTGGCCGAGGCCGGCAGGTCGCTGGCCAAGCTGGGGCCTCTGGTGATTGTGAAATGCGGCGACAAGGGGGCCCGGGCGTTCCGGAACGGCCCGACGAAAGACGAGACCTGGGAACTTCATCCCAATGAAACCACCGGGCTGCCGGCGGCTGTCGTGGATACGACGGGAGCGGGCGACAATTTTGACGCCGGCTTCCTGCGCGGATGGCTCCTGGGCCGCGACATTGATAGCTGCCTTCTGCTCGGCCACCGCTGCGCGATTGGCAGTCTGCAATACGGCGGAGGCACCCGCGGTCAGCTCGTGGAGCGCGTGACAAAGTAAGCGTCGAGAAAAAACGACTCGCCATGGAGGCCGGGAACTCCTGGGGCTCCCCGGGAAAACCTCAGGGGCCCTGTCTTTTTTGCGGCCCGCAAAATATCCCAAGGGCGGAGTTCTTGCATCTATACTACAAGAGTAATTGTCGAGGACTTCCCCAATGACTTCCAGCGTATTGAGCGGTCGAAAGCGGGCGCCGTCTGCGTCCCGCAAGCGTGTGTTGCTGCCGGCGTTTGTTTTTCTCTGGATGGTGGCCGCGAGTTTTCCGGCGCACTCGCAAGCTACGCAGCAGCAACCCCCAGCGAACCCCAACCAGCAAGAGGCTCCGCCCGCAGCCGGCGGCCCGCAGAACGACGTTGGACCGTATGTGGTGCCCAAGAAAAAGGAAGAGCCGCCGCCACCGGCCCCGGAAAAACCGAAGAAGATCGAGGGCATGCCCGACTACTCGATCTCAGTCAACGTGCCGCTGGTGAATCTGGACGTGCTGGTAACCACCAAGGACGGACAGACCGTCCCAGGGCTGCATAAAGAGAATTTCAAGGTGGTGGAAGACGGCGCGCCCCAAACGATTTCAAGCTTCAATCAGACTGCGGCCCCGATCACGGCCGTCCTGCTGGTGGAGTTCGCATCGACCAACTACGACTTTGAAGTAGAAGCCTTGCGCGCGTCGTACGCATTCGCAAATACGCTTCAGAAAGATGACTGGGTGTCGGTCGTCTCCTACGACATGAGCCCTAGAATCCTCGTGGACTTTACCCAGGACAAGCGCGCCGTCATGGGGGCATTGAACCAATTGCGCATGCCGGGTTTCTCGGAAACCAACATGTTTGACGCGCTCTTCGACACGCTCGACAGAATCGACCGTATCGAGGGCAAGAAATACATCATTCTTGTGACCACGGGGGTTGACAGCTTCAGCAAGCTGAACCTGGACCAGATCCTGAAGAAGATCAAGTCCACGAAGGACGTCACCATCTACCCCATCAGCGTCGGTTTCGCGGTGCGCGAATATTGCGAGACGCACCCGCGCAGCTCCTTTTGCCGCAACAACCGCGGGATGGGAATACCGGCCGGCGAAATGACCTACCTGCAAGCCGACAACGAGGTGCGGACGTTCGCGCAGCTGACCGGAGGAAGGGCGTACTTCCCGCGCTTCCAAGGCGAACTGCCGGAGATGTTTCAGGAAGTCGGGGCCGACATCCGCAACCAGTACAGCATCAGCTATCACCCGACCAACGCCAAACTTGACGGCACTTACCGCAAGCTGAAAGTCGAACTACAGGCGCCGGACGGCAGCCCGCTCAAGATTCGCAACCAGAAGGGCAAGGAAGAAAAGTACATCATCTACGCGCGAGACGGGTACACGGCGAAACACACGGTGGAGTAGGGGGAAGAAATCGGGTCATCGGGCCATCGGTTGATCGGGCCATCGAAAGTCAGATGCATTTGAACTTAGATCAGCCGATGACCCGATCACCCGATGGCCCGATTTCCTTACCTGATTTACAATCCTCAGTTCCCCCACAGGAGAGACTGCCGTGATCCCACGCTATACCCGGCCGGAGATGGCCCGCATCTGGAGCGACGAAAACCGCTTCCGCACCTGGCTGGCGGTGGAAGTCGCCGCCACTGAAACCCTGGCCGCCGCCGGCATCGTGCCCAAAGACGCCGCGCAGGCAATCCGAGCACGCGCCGGATTCAACGTCGAGCGCATCTTCGAGATTGAAGCCGAGGTCAAGCACGACGTCATCGCCTTCACCACGGCGGTGGCCGAGATTGTGGGCCCGCACGCTCGCTGGTTCCACTACGGGCTGACGTCGAACGATGTGGTGGATACGGCGCAGGCGTTGCTCATTCAGCAGGCCTCGACCCTGATTGCCGGCGATCTCGACCGTCTGGCCGAGGCGCTCGAACGCCGCGCATGGGAGTTCAAAGACACGCCGATGATCGGACGCACCCACGGCATCCACGCCGAGCCGATTACGTTCGGCTTCAAAATCGCAAACTGGTATTCGGAGACTTTACGCAACATCGCGCGCTTCCAGGCCGCCGCCGAAGACCTGCGCGTGGGCAAGTTTTCGGGCGCGGTCGGAACCTTTGCCCACCTCACGCCGGAGCTGGAAGAAAAAATGTGCGCGCGCCTGGGATTGATGGCCGCGGCGGTGTCGTCGCAGGTAATTCAGCGCGACCGCCATGCCCACTACCTGGCCACGCTGGCCACGGTCGCGTCCACGCTCGACAAAATCGCGACCGAAATCCGCCACTTGCAGCGCACCGAAGTTCGCGAGGCGGAAGAATACTTCAGCGAAAAGCAGAAGGGCTCGTCGGCCATGCCGCACAAGCGCAATCCCGTCACTTGCGAACAAATCAGCGGACTGGCGCGCGTGGTGCGGGCGAACGCGCAGGCCGGTTTCGAGAATGTAGCCCTCTGGCACGAGCGCGATATTTCGCACTCCTCGGTGGAGCGCATCATCATTCCGGATTCGACCACGCTGGCCGACTATCTGCTCAATAAGACGGCGAGTTTGATCGAGACCATGTTCGTCTATCCAGAACGCATGAAGGCGAACCTCGAAAGCACCCATGGCCTCGTCTTCAGCGGACAGTTGTTGCTCGACTTGGTGGAGAGCGGCGTTTCCCGCGAGGACGCATACCGCCTGGTGCAGAACCACGCCATGCGGGCGTGGAAAGAGAACCTGGATTTCCACGAACTGGTGCTCAACGATCCGGAGATTCGCGGACGTGTTGAGAAGGCGAAGATTGAGCGCGCATTTGACCTTAGCCGCCAGCTCAAGAACATCGACAAGATTTTCGCGAGGGTGTTTGCGACAAGAACTACTGTTAAGAAGAGTGTCGCGACGTCGAAGAAGAAGCCGGCCACCCGCAAGAAATAACCGGGCGTGAGCCTTTTGTCGTGCAGCGGTCAGGCCGAGTGGCCTTCGATGCGATCCAGTCGCCGCTCGTGGGCTGTAGCGACCTTCACCAGGTCGCCAATGAGATCGGCGTGGCCTCGGAGGATGCGGTCGTGCTCTTTGAGAAACTGATCGTGTTCTTTGAGAAATCGATCGTGTTCCTGGACGAATTGATCGTGCTCTTTGAGGACCCGGTCGTGTGCGCCGAGAGATTGATTGTGTTCTTTTGTCGATTGCGCCAGGCTCTGCACATCCGCCGTGAGCAGTTGCAGACTCTCCGCTAAAGCTTGATGTCTTTCCGTCAATCGATCGAGGCGTTCGTCGGTGGTCATTGTCGTATTCTACTGCTTTTCTTTTCGAGAAAAACGGCTTTTCGAAACTCTCCCACGCACCCTATCGTGCGATCAAGTTGTTGAGCGGCAAACACTTGTTTTTTGTAATGGATTGTAAAAGTAATAGTTTGTAAAAGTCTCCTCCAGGCAGCATCCCTTCCTGCGCGGTCCGCGTCTATTTAACTAGCCGGTTAATCTCGTGGGGAGGTGACCGGAAATTGCAGTAAGGATGGCGACTATGAAAAACTTTGGGAAGGTTCAAGGATTTGCGGTGACTACGGCGCTGCTCGTCCTGCTGAGCATGACCGCAATGGCAGCCAACGGCCGGTACGATCAGCAGATTCAGCAGGCTGCCAGCCAGAAGATCCATGATGCGAAGCAACTGCAAAACGTGAGCTCGAGCGTCGAAGACGGCATCGTGACCCTGACCGGCACGGTCGGCCTTTATCAGGACAAAATCGACGCCGCGAAAAAAGTCAGAAAGCTCGCGAACGTCAGCGGCGTCCGCAACGATATCGTGGTGGCGGGAGAAACCGTGCCCGATGGCCGGCTCCAGCAGAAACTGGGCAAGCAGTTGGCCTATGACCGCGTCGGATACTACGACAACGCGTTCAACTACGTCACGGTGAGCGTGAAAGACGGCATCGTGACCCTTGGCGGTTATACCGTGTGGGATGTGTCGAAAGATTCGGCGTTTGATATCGTCACCCGCACCCCCGGCGTCAGGGATGTTGTGAACGAAGTGAACGTGCTGCCGGTTTCGAATTTCGACGATTCACTGCGGGCGCGCACGGCGCGCGCGATTTATCGCGACTCGGAGCTGGGCCGCTATGCCAGCGATCCGGTGGACCCGATCCGCATCGTGGTGGATAACGGCCACGTGACGCTCTACGGGACCGTGCAAAGCGCGATGGACAAAACGATTGCCGGAATGCGGGCGAGTTCGGTGCCCGGCGCGTTCAGCGTCGAGAACAAGCTGGTGGTGGACTGAACCGAATGGCCAACAATGACGACAAAGTAGTTGCTTTCGCTCCGGGGGGCGCGGCGCAAGCCGCGCCTTTGTTGTCGCTGCAACGGGGCGATTTAGATTCTCACTGGCCCTGCGCTCCGGGTTTCCACTTGTTCAGGAATGCCAGCACGTCCGTTGGGGCGAGCGAGCGCGCATTCTCGAATTCGCCGTTCTTCTGGCTGTACACCAGCTTGCCATCGGGATCGAGCACGGCCAGTCCGGGAATGCCGCGCTTCATCGGGACTTCGTATTTCGTCATCAAGTCCTGGTTTTTGTCTCCCTTGCCGATGTCCACATGCACCACTTCATAGTTGGCGGCGAGGACCGGCGCCACATCGGCGCGATGAAAGTCGTCATCGAGGGCGTGGCAATCGGGGCACCAGTTGGCGCCAAACACGACGATGACGCGCTTGTGTTCCGCTGCCGCTTTCGTCAGAGCTTCTTTGATCTCAGCGCGCGCATTGGCGTTTTCGTTGTAAATCTTCTTTGCGGCATCCTGGCCAAAGCAGACTCCGGCCGCTACCGCGAGCGAAAGGCTCAGCGGCAAAATCCACCGATGGAATTTCATTTATGGTCTCCCGCACCTGAAAGGTGATATCTGAGTATAACGCTGGCCTCAGCGCCTGCGCTCGTGCCGCCCTCCATTACCATGCTGCTTGAGTGAGGCGGGTGGCACTCTCGTCCGTGCCGATTCTTTCTTTACGCATAGGCAACTTGCCGGCGCCTTCCGAGACAAGACGCCAGCACCAGACCCGCAGCCAGGGTCCAATAGATGCCGGGGGTGCTGGAAACTCGCGATAGGCCCATGAAGTCAAGGCCGGGAGTCTGATGGGCCGGGCCGATGTACCACCAAACCGTGAAAAGGGCCTCGAAAAATTTGCTGGAACCGCTCCAAACTCCCAAGGCGAGCGCCAGACTTGGGATGAAGAGCGCCCCGGCAAGCCAAGCGGCGGCTTGCGGCCAAGCGGCGCTGAGCAGCAGGCGAATTCCCGTGCCCGCGCCGGTCATCATCGCGACCATGACGCCGGCAATCCAGAGAGCGGCCAATTGCCGGTAGGCCGCGCGCTCCGCCGAAAAAATCAAGGATTGCGTCGCGTGGCGCGACTCGCGGCAGCCCATCTGCGACCACAGCAGGACTGGCCAGATCCACGACGCCAGCAGTACGCCTTCCCGAGCCGCCGGCGCGGGCGACGCGAACTCCGCCACCAGCAGGCCCGCGGCCACGGTGTACCACCACCAGCGCAGCCCCTTGAGCATGAGCGAAAGTTCAGAGAGCGCCAGCCTGGCGAAGCGGCCGTGTCCACGCGGACCGAGAGGAGTCAGCGCCGCGTAGCCGGGCGTTGGCTGCCCCGGCTCGACGGTGCGCGAAGAATCATCCACGGCCGCGCCTCGCTTTTCTTTTGCTTCTTTCTCGCGAACGCCTTGGCGCGCCGGATCAAAGCGATGGAAGAAGACCGACGCCAGCACCGCCAGTCCCAAGCCCACGGCCACCCACAGCAGCCGCCAAGCCAGCAGATGCAGGGTCCAATCCACGCCGTTCCACAAAAATGTGCGGGAGGCGTGTTCGGGGCCAATGGTCAGGCGAAAGCTGGAATTCTCAGGGCTTCCCGGATTCATCCTCTCCAGCGCCTGGCGCGTGCTGATGCCGAGAATGCCGATTCCCGCCGGATCGTCGAAACCGGTCCCCGCTCCGCTGGCAAGCGCAGCGGTCCAGACAAAGAAATAAATCACATTGCCCACGCCGCCGCGCAAAACCGGCAGGGTCTCGAAGAGCAAAGCGAGGCTGCCGGTAACAAACATGGCGGGCAGGGTAATCAGCAGGAACGGCGACCACAGCTTCCAAAGGGAAATCGGCCGCGCTTCGGGACGCAGCCACTGCATGGCCACCGCGGCGGCCATCAGCACCAGCACCATGGAGGCCAGCACGGCGAAGTTGCTCACGGTTTTTGCGACGGTGTAAAACTCCTTGCGCATGGGCGTGGCTGCCAGAATTCTCCCCACCCGCGTCGCGGAGTCGCGCTCTATGGAGTTCTTGACCACATAAAATCCGCACAACGACAGGAACGTCGAGGAACAGATGGCCATCAACATGCCAATCCATGCCGAGTTGTATAGGCCGCGATAACCATCCCCGACGATGATGGTGACCTTCTCCGCGAGCACGCCGTAGGCCAGGTAGAGGGCGGCCGCCAGAATCACCAAAAAACTGTATCTCCGGACACGCTCCAGAAAATCCGCTTTCACCATGTGATAGAGCACGCGCAGGGACTTATTCATGCCGCCACTCCGGCGCGGTGCTGCGAAAGGCAGAACAAGTAAGCATCCTCCAGTGTCGGTGCAGCGGGACTGGTTCCCGGCGGCGGTTGCGAAGAGAGCAGACGGACGTGCACGCCATCGCTGCGCCGGGCGGTGTTGCTGACGAGGTATTGGCGTTTGGCCGCGTTCAGATCTGAGCTGGGCACGACCCACTCCCACACTTTCCCCTCGACCGCTGCCAGCAAATCTTCGGGCGCGGCGTGCGCCACCAGCCTGCCTTCCGAGATCAACGCGATGTCGGTCGCGGTGGCCTCGACGTCGGAAACAATGTGGGTGGAAAGAATGACAATACGTTCTCCGGAGAGATCCGAAAGCAGATTGCGAAAGCGCACCCGCTCCTCCGGATCCAACCCCGCGGTAGGTTCATCCACAATCAACAGCCGGGGATCGTTCAACAACGCCTGGGCGATGCCGATACGCTGCCGCATTCCTCCCGAATAACCGCCCAGCGGACGTTTGCGCACTTCCGTCAGGTTGACCAGGTTCAGGAGTTCATCAATGCGCCGCCGCGCCGCAGCCGAGTCCAGGCCCTTCACTGCCGCCAGGTATTCCAGAAACTCGACCGCATTCAGATTGGGATAAACGCCAAAATCCTGCGGCAGGTATCCGAGCACGCTGCGAATCGCGTTGGGATCGGCCGCCAGGTCCGTTCCATTCCAGCGAATGTGGCCGCTGGTGGGCCGGGTGATGGTAGCCAGAATACTCATCAGCGTGGTCTTGCCCGCGCCGTTCGGGCCGAGCAGGCCGAGCACTCCGGCGCCGAGTTCCAGACTGAAGTCTTCCAGGGCCAGCGTGTGCGCGCCGTAGCGCTTGCTGACACGATCGATGATGAGCTGCAAGAGACCTCCGGATCAACTTTGCTGAATTTACGCCACTAGAGCAGTACGGACGGAGAACAGCCGAGGTTCCGTGGCGTTCAGCCGGAGGCCGGGCTTAGGGCTGGACTTAGTTTTCCTGGCGGGAGTGGACCAGCTTTAGGCCGTCGTTTTGCAGGATGCGCCGGATCTGATGGTTGGCGTGCACGGTCCAGGGGCCGGTGGTATCGAGCTTGACGTAGGCGCGCCAGTGTTGCAGCGCCTTGCGCGGCTGGCGAATTTTTTCGTAGGCCAGCGCGATATTGTAGTGCGCGTCGGCGTAGGTGGGCGCGAGTTGAATCGCGGCCTTATAGGTGTCGATGGCTTCCTCGACGCGTCCGGTTTCATCGAGCACGTTGCCCAGATCGAAATAGGCGAGCGCGTAACGCGGATCGATCTGGATCGCCGAGCGGTAGTGCTTTTCGGCGAGCGCGTATTCCTGGCGGTTGTAGTAGAGAGTGCCCACATTGATGTGCGCGGCGGCGTGCATGGGATCCATCTCGAGCACCTCTAAATAGACGTCGATTGCCGCGCTCTGGGTCGAGGCGTTTTCTTCGAGCATGATGCCGCGCGCGAACAAGTCGGCAACGTCGGTAATCACCAGTTCCGGGCCATTGTGCGGCGGACTGGTCACGACTCTTCTTTCTTCGGACGAAAAATCGAACATGAATTGTCCGGCAATGGGCTCAACCAGCCGCCCCTGGTGGCGGAAAGCGATGCGGTGTCCGCTGCGGTAGGACCCGGCCTCGAGCAGGGGATTCTCCATGCCCGCAACCTGTTTCTGCATGGCTTCAAGCGATTGCCGTATCACGGCGGGACGAACGCGCTGCGCGCAGAGGTCGCGCACTTTCTTGATTTGCACCAGATCGTAAAAAGAATAATCTTCGGCCGCCGTCACCAGTCCCGCCTTCTCCCAGGTATAAAGCTGGCGAGGAGCGAGTCGGAGAATGCGCAGCAGTTCGGCGCGGCTGTAGCGATACACGTCGGTCACGAACTTTCCAGCTTGATTATCCGGAACTTCGGTACGGGAATGCAAGTAGCACGATAGTGGAAGGCTGTGGAGAACCGGGGTGAAATGGCAAAAAGCCGCGAGCGACAGAGCTGGAGCCGACGATCGGACTTGAACCGATGACCTGCCGATTACGAATCGGCTGCTCTACCAACTGAGCTACGTCGGCCTGTCTTCGATTCTAAATACCCGCCGCCGATTCCTGCAAACGCGCTACGCAGTCTGCGCCAGCGCCTTGTAGTCGTCATCGGATTGTGCGGGCAGCAACACCCAAAGCGTATAGACGCCGAGCGCAGTACCAATGGGGGGGTGGAGCAGGGCCACGAAACCCAGCACCAGGGCAAGCGTACGCGCCCAGTCTTGGCGTTGCAGCAAACCCCAACCGGCGATGAATCCGGCCGCGGCTTTCGCCAGGATCAGCCATCCGATGAAGGTCAGAAGAGGCCGCAGCCAGACGGTAACTTCGGGTGGCGGACCGTTGGAAACATGGAACGCGTGGCCGAAGAGCGTCTGCGCAACCACAATCAGAATCAGTCCTCCAATTACGTTGAGCGCCGAGTACGCCATCCACAGAATGCCCACCAGACGGACATGTTCGCGGACCCGGCTGCGCCGCAGCTCGACCGGTCCAAGAACGGGTTTGCCACAGCTACCGCAGCGCGGCGCTCCCGCTTGCAACTGCGTGCCACATTGATCGCAAAACATCGCTGGTCCTTTCGAGCTCACACTCTCATACATAGTAGTGTACGCATGCGAGCGCGCAGAGGTTCCAAAACAAGTTCTCGGTTCTCGGTTCTCAGTTCTCAGAAAAACAAAACCCAATCGTTCTTCAACTGAGAACTGAGAACTGGGAACTGAGAACTTACAACTAAGAATTGCCACCAAAACGAAAAGGCCACCCGGCAACTTGGGCGGCCTTTTCTTCTAAGGGAGAATAGTTCCAACGGAGGTTTAACCCATCAGAACTTTCTGCGGGAATCTTATGAGTCTTAAAAGCACAGTGTCAAGCAAAATTTGCGACTTAAATAGTCTTATTTTCAACAACTTACACGACACGTGCACAAGTCGGCAAACCACATCCAAATGGTGTAAATTTGTCCATTTTCTCCGCTAACGACATTCGATTGAGTCACTTACCGCTCGCCAGGCGTGCGGCGGGGGTGATCGTCAAGGTGCAAAGAGATGAATTCCATGGTTTCCGGGCGGTCGAACACGGAGTCGGGAAAAAACCGTTTTATGAGCACGCGCAAGCCCCCAAACGCGATCCCGGCTACCAGCGAGAGGCCCACCACAATGATGCAAAGAACAATCGCGTTGAAGAGAAAGTTTGCTAAATTATCCTTCTTGCTCAGGTAGGTATTCTCGTTCCAGGTGACATCGGCTTCGTAGCTGAGCGACGACAGCAGCGAGCGCGCTTCGCTTTTTGAAAGCGGGCCGGAGGCGATGGCGACGATCGGCCCGGTGCGCGCGTCGAAGAACGGGCCCACGTCCACCATCGACGCAACTCCCGGCGCCTGACCGGCAGCTTGGTGCGAGGCGTCAATCTGGCGCAGGCGTTCCGCGGCAATCTGCGGCGTCGGATATTCGATGAGCATCAGTGTGGCATCGCCCGCCGTGGCCGCGTACCTGCCAATCACGACTTCGGCTCCAGAATTGAAACTGACCAGCGACGCCGGCAGCGGCGCTCCCGCGCGATCGAGCGCCACCGGACCCATGATGTACTTCGTCGTGTTCTTCTCGAAGGTCTTCCCAAAAGCCCGCTTCGGAAGATAATTCGGCAGCGGAGGCGGGTTGCCCTTGTTGCCTTCGGCTGGCGGCAACATCCCGGCGAGTTCCCGCAACTGCGACGCCGACATCACGCTCATTTTGTCGAAGACCGCGGTCACCAGCACGTTCTGCTGGCAGAACAACACGCGGCTATTCAGAAAGGCCGCCTGACCGCCGATGGTTTCCTCTCCCATGTCGGCGGAATTGTAAAAAGTGAAAGCGCCGAAAGCGCCGCTGGCGTCGGCAAACACGGCGGCGGTGACGGTCAGATTGCGGCCGTCGTCGCGGGTGTAGGCCGCCTTTTCCATGCGCTCGAAGCCGTATTCCTTCAGCACGGGCGCATTCGCGGCATCGGCCACGGCGGGATCGGCGCTCCGCGCAACCGCCCCTTTTACCTGCCAGCCGGCAAACTCGGCGGGCAGGACAGGGATCGGAGCGGCAGACTTCGAAGAGACAGAAGCCGTGGACGCCTTCGCTCGCGGCTCAGCGGCAAAACCCAAGGCGCAAAAAAAGCCGAACGAAACACAGAGGATTAAGAAGAGCGAGATCCGTCGCGAGAGTTTCATTCGAAAAGGCGCACCTATTCTATGGGATTAGACTACAAACGGACCGAGAAAGTTCCCACCCGTGGCGGAAATTGTGTGGGGACGGGATTCACACCCATCCAACCGAACACAGATTGGCTTCCATCGAGCGACACTTTCAAAACTAACCCGAAACATCATACAGAGCAATTGCGTACCTTACCTAGTGGGAAGCAAATTGTTCAAGAGACTGAGTGTCATTGGCCTACTGGCGTATCTGACGCTCACAGCCATAGCGGGAGTTTTTTTGACCGAGGTGACATTGCATCCCAGCCGGCGCGTCGAGTCTTCGGAGAATGAAGTGGAAGTCCAAGACATGGCGCGCCTCCATGGCTCCGGCTTGGCCAACGTCGCAATCGCTGCGCGGGATGGAGCGACCTTGCGCGCCTGGAGCATTCGCCCAGCCCACAGCAACGGAAACGCTGTGATTCTGCTGCACGGTCTCGGCGATAACCGCGTCGGCACGACCGGTTACGCAGAGTTGTTATTGGACCGCGGCTTCAGCGTCCTTATGCCGGACGCGCGGGCCCACGGATCCAGTGGTGGCGACCTGGCCACTTTTGGGCTACTGGAATCGGAGGACATTCATCGGTGGCTGGATTGGCTCGAACAGAATGATCATCCCCAGTGCATTTTCGGCTTAGGGGAGTCCATGGGTGCGACGCTGTTGTTGCAGTCGTTGCGCGATGAAACTCGCTTCTGCGCCGTTGCCGCCGAATCGTCTTTCGCCAGTTTCCGCGAGATTGGCTACGACCGCGTTGGCCAGTTCTTCAGCACGGGTCCGTGGCTCGGACGGACCGTGCTCCGCCCCATCATTGAATTTGGGTTTATTTACGCTCGCTGGAAGTACAAGCTGGACTTCGCACAAGCCTCGCCCGAAAACGCCGTGGCTTCTACCGTGATTCCAGTCTTTTTGATTCATGGACAAAGCGATAGCAACATCCCCGTGCGCCATTCCCGGTTGATTGCATCCCGTAATCCGGCTGTCCTTCTGTGGGAGGTACCCAACGCGGATCACTGCGGCTCGATCAGCTCAAATCCCGGCGAGTTCAGCGACAAGCTGATTCGTTGGTTTGAGAGCCATTCGGGCGCGCAGGGCCGTCTTGCGGCCCGATCGGCCGACTGATCGTGGATGATTTGCGCCGGGAAAAAGGCAGCGGAAGTTTCGACTAACTACTTTTTCAGCAGACTGCTATGGCTGGCCACGCACAGCCACTTGCCATTCTGCAAGATCCAGGTATCGGTGAAGCGCCCTATATGATCGTATGGCTTGCCACCGTAGGTGCCTTTGGTGTGATACGTGCCCGTCACTACCGCCGCAGTGGTGTACATCTCCACTTTCACGTCCTGGATATTCATGAAAGTAAGTTCGAATTTGGGGTCGGCAAAATCCGCCAGGAATTTTCCCCGGTCGCTGACTTCCCCATCAAATTCAGTATTGATGAATTTGTCGCCAATCATGCTGGCGATGGCGGGCACGTCGCGGCTGACCTGGGCTTCGTTCCACATACGCTCGAGCGCCACCAACTGCCCGGCGTCCGAGTTCGGGGCTTCCTTGGCAGTTTGCGCGAACGCGCACAAGGTAAACAGGAGACAGCAGACCGCGAGCTTCATAATCGCCCTTCCATTTCCGCCAAATATCCGCATCTTAGCAGGCCTTCCTAGCGACACCATAACGCGCGCCGCTCAACTCTTGCCATGGAAAACATCGCCTGAATATTACCACTGTCACCGAGGCGGATCCCACAAGTTACTCACCATTGGCTGCCGCCTGCGGAGGGGTTTATCGGCGCTCGCGCTTCATTGACCTTCGTGTTTGTCGATCTTGCTCGCCACTTTCACGCCGCTCAATCCGCCGACGTACTTCGAGACGCCGCGGTAGAGCGACTCGGCGATGCGCTGCCGCTGTTCCGCGGTTTCCAGTTTGCGCTCGTCGGTGGGATTCGACACAAACGAAATCTCCGCCAGAATCGAAGGCATGTTCGCGCCAATCAGCACAATGAACGGCGCCTTTTTGATCCCGCGATTGCGGATGCCGTCATTGTTGAGTGCCAAGCCTCCGTAGAGCGACTGCTGCACGTCGCCGGCAAACTCGCGCGATTCTTCGATTTTTTCCTTGAGCGCGATTTTCTTCACCAGGTCCTGGAGTTCGTGGATCGATTTCTCCGACACCGCGTTTTCCCGGGCGGCAACTTCCAGCGCTTCCGGCGATGAGGTGAAATTCAGGTAGTAGGTTTCGACGCCGCGCGCGTCGGCATCGCGGCTCGAGTTGGCGTGGATCGAGATGAACAGATCCGCCTGCTCGCGGTTGGCAATCGCGGTGCGGGTTTCGAGCGGAATGAAAGTATCGTCCTGGCGCGTATAAATTACTTCCGCGCCCAGCCGCGCTTCCAGCAGGCGCCCCAGTCGCTTGGCCACGTCGAGCACCAGATCTTTTTCCTGCAAGCCGTTCGGGCCAATCGTCCCCGTGTCATGTCCGCCGTGGCCGGGGTCAATGACGATCTTGCCAATCTTGAGGCCGAGCGC
The DNA here is from genome assembly GCA_963709835.1 of uncultured Acidobacteriaceae bacterium. GTDB lineage: Bacteria > Acidobacteriota > Terriglobia > Terriglobales > Acidobacteriaceae > Acidiflorens. Next base: position 39,320 of record CAVPYG010000025.1, read on the forward strand.
GCGCGTTAAAGAGCGGTTGCCAGAAGCTGTGGGCCGAGCTTCCCGGGTCGCTTCGCGCGCATCGGGACGAAGGTCGCTGGAATGAAGATCGGCGGTGTCGGAAGCGACCGTTGCGGAGCCGGGCTTTTTTCTACGCGGAGACTGCGACGCCACCGGCGGCGATGACGATGATGCCGACGCCGATGCCGACGGTGCCAAAGAAGACGCAGACCGAGGCGCATGCGATTTCGCCGGCGGTCCGTCATCGGCAGCATCCCTCGCCTGGTTAGCCGCGTCGTCGCTCGCACTGTCGTTTGCACTGTCGTCCGCACTTTCGTCCGCATTGACGATCGTCTTTGGAATTCTGCGGTCCGACCCCTGAACCGCGACCGTGGTCTTGATCACTCCCGTGCCAGTCGCTGATTTTGACTTTGGCTTCACCGAGCCGGCAAGATGGGGGTCCGCGTTGCCGGCCACTGCGGGTAAGTCTTTTTCGACGGGCGCCGGTTTCGCAATGGCGGGTGCGTCCACTTCAGTTTCATCGGCCTCGGCCGAAGGAGCTGGCTGGCTTTGCTTGCCGTGGATATCCTTGCCGTGGATATCCTTGCCGTGAATGTCCTTGCCGTGGATATCTATGATCAGCCGGTATGGGTCGGGCAGCAGGAAAGCGTCGTAGCTTGCCAGATTGTCCACTTCCAGCACGATGCGCGTGCGCCCCGGCTGAAATTCGGCCACTCGGACTTTCTTCAGGAAGCCGTCGTCCACGTCGAAGGTCTTCCCCACCAGCGTGGAAGCGAGTTTGGTGTCGTACAGGTCGAAAAAAATGCGGTCCGGATTCGAGATGCGCTGGGAATCGAATTTCACTTCCTGCTCGACGTCAATGGCGACGCGCGTGTAGTCGGGCGTGGACCAGTGGCGAACGCCGGTGACGCGCGGCAATTCGTTGCGCCGGGCGACTGCGCCTTTCGCGGATTCCCCGGCGTCGTCGTTCGTGTTGGCGCTGGCGTTCGCGCCAGGGTTGGCTGCGCTGGCGCTGGCATTCGGCTTCGGCTTGTGCTCCGCCTTCTGCGCCGGGCGTTCCAGTGCGGCGGCTTCGTCGTCGAGTTCCTTCACCGCCGAACGCGCATCGTCGGCCAGCCGGTTGCGCGGATAGCGATGCAGAAACTCGGCGAAGGCCGCGCGCGCCTCTTTCGCATCGTTGAGATCGTCCTTGTAAATCTCGCCGATGGTGAAAAGCGCGTCGCAGCGGTATTTGCTGCCGGGATATTCCTTGCGCAGAAAGCGGTATTCGTCCACGGCGCCGCGCAGGATCTTGTCGTCGTCAAAATGCCGCCCCATCTCGACCATGAGTTCCGCGGTTGCCACCACGCTCGGGTCCGCCTTCGAGGAGGTGGGAGCGCCAAAATACACGCGACGGTAGGCGTCGATCGCGCGCTGGTATTCGTGGCGCGTGCGCTCCGCCGTGGGTCGGCCGTTGAGGGCCTCGCGCGTGCTTTCCGCTTTGGCGAATTCCTGGCGGGCCCAGGCGTCGTTGTGGTGGACGCGGGCGTTTGCCGAAACCAGCGGCAGCATCGCGAGCGACAGAATCGCTGCGAGGCGAAGGGCGCGGCCGCTCCGAGTTAGGGTCGTGGAAGCCTGGGTCTTCACTTAATTCACTGAACCGTTGAAGCTTTAAGCCACAGTGGTTCGCTATTCCGTATTGCTGATGTAGAGCACGCCGCGAGCGTCGCGCTCCACATGGACCGCTTGCCGCGCCGGGCTGCCGATCGTGTCCGCGCCCAGGTCGCCGCCGTTGTACAGGTTCGTGATCCGGCGAACGTAGTTCTGGGTTTCCCGGAACTTCGGGACCCCCGCGCTCCGCGCCACCGCTCCCTCACCCGCGTTATACGCTGCCAGGCTGAGGGGCACGTTGCCGCGGTAGTTGTCCAACAAACTTCTTAGATGCCGAACTCCGGCATCCACGTTCTGCGCCGGATCAAAAGGATTGGAAACCTTGAGCGATCGCGCCGTCGAAGGCATCAACTGCATCAGCCCCATTGCGCCCTTGCGCGAAACCGCGTTGGGATTGAAATTCGATTCCACTTTCACCACCGACCGCACCAGGCTGGGATCGACGTGGTGGCGGGCCGCCGCCTCGTCAATCGCGGCGTCGATATCTTCTTGCGTAAAAGCGCGGCTGAAAGCCTGGCGGGCCTGGGCCCTGCCGTCGAGATAGATGTTGACTTCCTGGGCCGCCGAACGCGCCGCCCGCATCACCGCTCCGCTGGTCGGAACCGGCTTGAAGCGATGCTCGGTCGTGCTCCAATAGACGAGCGTGGATCGGGCAGGCACCGAAGTCTCCGCCTTCGAAGCCGGGCCAGGCTTGTCTCCGTTGACGTAGATGGTGCGGCCGGATTCGTCGGTGATCGGAGTAATCGCTCCCACCTGGGCCCACGCGGGCATGGGCGAAAATGTCGTGGGAAGAAAGGAGATCGCAGTCAAGCTAGTCATCAGCGCGATTTGCAGGCGTGTTCGCATACGGATTCAGATCGGCCAAAATAAAGCTATGCCAAATGCAATTTGGCCAAATAAAGCTCAGCCAAAAGGCACACTTACGCTAGGGCCCATCCTACCCGCCAACCTGCCGGAGAATCCAGAACCAGAGTAACGTCAGTATAGGGCGCGCCGGGGGCTGGGGCAAACTATCCAAAGGGCGTTGAACCACTGGAGTAATCTACGCTGAAGTAATCTACCCAAATGACTGAAAGGCCTTGACAAAAACAGTTCTCGGTTCTCAGTTCTCAGAAAAACCAGGCGGCGGTCTTTACTGAGAACTGAGAACTGAGGTTTAGAATCTACAATGAAGCCTGCCTCTATGAACGCCCAAGCCCTGCGCAAGCTCTTCGACCAGGTCCGAAAGAAACGCATGTCGCCCGACGACGCCGTCGAGCGCCTTCGTCATTTGCCCTTCGAGGACCTCGGCTTCGCCAAACTCGACCACCATCGCGCCCTGCGCCAGGGTATGCCCGAGGTGATTTTTGCCCAGGGCAAAACACCGCGCCAAGTTGCTGAAATTTTCACCCGGCTCGCCGCTCACGGCGGCAACGTGCTGGCCACGCGCGCCAGCGAAGAACAATTCGCCGCCGTCGCCGCCAGCGTTCCAAAGGCGGAGTATCGTCCACTGCCTCGAGCCATCGTCCTGCAACGCGATCGTAAGAAGCACGGCAAAGGCGTGATCGCCGTCGTGTCCGCCGGAACCAGCGACATCCCCGTCGCCGAAGAAGCCGTCGTTACCGCCGAATTAATGGGCAACAACGTTCAGCACATTTACGACGTTGGAGTCGCGGGCATACACCGCCTTCTGGCCCATCGCGAAGCGTTGGCCAAAGCGCGTGTCATCGTGGTCTGCGCCGGAATGGAAGGCGCGTTGCCCAGCGTGGTTGGCGGCCTCGTTGGAGTCCCGGTGATTGCCGTCCCCACCAGCGTCGGCTATGGCGCAGCCTTCGAAGGCCTGGCCGCGCTGCTGGGAATGATGAACTCCTGCGCCTCGAATGTCAGCGTGGTCAACATCGATAACGGATTCGGCGCCGGTTACGTAGCGTCCCTCATCAACCGCCGCTGAGGTTGGCGAATATCATTGTTACAATGAGCCAAGAGACATTCCCTCCCTTGTTTGGGTCCTGAACACGCGCACATGACGACGTTCGACGAACATTTCGAAGTAGTGGTGGTGGGCGCCGGCCATGCCGGATGCGAAGCCGCCATGGCTGCCGCTCGCATGGGGATGAAGACCGCTCTTTTTACGTTGAACGTCGATCTGATCGCGCAGATGTCGTGCAACCCGGCCATCGGCGGCATCGCCAAGGGACATCTGGTGCGCGAGGTGGATGCGCTCGGCGGCATCATGGGCGAGATTACCGACGCCGTCGGAATCCAATTCCGCCTGCTCAATACTTCACGCGGCCCCGCCGTCTGGTCACCCCGCGCCCAGTGCGACAAGCAGGCCTACCGCCTGAAGATGCGCGCGGTGCTCGAGTCGCAGCCGAACCTGACCATCAAGCAGGCGGAAGTGGTGGATGTGGTGGTGGAGAAGTTCTCAGTTCCCAGTTCTCAGTTCTCAGTTACACCTGACGCTCCTGAGAACCGGGAACTGAGAACTGAGAACCGCATTCGCGGCATCTTGCTGCGCGACGGCCGCTGCGTTTCTGCGGACGCCGTCATCGTAACCACCGGGACTTTTCTTAACGGGCTGATCCACTGCGGTGAGCAGCAGTATCCGGCGGGGCGTTCCGGAGAAGCGGCTGCTGTCCTGCTCGGCGAATCGCTGAAAAAGCTTGGCCTGCGCGGATGCCGCCTCAAGACCGGGACGCCTCCGCGCCTCGACGGCCGCACCATCGACTGGTCGCGCTTCGAGCGCCAGCCCGGCGATTTGGATCCGACGCCGTTCAGCTTCCGCACCCGCCGCGTGGCCCATCACGACGCGCAGACGCCCTGCTACATCGCCTTCACTACGGCGGAGACGCATCGCATCATTCGTGAGAACGTTCACCGCTCGCCCATGTACAGCGGGCAAATCCAATCGACCGGGCCGCGCTACTGTCCTTCGATTGAAGACAAGATCGTCAAGTTTCCCGACAAAACCACCCACCAGCTTTTCCTGGAGCCCGAGGGCCTGAACACGCACGAGATCTACGTCAACGGCATGAGCACGTCGCTGCCGATTGACGTGCAACTGGCCATCCTCAAGTCGATTCCCGGGCTTGACCACGCGGAAATGATGCGGCCCGGCTACGCGATTGAGTACGATTCGATCGATCCCACGGAACTCAACCGCACCCTCGAAACCAAAAAGATTGCCGGCCTGTTTCTCGGCGGCCAGATCAACGGCACGTCGGGCTACGAAGAGGCGGCGTGCCAGGGAATTATGGCCGGGATCAACGCGGCGCTGAAGATCAAGAAAGAAACTCCGCTGGTGCTCGACCGCTCGGAAGCCTACACCGGCATTCTCATCGACGACTTGATTTCGAAAGGCACCAACGAGCCTTACCGCATGTTCACTTCGCGCGCCGAGTTCCGCCTGCACCTGCGCATCGACAATGCCGACCGGCGCCTGACTCCCCATGGCCGCCGCGTCGGCCTGATCCCGGATGACGCGTGGGCGGACTTCGAAGCAAAACAGCAACGGATGGAAGAAATGAAGCAGCTGCTGGAGAAGACGAAGCTGACGGAGCCGATGATCGCGGAAATCTCGCGGATTTATTCCGCAGCGGACGAAAGCGGGCGAGCTACGCTCGACTTGGACCCTTCGGCTTCGCTCAGGGCAGGCTTGCGAGGGCGCCCATCCCCACACAAACCAAGCGATCTGACTGCGATACTGGGACAGACATTAGCGCAACTGCTGAAGCGTCCGGAGATCACCATCGAGCAACTGGCGCCGGCCCTCAAAAAGCTCGCGCCGCCGTTTTTTGCAAGAGATTTCTCGGCGACCTCGGCGTCCTCTGCGGTGAATGCTTTTTCGCTTTCGTCCGAAATCCGCAACGAACTGAATTCCATCGAAACGGAAATCAAGTACGCGGGATACCTCGACCAGCAGCAGCGCGCCATCGACCGGCTGAAGAAGGCCGAGCAGCGCCGCATTCCCGATTGGTTCGATTACCGCGCCGTCAGCGGCTTGTCGCGCGAAATGCAGGAGAAGCTCGGCAAAGTCGTCCCGCAAACGCTCGGCCAGGCCTCGCGCATCCCCGGCGTGACCCCAGCCGCCGTCTCGCTGATCAACGTCTACATCGAAATCCAGGCCCGACGGCGGGAACAGGCCGCGGCGCTGTAACTGCTCCGATTGGGCCGGGCAGACGCTAGTCGCGAAGAACCACATCTAGAAGCGCCTTGTGAACTTGCAACCCGCCCCCGCCATAGTCAACGAACCCTGACTCCCTGAACCGGTTCATGAAGAAACTGACCCGCGACCGGGTGGTACCGATCATCTCGGCGAGGGTCTCCTGGCTGATGGTGGGAGTTACAAACGCGGAAACGCATCCCTTGTCCACGCGAGCCAGCAGCAGCAGAATTCGAGCCAGTCTTTTCTCGCTCGAATTGAAGAGATGGTCGACTAAATCCTCTTCGTATCGGATGTTCCGGGCCAGCAGACTCGACATGAACATTTCGAAAAACTCCTGTTCCCGGTGCAGCGCCTCCATCATGGCTTTCTTGTCGACGCGCAGAAGTTCGCAGTCCGTCATGGCGGTTGCAGTCTTCATGCGTCTTGGCCTTCCTAGGAGACAGCGTTCTCCGAAGAACTCTCCCTTGCCCAATATACCCAGGGTCGCTTCCTTGCCAGCCTTCGAGACCACCGTCAGTCGGACCTTGCCTTCCTGGATGTAGAAGACCGAGTGGGCCGGATCTCCCTGCGTGAAAACTCTTTGCTGCTGGGCAAACGCCACGACCTTCCCGCTCATGCCGATCGTGGCAAGAAATTTCTCCGTGTCGAAGTCGGGCCTTCTCTTGGCCGACATGGGTGATATCGCTTTCGACGGACTGCCACCGTCCAGCATCGCCAGATCATTCAGGGTAGCGACGTTTATGGCCAGCATGGTTGCCTCCAGACTGATTCACTGGTTACCGAAAGCAAGAACACTGCCAAAACTGTTGGCTCTTATTTTTCAGCTAGATAAAAAGAACTGGGAGCGTAAACCTGGAATTTTCGGCAGGGTGCCAGGGAAATCTGTACCAGGACCGATTACTTTTGTCAGCGCAAAATCCTCTAGCCATTTGCCCGTGAATATGTACAATTTAATTGCGTTCGATCTTTGCGGCCGCGAGCAGTAACCGGGCCTACAGCGTGACCTGCCTGATCATCTGCTTGTACTAACCTGCGAGTTCCAGCGCATACTTCAACCAAAGGAACACAGCAACATCATGGAAACAGGAACCGTAAAGTGGTTTAACGATGCCAAGGGCTACGGGTTTATCAGCCGCCAGAATGGCGAAGACGTTTTTGTTCACTTCTCCGCCATCCAGGCAAGCGGGTTCAAGAGCCTACAGGAAGGTCAACAAGTTCAGTTCGACGTCGTCAAAGGCCCCAAGGGCTGGCAGGCGGAGAACGTCAAAGGCGTCTAAGCCACCACCAAAATTCGAAAAAGAATAGCGGCCCGCGAAGGCCGCTTTTCTTTTTTGGGCAGAGACTAGATCAGCGGAGGTACCGGCGTCTCGTCCGTCGTTGAGCAACGCTTCGGCCAGGCGGCGACGCCCCGATCTCGACTTACGCCGCCTGCTCCGCTTCGGCGACCGTTCCGTAGAAT
>CAVPYG010000026.1:0-62009 GCA_963709835.1 uncultured Acidobacteriaceae bacterium
TGCAAAAAGAGATTAAGCCACTCGCGGTCGCCACTCTCACTCTCACGCTCGACCGTCCCACCGACATTGTGGATGCCATTTTGGCGGCAACCATTTTCGCAAGAATTGCGGAACGAAAGCCCCGCTCGTGAGAAAATCTTGGGGTACACCCTGGCCCACTAGATTAATGACAAAGCATATTAAAGAAAACGGCCGCCTGCGCGAAGATTGTCGAATCTTTTCCCAAGCTCACGATAACCGTCCTTGCCGATCTGGTTGCCGACGAATTCGTGTTCGGCGAAATTTCTCGCGTCTCGCGCGAAGCGCCCGTGCTGATTTTGCGGCACCGCGATCGCACCGTGGTCCCTGGCGGCGGCGCCAACGCCATCTGCAACCTCGCCGACCTCGGAGTGAACGTGTTGCCGGTTGGCGTGGTGGGCGACGACGAACCGGAAAACAATTGCTGCGCGCTTTCCGCCACAAGCGCATTCCGGTCAGCGGCATTTTGAAAGACAACAGCTACTCCACCGTGACCAAAACGCGCATTCTGGCCGGCTTCGCGCACACTGCGGGGCAACAGGTGGTGCGTATTGACCGCGAGCCCGCCGAAGGCCCAAATTCGCATTTGCGCCGCGAGCTCGTATTGAGCGCCCGCGAATACGCCAAGGCCTCCGATGCGCTGCTGGTTTCCGACTATGGATACGGCGCGGCCACGCCAACCCTGCTGAATGTGATTCGGGAAAAGCGCGGCATCGAAAAGGTCCCCGTAACCCTCGACTCGCGTTATCGCATGCTCGAATTCACCGGTATCACCGCGGCCACGCCGAATGAGTCCGAGGTGGAAGCGGCCCTGGGCAGCCGCATTGGAAATGACTGGGAGCGCCTTTTGGCCGCCGGCGACCAAATCGCAGGCGCGATGAATCTGGAATCGCTCGTGATCACGCGCGGCAAGGATGGCATGGTGGTTTTCCCGCGTCGCCACAAACCGGTGGATATTCCGATCTATGGCGGCGACGAAGTCACCGACGTGACCGGCGCTGGCGACACTGTGATTGCGGCGTTCACCGCTGCCCTGGCCGCGGGCGCAACCGCCGAAGAGGCCGCGCATCTGGCCAACTACGCGGGCGGCATCGTGGTCATGAAGCGCGGCACGGCCACGGTCAGCCAGCAGGAATTATTGCAGGCGCTCGAAAAGACGCCGCCGGTAATACGCGACCATTAGCAGCGTGGGAACAGTGGCGCGGTCGGTACTGCCCCGAAATTCTAATGTAGTATGGGGGTGCTACTATAGAATTGAGGTGTAGTTATGGCGGACCGAAAGCAATTTCAGAACGTTAGAGATCCCGATCCGGAATTGGTGCGCCTCCTGAGCGAGTCTCGCAAGAAAGCTGTGACTGAGGAAGACCTGCATGAGCAGAGGATCAGTTTTGCTTTTGGGAATGCACCATCCGGCTCCAAGCTCATCACCAAGGAAAGCGTTCGCCTTGCGTCAAAGCACATAAGACTCTTGCCTTGAAGCCGGGAGCGATAGGGCCTCAAAAGGCCCGTCCCCAATATGTCAGTCCGCGAAAAAGACAATCCCACCCTGTACGCGAAAATCCAAGAGCAAAACCTCTTGCGCCAGTACGACCTGCTATCGAATTGCATTGAGATTGGTCTTTCGAAGGGTATCGAATCCTTCGACAAGTACACCCTATGGGCATTGAATTACGCAGCGGTGGCAAATATTTCCCAGTTTGGCGGCCGTTACCGCGAAGAGCCGATTTACGTGGGAAATCACTGCCCTCCGCATTTCAAGAACGTCCCCAATGAGATGGACCGGTTTTTTTCGGTAGTACACGAGAACTGGACAATCTTCGACCATCCGACACTGCTTGCAGCCTATGCCCTGTGGAGACTGAATTGGATCCATCCATTTGTCGAGGGCAATGGAAGGACCGCGAGAGCGGCTTGCTATTACCTGGTTTGCATGAAGCACGGGCAATTGCTTCCGGGAAGGAAGATAGTGCCAGAGCGCATCAGGGAGAACCGGCAGCCGTATTACGATGCGCTGCAAGCCGCCGACAGGGCATGGGATTTGGGCCACTTCGATGTCTCACAGCTAGCCGATTATCTTTCTTCGCTGTTAAGGGATCAACTTGCCGATAGTAGTTAATAAATCTCAAACTGCCCCGCTCCCATCCATGCCCGGCCCACAGCCCGAGATCGGAGTTCGACACATTGAATACATCACTCCATTGGAAGATTGTTTCGCGCGCCGAACTTCAACTGCGCGTGGCGGATTGGCGGCGCGTCGGCGAGCGCGTCACGCTGGCCAACGGCTGTTTCGACCTGCTGCACGTCGGCCATGTGCGCTACCTGCATGCCGCGCGAAAACTCGGCGGCAAGCTGGTCGTCGCGGTCAACGACGACGCTTCCGTACGCGCGCTGAAGGGCGAAGGGCGCCCCGTGATGCCAGCCGAGGAACGCGCAGAAATTCTGGCGGCGCTGGCGGACGTGGACGCCGTCGTGATCTTTCCGGAAAATGACGTGCGCGCCATCATTCGCGAAATCCATCCCGATTTTCATGCCAAGGGCACCGACTACACGGTGGAGACCGTTCCCGAACGCGACGAAGTCGAAGCCTGCGGAGGCCGGGTCGTGATCGTCGGCGATCCCAAGGACCACTCCGTCTCTGAGATTATCCGCTCGCGGCTGGGGCCGCGTGAATCGTGAAGCGGAAGGGACGGCGACCAGCCGGGTTGCAGCAAATCGGGGTGCGACAAATGGTGCAACAATAGTAATAATGATGACCGGCCCTTCGTCTCACCCCGCCCGCGCGCCGCGCTTCAACCGCCTGCTCATCGTCCGCCTCAGCGCCATGGGAGACATAATTCACACTCTGCCTGCCGTCGCAGCGCTGCGCCAGGCTTTTCCTCACGCCACCTTGGGATGGCTTGTCGAGGAACGCTGGGCGGAGTTGCTGTGCACGTTGCGCTATCCGCGATCGGGCGAGCGCTCTCCGCTGCGTCCACTCGTCGATCGCGTGCATTCCGTGAACACGGCGGAATGGCGGCGCGCGCCGTTTTCGTTCAACACCTGGTTGCAGATGGCCGCGGGCTTGAGTGAGTTGCGCGGAATTCAATACGACGCGGCCATTGATTTTCAGGGCGCCGTGCGCTCGGCATTGCTGGCGCGCTGGTCGGGAGCGCCCATGGTGTACGGCAGCGCCCAACCGCGCGAGAATGCCGCCAGCATGTTTTACACGCGAGAAGTGCTTTTGACGACGAACGGCACTCATGTCGTCGAACAGGGGCTGGCGCTGGCGGGAGCGGTAATTACGACGAGCGTTCCAGCAGCCGGCAGTTTCGGATACAATAGCTGCGGCGGAAATTCAGGTGGAGTTTCCCACGGATCCGGATGCGGAGCACAAGATTGCAGTCCTGACACCGGATGGTAACGACTTCGCCATTCTGAATCCCGGCGCGGGTTGGGGAGCGAAACGCTGGCCGGCCGAGCGCTATGGCCAGGTTGCCAAGGAACTGGCAAAAGATGGATTACGTTCGCTTGTCAACTACGGGCCGGGAGAGGAAGATCTTGCCGCGGCCGTTGAAGCCGCGAGCGAAGGAACCGCGCAAAAAATATCTTGTTCCCTATCCGAGTTGATTGCTCTTACGCGCCGGGCGCGACTCTTCATCGGAGGAGATACCGGGCCAATGCACATGGCGGCCGCTTTGAAAATTCCGGTGGTGGCAATTTTTGGCCCGACAAATCCGGCGCGCAACGGCCCATTCGGAACACGATCGATTGTGTTGCGCAGCGCGAGCAGTGTGACCGACCACACCCGGCGCCGCGAACCGGAGCAAGGTTTGCTTTTAATCAGTGTTAGTGAAGTAGTCGCCGGCGCGCGAAAGCTGTTGCGCAATCGGATGGCAGCATTCAAGTGATTGACGACCCACAATCCGGATCGCAACCCTTGCGGACGGCAGGCGGGGCCTGGTCGCGCGTGGCCCGCCGCATTCGCGTGCCCTTGGGATTTATATTTGCCGCCGTCTATATCTGGCTGGCGCAGCCCACCCGCATTTCGCTCATCGCGGGTGCTCTGGTGATGCTTCCCGGGTTGGTCTTGCGCGGACTGGCGTCCGGCCATGTGCAAAAAGACGCCGAGCTTACGACCAGCGGCCCTTATGCCTACACTCGCAATCCTCTGTACCTTGGCTCGTTTCTGCTGGCCGCTGGTTTCGCCATGGCGGCGCGCAGTTGGTGGATCGTCGGAATGATGCTGGCGATGTTCGCCGCGATTTATGTTCCGGTGATTGCCGCTGAAGAGCGTTACCTGCGCCAAAAGTTCTCCAATTACGACGACTATGCCCGCCATGTGCCGCGCATGTTGCCGCGGCTTACGCCCTATCGGAGCCAGCATGGCGAGTATTCTTCCGCGCGCTATTGGAAGCACCGCGAATATAGGGCGAGTCTGGGCTGCGCGGCCATGCTGGCCGTTCTCGCTGTCAAGATGATCGTCAAACTGGTGTGGTAGTCTGCCGTGGAGCATGAGCCGTTCAGGGCAGGGATTGACGCCCGTCGTTTCTGGATTGGATCGCATAGCGGTTGAAGCTGCCGCGCAGCTGAACATTGCCTACTGAAGCCGGAAGCGCTCGTTGATCAGCCGCTGCACGCGCGGGCGGTAGATGATGTCGTAGGGGAGTTCTTTGCCGGGAAACATAGCCAGGGCGGCGCGGCGGGCATTGGCTGCCATTTCTGCCGCCTCTTCCAGTGTCAGATCGGGATCCTGGCCGATCACAGACATCACCATGCCAATCATCACTTGCAAGCGGCGCAGTTGTCGGGCCTCTTCCGCGCGCTCTGCGTGTTCTTCGGCCGGTGGTTCGACACGTTGAACTTCCACACTGCCCCCTGACCTTTATGGATGTTGTCCTATCCCTCTGCGATGCGCCCCAGTCATCATTATTGTGCCAGCTTCGGTTCTCGAATCAAGCGGCCCTTGCTCTAACATCTATGCGCGACAAGACAGAGCCATGGCGTCTGCCGTAATCTGTTGGCAGCCACTTTTGCGGAGGACACATGCCAGAGCCGACTCGCTCCTCGCCTCAACCCGAGCCCAACGAAAAACTCATCAAGATTTTCGATACCGAGCAGGAAAACGAAGCCATCGTCGTGCAGGGATTGCTCGAATCCGCCGGCATCGAATCGGATTTGAAATCCATCGACGCGGTGCAGGACGCGTTTCCCGGCGTGGGTGGAAACGTGATTCTGGTCCGCGAACAAGACGCCTCCGACGCGGAGAAAATCATCGAGGCATACCGCCAATCGCCCCCGCTCGATGACGGGACTGTCGATGTTACCGGATAAGAAGTGCGTCTGACTTCCCGTAGAGACGCGGCTTGCCGCGTCTCCGGTTGCGGAGTGAGATTCAATGCAATAACGCAACCTCCGGCGTCACTGTCTTGCCGTCCAGATAAAAACTCACCGCGCCTTGCACGTCGGTGCGGTAGGTCTTCACTCCGGCCTGTTGCAGCCGCTCCAGCACTTCGCGCCGGGGATGTCCATACACATTCCGCGCGCCAACCGAAATGACCGCATAGCGCGGATGAATGGCCGCCAACAGATCGGCGGAAGTTCCACTCACGCTGCCATGATGCGCAACCTTCAAAAGCATCGCCTCCCCCGGATGCTCTTCCACGACGCGCCGTTCCGCCGGACGCTCCGCGTCGCCTTCAAGCAACGCGGTCGTCCCAAGGTACGCGGCCGTAAACACCAGGCAATCGTCGTTCGCACGCATTAACCCGGTAATCTGGTCGCGTCCCGGAGCGAGCATGTGGAAGTGCGCACCACCGTAATCGAATTCATCGCCTTCCTTTTTTACCGAGATGGTTATTCCAGCGCGCCGGGCTTGCGCAACCACCGCGGCAAACGCGCCCACCGGCCGGTCAATACTCAGCCACAGTTCCCGCGGGTGAAAATTCGAAATCACGGCGGGCATTCCGCCGTAGTGGTCGGCATCGGGATGCGTCATCACAACCAGGTCAAGATGATCGATCCCTCGATGCCAAAGATAAGGAGAAACCACCTGCTCGCCGAGGTCGAAATCGGAATGCATCCACTGCGGAATACCTCCGGCATCGATGAGCAGGGTGCGGCCCTCGGGCGTGACCAGCAGAATCGAATCGCCTTGTCCGACGTCGATGGCCGTCATCTCCATCACGCCCGCGCGAAGGTGCGGGCGCGAGGGGACAAACGCAATCCACGCGGCAACGCCAAAAACTAACACGACCGATGCGAAGGCGGCCCAGCGCGTACGACGAATCCGCGCCGCGAGCATGGCGAGCGTCAGAGCGGCAATCGAGGCCACGATCATCGCAATCGAGGGCATGGCGACTCGCAGATCGGCGATGGATGTGCCGGCAAGATGTGCGCCGCCCAGAAAATGCACCGTTCCCGCGATTCCTTCAAGCGCGAGGCCGGAGACCCAAACCGCGGGCTTGGCCAGCGTGGTCGAGATGTATCCCAAGCCGACGGCTGCGGCGGCAGCGGGCATCAACACCTGGGTCAGCGGGATCACCACCAGATTGGCGGGCATGCCCATGGTGGTTGCGCGATGAAAATGGTAGGCCATGAGCAGAGCCAGTCCCGCCTGCATCAGCGCCGAAATGAACATCAATCCGCTCACACCGATGGCCACCCGCATGAAAATCGCGGGCAGCGCAAAGCCGAGTCGGTTGCCGATGAATCGCGCCAGCCGCCCTCCGATCATCCGCAGATCGAGCCGGAACTGCGCCACTTTGGGCGGGACGTGCAAATCGTAGCTGGCCGCTCGCAACAGTCGTAAACCGCGCGCGTAGGGCCAGGTCGTCCGCTCCAGAATCGGCGAGCCGATACCCGCGATGATGAACACCGCAAGAAACGTAAGCTGAAAGCTGGCGCCGAACAAGGCGTGCGGATCGGCGATCAGAACTCCCAGCGCCGCCGCGCCAATCGCGTTCATCATGTTGCGTCCGCGATAGAGCAGGCGCGCGCCTAAATACGTCGCCAGCATAAGCGCGGCGCGCCACACCGGCGGCCCGACTCCCACTACGAATGCGTAGGCGAACGAGACCACGACCGTGGTGACGGCCGCGACCGCCGGATCGACGCGAAACTGGCGCAGCGTCCAGAAAATCGCGAAGGCCAGAATGCTCAGATTCATTCCGGAAACCACCAGCACGTGATACGTGCCCGAGCGCTGATATTCGGTGCGCGTGGCGTTGCGGAGAAACGATTCTTCGCCGAGAACCATGGCGTCCATGAGCGAGGCCTGCGACGCGGGCCACAGTTGGTGAATCTTGGCGATGATGCTGGCGTGAACGCGGTTGCGCCAGAGCTGAATGCGGCTGCCGGAAAAGCCCGGGAGGCGCTCAATGTCCGCAGCTTCCGCCGACCCCAGCACGCTGATGCCGTTGTCGCGCAGATAGCCTTCATAATCGAAGGCCCCCGGATTGCGGTAATTGCGCGCCGGATGCAGCTTGGCGAGAATGCGCAGCCGCGTGCCGTAGGCGAATAGGATCGGGTGATCGGGTGATCGGGTCATCTAAGATCGCCCGATCACCCGATGACCCGATGGCCCGATCTTTTATCTTTTCGTAGATCGTCAGCCGCACGCCGGCCCGCGCCGGCCAGCTTTCACCCTGGCTCGCGATTTCTTCCGTCTCCACATCGATGGCTTCTTGAATTTGCTGCCCTTTGGCCCGCTCGTAACCCTCGCGCATTACATGGGCCGTGAGTGTGACTTCGCGGCCATCGGCCAGGGCAAGAATTCGAGAATCATCCTGCTGAAATCCGCTCGCATGCTGGCCGCGAATCTGAATCAGAAATGCGCCCAGCAGAAACCATGCGCCCAAAGAAAGCGCTTTCGCCAGCCAGTCGCGTTTGGCGAGAAAAAACGATGCCGCGAAAACGAAAGCCACGACCGCGATCACCCACCAAGACGGTGGCCGCCAGGCGCGCACGCCCGTCCACAGACCAAGCGAAAATACGATTGCCGCCCAGAACAACGGCTGCCGTGGCGGCTTGTGGTTGAGGATCATTTTTTAGCGCGATGCAAGGGAAGGGCACGACTTCCCCGTCTGCCGGGAGGAACGATGCAACGTGAAAGCGGTCAGCGCGCCAGCCGCATCACCGATTCGATGTGAAACGTCTCAGGGAAGAGATCGAATAAGTGTGCTTCCTCGATGTGGTAGCCGGACGCCAGCAGGGGGGCGAGGTCCCTGGCCAGCGTAGCCGGATCGCACGATACATATCGGACTCGAGGCGCTCCAAGTTCCACCAGAGCGCGGATGACCGCTGAGCCGGCGCCGGTGCGGGGAGGATCGAGCACGACCAGTTCAGGTCTGTTTCGCACCGGCTGGCTTCTCAGGTAGTCCTCGGTTCGCGCGCCAGCCGCTTTCACGTTCGCAGGAACATTCTGCAATAAGTCGCCATGCGCTGTCTGTGACGCCTCTACACTAAATATGTGATGAAAACTTCCAGCCATAGCCACTGAAAATAGCCCCACTCCGGCATACAAATCGAGTGCGAAATCACCCCTGGCATTGCCGGTCACAACCGAAACCAGCTCGTCGATCAAATGACGATTCACCTGGAAAAAGGCCCCCGCACTGACTTGATACTCGTGGCCGTAAGCTCGATAGCGGATTGATCTGGCGCCCAACTGGGCCAGCGGTTTCGCATCTATTGGCGCGTCGTCGTCTATGTTTTTCTCCGATGCCCACCGCCGCGAAGAAAAAAACGTCGCCCCGCCGATTTCCGGCAGTTCGCGCTCAAGCGCCTCCGCCCAGCGCAATAGATCTTTGCGATTTGCCGCTCGTCCGCAAAATGCCCAGACCAACAAACGCTCGTCGGCCGCATCGGCGAACAGCTCAATCTCTTCCACAGCCGCCGGGCAGTTTAATCCACCCAGCTCAAGCAGCCTCGCCATCACCCGATTGATCAGGGGCGAATTGATCGGACATTCGCTTACGGCAAGAAAATTGTGCGAACCGAACTGGAAATACCCCAGCGCAAATCCGGGGTCGCCAGAACGGCCGATTTTGCCGGTCTGGGGTGGAAACTCCGGCGCAGCCCGCACCTGCATCCGCGCGCGGTTGCGATAATTCCAAGGAGGAGAAGCATGCAGGCGAATCTCGGACTTCAGTTCGATTTTCGCAATCCGTTGCAACGTCTCGCGCAGAATCCCAGCCTTGAATTCCAGTTGCCGCTCGTAGGCAATGTGCTGGTAATGGCATCCGCCGCATTGCCCGAAGTACGGACAGCGCGCCTCGACGCGATCGGGCGAAGCTTCGATCAGCTGCGTCACCGATCCGCGTGCAAACCCAGGCTTCCCATGCCGGATTTCGGCCTCGATTTTTTCCCCGGGCAGCACAAACGGCACAAACACCGCCATACTGCGCCCGTCCGCGCCAGCCGCAGTGCGGGCCAGGCCGTCGCCGCCGTAAATCAGTTTTTCGATAGTGATCAGCAAGTGAAAGAGACCCACCAGCTATTAAGTGCTATTTCCGAGTTTGAAGTCCAGCTGCTTATTCGATTTCTTGTCGATTTTTACCCGTACTCTCAATGGATTGCATAGCGGATAGGTGAAAATGAGGTAGTGTATCTTCGTCTTACTCTGTGGTGTCATAGAGAAGTGGCCTACGTCGTCGGTCTTTGTACTCTGAAGGACCGTTTCCCAGTCAGGTGAGACCTCCTTCACCGTGGCACCTGGAAACGGCGCTCCAGTCATATCTGTGACTTTTCCGGACAGACTGCCAACGACTTGAACTTTCTCGTATTCGATAGTCTCAATTCCGGCTGTGGCAAAGGGGGGGAAAAGCGCAAAAAGAAAGACCAATCCGAGACCCCAAACAAGTTGCTGCATCTTTTTCATAGGTCCCTCCAAAAATGTTCGACCTAATGCATATAGAACAAACTCAACCGCGGCACGCCGCAGCGCTCCAGCAGCCGCTTATGTATGTACTGCTTGTGCAGCTGCTCAACCTGCGCCGCCGTCATGTTACGACGATAAGGAGCGATGTCTCGGTCCGCTTCCGCGCGAACCTGCACCAGATCGTCATCCGGAGTCGCCGCCATCAACACCGCGAACAGTTTTTCCTCGAGCACGGTCAGCCGCCGCTCCAAGTCTTCCAACCGTGGAAGCTTGGCGTTGTCATTATTATCGCGCTCGATATTATTGCGATCAATATTATGACGTTCGATTGACTCCGCCATTTCACGCAGGGAACCGGCTTGTTCCCGTGCCAGCGCTCCGGTCGCGAATCCCGCGCGCTCCGGCAGTTTTGCTTTTTCCAGCTTCTCCGCATTGGCACGCAAAAACGCTGCAATCTGCGCGGCGTCAAATCCTGGCTCTCGCGGAGCTTTCTCTTCGCCGGTCGCACCGACCGCCGCTTCCTTCATATCTTCCGCCGCCGCCAGCACGGCCTGCGAGCAGTACGCCAGGCTATTCACCTTTTTCGATTTCGAGGGACGTAGATCGTATTTATCGAACGCGTCATCCACTCCGCGGAGCACGGCTTCCAACGGCACACCTGCGTTTTTCCACGTCTCGATCAAAGCCCAATCGAGCGTCGAAAGCAGCAGATGCGTCCCGCGCCGCCGCAGATAGTGCTCTTCGATTTCGGTGAAGTAACTGAAATAATTTTCCACTACACTCAACGCGTGTTTATCTTGAAATTGCATCCCAAATCATCCCAATTATAAGAAACACAAATCCATAGATAAGAGCATTCGAGAATGCGAATATCAAAACGATCATCGCCTGAGCTGACGGCGTAGCATGTTCTGTTGCGATTAATACAATCGAGGTTGGGGCCAAATAAATGTAGAGAAGAGAGAGATCGTAGGTGATGTGATGAGAGTTCGCATAATAAGCAAATTCGGACATAAAAATCGCCAGGCAAAATCCAACACCTGTGCCAATTAGTCCCAATCTCTTCGCTTTACTCATGCCAAAGTCTCCCTCCGCTTTTGCTCCAATAATCCCACAAATTGATATGGATCACCGGGATTTCGGAGACTTCGGCGCTTTTCCTGCTTTTGGCGCGGCTTCGCGGCGAATCGAGGACGACTGGTTCCTGTCCCAGATAATGCGCAGCCCATCGAGGGTGAGAAACTCGTCCACTTCTTTAATGAAGCGGGACCCGGTGCCGATCAGCGCGGCCAGTCCACCGGTCGCAATCACCCGCGTCTCCGCGCCCAGTGGATCCTCCTTGATCAGCCGCTCCAAGATTCCGTCCACCAGGGCGAGATAGCCGTAGTAAAGACCGGACTGCAAGCTGCCGACCGTGTTCGATCCAATCACCCGCGCGGGCTTGCGAATTTCCACTCGCGGCAGGCGCGCCGTGCGTTGAAAGAGCGCGTCCGCCGAAATCCCAATCCCCGGACAAATCACGCCGCCCATGTATTCGCCCTTTTTCGAAATGCAGTCGAAGGTGGTCGCCGTGCCGAAGTCCACAATCACGCAAGGGCCGCCATATTTCTCGAACGCCGCCACCGCGTTCACAATGCGGTCGGCGCCCACTTCCGCGGGATTGTCGTACAACACCTGGCATGCCCGTCTTCACGCCCGGCTCGATGAACAGCGGCTTGGTGTTGAAATAGCGCTCGCACACCTGGCGCAGCACCGCGTCGAGCGGCGGCACGACCGATGAAATCACGATCCCATGCACCGCGGAAACTTCCAGGCTGGCCATGGAAAAAAGGTTGCGGAAGATCACTCCATACTCGTCCACCGTGCGCGTCAGATGCGAGCCGACGCGCCAGTTGGCAACCAGCAACTCATAGCGCGCGTCGTCCGTTGTCGAGGGCGGATCCATGCCCGGACGGTGCGCCACCCGCGCAAAAACGCCCAGCACCGTGTTCGTATTTCCGACATCAATGACTAGAAGCATAGAGAATTTGTAATTGGTGATTTGTAATTTGTAATTGGAAAAGCTAAAGCTCCTAAATTACCAATTACAAATTACCAATGATTCTCACCGTCCCGCTAACCACCGTTCGCAAACCGTCCGCCGTTCTTACCCGCAAAAATCCCCGCTCATCCAATCCCTCGGTAACGCCCGCCAGGGCGGCGTTCTCCTCGTTGTTCACTTCGATGCTCACTTTTTTGCCGCGCACCGACGAAGAACTCTCCTCGAATCGGCGCACGATCGCATCTCGCGCTCCCGCATCCTCCACCAGGCTCCGATATTCCCGGTCGAGCGATTTTAGCAAAGCGGCGCAAAGTTCCACGCGCGACCATTCCGTCCCGGTCTCTATCCGCAACGAAGTCGCAATCTCGCGCAGCTCTGCCGGAAACTTCACCTGATTGACGTTGATGCCCACACCCACCACCAGATGACGCACCCGCGTTGCTTCGGCATTCATCTCGGTGAGAATGCCGCAAAATTTCTTACCGCCGAGCAGCAGATCGTTCGGCCATTTCAGGTCCGCCTGAAGCTGCGGAGCGATCTCCGCCACCGCCGCGCGCACCGCCAATCCCGCCGCCAGCGAAAAAATCAGCGCATCCGACGGCGGCATCTCCGGACGCAAGACCACCGAACAATAAATCCCTTCCGACCGCGCCGAATGCCAGGAGTGCGCGCCGCGTCCGCGCCCAGCCAATTGTTCTTCGGCGAGAAATACGCTGCCTGCGGGCGCGCCCTCCGCCGCGGCCCGCATCGCCTCGGAATTAGTCGAGCCCACTTTGTAATAGTGGTGAATCTGCTTGGTGCCGCCGAAAATCGTGCCCTTCAGCAGCGGCGACAACATCTCCGGCAGCAGCAAGTCCGGGACCGCGCGCAGTTGATAGCCGGTCGCCGGATGCCCAGCGACATCCACGCCCAAGCCGCGCAGTTGCTGAATCAGCCGCCAGACTTCCGAGCGGCTGGTCCCGATCTCCTCGCCAATCTTCGTGCCGCTGGCGACAACCGTAGCGTGGCCCATGAGCAAGCGCACGATGCGGCCCAGGCGCGCGTCGGTCGCCTTGTGGGTTGCCGCCGAAGGCGAGGACGGCAATTTCGGCCGGAGATTGGGTCTCATCTGCGTGATAGCGGAATTATGAGGGACACACGGCAAAACTACAAATCAACTCGACAAGGACGAACTGGAAGCATTCGAATACTCCACCAACTTCGGTTGGTAGGGGAAGCCATTGCGAATATTCCGCCGATATTCCAGTTCAACTTTCAGCGCCCAAACACCAAACAAACAAAGCGCTAATAACACAACGGACAGCGCGGTCAATATCGATTTCGTCTCATTGACGCCTCCGGGTATTACGCCGGCGTCACCCGCAAACTCATATCCACCGCGGTCGATGATTTCGTCAGCGCCCCGACCGAGATGAAATCCACTCCCGTCTCGGCGTAGGCGCGCACGTTCTCGAGATTGATTCCACCCGCGTATTCCAGCGGAATCCGCCGCGGCTGGCGCGAACAAATCTCGACCGCCTGGCCCACATCCGCAACGCTCATATTGTGCAGCAGGACCACCTCCGCTCCGTGCTCCAGCGCCTGCTCCAGTTCTTCGATCGAGCCCACTTCGATCTCAATGGGCTGTCGTCCGCGCCGGTTGTGGATCGCGCGTTCCAGCGCCGGAATCGCGCCCCCGGCCAGCGCAATGTGATTGTTCTTGATCAACACGCCGTCGGAAAGATCCAACCGGTGGTTATGCCCGCCGCCGCAACGCACCGCGTACTTGTCAATCATGCGCAGCCCCGGCGCCGTTTTGCGCGTATCGAGGATCTTTGCGCGCGTACCCTCCACCGCATCCACAAACTTGCGCGTCGTGGTCGCAATCCCGGCCATGCGCTGCAAGAAATTCAGAATCACCCGCTCGCACGACAGAATCACCCGCGCGTTGTGCCGGATCACGGCGATCTGCTGCCCCGGATGCACGCGAATGCCATCGAAAATCGAAGGATGGCTCGTCACCTCGTAATGCGAAGTGACTGCCCCGTCGAGCTCCGCGTAGACTTCGAGAATCCGCGCAACGCATCCCAGGCCGGCCAGAATGCACTCCTGCTTGGCGATGACCGTCGCCGAAGCGCGCTGATTGGGATCGATGCACGCGTAGGTGGTCGCGTCGCGCGTCGCCCGGTCTTCGTTGAGCGCGTTCTCGATAATCGCGGTAATCCGTCGTGAATTCCAGTCCATAGAGCAGTTGCCGGTTGCCAGTGGTCAGTTGCCAGTAGTTGCGTCTTACTGACCACCGACCACTGGCCACTACCCGCTGAGTTCTTTCAATTTCGCCATCGTCTTCTCGCGCAGCACTCTCAGTTCTTCCGCTCGCGTCTTCAACCCCTCGACCACTTTCGCCGGAGCCTTTGCCAAAAACTGCTCGTTCGAAAGTTGACGCTGGCCGTTGGCCTGTTCTTTCTCGATCTTCTCCAGTTCTTTCGTCAGACGCTCGCGCTCGGCGGCGACGTCAATCTTCTTTTCGTAGATGGCATGAATGTCAAACCGCGACGTGCTCCGCGCGCCCGGCAAGTTCGCCAGCGAGCTATCCACAAATGCAATCTTCTCCACATTCGCCGGACGATCGAGCAGCACCGCGCCAAGGTTCTTTTCGAGCATTG
Organism: uncultured Acidobacteriaceae bacterium; assembly: GCA_963709835.1. Lineage (GTDB taxonomy): Bacteria > Acidobacteriota > Terriglobia > Terriglobales > Acidobacteriaceae > Acidiflorens. The sequence continues at coordinate 14,561 of CAVPYG010000026.1, forward strand.
CGCGAATCTCTGCTTCATGCGCAAACACTTCGACTGGCACTTTGACCTTGGGCTCGACTTTCAATTCCGCCCGCAGATTCCTCACGCTGACGATCAGGTCCTGGAGGATCGCCATCTCCGTCTCGGCGGCGAGATCAATCTGCTTTTCGTCGGCCGCCGGATACGCCGCCAGCGCAATCGACTTCAGCGGAGGCTTGCCATCATACATCGCGTGCCAGATTTCTTCCGTGATGAACGGCATCACCGGATGCAGCAGCCGCAACGACGCCTCAAACAGATTGACCAGATTCGCACATGCGACTCTGCGCCACCTCGTCCAGATTCCTCATTCAGTCGCGGCTTGATCAGCTCCAAATACCAGTCGCAGAACTCGCCCCAGAAAAAATCGTAGATGCGAGTCGCCGCCTCGTCGAAACGATACGTCTCCAGAGACTCGTTCACGTCCTTCGCCGCGCGATTAAACCGCGAAAGAATCCAGCGGTCTTCGAGCGAAGCAGCCTGAAATCCGGCAACGCCCGCGTAGCGACAGCCGCCCTCGGCTGTCACGGGCCGCAGGCTCGCGTCGATCCGGTCCACATTCATGAACATGAACCGCGCCGCATTCCAAATCTTGTTGGCAAAATTCCGATATCCCGCCGTGCGGCTTTCGCTGAACGCAATGTCCGTTCCCGGAGCCGCCATCGCCGCCAGAGTAAAGCGCGTCGCGTCGGTGCCGTATTGCCCGATCACTTCGATGGGATCGAGCACGTTCCCCTTCGTCTTCGACATCTTCTGCCGGTCGGCATCGCGCACCAGCGCGTGAATGTAAACCTCGCGAAACGGCACGCTCTCGCGCAGCGCATCTTCATCCGAATCCGGGTGCCCCATCCTAAACGCCTCGCTCCCTGAGGCGTTTAGGGTGGGCTTATGCGGCGGCATCATGAACCAGCACCCCAGCATGATCATCCGCGCCACCCAGAAAAACAGGATGTCGAAGCCGGTGATCATCAGCGAATTGGGATAGAAAACTTCCTGGTCGCGCGTCGCCGCCGGCCAGCCCAGCGTCGTGAACGGCAGCAGCCCCGACGAAAACCAGGTGTCGAGCACGTCCGTGTCCTGCTCCAGCTTCGTGCTGCCGCATTTGCACGCCGCAGGCGCCTCGCGCGCCACCACCACTTCCTTGCACGTCGCCGCAATACCACGCCGGAATCCGGTGTCCCCACCACAACTGCCGCGAGATGCACCAGTCGTGGATGTTGCCGCATCCAGTTCAAATAAATCTGCCCGTAGTTTTCCGGCGTGAACCGGATGTATCCCTTCTCGACCACCTCAATAGCGCGCTTGGCCAGCGGCGCAATCTTGACGAACCACTGCGTCGAAAGCCGCGGCTCGACAATCGTCCCCGAGCGGTCGCACTTGCCCAGCGCAATCGTGTAATCCTTCGTGCCCACCAGAAAGCCTTGCTCCGCGAGGTCTTCGACGATATGCGCGCGCGCCGCAAAGCGATCCAGCCCCGCGTAAGGCCCGGCATTCGCATTCATCTTGGCGTGCTCGTCGATCACTTCGATCTGCGGCAGGTTGTGCCGCATTCCCCGCCTCGAAGTCGTTCGGATCATGCGCCGGCGTCACCTTCACCGCGCCCGTGCCAAACTCCGGCTGCGCCAGTTCGTCGGCGATGATCGGAATCTCGCGATTCATCAGCGGCAGCAGCACCCGCTTGCCGTGCAGATGCAGATAACGCTCGTCCTTCGGATTCACCGCAACCGCCGTGTCGCCCAGCATCGTCTCCGGCCGCGTCGTCGCCACCGTGATGAATTCCTGCTCTCCAGTCTGTGTGGTGACGGGCTCTGCCCCGTTCCAACCACCGGATACCGGATCTCATACAGCTTGCCCGCCACATCCTCGTGCTTCACTTCGAGATCCGAGATCGCCGTGCCGCAGTCGGAGCACCAGTTCACAATGTACTTCCCGCGATAAATCAGCCCCTCTTCATACAGCCGCACGAACACTTCCTTCACCGCGCGCGACAGCTTGTCGTCCATGGTGAAGTATTCGCGGCCCCAATCGACCGACGCGCCCAGCCGCTTCATCTGATCGAGGATCGCCCCGCCATACTCGCGCCGCCATTCCCAGACGCGCTCCATGAACTTCTCGCGCCCCATCTCGCGCCGCTTCTTGCCTTCTTTCGCCAGCTGGCGCTCCACCAGCATCTGGGTCGCGATGCCGGCATGGTCCGTGCCCGGCAGCCAGAGCGCCACATGGCCCCGCATGCGATGCCAGCGCACGATGATGTCCATCTGCGTCTGTTCCATCATGTGTCCCATGTGCAACCGCCCCGTCACATTCGGAGGCGGCAGCAGCAGCGTAAACACCGGTTTGGCCGTGTGGAGCGGGCGCCCCGCCCGCTGCTTTCACTCGCGAGCTGGTCCGAGCCCTGGGATTGCGAAGGCGGCGTCTCCACATGAAACAGTTTTTCCCGGACCCAATACTCCGCCCAGCGCGCTTCAATCGCGCCCGGTTCGTAAGCTTTTGGCAATTCGTGCGGCATGGTTGAGGAGCAGCTATCAGCCGTCAGCTATCGGCTCTCAGTGGATGACTCACTGTGCGTTTTCGCCTATCTGGCTGGCAAACATTCAGGGTCGAGCACTGACAGCTGATAGCTGATAGCTGAGAGCTGGAACTTCTGATCTTACAGGCGCACCAAAACAAGGGTCAAACCGGACCGGGGTAGTACGCCTCGGGAAAAATTGTCGCCCCCCTCCAACCGATTCCGACCCCCGGGCCGAGGGCCCGCCGAGCGTTACTCCTTGGTAATTGTGCAACGTTGAAACGCCAGCCTCATCTGTTGTTGACGCCGCGGCCAATACTTTTTTCGCCGCTTCATGCTCAGTGGTCTTGAAGTCCAGCGCGCCGATCTCATCGCCTTCCTCCCCATTTGATCCCTTTCTCTGCCAACATAGCGCAAATCATCAGCGGCAATCTGAGCACGTTACAGTGTTCGCGCATTCTCGCGCTCGGTATCACCGTGTATTGAAAACAGTGGACTTGCGCGTGGGTGGAACCTCATCAGAGCAGGTTTCTGCACGGATCCTGTCGGGATCCCGCGTTGGCTGTTGGCTTTCAGTTCCGAGCTCTTGCTGGGTGCCGGTCGGCGAGCGGGATGCAGGATTCTCCGTGGTTCCGCTTTGGAACCGCGGGATCAACTCCTCCAAAGAATTGCACGCTTCGACTCATGAGACGACGCTGCTGTGCCGACCTTACACCTATAAGGGGAGGAGTTTTAGCACCATGATTCTTTGCTCAACTTGGTGTTGCCCTAGCCATCGGCGTTTTACCTCTCTAAACGCCCCGGGCCGCACTGCCGATGGCAGGCACAACCGTTCTTCTCCACTTTCACCATGCAACTCACTCCAAATATCCACATCAGGAGCACCAGAATGCGATTCCCTTCGTATGCCATCCTCGCGCTAACCCTGTCACTATGCTCTTTCGCTGACCTGACCCTTTCAAAGCCCGATTCAACATCGCTTCCGCACCGTACAACGCAGCGAGTTGTCATCGGCTCCGTCGCCGACGTTACGGCCAAATACGAGAACGGTCAACCGATAACCGTCATTCACATTCTAGAGTTCAAAACCGACCCATTTCCACAAGAGCCTGAGTATTTGCAGGTTCGCTTATGTGGTAACCAATATGAAAAGCTCAAGCCTCTTGTGCATACCAATATTAGTCTGGTTTACAACCCTATCAGTCAGACAAGAATGACCGGGTGCCTTCCTCTTATAAGTACTGGGTCCTGGCACGACGACTCCAGATGGCAGCCCGTGACCTTCACGCTTGGCCTTACTATGGCTCACTCAAAACGGAGCGTACACCTTGACAAATATCTTAAGCGCACTATTAACGATACTACTACTAAGTAACGCGTGTGTTGCCGCCGACATAAAAGACCATTTAGTTAGGGTCCATAGTTCAACCGTCCACGAGTCATTCCCGATGCTAAAAGTTGTCGAGGTATACGGTAGTGGAATTTGTATCGATCACACCTGCTCCGTTGTTGCGACAGCTTACCACATCCAATTGTTCGCAGGCGGGGCAAGGCTGAGAGTTGACAGCGAACACACTAAAAAAGTATTAGACGTAGCCAGTAACAACGACACGAATAAGTCCGACGTCCCAGTAGGTAAGGCAAAGAAGGTCTTCTCCTATAACATAGCGAATGACGTTTCGTTTATATACTCGACAACGGGTGTGCCTCATAAATCGGGTGTTCCATATTCATACAAGCACTATGCCGGCCAGAAAGTAATTGTTGCGGGCTACGAGCATCACAAGCTTGTGATGCGAGAAGCACATATAATCGGATCGAACGTGGCGTTAGTGGTCGGCAAATCACAGCTAAACGAGAACTTGGTTCTGGACATTTATGTGAGCCCAGGAGCGAGCGGTAGTGGGGTATTTGACGAGTCGGGGAATCTACTGGGGATGGTCACACTCTCCGGCCCACTGCACTTTAAGACGGGCGACCTATTAGCGTCCATCGCGCTTCCCATTAAAACTATAGGTGAGGCATTAGTAAAGCTCGATCCAATTCTTGGCTCCTCTATATTTAATAATATACCGGATGAACAGCCGGCGACGGTGCAAACGGCGTGGGTGCTCGACCAACAAGGCCACCAACCTGAAGGCATGTCCCCGGTAATTCCGTCGCTCGTAGCAACTCCCGGTGATGTGCCCAACTCAGTCGAGAAGTTGCGCGCCAAAGCAGAGGCCGCTTCCGAATTGATGGTCAACTATATTGCGAGGCAGTGCCTGGAAAAAGAACCGCGAGAGGCGTTATGCTATGAGTTGTCGATTTATCGGGGCCTGCAAAAATTCCGCAAGATAGACAAGAATGGCAAGCGCGGCAAGGTTATGGCGTCGTTCCCTGTACAGAAGGACGGTGTCTGGACAAATTCGGACTGGACGGACACGCTGGGAGAAATTGCGGATAATGTGTGGGAATTCGAAGGCTCCATGAACGACCAATACCTGTTCACTTATACCTCCACCGCGGATGACGACCGCTGCTATTACGAAGAGTATTCGCAAGGAATTCCGCTCTTCGGCAAAGGGCACCCGGAATGGAGAGGTGCGGTCGGCTGTTTTGAGCAAATTGTCACCGACAAGGAATTCAACGTATTAGCCGTATTCACGGAAATGCGCCCGCCTGATACCTGCCTGACCAAGGTATTACAGACTGCTATTTACTATAACTGGATTCGGTTGGAAGGTCTAAAGTCGCCGGTTCTGTTACCGGTTATGGAAAGGATTTCTGGTAAGGTGCGGGGACAGGAAAACTTGCTGTACGCCAACATGACGTGGACTGACTACAAGAAGTTTCGTGTTGAGTCCAACATAAAATTTTGAAGAGAGTCTGGTCTTGGGCGTATTTCGGCGCGGAAACTAGGGGCTGCGTCAGAGGGGACCTCCGCACCAACAATAGCCGCGATCGGCGGGTGACTCAGCCTTCCGCGCGCCCGGTTCTTCTTTTCCCAAAGCGAAACGTGGGGACCCCGTCCTTGCGCTTTTTTGCAAGAGTCTGCCCTGAGCGGAGCCCAAGGGGTGGGCCTCGATGCTGCTGACATCATCACTTTGTCATGGCGGGTGGCCCAGGTTTCACTGCGCTCTGTTCTTCCTTTCCCAAAACGGACCGCGGGTGCCCCATCCTTGCGTTTTTTGCAAGGGTGGGCCGCGGCGCTGCTGCTAGCATAATTCTGTCATGCCTCGCGGTCTGCATCGCTTCTACGGCGCCGATCACTTGCACTTTATCACATGCTCTTGTTATCGCCGCCTGCCGCTTTTGCGGACAGTGCGGAGCCGCGATTGCTTACTCTCCGTATTAGAGCAGACCCGTAAACGCTACCGCTTCGTGGTGGTGGGATATGTCGTGATGCCGGAACATATCCACTTACTATTGAGCGAGCCGGAGGTCGGGACTCCTTCGACCGTGATGCAGGTATTGAAACAGCGCACGGCCCGCGCCTTGTTGCCGAAGAACAAAGCGTGCGATCCGCGACAGGGGCAGCTATTTGGGGATGGTTCGGCGCGAGCGGCTTTTTGGCAGACGCGTTTCCATGACTTCAACGATTGGACGGAGAAGAAGCGGGTGGAGAAACTGCGGTATATGCATCGTAATCCGGTGAAGCGGGGCCTGGCGGCGGCGCCTCAGGATTGGCGCTGGAGTAGTTATCGCTTCTATCTTCTCGACGAACCGGGGCCGGTGCGGGTGAATGAAGGATGGGGGAGGATTTCATTTCGTGCGCCAGCGGCGTGAAAGGTGAAGTCTATAGTGCGATCACCCTCTTTTGAGGTCGTGCCAGCGGAAGGCTGGGACACCCGGCCCGTCACGAAAGAAAAGACCCCCCTCTCCCGGCCTCGCATTTGTCAAGCTTGACTTTTTGCTCGGGACGAAATGGGGGTCCCGCGCCAGCCGCAAGCAAATCCGCCCATCCCCGGACCCAAAAGAAGCAGCTGAAGCGAACCTAACTCCAAGGCAATCAATACTTTGCCTCTAAGCCGTTTCCCTTCAATACTTTGCCAGAAAATTCCCGCTAAAGTCTTGATTCCAAAACACCGGGTAGGGGAGAGGCCACCTCCAGCTTCCAACCAGTAAACACCCCAAGAAGCCAGAAAACCCCAAAAAACCCCTCCCGCCAACCCACCCTCAAAATATTTATTTTTTGGCGAACAAACGGAGAACAGGCGCCCGTCCTTTTTCATCGCATCCACCCTGTGAGCACCATCTCAGACATAAGCCCCGCCCTCCGCGACAGAAGAATTTCGCCAACGGATAGTTCTACTTACAGCCGCGTCCGTGATACATCTTGTACTTGGGCCTGCACACTGCCATCTTCCTGTTTGTCGCCAGCGCCCTCGGCGGCGCGCTGAACTCCGTCGCTGGAGGCGGAAGCTTCATCTCCTTCCCGGCGCTGCTCTTCACCGGCGTCGCTCCCATCGCCGCCAACGCCACCAATACCGTGGCGCTTTGGGTGGGGACGACGGCCAGCGGAGGAGCCTACCGCAAGCACCTCGACATCTCGCGCCGCGTCATGGTTCCGCTGGCTGCAACCAGCGTGATCGGAGCAGTCGCCGGAGCTTACCTGTTACTGCACACGCCGGCGCAAACTTTTCTCCGCGTTTTGCCCTGGCTCATGCTCGGAGCAACGCTGCTGTTTACCTTCGGCGGACGACTGGCGCGCGGCGCTGGAGGTTCCATCGCCGGAGGTTCCATCGCTAAAGATGCTTCCACTTCGGCTCTTGTGATCGCGGCGATCTTTGAGCTGGTGGTTGCGGTTTACGGAGGCTACTTCGGCGGTGGAATTGGCATCCTGAACCTGGCCATGCTCGCCGCGCTCGGCATGACCGACATTCACCGCATGAACGCCTTGAAGGTCGTGCTCGGCGGGATCATCAACGGCGTCGCCGTCATTACCTTCGTTCTGGCCCGTGCCGTGGTCTGGAAGCAGGGAAGCGTCATGATCGTGGGCGCGCTCATCGGCGGATATTTGGGAGCCCACTATGCCCAGAAGCTTCCGGGCGCGTGGATACGCGGCTTCGTGATCGTGGTGGGGACAGCGATGACAACGTACTTTTTTTGGCGTGGCTACCGCTGACCGCAGCGCCGAATGGCACACTTTCGTAATCTGCCCTGTGGACACTGCCTGATGCCATACTGCTTGAAGAGTTATGCCCTCTACCGCCACCACGCAGAAGAAGCCACGCGGCTCGCGCGTCAAGCTCGGCGGCTCGATCCTTGCCCTGGTGGTGCTCGAAAACGGGCGCCAGATCCGCGGTCGCATGAATCAGCTCTCGGTCAACGGCGGCCTGGTTTCGCTCGAACACCCGCTCGACGAAGGCATCAAGGTGACCGTCCTATTTCACCTGGGAGTGACCAGCGTCCGCTGCCGCGCTCAAATGATTTTTCCCATGTGGGCCACGCAGGGATGCCTCCAGCCCTTCCGCTTTTTGGAATTGCCCGATGCCAGCCGCGCCAGTCTGAACCAGGAATTGGAAGACCTGGTCAAGTCCGGCGCGCCTCAGGAAGAAGAAACCGAAGAATAGGCAATTACTTGCCCGCCGCCGCCAGAATCTGTTCCAGCGAATACTTCTGCAACTCGCCAATCCTCTCCAGCGTGATGTCGGGCTTGGGATACTGGGCCACCAGCGCCGCATCGAGCGCGTAGTGTCCCTGGCGCGGAAACACCGTCGTCACCCGCGCTCCCCAATGCCGTTTGATCGCCGCCAGGATGCGCACCTTGTCGTCCACCATCACGTAGCGCGCTGCGGGATACTTCGCCTCCACATCGTCCAGTTCCTCTTCCTTATGTATGTAGATCAAAACATGCCCTTCGAAGGCCTCAAACAGGCCCGAGCGGTCCACCTTGCGCGGCTGGAAAACCACATCGCCGTCGCTCAAGATCACAGCCCGACCCAACTGCTGTGCGTACTCGACCGTTTTGAGCGCCTCGGGAAACAACCGGTCGGCAAACGGATAATCGATCATGAAGTGCGACACGGCCAACAGCTTCGGATCGCGCGGCCGCTCGACGCGATAACGCTGTAGCGCGCCAAGATAGTCCGCGTATCCGAGCTCGACGCGCAGCTCCTCGAAGATTTCCCAATAGCGCTGCTCGCAGGGCTCGCCCACTTTCCGGATGAGATAACTCTTCAGATCTTCGGCCACGCGATCGTTGTCGAGCAGCGTGTTGTCCACGTCGAACAGGAACACGGTGCGCGAGTTGGCTTCGGCGCAACCCATGGGATCCTCCAGAATAATGATGCGGCCCTATCATGACAGAAATCACAGGCCAGCGTGGTTCCGGGCACAGCTGTGAGTTTCTCGTCTCCTGTGTACCTAAGCTGTTGAGAACACAGCGAGATTTACGCTGCTCACGAAGGGCTTGCGCAGGTCCACCCCTTGTAGTACAAAGGCGTTGGTCGTCAATCGATAAATTGCCCGAGGCGGAAGATCGTGACTCTGCCTCACACATCGGGCGAGTCCGTTCCCGCCCCTTCCAGGAGCCTTCTGCCGTGGAGCACATTGATCCAGCCGTCGTCTATCGCTTCGATACCCGATCCAGCCGGCTTTGCGAATTCTGCCGCGAACTCGATCCGCACTTCCCCCAGCGCCGCCCCGCCGATCAGATGGTTACCACCAGCCACAAGGCCACTGCTTCTGCCCATGTGACGGAAGACGGCTACGTCCGCCACCGTATGATCGAGCTGCGGAGGATGGCTTCCCGCGCGCCGCTCACCGCCGCGTAACGGTTTGGCTTCTTCGGACCGCGGCTCTCATAAACCATCATCGACACCGATGACAGCCATGTTCCGCCTCCAAATCTCATCGTCCCGGTGCATTCCGGCATAAGGAGTTGTTGCGCCAGTCTGTGCTAAATTGCAGGTATGCGACGCATTCTGCCTGCGGTTGGACTGTTCTTCATCGCTCCTTTAGTTGCGGAATTCCTGCTGGGCGACCTGCCCATTACCATGTTGGGCAGTCTGATTGTTTTGGCACCGGCGTATGGAGGGGCCGCGCTGCTGATCCGCGAAATTGTGCGGCGCACTGGCCGTAGCTGGCCGAGCATCATGGTATTTGCGTTGGCATATGGCATTTTGGAAGAAGCGTTCATGTCCGAAACGCTCTTCAACCCAAATTATCTGGGATTGAATATGCATCTTCTGGGTCCCGCGTACATTCCCGCTCTTGGGATCGGCGCATGGTGGACGGTATTCGTGCTTACATTGCACACCGTGTGGAGCATTTCCGTTTCGATAGCTTTGGCGGAAGCATTAGTGCCGGACCGTGCAACCACTCCATGGCTGGGCCGCCTCGGGCTGATTGTAGTGAGTGTGCTTTTTGCTCTTGCCGCCGTCGCGCTGACGCGGTTTTCGATCAAGCAAGACCATAACCATTTCGTGGCTTCGGTTCCGCAGTTCACGTGCTCCGCAATCATATTCATCGCGATTGCCGCCGTGGCGTTTCTTCTGCCCAGGCCATCAAAGAAGCTTGCGATTGGAGGCGTTCCTGGCCCGTGGTTGATCGGCGCCGCTGCATTGCTGGCTGGTTCTATTTTCTTAGTGGTTCCAGGCACATGGGGATGGTGGGCCGTCGGCGCGTATTTCGCCCTCGACTTGCTAATGATTGCCGCAATCTTGTTCTGGTCTGGCCGGACCGGATGGGACGGCCGTCATCGTCTGGCACTTGCTGGCGGAGCGGCTCTGGCTTATGCATGGCATGCGTTCATTCAGAATCCAGCGGCCGGTAAGGCGGGAACGATGAATCGCATCGGTAACGTAGTGTTTGCGCTGGGCCTTGTCGCTCTCCTTTTCGTCGCGGCGCGAAAAACGATCGCGTTCACCGTGGATTCGCAAAGCAGAAGCACGTCGCCAACGTGAACCGGCGAGGGTTCCTGCCGCTGGGGCGCAGGAAACGGGCTGGTGGGAAGTGGTGACCAGGATTTGGGAGGGTTGGCCAGTGATTTTTTTCGCGCAACCTTGGCCGAGCAGCGAGTTCTAATAACGTAGGCTTCAAATTGTTGCACCCTGTGCGGGGGAGGCTTCCCATGCTGGCCGGTATCCGATCCTGGTTCATGGTGTCGTTTCTGCTGGCGCTGCTTCTCGCTGGCTCTGCTCCCGTGGCGGCTCAGGTTAGCGGCATTCCGCCCTCGGTCACCTCCATCGGTTTCGGCGGGAATCAGAATCTCGCTCGCGGTGTCCCGCCCAGTGTCACGTCGCTCGGCCCCAACGGCTACCTCAACTTTTATCCGGATTTTTGGAACTGCTGCGCCAACCTCTTCATGCCGGCGAACCCGAATCCACCGCTGTTTTTCGAGCCACGCCATCACCGTAGGGATGGAGATAAACACAAGGATCGGGACAGAGGTAAAGACCATGCCGATGTCGCCGTCGGCGTCGTCGAACCGGCCTACATTCCGTACGCCGTTCCCTACGCCCCGGAAGCTGGCGATGACTCCGCCGACGTCGACGACGCAGCCGCTTCTGGCCCGCGGAGCCCCGATCTTCCCGCCAAAGCGGCCGCGGACCGCGATGCCGCTCCGCCAGCCGACGATTCCGCCACGTCATCTCCAGCTGAAGCGGCCCCTGTCGGACCACAGGAACGCCTAGCTGCTCAGCCTTCGACCGTGCTGGTTTTCAAAGACGGCCGCATGGCCGCCGTTGTCAACTACGCCATCGTGGGCGAAACGCTCTTTGACTTCGGCGACGGACGTACGCGCAAGATTCTCCTCACCGACCTCGACCTTCCCGCCACCCATAAAATCAACGACGACCGCGGCGTGGACTTCCAGGTCCCAGACAGCACCAAACAGCGGTAGATCTTAACCACAGAGGTCACAGAGGAACACAGAGGGAGCCAGCAACCCCCTGTGTTTCCCTGTGCCTCCGGTGGCAATCGCTCTTCGATTTCCCGCTTGACACTACCCTCATGATGAATGGATACTTATGCATTGGACTGGATGTTTATTCATGCCGAAGACAGCGCGCCATAAAGCCATCCTCGACCTGCTCGAGGCCGGCCCTGTCGAAAGCCAGGACGCCTTGCAGCACAGTCTCGAGCGCAAGGGCTTCGACGTGGGCCAGGCCACGCTCTCGCGCGACATCCACGAACTGAAACTCGTCAAAGGCCCTGAAGGCTATAGGCGGGCCGCCGAGAGCCTGGGCGCGGAAAGCGTTTTGCCCTCGGTCATGCATCTCGTTCACCAGTTCGTCGTCGAAATCCGCCAGGCGCAGAACCTGCTCGTAGTGAAGACCGCCGTCGGCAGCGCGCAGCCGGTCGCCGCCGCCCTCGACGCCTCGCATTGGCCGGAGGTCGTCGGAACCATCGCCGGAGACGACACCGTGCTCGTCATCGTCGCCGACAAGAGGCAGGCGCACGCGCTCGCCCGGCGTATTCGCGAGTTGTCGTAGGAAGGTTTTAGGTGTCAGGTGTCAGGGGAACCGGTTCTGAGACCTGAGGCCTGAGATCTAAGACCTTAACAACGAAGTGGGGTTTTACGAAACGCAAATGAGGACCGATCCCATGGCATTGACGAACCTGCCGCGCTTGCAGCCGGAACCGGCGGCGCCATGGGCCGTTTCCCGGATCGCCGTGATCCAGAGATAGGAGCGCACATGCCTGCAAGAAGAAAAAATCGTTCTCGCCTACTCCGGTGGGCTCGATACCTCGATCATCATTCCGTGGCTCAAGGAAAACTATGCCTACGAAGTCATCGCCATGGTCGGCGACGTGGGCCAGGGAGATGACGTCGAGGCCGTGGTCGATAAGGCTTACAAAACCGGAGCCAGCAAAGTGGTGGTCGAGGACCTGCGCGAAGAGTTCCTGACCGGCTACGTCTGGCCCGCGCTGAAAGCGGGCGCGGTGTACGAGAACAAGTATCTGCTCGGCACTTCGCTCGCCCGTCCCGTGATCGCGAAACATCAGGTCGAAGTCGCGCTGCGCGAAGGCGCTTCGGCGGTCGGCCACGGATGCACCGGCAAGGGCAACGACCAGGTCCGCTTCGAGATGGCGTACCAGGCGCTCGCTCCCGAACTGAAAGTGGTGGCGCCGTGGCGCGAGTGGAATCTGAAGTCGCGCGAAGATTGCCTCGACTACGCCGAGAAGCGCGGCATCCCCGTCGCCGCCAGCCGCGAGAAGATCCACAGCCGCGATCGCAATCTCTGGCACGTCAGCCACGAAGGCGGAGAATTGGAAGACGCCGCCAACGCTCCCTTCGCGAGCACGTGGCAAATGACGAAGTCGCCGCAGGATGCGCCCGATCGCGAAGAGCAGGTCGAAATTGGATTCGAAAAGGGCGTGCCCGTTTCGGTGAACGGCATGAATCTCGATCCCGTATCGCTGGTCGAACTGCTGAACGAAATCGGCGGACGCAACGCCGTCGGGCGCATCGATCTGGTCGAGAACCGCTTCGTCGGCATCAAGTCGCGCGGCTGCTACGAGACTCCCGGAGGCACGCTGCTGTTCGCGGCCCACGGCGAACTCGAGGCCCTCTGCCTCGATCGCGATCTGCTGCACTTCAAGCAGCACGTCGCGCTCAAGTACGCCGAACTGGTTTACTTCGGCTTCTGGTTCACGCCGCTGCGCGAATCGCTCGACGCTTTCGTCGAAACCACGCAGCAGGAATCTGACCGGCTCGGTCACGCTGTCGCTCTACAAAGGCAACGTCCAGATCGTCAGCCGCAAATCGGAGTACTCGCTCTACCGCACCGACCTTTCCTCCTTCACCATGGGCGCGAGTTATGATCAGAAAGACGCCGAAGGGCTTCATCCGCATTCTGGGATTGCCCTCGCGTTGCCGCGCCCAGGCGCAGGCTACAAAGCAAAGGTCGAGGTCGCGCAATGAAGATGTGGTCCGGCCGCTTCCGGCAGCCGCTGGACGCCGAATTTGAAAAATGGCAGCGGTCGTTTCCCTACGACCAGCGGCTGCTGCCCTTCGAACTCGCCGCCAGCCGCGCCCACGCCAACGCCCTGCAACACGCGGGAGTGCTTTCCGCCGACGAGCTTTCCGCAATCGTAAAAGCGCTGGAAGAAATCGGCCAGCGCGCCGAATCCGAACCGGAGTTCCTCAACGATCCGGAAGCCGAAGACGTTCACCACTTCGTGGAAAAGAAACTCGTGGCGCTGATCGGCGACGACCGGTTACAAGTTGCACACCGGACGAAGCCGCAACGAGCAGATCGCCACCGATCTCCGGCTCTTCGTGCGCCAGAGCATCGACCGGCTCCAAAACCAGATTGCCGATTGGATCGAGGCGATTCTCACGCGCGCCGAGGCCGCGGGCAACGCTTCATCTCCATTGGCTATGCCTGCCTACACGCACTTGCAGCCGGCGGAGCCTGTACTGGTCGCGCACTGGCTGTTGGCTTATGTGGAGATGTTTCTCCGCGACGCCTCGCGCCTCGCCGACTGCCGCAAGCGCGCGAACTTGTGTCCGCTGGGATCGGGCGCGGTTGCCGGAGCCACGCTCACCCTCCATCGTCAAGCCATGGCTGCGGAACTGGGGTTCGAGGGCCCAACGGCGAATAGCATTGACGCCACCAGCGACCGCGACTTCGCCATCGAATTCGCCGCCGCGCTCTCGATGCTCGTGCTTCACCTCAGCCGTTGGGCCGAAGAGATGATCTTGTTCTCGACTCCTGCTTACGGATTCGTCGAGTTGCCTGAGCCTTATTCCACCGGCAGTAGCGCCATGCCGCAGAAAAAAAATCCCGACTTGCTGGAGCTGGTGCGCGGCAAAGCGGCGCGTGTCATGGGATGCGCCAGCACCCTGCAAACTTTGGTGAAGGGTTTGCCGCTCGCCTACAACAAAGACCTTCAGGAAACGCAGGAAGCGTTGTTTGACGCCTCCGATACGGTCATTGCCATGTTGCCGCTCGTGACGGGATTTATGAACACCGTCGAATTCAACGACGCGAGAATGAATAAGGCCGCTAGCTCAGGCTTTATGAACGCCTGGGCCGCGGCCGCCTACCTGGTCGAACGCGGCGTGCCTTCGCGCCTCGCCCACGAAGCGGTCGGCAAGGCTGTGCAGTTGGCCGTCGAGCGCGGATGCGAATTGCAGAAACTTCCCCTCGCCGATCTGCAAGCGATCCACGCCAGCTTTGACGCGGCCTTCCACTCCCGCCTCGGGCTGACGGAAGTGCTGGCGCTGCACGATGTCCCCGGAGGCACCGCGCCTCGCCACGTCAAGCGCGCGTTGCAAAATGCCCGCGAGCGGGTTGCGGCTCTGCGGACATACGAAACAAACCAAGTCACAATCTACTAGCGCGACGTTCTCTCGCGTTTAGGTGAGACCCGCCGCGGGACCGTCCCCATGACCAAAGGTCTAGACCGCGCGGACTACACTTTCGGCAGCTATCCGGCGCCGCCAAGTCTCGCTAGAGTGGTCGAATCCGGCCTTGTCCGCACGGCTCTTAGGAGGACCATCGCGCGATGCACTTCGTGCAAGGGCTTACCCAGCACACCATTCCGATCACTCCGCTTCTGGCCTACATTCCATTGATTGCGACGGTGGTAACGACCATCGTCAGCCTGATTCTGGCGCGGGCCACGTTGCGCTATACGGAGGCGAGCGACCGGAGCCTGGCGTTGGCGCGCGAGCACTTCGAGCGCGAATGGGCTCCGGAGTTGCACATCAAACTGGAGCGGATTTCCGCCCACGAGGCAAAGATTCTGGCCACGAATCTGGCGAAAATCTCGGTGCTCATGCAGATGGTGCAACTGCGCAAGTTGTCGCTTGCTGTCCCGTCGCTGCGGTACTTTCTCAACGAGCCGCTGGTCGGCGGCACCACCTGGAGCGAGAACCTGGGGAGGCGCTTCTTCGACTGCACAGGCGAGGACTACCAGGGCCAAGTCGCAATATCGTTGACGTTTTATGCCGCAGGGCGCATGTACCGCACCGACTGGTTCCGCTTTCAGGTCGAGGTGCACAACGGCCAACTGCTCCAGATCGAGCCGGTGAATATTTCGGCGCGCCGGGTGCGCGTGCTCCAGCCCCGCCCTGGCGCGGGCAGCACGCGGAGCGATCTGGTGCGGGACGTGGTGATGGGAGACGCGGAGAAAAGCGACGAGGACGCGGCCACAACGGCCATCGGCCCGGCGAAGCGATGAACGATCGTATTACTGCGGCTGCTTCAGCCCCGCGATTCGCCGTTGCGCGAAGTTTGCCGCTTCGCTGGACGGATCGTCCTTGGCCACCTGATCGTAAACCTTCTTGGCCTCGTCCGGCTTCTGCTGCGATTCGTAGAGCTCGGCCAGTTCGAGTTGCGCCGTCGCCTTGCTGACGGCGAGCGTGGGCTTGGCGATCAGCTGCTTATAAAGATCGACTGCCTGTGTGCCCTGGTTCTCTCCGCGATAAACGGAAGCCAGCGCGAACTTGCCCAGCGCCGCAAGCTCGGCGTTCGAAGCGCCGGCCGCCTGCCGCAGGTTGCTTTCCGCGGACGCGTTATCGCCCAGCTGCGCCGCGGTCAATCCCACAAAATAACGCGCCATGCCGGCGGTGTGGGTGTGGGGATATTTATCGACGATGGCCTGGAACTGCTTGCGCGCCGCCGTGGCCCTCTCGGCGGACGAGGCGAAGCTGTCGTACTCCGGTTGCGGCGGCATGCCTGCCGGACGCACCGGCGTTTCCAGGGTGCGGGCCGCCGCCGAAAGTTCGGCGCTCGCTTTTTCATCCTGCAGGTTGAGGTACGACCAGCCGCCAATCGCCAGCACTCCGATGACGACAATCGCAATCGTTGCCGCGATCAGTTTCGATTGGTGCTCCTCGCTCCAGTGGGCGGCGTTCTCCGCTGCCTCGAGTGTGACTTTGCTGAAGCGGTCTTGTTTCAGTTGATGCCTGGTTTCTGCGCGCACGGGCTTCCTTCTTCGCTTAAGAATAGGATGACAATTCTTCAGTTTAACAGGCGGGTTTCCGCACCGTCAAAGCGGCCGCTGCCTTTGCGGCGGTTGGTTGTAAGGACGCGGGCGATCACGCCCGCGCCACACTCTGACTTTTTCCTGAAATTACTGCGCGGCTTCGAGCTGGCCCTTCTCGGCTTTTTCCTGGCAGGCAATGCAATGGCGGGTCCAGGGCACGGCTTCGAGGCGCTTGGCGTTGATTTCTTTGCCGCAGGAGACGCATTCCCCGAAGCTGCCTTCGTTGATGCGGGCCAGAGCGCCATCCACCATATTGAGCAACTGCCGGTCGTTGTTGCTCTGGCTGAAAAGGAACTCCTTGTTGTAGGAACTGGCGGCGCGATCGGCGACGTCCTGGGTCGCCTCATCGTCGGCGGTGCGGCCGTCCTGCTGATTGCGGGTCACCATGTGGCGCAGTTCCTGGCGCCGGGTTTCCAGCCTTTTTCGGAACGTCTCTAGTTTCTTCTTATCCATGTTTCTTTATATCCACGATTCTTCTTATCCACGATTGCTGGTGCGGTGAAGCGAAAGCCGCGCCTCACAGGTCCCCATCGCTCATAAAGTCAATCTTGTATCGTATTCGCCGAGCGTTCGGGCGTCAACTGGGGAGGGGCGGGACTGTTGTTGCAACGAGAAAATGTCGTATTAACTGCAACGAGACTTTGTCACCCCCTATCGATTAAGTAACGGCCGCCAAAGCGGGGCGGCCGGAGAGGTTGTAGATGCGGGGCATCGGGGTTTTTCGTTTCTGCGCGGTGGTGATGGGCGCAGGGCGTCGTTCGGCATGCTCTTCAAGCGGCAAAGGCAAAGCGCACAGCAAAGTGTCTTGGCGATAGACGCGCAGCGTGCCGTCGAGCTGATGCGAGAGTTCGACGGTTTCTCCGGCGTAGCCGCGATGGCCGGGCAAGGGCGGCAGGGCGATGCAGTGCGTGCCTAAGGTGACGGTGTGATCGGGGGCGACGACGCGTCGATAGTGCAAGCTGAGGCAGCGTGCGAGATCGAAGCGGCGGGGCAGGGAGCGGAAGTCGCGCGCGGATTCGGCGGCGGGACGGGCGAAGCGCTGGTTGTAGTCGGCGCAGAAGCGGGCGAGCACGGCGTTGGCTTGCTCCAAAGTGGAGGCGCCAGCGAGTCGAAGTTCGCTGACCAGACGGTCCTGGCAAGTGCGCCAGGCGCGTTCGATGCGGCCCTTGGCTTGGGGAGAGTAGGCGGGGATCTGCTGGATACCGAGTTCTTCGAGGGCGCGTCCGAGTTGGGTGGGAGATTGTTTTCCGGCGAGTTGTTCGGCGAGGGTCCAGTGCGGATCGTTGCGCTGAAAGATGGAGTGGCGGTCGCGGTAGAGGCTGAGGGGAACGCCGTGGGCGGCGATCATAGCGTCGAGGGCGCGAAGATAGCCGAGGGTATTTTCGGCTTCGAGTTGGAAGTGAGCGGCGAGGATCTGGCCGGTGGCGTCGTCCTGAAAGCCAAGCAGAGTGAGGGTGGGGCCGCGGCCTTGGAGCCAGTCGTGGCGGCTGGCGTCGGTGAGCGCCATCATGCCGAAACGCGGGCGCGCCGGGCGGCGGGAGCGGTATTGGCGCGGTCGGCGCTTCTGCGGAGAGGCCAGTTTGGCGGCGCGCAAGATGCGGCGCACGGTTTCGCGGCTGACGGCGAGGTGCTCTTGGTCGCGCAGTTTTTCCGCCAGATGGGAATCGTTGAAGCCCTGGTACTTGCCGCGGGCCAAGGTCAAGATCAACTGCTTCTGGGGAAGAGGCAAGGCCCAAGGCATGGGGCGTCCGCGATTGCCGTGCTGCACCCAGCCGACGGAATCGGGCCGATAGCGGCGCTTGAGACGCTGCACCTGGCGTTCACTCAGTTGCAGCAGGCGGGAGGCTTCGCATACGCTCAGCCTCCCACCCGCTGCATTCTCAATCACTTTCACCCGTTGGAACTCTTTCTGACTCATTGTCACCATCCTGAGAGGGTGACAGAGTCTCGTTGCAGTTATGGGGTGACATTATCTTGGAGCATCTACACTGGGGAGGGGCGGGACAGCGTCCGAATTTCAGTTGTTTCACCGCGGAGGCACGGAACCACGGAGAAAACCGACTGCCGGGTCAAACCTCCCCTTCTGGTTACTACAGACCCAAAATTTTCTCCGGGTCTCCGTGCCTCCGTAGTGAAAAAGTCAAATCAGGATAGTGCCCAACCCAGTTGTTCGGGAAGGTTCACAAACCGTTCACAAAAGCAATTTCGGCATAAGATGGTGGGGTTCAGCGTATCTTACGTCGCATGGGGAGGGGGCGCTGTCCGCGCAAAAATATCGCAGTAAGCGCACACCGCTCAGATTTGTAGAAAGCGAAGGGTTTTGGGGGAGAGACTTCATGATCCGTCGATATCTGCTACTCGCTTCCTTATTCATACTTCTGTTGGCGTTGCCACTCGTGGCCAGCGGTCCCACCGGCACGATTACCGGCACGGTTACGGACCCTTCCGGTGCGGTGGTCGCAAAGGCGAAGGTGATTGTGCGCAACGAGGGAACGAACGCAACCCGCGATGCGGAAAGCAATGAAGACGGCGACTACACCGTCGCGCTGCTGCCTCCCGGCCGCTATCGCGTGGCCGCCGAGAGCGCGGGGTTCCGGCGGAGCGTCTTCCACGGCGTCAGCCTCGATGTGGACCAGACAGTGCGCCTCGATTTCGCTCTACAGGTTGGCGCAACCACCGAGGAAGTGACCGTCACCGAGACTCCTCCCATCGTGCAGACGGACACCTCGACCCTGGGCCAGGTGGTCAACAATCGAATGGTGCAGGAACTCCCGCTCAACGAGCGCAACTTCCTGTCGTTTGCGCTGCTGGCGCCGGGCAGTCAATCGCCGGCGCAAGGCTCGGAAAACTCCACCGAAGGCGGAGCGCTCAGCGTCAACGGCGCGCGCGAACAGTCGAACAACTTCCTGCTTGACGGCGTGGACAACAACGATCCCTACATCAACCAGTATGTGGCTCTCCCTTCGGTCGACGCCATTCAGCAGTTCAAGGTGCAATCCAGCGATTACTCGGCCGAGTTCGGGCACGGCGGCGGCGCCCAGGTCAACGTCATTTTGAAAAGCGGCACCAACCGGTTTCACGGCAACCTTTTCGAATTTTTCCGCAACCGGAACATGGACGCCAAGAATTACTTCGACGCTCCCGATTGCACCGCCAACTCCGTGCCGGGCACATGCGGCGACATTCCGCGCTTCGACCGCAACCAGTTCGGCGGAACTTTTGGCGGCCCGTTGCGCAAGGACAAGACGTTTTTCTTCCTCGCGTATGAGGGACTGCGCCGGCGGCAGGCGAATACGCGGGAAGCTACCGTGCCTTCGATTGTGCAATGGCAAATGGCCAACGGCTTGGCGCAGGAGCTGTTTGGCTGCTCCACTACGCCATCCGCCAATCCGCCGTGGTGCCAAACCGGTCAGAATGTGTTCAATCTTTATCCGGCCGCCAACGTGGGCTCCGATCTGGAGAACTCGAATACCTTCCTTTCCGCTCCGGTCATCGACGAAACCAGGAACCTGTTCACGGCCAAGGTGGACGAGCATGCCAGCCCCGTCGATACCGTGTCGATGCATTACTCGCTAATAGACGACAACACCTTCAACCCCTTCGATCCCGTGAATTCCTTCACTTCGCTGCCCGGCTATGGCACTTTCACCCACAGCCACGGCCAGAACGCGGGACTGGAATGGACGCGCGTTATTCACTCGAAGTTGGTCAACGAATTCCGGCTGGGCTTCATTCGCATGCGCTTCAACGAGCTCCAGCAGAATCACGGCGACGACATCAACGCACAGCTGGGCTTTCCCGACGATCTGACCAACCCGGTGGATCTGGGAGCTCCCAATATCAACCTGATTGGCTTCGACGGCATCGGCGAACCCGTCAACTATCCGCAGGACCGTCACGACACCACCCTCCAGCTCTCCGATAACGTGGCCTGGACCGTGGGCCGCAACCAGTTCAAGATCGGAACGGACATCCGCCGCGTTCGCATCGACGACTACCTCGATTTCCTGGCGCGGGGCGACTGGTTCTTCTCAGGGCTGACGATGGCCGGCATCCTGGGCCAGCCGCCGGTCAGCGATCCCTATGCCTGCTCGGGGGCGCCTCAGGATCCTTTCCCCCCTGCAATCTGTTCTCTAACGCAGTTGCTGGGCGGCATTCCGGACTACGCCCTGGCGGTGAGCGGCAACACTTACAACAGCATACGCAGCCACGGCGTCAGCGCCTACGTGCAGGATGACATCCACGTCATCCCGCGCTTTTTGCTCAACGTTGGCTTGCGCTATGAATTCAACAGCCCGCCGGTGGAGGCGGAGAATCGCTTCAGCGTTCCCGTCCTCACTCCCTGTCCCGAACCCTGCGCCGCCGCCCCCCAGTTCACCGTGGCGGGGACCAACGGAATCCCTCGGGCAACATATAACCCCACCTACCGAGATATCGCGCCGCGCATCGGAATCGCCTGGCGGCCGTTGAAGTCGGAGCGCTGGGTGGTCCGCTCCGCCTATGGCATCTTCTATGACGTCCCTATTTCCCAGATCAACATCCTTCCGCGCATCAATCCGCCGTTCTACAACCTGGCCGCGTATTACCAAACCGGCGCCTGCCCGGGAGCGTTGCAGGGGTTGTGCACGGTGCAAGACATCCTCAGCCAGACGGGACAGCAATCAGGCGTGGTCCAGGCCCAGATGATTTCTCCAAACTTCCGCGACGGCTACATGCAGCAGTGGAATGCCGACTTGCAATATGAAGTGCAACCCAATTGGATGATCGACCTGGCCTACGTGGGTTCGAAGGGCACGAAGTTGTCGAACGTGATCGATCGCAACCAGACGAACCCGTTGACCGGCCCTCCATACGGCCAGTTTTCTTCCGTCTTGTACGTGGAATCGAATGCCGCCAGTTCCTACAATTCCCTACAGTTCCGCACCGAGAGACGGTTGAACCACGGGTTGTCGTTCGTGGCTGCGTACACGTTCTCCAAGTCCATTGACGACATTTCCTCGATCTTCGCAGGTAGCGCGGGCTCCGGCTTGCCCCAGAACTCGCAGAACCTCAGCGGCGACCGCGGCCTGTCCGACTTCAACGCGGCGCACCGCGCGGCCCTGAGCTTTGTCTATGACCTGCCCTTCCAGCGCATGTGGGCCACGGGTCCCGAATGGAGCCGGAAAGTGCTCGACAACTGGCAGGCGGGAGGAATCGTCACGGCGCAGACGGGATCTCCCTTTACCGTAGTCCTGGCGGGATCTCCCGCCGCCTCGGCTGCGGCTTTCGGCAACTCGGAGCGGCCCGACCTGGTCGGAGATCCATCCAAGGCCGGACCGGTGGCGGGCAACCCAACCTGCCAGGCCCCGGCTCAGGTGGGAACGCCTCTGAACTGGTTTAACCAGTGCGCGTTCGCCGCGCCTGCCGAGGAGACTTTTGGCCCGGCGTTGGGCACCGAAGGGCGCAACATTCTCACCGGTCCGGGCTATACCGATATCGACTTCTCGTTTTCGAAAAGTATCCCGCTGCGCGGCGAGAGCCAGCGCCTGCAGTTCCGTGGTGACTTTTTCAATTTGCTGAACCATCCCAACTTCGACCTTCCGATTCATATGTTTGACATGACCGCCTGTGCGCAGAATGGCAACCTCCTTTGCCCGGCAGAGAATTTTGGCACCATTCTCCAGGCGAATTTCTATGGCAATAAACCGCCGCGACAGATTCAGGTGAGTTTCAAATACAGTTTCTGAGAGCCAAATCCAAGGTTTCGGAGGAAGCTCTAACCCCGCCGTCGGACCGTTGCGACGCCCACCGCAGCGGTCCGCAAACTGCGGCTTGCCCCACCATTCACTCTTACTTATAGCTACCGCAAAAAGTATTAATTGGACTGATGCGCCGTCGGCTGGTATTCTGCCGGGTTTTCTACGGCTTCGCGCCGTAGGAGGTGACGTTTGCAATCCGGCCCCCAGCCCTCCGGCCTGAGTTACGCCCGCGGCGAATCGGAACCGCCCTTGTTGCAGCTTTGCATCGGAAATATGCTCGATCGCACGGCCGCCGCTTTCCCCAACCAACCGGCCTTGGTGACTCGCAACACGGACGAGCGTTTTACCTGGGCCGAGCTTTATGCGGAAGTCGAACGGCTGGCCCGCGCCCTCATGGCCATCGGCATTCAGAAGGGCGACCGCGTGGGAATCTGGGCCACCAACCGCACCGAATGGGTGCTCACGCAGTTTGCCACGGCCAAGATCGGGGCCATGCTCGTCAACCTCAACATTCGCTACCGCGCCCACGAAGTCGAGTACGCGTTGCGGCAGTCGGAATGCCAGACACTCATTCTCATACGCGGTTTTCACGACTGCGATTACGTCGAGAGTTTGTTCAGCATTGCGCCGTCTTTGGCCGCGGGACGTTCCGGCGCTTTGCAAGCCGACGAATTACCGTATCTCTCGAATGTCATCTTTATTGGCGACGACCCTCCGCCCTCGATGTTGCCCTGGCGCGAGCTGATGGCCAAGGCTGGCGAAACCTGCCCGGAACGCCTCCGCCAACGCGAAGCCAGCCTTTCGTGCCACGACGGAATCAACATTCAGTACACCTCCGGAACCACCGGCTTCCCCAAGGGCGCGACCCTCAGCCACTACAACGTGGTCAACAACGGCCTGCTCATCAGCGACACGATGAAGCTGACCGAGCGCGACAGCATCTGCATTCCCGTCCCTTTCTATCATTGCTTCGGGATGGTCCTGGCGAACATGAGTTGCCTGGCCAGCGGCGCGGCCATGGTGGTGCCCTCGGAAAGTTTCGATCCGCTGGAAACGCTCCGGACCGTGCAGGAGGAACGTTGCACCGCCATCTACGGCGTACCGACGATGTTCATCGCCGAATTCAACCATCCGCAATTTGCCGAGTTCGACCTCACTTCGCTGCGCACTGGAATTATGGCCGGGTCGTCGTGCCCGATTGAATTGATGCGCCGCGTGGTCGAGGAAATGCATTGCCACCAGCTGACCACCGTCTATGGCTTGACCGAATCGTCGCCCGGAATGACCCAGACGCAAACCGGCGATTCGCTGCAAACTCGCGTCACCACCGTGGGCCGCGCGCTTCCCCACACCGAAGTCCGGATCGTGAATCCAAAGACCGGCGCGGTTCTTCCGCGGGGAACGATTGGCGAGATCTGCACTCGCGGCTATCTGGTGATGAAGGGCTATTACAACGATCCCAATAGCACGGCGGTCGCGATTGAGCCCGATGGCTGGCTGCACAGCGGCGATTTGGGAGTCATGGATGACGCCGGCTACATCCGCATCACCGGCCGCATCAAGGAACTGATCATACGCGGCGGCGAGAACATCTATCCCCGCGAGATTGAGGAGTTCCTGCACACCTGCCCCGCTATCGCCGACGTGCAGGTGATCGGCATTCCCGACGCCAAGTACGGCGAAGAAGTCATGGCCTGGATCAAGCTGAAGCGCGCCGCAACCTTTACCGAGCAAAACGTGAAGGACTTCTGCAAAGGCCAGATTGCCAGTTACAAGATTCCGCGCCATGTGCGCTTCGTGGACTCGTTCCCCATGACCGGCTCGGGCAAGGTGCAGAAGTTCCGCATGAGAGAAATCTCGATGGCCGAATTTTCCGCCAACGAAAGCGTTGCGGCGCTGGTGCCTGCCTAACACCGTCACAGAGCGAGGAATCTATTCTCTGAGTGCTCCGCGCGTCCTCCGCGTACCTTGCGTTAAAGTCTTACGTTGGATGGCCCGATCGTACCGGGCTGACTTTGAATCTCCAATGTTTCGACACTTTCATCACTTAAATCTACCGCTTCAGCGGATCGGCCATCTGCGCCAGCGCGTATCCCATCACCGCCATCGCGGCGGCGTTTTCGCGCAGTTCCTGCGGATCGACCTTGTCGAGCGTATCGGCGGCGGTGTGGTGGTAGTCGAAATACTTGCGGCCGTCGGGCATGATGCCGATACCGGGGACGCCGGCTTCCACCAGCGGCTCGATGTCGGAGCCGGGACTCTCATCAAGCGGGCGGAAAACCGTCGCGCCGATGGGACGCAGGATGTCGATCAGCGGATGCAATGCGGCGATGGCTGCGGGCGTCATCTTCAAATAGAAGCCAAGCGGGTGCCCGGCTCCGGCGTCGCTCTCGATGGCGGCGATGTGGTTCGGGATTTCCGTGGCGTGCGCTTTCGCGTAGGCCTTATTTCCGCCGCCTCCATTTTCCTCGTCCATCCAGGCGATGACGCGCAGGGTGCGGCGCGGACGGAGATGCAGGCGCTGGAGAGCCTCTGCGGTAGCCATGGAAATGGCGACGCCCGCGCCGTCATCGATCGCTCCGCGGCCGAGGTCCCAGGAATCGAGGTGGCCGGAAACGATGACGATCTGTTCGGGATGCTCGCTTCCCTTGAGGTCGGCGACGACGTTGTAGCCGGTGACGTCGGGAAGGCGCTGCGGCGTGAGCGTGAGGTGCATGCGCACGCGGCCCTGGGCGGCGAGGTGCTCGACCAGGTCGGCATCTTCGGCGGCGAGCGCGGCGGCGGGAATTCCGGCGGCAACGCTGTATCCGGTGTGCGGCAGGCGATAGTCGGCGCCTCCGACGGAGCGGACAAGCGAGGCAACTGCGCCGAGTTCCGCGGCAGCTTTGGCGCCGCGACCGCGATAGACAACCGCTTCGCTGTAAGCTTCGAACCCGACGCCAGCGAGGGCTTTGCGCTCGTCGTACCGAACGTTGAAGAGGACAATCTTGCCGGCAACCTTTTCGCGGCCAAGGGCGGTGAGTTCGTCGAAGCTATGGACGACGACAACCTCGGCGGTGATGCCATCGGCGGGAGTCGCGGAACTGCCGCTGAGCGTGGTGAGAACGATGCGCTGCGTGGTGTCCGACGCCTGTCGGGGATATTCGACAAGTTCGGCCTTTTCCGCGCCGCGAACCCAGTGCGAAACTTGCGCGGGTTCGAGATGAACTTCGAGTCCGAGTTTACGCAGCTCTGAGGCCACGTATTCAGCCGCGGCCTGAGCTTGTGGCGATCCGGAGGGGCGAGGCCCGATGTTCTCGGTCAGGTGCGCCAGTTGTTGCCAGGCGTAATCGCTGCCGAGTGCGGCGTCGCGTACAGCTTGCAATTGATCGCGCAAGTCTTTGGAATAAGGAACGGCGGGCGCGGGCGTTGGCATCTGCGGCCACGCGGTCAAGCTGGCGCAGAGCAGGAGAGCGCAAGTTGGAATCGTGGTCTTCAAGGCGGACATTCTTGTTTTCATGCTGAAATTCCAATTCTCGTTTCAGTCTTTGTTCGCGCTGGGTTCACGCGGATGCGGCACAACTGATCTTAAATGAAAGCGGGTTCCGTAAGAGCATTGTCCAGCGAGCCGCCGTTGGAATTGCTATCTACAAGAAAAATCTTCACCACAGGGGGACACAGGGGAAAGCCGCGAACGCAAATGGAAAAGCCTCTCAGGAGGTGCTTCTCCCGAGAGGCCTTTTGCAGAATTTCTGAACGAGCATCCGTCCGCTTAGTGTTTCTTTTTCTTGGCGGCTTTCTTTTTGGTTGCCATGAAGTATTGTCCTCCGTTTGAACGATTTGTTCTCCCAAGGTTCTCGACAGGGCACCTTGATGCCCGAACTACTCAACTTGTGGTATGAGTAGATGTCCTACCACAAGATATTGCCATTCGTATGTAATTTGTCAATAGAAATCGTACATCGCCGTACGATTTTGGCGGGGCGCGTGCTTGCCGGTTTGGGAGGAAGTCACGCAACTTTTCACCGCCGTGAACAGGTTTTGGCGTCGGGCCCGGGCGCAGGGCTCTGGCTGTGCGATAATTTCAGAAGAAATTTATGGCCGATCACATAGTTTTATGCGCACGATTGAAAAAGGAATTGCCTGGGCTCGCCGAGCCTCCCTTCGACAGCGAGTTGGGCAAGAAGATCTACGAACAGGTCTCGCAACAGGCTTGGGACCAGTGGGTGGAGCACTGCAAAATGCTGCTCAACGAATATCGCCTGAATCCGGCGCGCAAGCAGGACCAGGAAGTCATCGTGAAGCAGATGGAGCAGTTTTTCTTTGGCGAAGGAGCGGCGCGTCCCGCCGAATACGTTCCTCCGGCGCAGTAGCGTCGCGACCGCTGGTTGAGATCCACTGTGGAGCAACAGGCGTCTCGCCCGTTCAACAGTTAGGCGGCCGGGCGTGGACGCCCGGCGCTCCACGCTAAAGCGAGGCGGTTACCGATCGGTTACCCCCGGCCTTCGGCCATGTCCCGATTCATCACCTCGTAACACTCCTCTGCAAGAATCGAAGCTGTGGCCACGTACGTCATAGCTTCGCAGATCGCCGAACCGAAGACCGTCGCGCCGAAGATTGGGGCGTCGAAGACCTACGACACGCTGATCCTTTCCGATCTGCACCTCGGCGCCGACATGAGCCGCGCTCGCGAAGCCTTGCGCGTGCTCCAGGAAAATCAATATCGCCGCCTCATTCTGCTGGGCGATATTTTTGCCGACCTCAATTTCGGGCGCCTGAAAAAAGAACACTGGAAGATTCTCGGCTTCATCCGCAAGCTCTCCAACCCCAAGCGCAACGTCGAAGTGGTCTGGGTCGAAGGCAACCACGACCACGGCCTGACCGACATTATGTCGCATCTGGTCGGCGTCCGCGTGTACCAGGAATATCAATGGGAATATATGGGCCTGCGCCACATCGCCGTGCACGGCCACCAGTTCGACGGCTTCGTGGTGAAAAATGTTAACGTCAGCTATCTGTTCGGGACTCTGCTCTACCTGCAATTGCAGAAATGGGATTCGAAAAACAAAACGTTGACCCGTTTTCTCGACCGCATGGGCACGCGCTGGCAGCGCCTTTCGGAGAAGGTCGCTCACGGCGCCCTGGCCCATGCCCGCCACCATCACGCGCAGCGAATCTTCTGCGGCCACACTCATGCCGCCTCGCACCAGCACGAGCACGGAGTCGATTATTTCAATTGCGGGGCCTGGATTGACGAGCGCCTTACCTATATCACCGTGGGTGACGAGGGGGTCCAGATCCACGACTACGTCGAGCGCCCGGATGATCTCCGCCACGGCGAAGACCGGGCCGATTTCGAGTCCGCGGATTTTTTTGCCGAGCCGGGACTGGTCGAAGCTGCCGAGTATGCGAGCGTTGGCTGCTGACGCCATCTCCTCCGGCGGCCCGGTTTCCGGTAAGATTGAATTATCACGAGCGAAGCAAGGGATCTCTTGCGCAAACTGACCATCGTTTTCCACCATGCCGGCGGAGGACATCGCAGCGCCGCCGAAGCGCTCAGAGCCACTCTCTCCACCCAAGAAAATCCCTGGGACGTCACCCTGCTCAACATGCAGGAATTGCTCGATCCCCTCGACGTGATTCGCCGCACCACCGGCCTGCGCATTCAGGACACTTACAACCTCATCCTGCGCAAAGGCTGGACGCGCTTTACCCCGCAACTGCTGGTTGTTCTACAGCAGTTTATCCGTCTCTACCATGCTCCGATTGTGAAAGGTCTGCGGGCGTACTGGGCTGAGCATCCGGCGGATTTAGTGCTCTCCGTAATTCCTCACTTCAATCGCGAGATCGCCGAGAGCCTGCGCCCGAAACTAACCAAAACCGCAGGCACAAGAACGCCTGGCCGCCGAATTCCTTTTGTCACGCTCATCACCGATCTGGCGGATTACCCGCCCCGTTTCTGGATCGAGCGCCAGTCGGAATACATCATCGCCGGCACGGAACGCGCCCGCCAACAGGCTTTGGCCATGGGCCTCGCGGCCGATCATGTCTTCCGAACCTCGGGCATGATCCTGAAGCCAAAGTTCTACGAGAAGACCACGGTCGATCGCGCTGCGGAAAGGACGCGGCTAGGGCTGGACCCCGATTGCCCAACCGGCTTAGTCCTGTTCGGCGGCCATGGCTCCCGCGCCATGGTCAACATCGTTAAGCGGCTCAACCAAGCCGCCAGCGGCGTGCAGTTGATCATGATTTGCGGACACAACCAGAAGCTCGCCGCCGAACTTAAAGGCCTGCCGGCCACAAAGCCAATTGCCGTCGTTGGCTTCGCCGACAACGTTGAATATTACATGGCCCTGGCCGACTTCTTCATCGGCAAACCAGGCCCGGGCTCGATCAGCGAAGCGCTCCAGTTCCACTTGCCCGTGATCGTGGAATGCAATGCCAAAACCCTGCCGCAAGAACGCTACAACGCGCAATGGGTGACCGAGAATGGCTACGGCATCGTGGTGCGGAGTTTCAAAAAAATTGCCCCCGCAGTTCAACGCCTGCTCGAGACCGCGACGTTCAATGAATTCCGCGTCAAGGTCAAGCAATATTCCAATCGAGCGTTGTTTGAAACGCCCATCATTCTGGAACAATGCCTGGAACGGTCCCGCGAACAATGCGCCGAGCCAGTGGCGGCACCGACTGAATCGCAGCCTCCCGTCTAGCTTTGCATCTGAAGTCTGTCCTGTTCTTGCACACTAAGTTGCTTCATGTTTTGTGTCTCCTTTTTCTCTAACGTTCTTAATAGTCTACATCGCCCCATTGCGGGCGTTTTCTCTCTCGGTTTGCTTTCCTCCGCAGTCTGGCTGCTTTGTCACGCCGCGCTTTGTTTCTCGCTACTCGTTTTCGTTCAAAAGTGGCGGCGCCTTCTGCACCATACTTTGCAATCAGTCTTTCCTTGCGTTCAGCGAGTTGGCGTTGGCGCTCAGCAACCAGAGGTCGATTACGAATCTCATTGATAGCGTTCACCTTGAGCTGTTCCAGCACAACCTGCTGGCAGTGTTCACACAGCTTTTCGATCGGAAAGTGTTCGGGTTCCCTGTCGAAATCCTTTTCCAGAACGCGATACCAGCAGCGCCCGCAGGTCTTGTGCGCTGCGTCGGCGTCGAGTGCTGCCTGACGCATCATCTCGTCTGTCACTGGCACGCTAACCACGTCATCAGCCATACCACAATTGTAGTCGTCACGCCGCCAGTCAACTCTGGGCCGGTCCGGGCGTGAGATTACCCAGGGCGCAGCAACCCAGAAGTCCAGAATCCCCCAACAGACTAGGTACGGTCGTAACCTGTTACCGGTGCCCAAAGCGTTGACTTAGGTGATGGGAGAGGGTAATTTCGGTTTATCTCTCCTTATTTGTCGAAGGATGCCTCTTGGCGCGGAAGATACTGCTCGCTGATGACAGTGTGACAGCCCAGAACATGGGGCGAAAGATCCTGGCCGATGCTGGGTATGACGTCATTACCGTCAACAACGGATCTGCCGCTCTGAAACGGATCGCCGAAGTCAAACCCGATCTCATCGTGCTCGATGTGTATATGCCCGGCTACAGCGGGCTGGAAGTCTGCCAGCGCCTGAAGGATGCGGACGAGACAGCGCACGTTCCAGTGCTGCTGACGGTGGGGAAACTCGAACCTTTCAAGCCCGAGGAAGCGCGCCGCGTGCGGGCCGACGGTCACATCATCAAGCCCTTTGAAGCCAGCGAATTGCTCACCGCCATCACCCGCCTCGAAGACCGCATGGTGCCCCAGCAATCCGAGGGAGGGCGATTCGCCTCGTCGGTTTCGGGCGTCGAGCGCTTTGGCGGCGACGGCACCGGCTGGCGCACCGAAAGCCGCCCGGAGACCGACAGCGGATGGAAGACCCGGCTGCGTTTTCCGTCGAAGAAAAAACAGGAAGAACCCGAACCGGAAGCGGAAGAGGCTGCGAAAGGAGCGACCTTCCGGGATTTCCGCAAAGCCAAGGGCAAAACCAGCGCGAGCGGCGTGTTCGCGGTGAAGCCGCCAGCGCCCGTGGGACAGGAGCCTGGCCTGGTTCCGGAAATTCCGCGAGACATCACCCCGGAAGAGTTGGACGCGCTCAGCGCTTTGGCCGAGAAACTCGACGGGCCGATTCCGGCGGCTGAGAAGATTGCGCCGCTGGCGGAAGAGATGCGCCCGGTTGAGGCGCCGGTGCCAGAGGTTGCGGCGGCAAAGGCTGAAGTGGAAGCTCCCGCGGCGCCGCCGGAGCAAGAACAAGAGCAAGAAGATGAGGAGCACGAATTCGAAGCTTTGCCGCCAGTGATAGAGGCTGAGACGGCCGGGACTGCGGTCGAGGCCTCGGCATCCGCCGTGGCCGCGCCGGAGTTGACCGCCGAAGAAAAAAGCGACATCGAAATTACGGTCGAGCACACGGAACCGGCGAGCGAACATGCCGCGGTGGATTCCGGTGCGCCTGCCATGGAAATACAGCGGCAGGAAACCGAGAGCCCCGAAATGCCGGCTGCGGTGGCCGAAGTCTCCGTTAACAGCGCCGTCCTTGCGCAGGGGCCCGCTCCCGTCGATCGCGACGATGAACCGGCCTTCGCTTCGGCTGCGAGCGCAATCGAGTCGCCGCAAGAAGAAAAAGAAGAAGAAGAGATTGCAGAAGCCGCCGCCGTCGCCTCCACGAGTGAGGCAGTCGCGCCGGCGGAAGCAGTGGCTGCGAAGGGCCAGGCATACAAGCCCGTCGAACTGATCCAGGAAGATGCGCACGCCGAAGAGCCTGAAGAAGATTCTGCGGAAGAGCTGAGCGCTGAGCGCTCCGCGGAAGCTGCCACGTTCCCAACTAGCGCGCCAGAGGCGGCGGAGACGGAAGAGCCGACGCCGAGTGCTGAGCAGTTGGCCGAAGCCTTGAGCCTGTTGACTCCCGCTATCGCCCATGCGGACATCTCAACCGCCACGTCGCACCCTGCCCAGGGTTCGGCCCGCGAGTTTCTGGCGGATGAAGCGCCCCGCCACGCCCCATCCGGTTCGCAGTGGATGGCCGAGGCAGTGGCGTTGAGTCCGGTGGAAGCGGCGATTTCACTGGAAGCGGAAATGTTCGGCACGATGGCGGCAAAGTCCGCGGCCATGTCAGAAGCAATGTCCCAGGCAAACTCCGAGACGGCTTCCGGCGGCGAAATTGAACCCGAGCGCGTCACCGTGGTTTCCGCGATTGCCGCTGCCGTCGAGAACCGGCTGGCGGAGGCAGAGGTCGAGGCCAGCGCGAGAGCTTTAGCCGAACAAGGCCGGGAATCCGCGGCGGAAACGTCGGACGAGGAAAATCCTGGGGAAGTGCTGGCGGCGGTTTCGAACGCGGCGAATTCGCTGGTGGCCGGAATCGACTTAGGCAAGCCGGAACCCGGGGAAATCGAAGCGGCGAAGATCGAAGCAGAACAGCACGAAGCGGCGGAGCGCGATACTGCGGCGCAAGTGGCGGAAGAAGCGCCCGCGGACAAGCTAAGCAAGAACGAGGCCGAGGCTGCGGCGGAACAGAACGAAGAACCCGTCCGCGGAACGGCAGCGGCGGCGGCAAGGGCTTCAACGACGGAAGAAAATCAGGACCCGAGTTCAGAGGTTGGAGGTCAGGAATCCATGGGCAACGAAGGCAAAGACAAATCGTCGAAATCGAGCTGGCGTCAGATCCACACTGTGCCGGCGAGCGCTCCCGCGCCTCGCGACGTGGCAGAGGCGAAACAACATGCCGATCCTGAGGTCGCGGAGTCGGGGAAGGCCATGGCAGCGGCGGCGGCCGAGGGTGCGGCGTCCGCGTCCGCAACCGAATCCAGCGAGATTGCCAGCATTGTCGACACCATGCTGGCCGAGCTGAAGCCCAAGCTGATGCAAGAGATCGCGAAGAAGCTGGCTAAGAAGTAGGGCAAATTCCAGCTTTCAGCCATCAGTCTTCAGCGATCGGTCTTCAGTTCTGAGCCCAGTTTCATTTCCAGGTTGCTTGCCGAAAATAACAAAGAAGACAATCGGCAACTTACTTCGTGCCCTCACAATCGCGGTTCTGAGTGTTGATGCCTTCTCATGGCAGGCGTTTGCGCTCGCGCCCCGATCAATGAGCACTCTGCTCTCAAATGCAGCAGCTCCCATCCCCATCCGCCGTCAGCCGAGAACTCCTGTCTCGGGCCGCGTCTGAGTTATTGCATACTTACCAGGCACTTTACTTGTTAGTGAAAAACGCCAGATAACTGTGCGGCTGCACTTCGACCCGGTAGGCGGACGTGGGCGGCGTGTAGGCGCGTTGCCACTCCGGAGCCTTCGCCCGAGGCACTTCGGCGGGCCGTTCGCCGCTCACGAGATTAGTCACGGTCGTGCCCGCCGGAACTACGATCGTGACCTCGGCAGGTTGATCGCGGAACGACTCGACAATGAAGCTGCCATTGTCGTAGGCAAATATGCTCACCTTGGAGGGCGCTTCGACGCGGACGGGAAAGTCTCCCATGATGTAGCCGCGAATGGCGTTCAGGGCGGGCTCCGGGATCTCATACAAATCCGTGAAATTGTCCGGGATGGCGAGCACCAGGAGTTTGCCTTTGCCGTAGCGGTCCATCAGCAGGATGGGAAAGGCGTTGTTGTCGGCGATGCCGCGCACCACCGGCCAGGCATCGTTGGTGAGAAAGCGTATCTGCGGGAATAGGATCGGATTCGCGGCAGCGCCGAAGCCCGAGCCCGAGCCGGGCCCATAGGCGCCGAGAAAGCTGGTGACTGGCTCCTGCATGCCGGTGGTCCGCAGCTCGACGATGTCGTCAATACTATTGGCTCTGCTACTAACTCCGCCGTTACCCTCGCCTTCATGTTCTAACGCTCGAAGCAATCCGGAAGTTATAACGACCGTCTTGCCCGCCTCCAACTGAGCCTTCATCTCGCCAACGATGTTAGGGTCGAACTTAGCGGCCTCCGTCAGCAAGATGATCGGAGCGTCCTTGGGAAACTCGGGATAGAGCTCGATGGGGATGCCAATCATGCCCAGGAAGTTATGCAAAAAATCTTCACCCACCGCATGAGCCGGACGGTAGCTGGCGATGCCGATGGGTTTGCCCAGCCTGCCGATCAACGGCTTAACCTGGTCGAGCGCGTCTCCGGCAACCGAGGCAAAAGTGGGCTTGCCCTGGCCGCGCTTCACAATTCTTTCCCAATCCACATTCGTCGGCGCGGTCTGCCAAGGACGCTCGCCAGCCTTCGCTTCACGCAGCAGATCCATGTAGTTGAACAGCGTCATTTCCTTCGCCTTGGCGAAGACCGTCAGCCACAACTGTTCCGAGTAGCGATCGACATAGCGGATCGAGTAAGTATCCACCCACCCGCCGCCCATGCGCCCCGGCGCAATGTTCTCGAAATAGCGGGCGATGGCGTAGCCCTCATACTGCTGCAAGCTCTGGTCGGTCTCGACCGGATCGCGCGTTTCCGTTCCCGCATAGATGCCGTCGAAAATTCTGGGCTCCTCGCCGAGGTCATATCCGTTTCCCTGTAAGTGCTCATACCAGTTGGGAAACTTGATGATCATCTTGATCTTCGGATTGACGGCGCGGGCCGCGCCCTCGACTAAGTCGCGCGAAACATCATCCATCGTCTTTAAGCGGAAGTCGGTCCAGCTCTGCTCGCCCTTGGCGGCGATGTCGGAAGCGGTCTTGGTGTTGGCGAAGAAGAAGTCGTCGAGAATGACCTCATCGAAATGTTTGGCGGTAAACTCCGAGACGCGCTTCACATAGTCGCGGTCTTCTGGCTTGGTATAGACAAAAGAAACGAATTGCCCGTGGTCAGCGTCAGAAAAGCAGATTCCCCCGGCGACTTCGACACCGTGGTCGTGAAAAAACTTCTTGACGTCTTCGACGTTCTGGTCGTCGGCGAGCACGCGGCTGCGATAGGTCTCAATGTAAACCTTGTCCACGTGGACCTGGCTGCTGATCGTTGCCCAGCTGCTCTCCAGCCACTGCCGGTCTTTCATCTTGACCGTGACGCCCACCGGAATGTAAACCACGGTCTTAAAACTGGTTTGAGAATCGGCAGCCAGAACGGCGGGGCTAGCGGCGAGTGTAACAAGCAGAGTAACAACGGGTAATACAACGAACACTAACGTTGCCGAGAAACGCAGCCAGCGCAGCAACCAAGCTTTCAAGATAAGCCTCCTGTTAAACTTGACTTTTTGGTGATCGCGCCGGACGGAGCCCTCTTCATGGCTGGGAAGCCGGCAATTCCGCGACCCGCACAATGATGCATTCTATTTGCTTGCCTCTGGTATTTTTCACTTTGCCCTTGTTGCCGTTGATCTCGTATTTCACTTCGCTGCCCACCACGAAATCGGTGGCTTTCAGCGACTCGTTCTCGTTCGTGCGGCAGGTGTACTCCCGCCCCTCGGCGGCGAAGGAAAGATCGTACTGCTGATTTCGATGGATCTTGTCGGTTGTTCCCGTAGGCTGGAAATCTTTCAGCGTGGTTGTCCCCTCGATCTTCGATCCCGCCGCCGCCGCAATCGCCATCGCCATGATCAGCAGCGGGATTATCTTAGCCATGCGCATCGTCCCACCTCCGAGTCGATTGTACTTTGAGAAAAGCGATCTCGGCCACGGCTTACCAAGCAACAAGTTACAACTGCAACCTGATCTTCCGTTTGGTGAGGATGGCGCAGAGAATGAGCGCAACCGTCGTAAACAGCGTGGCTCTGAGCACCCCCATCCAACCGTAAGTGCCGCTAGCGGAAATGCTCTTGAGTCCCGGAATAACGTAGAGCACATCCGGACAAAAATAGGCGAGCAGCGTATTAGAGCCAGCAGGCCTGGCGAAGGTTGCCCATCTGGTGTGATGCTCCACATCGGCGAGCCAATACAGAAGGAGAAAGAGGAGAACGTTGATTGCCGAGCAGTAAAGACACCAGGAAGGCGTGTCGCGAATTTTTGATATGCCGAATCTGGAAAGGGCCAATCCCGCAGCGGCAAGAATGCCCGCATAACCGAATGCCAGCGAAACTTTGGATTTCCACGTGGCGGCGAACGGCGCTGCAAAGAACATTACGGAAAGCAGAAGGCCAGCCATGGCGATGGACGACAAGCCCGCCTCAAATGGCAATGAGTAGTAGCCGGGAAAATGGCTGGGCCATTTGAGCCAGCCGATGGTAGAGAAAGTGTTCAGCGCGCACAGAACCACGAGAGAGCTCGCGAGCATCCAGAGGTGTTTTCTCAGGACGAGATATAGAGTGCTTACGACGAGGTAGGCCCCGCCAATCAATCCGAGGATCTCAAAATAGGAAAAATCGAGCCAGGCTATGTGCCCGTCCGGGCCGCCTCTTCTAAAAGAGATGGCAAACCAGAGCAGCGCCAGCAGACCCAAAAATTTCAGGGTTCGGTAAAGAGTCTTGTACTTGGGGGACGCCGGATATGTGCTCCAAAGCACCAGCGCGCCGAAGAAGGCC
Source organism: uncultured Acidobacteriaceae bacterium (assembly GCA_963709835.1). Taxonomy (GTDB): domain Bacteria; phylum Acidobacteriota; class Terriglobia; order Terriglobales; family Acidobacteriaceae; genus Acidiflorens. Next base: position 50,186 of record CAVPYG010000026.1, read on the forward strand.
AGCAAGGTGTAGAGGCCGGCGTTGGCTCCCATCCATTTGGGATCGGCGTTCTCCGCATTGGCAATGAAAAGGCCGAGGGCCATTAGACTCAGCGAACGAACCAGAATATGTCCCCAGATCTTGCCCAGACTCTGGCCCTTGGCGAGGCGGCGCTGGATAGCCAGTGGAATCGACATGCCCACGATAAAAAGAAATGCTGGAAACACCATGTCGACGTACGTCATGCCATTGGCGTTTTCAGGCATGTGGTAAGTCCACCAAGGCAGTCCCTTCGCACCGCTGAGATCGTTGACGAAGACCATTACGATCACAGTTAGTCCGCGAAAATGTCGATCGACTCGATGCGGTTTGTGCCGCTTTCGCTGAGCCGTGGCTTGGGTGGAATCTCCTCCGAATGAGGAGCCGACTGTATTGTCGAATTCACGTTAGTTGTCCATCCCGTGCTGATTTACCGAAGGAATTGTAACGTGGCGTGAACCATACGGCTATCGCAACCACGGCCATGGGAACTCAAAGCCCGGCGCAAGGTCAATGAGTGAAATGGGCTATTTCGCCAATCATCGCTGCCGGCGATGGCTGGAAAGGGCTACGGCTGATCCTGCAGCTGCAGTTCGTTCCTTAATTCCCACTGCCGTGCCGCATCGACCAATCGTGAATCACCCGAGTCACGCAAGGCATTGGCCATTTCATACCAGCCATGCTCATTCATGGCTGCGATCAGCGCGGTCACCGAATCAGAGTCGTTCTTCAGTAGGAAGTACCTGTATGCCGCCGCAACTATGTCCAATTCGCCATGTCGTAGGGCATTGGTTAATGCGTCATCGGCCTCGGGAGTGCTGAATTTTGCCAAAGCTGATGCAGCATGCCACCTGACTCGCTTTGTTCCGGTCAAAGCAGCGATCAGCGGGGCGACGGCGCGGGCGTCGCCGAGGCTACCTAGCGAATCAACGGCAGCCACTCGAACGCCCTCTTCGCTATCCTTCATAACTGCGATTAGAGCATCTACTGCTTCCACGCTTCCCAGTTTCCCGAGCGAATCGGCGGCGTTCCACCGAACGCCATCGTCAGCGTCCCTGAGAGCGGCAGTGAGGGGGCCAACCGCCCCCGGGTCGCCAAAGAAACCGAGCGCCATTGCTGCGCCCCTTCGAATGACTTCATCGCGATTCTTCAGGAGCGCACACAATGGCAGAAGCGCACGCGGGTCCTTGATTTCTGCCAACGCGTCCGCTGCCACTGAGCTGGTAAACCGGTCAGGGTCTTGCAGAATTGTGATAATCGGTTCTACGGCCCGTTTTGAGTGCAAGCGTCCGAGCGCATCGATGGCCTGTGGCCTGGTTCGCTTGTTGTTGATGCCGTTGAGGAGGAGATCTTCTGTGCGAGGATCGTCAAGTTTCCTCAAAGCGCTCGTTTCAACCAGTCCTAGCCTTGGAATATGTTCGTTGAAGACCGCTTGGACTAACGGCTCGACCGCTCGCCGATCTTTCATTTTTCCGAGGCATTCCGCTGCCCACCATCGACGGCCTGAGTCTTCTTGCTGCAGCTCAACAATGAACCTGTCCACAGAGAAGGGACACTCTTGTTCAAGCTGTTCAACCGAGTCGGTAGTGTTGTCGGGAGAGACCTGTTGCGCGATGGCAAGCCGACCCCCCAGTGTTAGAACCAGACTCATCGCGCAGACCAGCGCATTATTGCCGCAAAGCGTCCGCATATGAAAGCCACCTACTTCTTTTGACACCAAGAACGGGGGTCAAGTTCCCGAGCGCATTATACGGCGAAGATTGGTTGATTTCTGTGATTTGTAGCTGCACAGGACGCCAGCTGTCGCTACCAGGCCTTTACCCTCATTGCCCCTGGCGGCTTCACAGTCTCGCGTAGAGTCGGCCCTGCCTAAGCTCCGCCGTGATCACCGCGGACTTGATGGTTTGCGTCAACCGCTGGTGCCAGGCCTTGTCGCGCCACATGCCGGCGAACTGCGGGCCACAGAAGTTGCTGCTCGCTATCGCCAGCCACTGGCCGGTTGAGGCCGCGTGCTGGACCCCGAGCGCACAGAGGTCCTTCACCCAATCCCATTGGAGCAGTGGCCAATCCTTGTAATCGACGACGCCCCAGCACTCTGTCGTGATGAGCGGCATCTTCATCTTCCGCGAAACTGCGGCGTGCCGGTCGATCGCTTGCACCAGCGCCTTCTGCCAATATTCCGGCCGGGCGCGATAAATGTCTTCCGCCTTGAGGCTCAGGTTCGTGTATCCCTTGGCATCGAACCGCTCATACTTGTATTCCGCGAGTTGGTAGAACTCACCGCCATTCTGCTGCACCATCCAGATGTGGGGATCGAGCAGGTCGAAGTCACTCAGATCCTGCGCGAGATAGCTTTCCGGGCGGTCCTCAGCGCACGAGAACAGCAGCGGCATGTGCGGATATCGCGCGCGCACCAGGGCAATTGCCTTGTGCATGTAGTCGAGTGACGCGGGCTTGTCCCAATCGCCGTAGGTCAGGCGGGGCTTGACGAACGGAGCCCAGTCTTCGCCGGGCCACTCGTTGCAAAGATCGGTGTAGAGAATAGAGTCGAGGTAGCCGGCTTCCGCGATGAGGTCGAGGGTCTTAATCCAGTTCGCCGCCATTACCTCGGGTCCGGTGATGGCCATCCGCGTGTCCGCATCGTCCTTCCGATACCAGGTGGAGAGTCCGACCATGATGCCGCGATCGCGGCACTTGCCGAGAAAATCAAAGAGCGCGGGCACGAGTACGATGCGGTTGACATCGGGCGATCCCCACATCTGCGTATTCCACTGTGGCCAGAGGATCCATGTCTTGCGGGGATCGGCGGCGAGCAGGTGCGGAAATGGATCGATGCGTACCGCGTTGTAGCCGCGCACAAGAAGCTCGTCGAGCGCCTGATCCCAGTCCTCGTAGCCAGCGCCGGGCCAGCGCCGCTCGATCCAGGAAAACTCCCACATGGTGATCGCCCGCGGATGTTTTCCGCCGCCCGGGGCTGTGTCGTTCGGGGTCGGATGCGCCTCGGGCAACGTCGCTGCGCTGAGCGCCTTGGTCACTACACTGGAAAGTACGGCTGCGGAGGACGCCCCAGTCAAGAATTTCCTGCGATTCATCACCCACCTCCAAGCGTTGCCAAGTCGTAGGGACCTTGCGATCCGAACGCGATCAACAATGGATTGTACGATAGCAATGGGACGGGTGTAGTTGCCAAGCGTTGACACTCCAAATCCCGCCGCAAGGTCAATGAGTGTAATCGCGATTTATCGCCAACAGCCGCATGGTTTCCTGTTTACTAACCTTCTTGGAATTGCCCGACCAGTCAATACAAGGGCGTTTCACGGTTACTAATATGGCAAAACATCCTACAAGCCGACTTCTGGCCCGTGAAAATGTTCAGCATTCGGGCGAAGACGTCTCTTTGAAATGGGTTACTTCCGAGTTGTCCGTTACTCCAGCACAATTGAGCGATGGAGGACACTGAGAGCAGTAGCCATATAAACGTCTTATCGTGAGGCCCAACGCATGATGGCAGAAAATGCCGGCTACGGACATACCTCAGTACACCTCGAGTCGATCACCATCGCGAGGATCGCGTCGTAGCCTAGTGGAGAGACGGTCGCGCGATAGTCCTTATCGATGTCGACCTTGTGTGCGATCACCAGATCGTAAAAAGGTAAAACCGTAATGTACTGGCCACCGCTTCCCATCGCTGAGTAAGCGCCCTGGAGTGGGCCATTGTAAATATTGCCGGGAAACACTGGCGCATCCCAGACCCACCACATCACACCATAACCCCATCGCTCAGGGCGACCCCGAATGTGCAGGCCTGTCGGATTGATCTCGTCGAAGGGCGTGATGAGAGTTGTAGTGTAGCGAATCCAGTCGGAAGGGACGACTTGCTTTCCATTCCAATCACCCCACCGCAGCATCAGCAAACCGAGACGCGCCATATCGCGTGTCGAGAGATAGATGGCGTACTGAAGGTGGGCCAGATCGGCGTTCGTGATCTTCTTCTGCTGGGTAGCGCTGTAGTCCTGCATACCGATCGGACGGGCCAGATCTGATTCGACCGCGTCATAAACATTATTTCCCGTCAGCTTTTCGAACGACTTGAACGCTGAATCGAAGTCCCAGTTGTTGTACACAAAATGAGTGCCCGGATACTCGCTACCCCGTTTCGGAGTCAGCGGATCGAGTTCTTCGTTTCCCGAAGGCAAATAGATTCCAGAGCGAGCAGTAATCAAGTGCTCCAGCGTGGCGTGTTCTTCGATGGGCAGGAAGGGTGTCTTGTCGTCGAGGCCAAGCTCTTTGACGGTCTTACTCAGATCGATCTTCCCATTGAATACGTAGTTACCGTAAAGCATGGAAAGAACGCTCTTGCGCACGGAGGCTACCTTACTTGCGAGGCTCAGGTCTCCATACTCGAAGATTACTTTGCCATGTACTACGATCATCATGGCTGCGGTTTGCTGGGTCTTGAGCCATGCACGGAGCGCTTCGAGGCGTGCGGTGGAGTAGCCCACGGCTTCCGGCGTGGCGCGCTCCCATTCAACGCCCGGGACGCGGGTCGAGTCCTCCTTGGACGTTGCGGGCTCCTGAACAGCTTTAGTTTGTGCGATCAAACTGCTGACAACCAGAAGCGCCAACACTAACGCGCGGAACATCGTTAAACGCCAAAGAAAGCGACAGAAATTCCAGAAAGAACGTGGACGGGGCAGGCACATCGAAAGATGATATCGCACTACAGGCGTTGACAGAGCATCGATGATCGGCAAACAGAAGTGATCGGGGAGTTGGTCTCGCGATCCCGAGACGGGATTCGATGAAGTTGGCCGAATTGGTATCGAGAAGTTGACTTGTCGGAAATCTGCGAGCGATAGTGGGCGGGTGAAGGGCAAACCGGAAGTAACTGCTGTAAACGGGCCGTTACACTCAAAACCCCTCAATAAGCATTATGGCGATTGATCGCCGCTGGTTCCCCTTGAAAAGATCGTCGTCTCGTTGAAGCTTCGTTGACTTGCCCTGGTATCCCAACCCAGCATGGCGGCTCACCGCGATCGGCCCGGCGATCTCCATTACCGCCCCCCAAGGGCTGAATGTGGCACTCGCGAAAGTGTCACATCGTTGCACCCGCGCCTTCGGCGCTTACGGTATTCATGGTGCATGCAAAGGCTGGTTCTCTTTCTCGCGATCGTCCTTGCGATCTTCCTCTCGATCGGATGCCTGACGGCAAGCGCGTTTGCACAATACGCAGCCGACTCACCGCCAGCCTTCGAGGCGTACGGTCTTATATCCGGCATGAAGACAGTCGATGCCACTGGCACGACCGTAATAACAAATCCGCCTCCGAATCAGCCTCTCGGCTTTACGCCGAGCGGGCTCGCTTCCGGCGTGCGCACCGGCTTCGTGTGGCGCCATGAGAACGTCGGATTGCTCGCCGATCTCGGATTCCACAAATATTCCGACCGCACCGGCTCGACCTCATTAGCGCCTCTCATGGCAGGACTTCGGATTTATTCCGAGGAACACTTTCGCACCAGATTCTTCGGTGAAGGGATGGCGGGTGCGTATCGGTGGACAGTAAATTCCGGAAACGTCAACTTCACGACGCGAAAGGGGATTGTGTTGGGCGGCGGGGGGATGGACATTCGGCTGACTCGTCGGCTGGTCTGGCGGGTTTTTGAAATTCAGCTCGGGCTCGCCGATGCGCGAACTGGCCCGCTCTCGACCGGCGGACCCTCCACTGGGATCGCCTATCGCTTCGGGGACCGCTGAGAATGCCCGTCGAAAAAAAGGCGATCTGCCCGGGGCGCGTCAGTTGCCGGTTCGACGCCGATCGAGAGGTCTCAAATTGACCGCTGGCCACGCGAAATAGGGATGTTATTCAACACCAGCTTACGGTAAGCTATTCACAATTCCATTTTGACATTGGGGTAACATCGTCTGGGGCGGGCTGCATCACAATAGGGAAGCACGCGGCCCAAAGTGTCATTTGCGTCGCACTGAGCGAGGAGGGAGGCGAGATGGATTCTGAAGCAATGAGCTGCGCCGATGACTCCGCCCACCTGCCGCTTCCGCCGCTGGTCGAGGAAGAGATCGTTCGCCGCGTGGCCGCCGAGAGGTTGCGGCTGGAGCACGCCGCCGGGCTCGTCGATAGACCCATCCACCACTTCCACCGTCCCATCGAGCAGCCCTTCACCGCCGAAGAACGCGATCGCGTCACCGTTCTTTTCGGAGGCTTCACCTGGAAACACGAGCGCTTCATCGAAGCCGTGTTTCGCAACTGTGGCTATCGCTTCCAGATGTTGCCCAACCCCGGCGTCGCCGCCTTTCAGGCCGGCAAGGAGTTTGGCAACAACGGCCAATGCAATCCCACGTACTTCACTGTCGGTAACCTGATAAAGTTTCTGCAATCTTTGGAAGCGAGCGGCCTCTCGCGCCAGGAAATCCTCGAGCGTTACATTTTTTTCACCGCGGGATCATGCGGCCCCTGCCGCTTCGGCACCTACGAATCCGAATACCGCATGGCGCTCGAGAATGCCGGCTTCGGCGGCTTTCGCGTCCTGCTTTTCCAGCAGGACCATGGCATTCATGCGTTGACGGGTAATACCGGCCTGAAATTCTCCGTTGACCTCGGCATGGGCCAGCTCAACGCCGTCAACCTCGGCGATGTGATCAACGACCTGGTTTACCAGATTCGCCCCTACGAGGTTGTTCGCGGCGCAACCGACCAGGCCATCAAGGACGTCGTCGACCGGCTCGGCGATTTCCTGGAGCACCGCCAGCATTACGAAATCCTCGAACACACGCCTCGATGGATTTCGAAACGTGTGGCCCGCAACAAGGCAGTGAAAAATACCGTCACGACGCTAGGCAAGGTCTTTTTTCACCTTTACGCTGACGACTTCCTCAAAGCCATGCGCCTCGCCCGAGAGCGCTTGGGCCAGGTCGAAGTGGACCGCACCCGCGTGAAACCTCTGGTAAAAATCACAGGCGAATTCTGGGCATCGTTCACCGAAGGCGACGGCAACTTCAATATGTTCACCTTTCTCGAGCGCGAAGGCGCCCAGGTGTGGGTCGAACCGATCGGCTGCTGGATCACCTATCTCCTCTCTCAGGCTCGCGCCACCGCGCACTCTAGAATAGGTCTCGATGCTCCTTATCCCCGCGCCCGCTGGTGGAATTTGAAGCTGCAACTGGCCAACGATTGGAAGTTCCGCAAAAAGTGGTTGCTCCTGGGGCTGAGCGAACGCATCTGGAACCGCCAGCATGCCCGCACCGCCAGCCACCTTGGAGGACTGACGCGCCGTCTCGCTTCGCAAAACGAACTGGCCCGCCTGGCGCATCCCTTCTACCACTCGCTCGCCCGTGGCGGCGAAGGCCATCTCGAAGTGGGCAAGAACGTTTACTACACCACCCACCGCCTCTGTCACATGGTGCTCGCCCTGAAGCCCTTCGGCTGCATGCCTTCGTCGCAATCCGATGGCGTACAGTCGGCTGTGGTCAACCGTTTTCGCGACATGATTTTTCTCCCCATCGAAACTTCGGGCGAGGGAGAAATCAACGCCCACAGCCGCGTGCAGATGGCCCTGGGCGAAGCCAAGTCCAAAGCCAAGGCGGAGTTCGAGCAGGCGCTCGCTTCTACCGGGAAGCAGCTCGACGAGATCAAAGCATACGCCGGCGAGCATCGCCAACTACGCAGTCCCTTTTATCCGGTCCCGCGGCGGCGAGGCGTCACGGGAGTGGCCGCCAACTTTGTTGTGCACGTAAGCAAGCTGATGGATGGCAACGCCCGCTTGGCCAGGGTGCCGGGCGAGAAATGAGGAGTTGCGGGAAATTCAGTGGACACGATCACGCAAATCGCCGGACTTCCTCTCCGTTATGTCGTCGGCCTCGACGTGGGATCGACCACGGTCAAGGCCGTCGTCATCGAAGTTGGGACCGGCGAAGCGGGAAGCGGCCGCATTCTCTGGCACGACTACCAGCGTCACGACACCCGCCAGCCCGAGAAGCTCCTGGAATTCCTCCAACGCATGGAGGCCGAAATCGGCGTCGCTCCCGCCAACTCCCGCATGTTCATCACCGGCTCCGGCGGCAATGCGCTGGCCGATCTTATCGGCGCCAAGTTCGTGCAGGAGGTGAACGCCGTCTCTCTTGCGGTCGAGAAGCTCCATCCCGAAGTGAACTCCGTCATTGAACTCGGTGGTCAGGACGCCAAGATCATCATCTTCAAAGAGGATGGCGCAAACGGCAACGGCGCCAGAAAAAAAATCCCTTCGATGAACGACAAGTGCGCCGGCGGCACCGGCGCCGTCATCGACAAGATCAACGCCAAGTTGAAAATCCCGCCCGACCAGCTCTGCCGACAGGGCTATAAGGGGATCAAGGTCCATCCCGTCGCAGGCAAGTGCGGCGTGTTCGCCGAGACCGACATCAATGGCCTGCAAAAACAGGGCATCCCCGCCGATGAATTGATGGCCTCGCTCTTCGACGCCATCGTCTTGCAGAACCTCACCGTCCTAACCCGCGGCCACACGCTGCGCCCGCATGTGCTGCTGCTGGGCGGGCCGAATACGTTCATTCGAGGCATGCGGGAGGCGTGGCAACACAACATTCCTCTCATCTGGAAAGAGCGCGAGATTGCGCTGCCGCCCGGTGTTAGTGTCGAAGACGCCATCAAGACGCCGGAGAACGCGCTCTATTTCGCGGCCATCGGCGCCGTCGAATTCGGCAAAGCCGAGGACGCCTCCGTCGGCCGCTACCTCGGGACGGAGTGTCTCGAAGCCTACATCCAGGAAGGCCGCCAGCAGGAGAAATCTGTTTCCGGCCATCACGGCCTAGGCGCTTCCAAAGAAGAATTGGAAGAGTTCAAAGCCCAGTACTGGCGGCCGAAATTCGTTCCGGCAAGTTTCCAGCCGGGTGAGCGGGTGCTGGCTTTTATCGGCCTCGATGGCGGCTCGACTTCCACTAAGGCCGTGCTTTTGTCGCAGCACGGCGACGTTCTCTCGAAAGCCTACCAACTCTCGAATGGCAACCCGATTCAGGACACCATCGACCTTTTCGAAAATCTTCACCGCCAGGTCGAAACCCAGGGCGCGGCGCTCGAGATTCTTGGCGTGGGCACCACGGGCTACGCCAAAGACATTCTGCAAAAGGTATTGCGCGCCGACGTCGCCTTGGTGGAAACCGTCGCCCACACCGAATCGGCCCTGCGTTTTTATAAAGACCCGCACGTCATCGTGGACGTCGGCGGACAGGACATCAAACTCATCGTCCTGAGAGATGGCCGCGTCAAAGATTTCAAGCTCAACACGCAATGCTCCGCCGGCAACGGCTATTTCCTGCAATCCACCGCCGAAGGATTCGGCATCCCGGTCGAGAACTATGCCGACGTTGCTTTCCAAGCCAGCACCATGCCCGTTTTCGGCTACGGCTGCGCGGTATTTCTTCAGTCCGATATCGTCAACTTCCAGCGCCAGGGCTGGCGACCCGAAGAAATTCTGGCCGGCCTGGCGACCGTGCTGCCTCGCAATGTTTTCTTGTATGTCGCCAAGGTGCCCAACCTGGCGGCGCTCGGCACGCGTTTCATTTTGCAGGGCGGCACGCAGAACAATCTCGCTGCCGTCAAGGCCGAGGTGGATTTCTTGCGCGCCAACTTCCGCGCCATGGGGAAAGAGCCGGAGATTGTCGTCCATCAGCACTGCGGCGAGTCGGGAGCGATCGGCGCCGGTATAGAATCCATGCGCCTGTGGCGCAACGGACACTCCACCACCTTCATCGGCCTCGACGCTGTCCGTAAGATCCGCTACCGCACCACCCACAGCGAAGAGACGCGCTGCAATTTCTGCAAGAATGCCTGCCTGCGAACGTTTCTCGATGTGCAGATAGACGATCTACAGACAGGCGGCGCGGAAAGCGCGGACCCGCCGACATTCCACGCCTCGTTTCAAACGTCTTTTCAGAGCAAGGTGCCGCTCCGGCCGGGCGAGCACCGCGTCATCGTCTCGAACTGCGAAAAAGGCGCGGTGGAAGATCTTGAAACCATGCGCGGCATCAAAGCCAATCTCGACGACACCAAAGCCGCCAATCCAAATCTGGTCGAGATTTCCGCCCGTGAAGTGTGGCGCTCGCGCCACCCCGAAAGCGTGGCCGATCCCATCCCCGCCAGCGCTTGGACCGCCGCCGCCCGCCGCCGACTCGCGCTCATGAAACAGCGCGCTCATCTCCGCGTCGGCATTCCTCGCGTCCTCAATTTGTATGCCTACGCCCCGCTGTTCAGTTCCTATCTCGAAAGCCTCGGCGTGCGCCCCGAAAACATCGTTTACTCCGACTTCACAACCGGAGACATGTATCGCGCCGGATCGAGCCGTGGTTCGATCGATCCCTGCTTCCCCTCCAAGATCACCATCGCCCACGTCCACAACCTAATCTTCAACAAGCACGCCCACAAACCGCTGCAAGTGATTTTCTTCCCCATGTTCGACGTGCTCCTCTCCCCGCTCGTCAACGCCAAGGGACACAACGCCTGTCCCACGGTTGCCGTGACGCCGGAAACCGTGGAAGCCGCTTACACCAAGGAGACCGACCTCTTCGCCGAGCACGGCATTCGCTACGTCCACCCGCTCGTGGACCTGGCCGACCGCAAGCTCTTTGCCCGGCAAATGTTCCACGCGTGGGCGCCCATTCTTGGCCTCTCCGAAGAGGAGAACGAGCGCGCCATCGCCATCGGCTACCGCGAGTTTGAAGGATTTGATTCGAGCATCCGCCGCCGCGCTCGCGAAGTCCTCGACCAACTGGAAGCGGAACAGAAGCTGGGCATCGTCATGTTGGGACGCCCCTACCACCACGATCCCGGTGTCAATCACGAAATCATGGAGCAGTTCCAGAAGCTCGGTTACTCGATCTTTTCGCAGAGCACTCTGCCCCTCGATGAGGACCTGTTGGAGCGCCTGTTCGGAGACGAAGTGCGCGCCGGTGTAATCGGCCACCCGCTTGACATCTGCGACGCCTGGAAAACCGCCAACTCGGCCAGTTCCAACCACAAAATTTGGGCCGCCAAGTTCACCGCCCGGCATCCCAACCTGGTCGCGGTCGAGATTTCCAGTTTCAAGTGTGGACACGACGCGCCGATTTTCACCGTGATCGAACAGATCGTCGAGCGCTCCGGCACTCCTTATTTCTGCTTCAAAGACCTGGACGAAAACCGCCCCGCCAATAGCATCAAGCTGCGCGTCGAGACCATCGATTATTTTTTGAAGCGTTACCGCGAAGACCTGCTGAACCGGAAGAAGAAGCAAGCCGAAGTCGGCCGCCAGCTAGTAGAGTACGAGCGCGCACTGCGCGCGAGCGCGACCGGAACCGATTAGTGTTGGCCCTACCCTAGCTTTTCCCCACCCCGATCCGTCCCGCGTGCCGCTCAATCTCCCGGAGAATCGCCAGCCCCAGCTCCAGCGCTCTCCGCCCATCTCCCAGCGAAACCACCGGGCGCGACCGTTGCCGCACCGCCTGCAAAAATGCCTTGATTTCCGCCAGCAACGGTTCCTCCGACACGACCGCAGGCTTCGCCACCGCAATCGCCTGGGCAATGTCCTGGGTGCCCCATCCTAACGTCGCGTTTGTTGCGACGTTAGGGTGGGTACCTCCCGCCGCATCTCCGACCGAGAACACCAGCACTTCCTGCCGTCCATAATCGACCGAAATATACTGCCGCGGCTGGAAGAAACGCAGTTTGCGCACCCGCTCCGTCGAAACCCGGCTGGCCGTAAAGTTCGCGACGCATCCCGATTCAAGCAATACGTGTAACCTCGAAACTAAGCAAAATCATAAC
>CAVPYG010000027.1:0-14125 GCA_963709835.1 uncultured Acidobacteriaceae bacterium
CCGCCTCAGTGCAGGTGGCGGAAATAGACTGCAAGCGCGAGCACGTCCATGTACATATGAGCCAGAACGACTGGCAAGATGCGCCGCGTGCGCACGAAGTACAAAGAAAACAGTAGGAAGGTTGGAATGTGCGATAGCGCCACGGGTAAGCCCTGATAAAGGTGATACGAGATTTGCAGCGCTATGCTTATGAATACGGCTAGGGCCGTGCTTCGGTAGGTAGCTTCTACTTCGGAAATCAGGAACGCCCGCACAAGGAGTTCTTCGTAAAAGGGGTTCAGGAGTACAAATAGCACAGGCAGAACGCCCAAAGTAGTCCCAAAAAGCATCGCGCTACTATACGGTCGCTGCCATCCATGTCCGGCTAAGGCATAGGTGAAAAGCACAAGGAAGTACAGAAGCACGCTGCCAAACAGTGCCCCGAAGAACAACGCGAACGAATGCCCGAGCTCAGTCAATCGGAGTGCAAAGGAGAGGCCGATGTCCAGGAATCGTCGCCGCTGATGCGAAAGGACAAGATAGAGAGACAATAAGCCGATCATCTCGAAAATGATCTTAAAGACAAGGGTGAGACGAGTCGCAGGTCCTGGGTGCCATAGACCGGAGAAAACACAGAGCGATTTCACAAGCGGAACTAGAAAACCAACCGCCATTACAAGGCATAACTGAAATATCCGACTCGTTCGCTCTGTCATCCTTATTTGATAGTCCGCGAGAAACCTCCTTGGGGACAAGTGGCATTCTGAATGCCCGATTCAGATGTTGCAATCACTCAAACTGTTTCCGGAAACTCTCCAGCTGATCCTTCACTACCGACACCTCCCTTCGCAGTTCCGCGACTTCTTCCTCCAGCCGTGCAATGCGCTCGGCATCCGATGGATTGCGCTCGGCTGCGGCGCCAGTCTGCGCCAGAGCTTCCATTTCCACCACATCCCCGGCTAGCAGATGCGCGTATCGTGATTCTTTCATTCCCGGCTGGCGCGGCAGAACTTTCGCCAGCGCCGGTTCGCGCTGCATTAGCTTTTGCAGCGCCGATTGCACATCCTCCAGCGTTTCGAAGCGGTGCATGCGTTCGGCGCGCCCACGCAGTTCGCCGGGAGTCTGGGGGCCGCGCAGCAGCAGCACGCAGAGCACGGCAGTCTCCGCGCGGGTGAAGTTAAACACCTCCTGCAAGCGCTGTTCGTATTTGGTGACGCGGCTGTCGGCGCCGCGCGCGGAGCCGGCCAGGCGCTGCTGCTGAAGCCCGTCCAGCGCATCGCGCACCGCATCTTCGTCCAACTGCATCACGGGATCGCGGTTCGTCTTCTGATTGCACGCATTCACCAGCGCATTCAGCGACAGCGGATAATACTCCGGCGTGGTGATGTCCTTTTCGACTAGCGACCCGAGCACCCGCGCTTCGGTTTCCGTCAGCTTAATGTCCATGGCTTCCTTTGACCGTTTTCTGATGACCGTTTTCTGAAGATTCCGCCGAAAGAAGATTCTATCGGAGGGAGAGACCCTGCCACACACGGTATACTCAATAGTTTGTGGAAGGCAGTTGCCAGCAGCCAGTTGCCAGTTTTGTGATGGCAGACGATGTACCGGCCAACTGGCATCAAACTTAAGACAATGGAAGTCGAGTCGTTGCCGGACTGGCAACTGGCAACTGCAATTCAAGGAGGAATCGTGAGGAAATACCTGGGAGTGTTGGCTGGCGTGGCTGCGTTATGCGTGATGTCATGGGCGCAGGCTCCAACGCAGGCACCGGCTCCGGCTCCCGACTCGGCCCAAGCTCCGGCACCGGCCGCAGAGCAAGCTCCGGCGCCGGCTGAAGCTCCACCTCCCAAGGCCGCCAATTCCGCGCCGCCCCAGTATGCGCGCATCGAATTGTTTGGCGGCGGTTCCTACGCTCAGGCCGGTTTTTTCAACGCCGGACACTGGGCGGAACTGCCCGGGTGGGACGCTTCTCTCGGTGTGAACGCGACCAGTTGGCTGGGGTTGGTACTGGAGGGCGGGCAATTCTTCGGAACATCGAAGATTCCGAGAGGCACGCCGGCGCCATTTCCATCGTGCCCTAACTTTTGTCCGGCCGGCTCTTCAGATTACTTCGGCGCGTCCACGCGAGAATACAACTTTCTTTACGGCGTGCATTTCGCCCGCCGCAAATATGAACGCTGGACGCCGTTTGGCGAACTGCTGTACGGACATCAGGGCGTGCGCGGCCAGGCGAGTGGCGGCGGAGCTACCGCGATGGAAGTCGGCACAGGCCGGGCGCTGGTGGCGGGCGGCGGCCTCGACAAAAAAATCAATGAGCGTTTCGCCTTGCGCTTCAAGGCCGATTATTTCCAGACGGGCACCAACTTTTCACTTCTCGGCAAAGAGAAGCAGGACAACTTCCGCTTCTCGGTGGGCATTGTCATCCGCAACGTACACAAGGAGAAACGCACGCTCGAGGACGAAACGGGGATCGCACCGTAGAGACGTCGTTGGTCGTTAGTTGTTAGTCGCTAGCCGGTGGCAAGATCTTCCTGGGAGAAGACAGCCCACAATCAGCCACGGCGAATCGCTAACGACCACCGACCAACGACTAACGACCGTACCTTACGACCGGCGCAGCACGTTGCTCAACGGCTTTGTCTTGGCCTTGATCTCGTCGGCGAGATCGGCGCCTTTTTCGACCACGTTCTCGAATCGGTCCTTCGCTTCGTCCGTCCAATCGGAGACGGTGTCGAGCGCGTCGTCATAAGAACGCCGCAGATCTTTCCGCAGTTGCCGCCCGGTTTTCGGAGCCAGCAGTAGACCTACCGCGGCGCCAATGCCAAGCCCGATCAGCAGAAAGGTAACCGCGGTGCCAACCTTGCCATCCGAACTCTCGTAATTTCCCACGCGCATAAAAACCTCCCGATCATCTCTATTCTAGTCCCGAATATGGAATTGGTAATTTGTGATTTGTAATCGGCGATTGAAAATTCGGCCGCTCCCCATGGTCCAAATTACAAGCTACCAAAAGCCCCGGTTCCCACAACCCTCCCCGCCTGTGTAAAATGAAATGTTGATTCCAAGCGCGGCGGAAGCCCTGGTAATCCTGCTCCGGCGCCCAGAATTCCAATTCATTAAAGAGAAGTGAAGGAGATGTAAACCCGCAATGTCGATTCCAGCCACCCAGCTTCGTCCCGGCATGATCATCAAGCACAACAACGACTTGCATTCCGTGTTCAGCGTCGAGCACCGCACGCCGGGCAACCTGCGGGCTTTTATTCAGGCCAAGCTACGCAACCTGCGCACCGGAGCCATGTTCGAACACCGGTTCCGCTCGCCCGACCCCATCGACAAGGTCAACGTGGATGAAGTCAACATGGAGTTTCTCTACGCCGATGGCGACAACTACTACTTCATGGACACGGAAAACTACGAGCAGACCCATCTGACCCGCGAGATCCTTGGCGACGCGGTGGAGTATCTGACGTCGAACCTCCAGATCAAGGTGGAATTTTTCGATGGCAAGGCAGTCGGCATCGAGTTGCCGCAGACCGTCGTCCTGACCGTGACGGAAGTCGAGCCCGGCCTGAAGAGCGCGACCGCATCGAGCGTGACCAAGCCGGCCAAGACCGAAACCGGACTCATCGTGCAGGTTCCGCCGTTCATCAATGAAGGCGAGAAGATCAAGGTGGACACGGCGGAAGGAACGTATTTGTCGAGAGCGTAAGGAAAAGTCAGAAGTAAGAAGTCAAATTGCAGAAGTGCAGAACAGTTGGATCTAACTGCACAGATGAAATCCATGGCTCTTACTTCTGCAATTTGACTTTTGATTTCTGCAATCATCATGGCTTCCACCGATAAATCTGCTGTTCATGCTCGCTGCTTTCTCGTTCGCGGACGTGTGCAAGGTGTCGGCTTCCGCTGGTTTGTCGAGCGCGAGGCGCACATCTTGAACATTGCCGGATGGGTGCGCAACAATTCCGACGGCACAGTGGAAATCCTGGCCCAGGGGACGCGCGACCAGTTGGCCGGTTTGCAGTCGCGGCTGCGCGAAGGCCCGCGCGCGGCCCGCATCGATGCGGTGGATGTATCCGAAGCTCAACCGGCCGCCGGTCTGACTTCATTTCAAGTTCGAGGAGATTAACTTTAAGATGACGACCTCAAAGCCAACCAAGCCCCAGGCCAAGTCCCCAGCCAAGCGCGTCGATTGCGATGGACTGAAGAAGCTGATCCGCGAGGTCCCCGACTTCCCCAAGAAAGGGATTCTGTTTTACGACATCACGACGCTGCTCAAGGACAGGGCCGGCTTCGCGCGGCTGATTGACGCGCTCTCGGAAAACTACATTGGCAAGAAGATCGACCTGGTGCTGGGCATGGAGGCGCGCGGATTTATCTTCGCCCCGGCGCTGGCCTACCGGTTGAATGCGGGGTTCGTTCCGGTGCGCAAGCCGGGAAAGCTGCCCGCCGAAGCGGTGAAGGTCAGCTACGATCTGGAGTACGGCAGCAACACGCTCGAGGTCCACAAGGATGCCATCGGAAAAGGCCAGCGCGTTCTGATCGTGGACGACCTGCTCGCCACCGGCGGAACGGCAGCCGCGACCGCTCAACTGGCCAGCAGCCTGGGCGCGGAAATTGCGGGGCTGGCGTTTGTGGTAGAACTCGACTTCCTGAAAGGCCGCGAAAAACTGGCGAAGTACGATGTGTTTTCGCTATTGCACTATCAGCGGTGAAGGGTCGTCTTGCGGGAATATTGGGGGACCATGATCCCGCAGAGCTTCCCGTCAGCGGCTTCCTTAGGCTGGCGCCGCGCTGACAGTTTGTCAATTTACTTCTTCGCTCTGCGTCTTAACTTTTCTAAACTCTGTCTGAACTTCCCGTTCTACTTCCCGTTTTACTTCACTAGGAACTGCACGGCACGGAATAGACCTCTCCAAATCGCCAGGCTGACAGCCAGCGACGCAGTGTAGGAGAAGATCGCAACCCAGTTCGGATGAACGTACCTATCGCTTTCACGGATCCACATGGGGGAGGGCTCCTTGTAGCGTATGATTCGGTAGCAATTATGCAGCCATTTGTTCTTTTACGCAAGTGGTTGAAAACATTATTTTGGGATCGCGGCGGGATCGCTAACAGTGGGTGAAATTGCCCGGCATCCGGTAAACACGCTCGGTCGCTGCCGGAAACTCGGCGCCGAGATGCTGACACTGGCGCCGAAGTGGCCGCTTGCCCCGCCCGTAGCCGATTTCGGACTAGGCCGCTTGTGCCGCAATCTGCGCCAGCGTCTTTTCCAGCGACGCTTCGTCCCCTACCGTCAGGCAGGTCTTTGAACGGTCGATTTGCCGCATCAGTCCCCACAGAACTTTTCCCGGACCGACTTCAACAAACAGGCCGGCGCCCTTTTCGATCAGCAGCCGCATCGACGGCTCCCACCTGACCGCGCCGGTCACCTGGCGAACCAGGGCTTCACGCGAAGCCTCCGCCGAAGCGACCACCGCCGCATCGACATTGCACACCACCGGGCACGACGGATTTTGAAAACTCAGCGCGCGCAAATCCTCCGCCAGACGGTCCTGCGCCGGTTGCATCAGCGCACAATGGAAAGGCGCGCTAACCGGCAGTCTGACGGCCTTCTTGGCTCCGCGATCGGTGGCGAGCTTGATGGCACGCTCGACGGCGTCGGCATGACCCGAGATCACGATTTGCTCGGGAGAATTGAGGTTCGCCGCCTGGCAAACTTCTCCCTGGGCCTCGCCGTTCACAACTTCGCGCGCGATATCGCCGACCTGATCGAGTGTCATCCCAAGAATCGCCGCCATCGCGCCCACGCCCACCGGCACCGCTTCCTGCATGTACTTGCCGCGATTACGGACCGTCCGAACTGCGTCGGCAAACTTCAGCGTGCCCGCGGCCACGTGCGCCGAATATTCACCCAGGCTGTGCCCGGCAACGAAGCCGGCTGCGGGATCCAGCTTTACACCCTTTTCCTGAAGCACGCGCCACGCCGCCACCGACGCGGTCAGGATTGCCGGTTGCGTGATCTCGGTCAGCCTCAGTTTTTCTTCCGGCCCGGCAAAGCAAACCTCCGACAGCTTGTAGCCCAGCGCCTCGTCGGCTTCTTCAAAGGTCTGGCGCGCCACCGCGTAATTGTCAGCCAGCTCTTTGCCCATGCCCACGGTTTGCGAACCCTGGCCGGGAAATAGAAATGCGATTGGGGAAGAAGTGTTTGTCATATTAAGAATGAAGTCAAAAGTTAGAAGTCAGATTGCAGAAGTGAAAATCCTGCGACCACCGAATACGCTATGCGCTCGTACTTCTGCAATCTGACTTTTGACCTCTGACTTCCCTAGGTCGTAACAGCCGCGCTCAGCCCGGCCAGTTCCCGCTCGATGGTTTCGTTGACTTTGCCGTCGGCGAATTCCGCCGCCACGCGCACAGCGTTCTTGATGGCATTCGCATTCGACGATCCGTGGGTGATGACGCACACGCCTTTTACGCCCAGCAGCGGGGCGCCGCCATACTCGGTGTGGTCGAGCCGCTTCTTGAAATCGGAAAACGCATTGCGCGATAGCAGTGCACCCATCTTTCGCGTGATCGTCGCCTTCAAAGTTTCTTTCAGCACGGTTTGCACCAGCCGCGCCAGGCCTTCCGAAGTCTTCAACGCGACATTGCCGACAAATCCGTCGGCTACGATCACATCCACCTGGCCGTTGTACAAATCGGTGCCTTCGACATTGCCGATAAAGTTGATGGGAAGCCGCTTGAGCAGTGGAAACGCCGCGTGCGTCAGCTCGTTGCCCTTGCCTTCTTCTTCTCCAATCGAAAGCAGCCCCACCCTGGGATGCTCGACGCCGAAGATCGACCGGTAGTAAATGTCGCCCATCACCGCGAATTGCTCGAGGTTGCTGGCCGTGCAATCCACGTTCGCGCCCACGTCGAGCCAGACTGCCGCCGTGCTATTGATGGTGGGGACCGCGGCCGCCAGCGCCGGACGGTCCACGCCCGGTAACGCGCCCAGCACCATTTTGGCCGTGGCCATGGCCGCTCCCGTGTTGCCCGCCGTCACAAAGCCCGCGGCGTGGCCTTCGCGCACCAGGCGCAGTCCAACGCGGATCGACGAATCGCGCTTGGCGCGGATCGCCTCCACTTTGTCGTGCATGGCGATGACTTCGCTGGCGTGAACGATTTCAATGGGGAGCAGCCGCGCAGCGGGATAGCGCGCCAGTTCGGCCCGCAACTGCGGCTCCGGTCCCACCAGCAGCACGCGCACGCCGTGCTGGCGCGCCGCCTGCATGGCGCCTTCAATCTCCGGCTTCGGCGCCTTGTCGGACCCCATCGCATCGAGTGCGATTACGCTAGGCATGAAAGGAATTTAGGACTTCTCTTCGACCTCAATGATCTCGCGGCCCTTGTAGGTCCCGCACTTCGGGCAGGCGCGGTGCGGCATCTTCCGCTCATGGCAGTTTGGACACTCCGAGAGCGAGTGCGTCGACAGCGAGTCGTGCGCGCGCCGCGTCGCGGTGCGCTTTTGTGAATGTCTGCGTTTCGGATTCGGCATGTTTTTTCAGTTCCCGGTTCCCAGTTCTCAGTTCTCAGTTAGGCGGGTTCACTGAGAACTGAGAACTGGGAACTGAGAACTTTCTCCTATTGATTCAATTTCGTACGAATTTCTTTCAGCGCCGACCAGCGCGGATCTTCGACCTTGTCCACGCACGAGCACTGAATTTCATTCAAGTTCTTGCCGCAATGCGGACACAAACCTTTGCAATCTTCGCGGCAAACCGTCTTCAAGGGCAGCGCCAGCAGCACCTGCTCGCGCAGCGTGTCTTCCAGCAACAAGCCTTCACCCTCGTAGTACCCGATCTCGGCCTCGGCATCGGTGACCGAAAGCTCCGCGTGCCCCGAGTCGGTGCCCAGCGGGCGGTACAAAAGATCGAAGCTGCGCGACACCTGGTGCACAACCGGATCGAGGCAGCGCGCGCAAGCCACTTCCAGGCTCGTTTCCAGCTTGCCCTTCAGCCGTATGTCCCGCACCACTTTGTTCTTGCCGTGGTGCTCCTCGACCAGATCCGCCCGGCCTTCGCTGCGCAGCGACGAGCGTTGCCGCACCTCGTCGCTCAAATCGATCGCACCCGGACTGAACTCCTCCCGGAAATCTACCGGGTGAATTTCCAGGTCCTTAAGTTCGATGAACATTGGAACTTGGAACCTCCGCCGCCCCCACTCCAATTACCGCAAAGGCCCGCGGAAGTGCGCACAGAGACGAAAGTCTCTCAGGGAGCAATGTTTAAGGATAATGGCCTGAAAACGGGGTGTCAAGGAAAGGTGAGCAGGGGTAGTGGGCTGTTTTGAAACGCTCACGCTCTTGGCGTTGATCTTGTTGAGTGCTTATAGACCATCCGGCATGCAACTCCGGCTATTACGATCGAAATCCCGATAACGATAAAGAGCGCGTACCAAGTAATTAATCCTGAAAACCAGGCATCTGGCATTTTGCGCCGCAGCGCTACTGCGGCGAGGTATGCTGGCGTCTTGAGTTCATGATAGGAAAGTATTGCCAAAATAACGCCAACCACGATGCTCTCAAGAACAGCCTTGATTTTCATCACGCGGCCTGTGTAACCTGCGTCTCCAATAATCCCACCAATTCTTCCAGATTCCAAATGTGTTCTGCCTAGGGAAGTGCTAGACTATCCCTATGCCTACCCTATACGTGGAAAACGTGCCTAAGGACCTCTACGAAGCGTTGCGCTCCCGCGCCCGCAAGAAGCGCAGCTCCATCGCCGCCGAAGTCATCGCGCTGCTGAAAGACACCGTGCCCACTGCGGCGGAACTGAAACAACGCCGGCAGTTATATGAGGATTTGGCGGAAATTCGCTCCCACAAGCCTCCCGGAAAAGGCCCGTTTCCCTCTGCCGAAGAGATGATCCGCGAGGACCGACAGCGGTGAAAACTTTCGTTGTGGACGCCAGTGTCGGCGCCAAGTGGACGTCACCCGAAATAATCGAGCCTCTCGCAGATCGCGCCGACCGCTTTCTGCGTGCTTACGTGGACGGATCGATTCGAATCCTGGTTCCGGACTTATTCTGGATCGAGATCGGCAGCTTTCTCTGGAAAGCCGCGAAGCGCGGCACGATAACAACAGTCTTAGCGCACCGCGCCCTGGAAGCGATGCTTAATCGGGACTTTCCGACACTGCCGAGCCGCGCAGTTCTGCCAGAAGCATTCACGATTGCGGCCGATTTTGACCGGACTGTCTATGACAGCACTTACGTTGCGATGGCCGTTGCCACAGGCACTGAGCTCATCACCGCCGATGAGCGCCTGGTGAATGCACTGGGAAGCCGCTTCCCCGTGCGTTGGCTGGGTGCTTTCTAAGCGGATAATCGCAACGCAATTCGCACAAGAGTTCGCATCGAAGTAACGCACCGGAGTCATCTCGATTCTCGCCGGGCCTCTGCGTTATACTTAAAACATTGGCGATGGAGTTCGCCGTTAAACGCCCGTTCGGCTAATGACTCCTACAGAATTTTTGCAGGAGGACTCGGTCGTGAGCTGTAACGCAAGCTTTATCCCCAACCATCTCTCGAACTATCTTTCTAATTACCTCTCCAACTACATTTGGATAGCGCTCGGCGCCGCTGCCGGAGCGAGCGCCCGCTACTTCGTCAGCACTCTCATTGCACGCGATTTCGCATCCGCGTTTCCCTACGGCACGCTGCTGATCAACGTCACGGGCAGCCTCGTCCTCGGATTTTTTCTCATCTTTTCGACGGAACGCGCGCTGCTCGATCCGCGCTGGCGCCTGCTGGTCGCCATCGGCTTCTGCGGCTCGTACACTACGTTTTCCAGCTACGCCTTCGAAAGCGTCGCGCTCATGGAGCAGGGGCAATGGCTCCTGACCGGAATTAACATTCTGGCCAGCAACGCGCTCTGCCTCGCCGCCGTTTTGGCTGGGGCTGCGATCGCCCGGGGGTTATAAAATGGCATCCGGCATGGAGGCGCCGTCAAATATCATGGCCGTGCAAGTCACCATCTATCTCACCGAAGGCGATTCCTGGCACCATCGCCCGCTGCATCTTGAAATCCTGAAATATCTGCGCGAAGAAAACTCCTTTGGGGCCGTCGCCTACCACGCCGTAGCTGGCTTTCTCGGACGCGGCCGGGTCCACACCGCGCACCTGGTCGAAGCCGGAGGCCAATTGCCCGTCGTGATCTCGTTCGTGGATACCGACGAACACGTCAACCGTGTTCTTCCCAAGCTGCGCGAAATGGCCGCGCATCGGCTGATCGTGCGGGAAAACGTCGTGATCGAGCAGGGAAGTTTGGACTGAAGGCGAGAGGAACGCGAAAGAGGTAAAGCGGGCTCCGTGCTCCGTACAGCGAGTGCGGCACCAGGAGGGAGTTCGGTCGGAGCAATGAGTTCAGATCGCCAGGCGCCAGATCGTCACAGCAGCGATACGCAGCGGCTCGCGGTCGCTGATGAGTTGCGGGCCTCTGGTTCAAGGCACGATTTGGGTCCTTCCGGCACGGTTGGCGTGGAAGCGAACAAGTTGCTTCGCATTGCCAGTCTGGCCGAGCAGTTCAATGACGACCAAATCGCGGAGGACGCCCGCTCCGCCGCCGAGCGCATTGCGGAGGGGCGTTTCTACGTGGCGTGCGTCGGCCAGTTCAAGCGCGGCAAATCCACCCTGTTGAACGCCTTAATCGGCGAGCCTATCCTGCCCAGCGGAGTGGTTCCGGTCACGGCTGTTCCCACGATTTTGAGATTCGGAGAGAGTCTCGGGGCGCGCGTGCGCTTGAGTAGTGGCGAATGGACGGAGATTGCAATTGCAGATATTGAAGGGTACGTGTCCGAAGTGCGAAACCCGCAGAACTGCAAGGGAGTCGCCGGGTTGGAAGTGTTTGTGCCCAGCCCGCTGCTGGCCGATGGCATGTGCTTCGTGGACACGCCGGGGCTCGGCTCCGTGTTCGCGGGGAACACCGCTGCCACGCACGCATTCCTGCCGCACATCGATGCTGCCATCGTCGTAATCGGCGCCGATCCTCCCATCAGCGCGGATGAATTGGCGCTGGTCGAGAGCGTGGCGAAAGAAATTCCCGACATCCTGTTCGTCTTGAACAAGGCCGATCGCGTCACCAAGCAAGACCGTGATGCGGCGATCTCTTTCGCCAGGCAAGTGCTGGAGAGCCGGCTTCAGCGTCCTGTAAGTTCGATTTTCGAAATCAGCGCCCTCGAACAACTCAACAACGGTGGTAATCCAAGAGACTGGGCGGAGTTGGTGGATGCACTGGAGCAGTTGGCGGGGCAATCGAGCCTGCAACTTGTTCGCGATGCCGAGGACCGTTCGGTGCGGCGTCTATCCAGTCAGCTTCTCGTCGTGGTGAAGGAAGAGCGGGACGCGCTGACTCGGCCCTTTGAAGATTCGGAGAAGCGGATCGGCCAACTACGCGAGGTCGTATCGCAAGCCGAGCAGTCCCTGAACGATCTCGGATACCTGTTCTCCGGAGAACAGCAGCGCCTGTCGAAAACCTTTGGCGATCATCGGGATGCCTTCCTGAAGTCCATGCAAAAGCTGGCGCACCGCGAACTCAGCGCGGCCCTAAAATCGCTGCCGCGAACCGTCGGCCCCCGGTATCGGCGATCTGCCATGCGGGCAGCGCAAGATGCCGCTCGGAACCACACCATGCCGTGGTTGGAAACCGAGAAGATAAAAGGCGAGGAGGCATATCGCAAGATCGCGAAGAGATTCACCGATTTGACAACCGATTTTCTGTCGAAGGCACGTGGCATCCGAACCTCCGAACTGGAGTATTTGCCAAAAGAACTGACTGCCGAACCGGATTTCCGCGCTCGCTCTGAGTTTCAATTCTACGAGTACATTGTTGTGGCTGCCCCGGCTTCGCCCCTGCGCTACATAGCCGATCTTGCGCTTGGCGCGATTCGGGCGCACTCGGTGATCGCCGCCGCCGCCCATGACTTTCTCGACCTCCTCCTGGAGATTAACAGCGAGCGTGTGCGCAACGATCTTGAGGAACGCGTAACAAAAAGCCGCCGTTCTCTCGAAGCCGAGATACGCGGCGTGCTGCGCGAACTGAGCGCGGTCGCGGAGCGAGCCCTGGCTCGCGCACGGGCCGCCCATGCCGCGGGCGCACCATTCGTCGAATCGTCCTTGAAACGGCTGGCGGGCATCGAGGCTGAACTCGCTCGCCTCAGCGGAGCTGAAGCTTCTCCCCTGGAGCATTCATGAGCCCGGAGGCCATCTACGGCAGAGATGCCGAGCTTGAGCAACTCCGGCAATTGATCTCTCGGCGTCGTTCCTTTCTGCTGCACGGGCCTGCCGGAGTTGGCAAAACACTACTCCTCAAGCATCTGGAGGACGAAGTGCCCGGGATGGTGGTTTGCGACGAATCCACCAGCAGCCAAACTGTTTTTCGGACGCTGGCCGCTGGTCTGTTGGCGAGGAAGAATCGCCGTATCATCGAAGCCTGCGGACGCAGCGGCCTGCATGCCATCAAGGACAAGTCCGCTGTGTCACTCCGCGGAATCGTCGCCGATGCCTTGCGTGAGGCCAGCTATTGGATCGTGCTCGACCACTTGAAATCTCCGTCCCAGTCGTTTGCCGCCTCACTGAAGGATGTGTGCAATGGGACGGCAACCCCGCTCATCGCGGTTGCCCGCTCCGCGCACATGGAAGATGTCGGATTCTTGTTGCCGATGTTCTCCCATCGATCCGACAAATATGCCCTGCGGAATTTCGATTCGGATACAGCCAGGGAGTTTGCTGTGCGGACTGCACAGGAGATGCGCCTGAACGCCGCCAACCGGGACGAAGCGATTCAGAAAATCGTGCATTACAGCAAGGGAAATCCTGGCGCGATTCTGGCGATGATCGAGATGGCAGCCAGTCCAAAATACATTACCGGTCAGCACGTCAAGCTTTCGCCACTGTATATAGACTTCAGGCTTAGGTGGGGTGCCACTCATGGATGATGAACTCAGCGACAACCATCGTAGAGTAATCGCGAGCGGCATGTCGATCGTCGATGCGGCAGCCGTTCGTATGCTCGACCTCTTGGCGGACCGCAATTCGCCGGCCGCCATGAAGACCGTCGAGGGCTCGGTTACGGACAGCGAAAGAGAGCGGATCAGAGCGGTTCTGCTTCAACTTCAATCGCTCATTACGTCTTTCGTGCGGAAACGCGACCTTCAGCCTTCAAAGAAAAACCTCCGTCGCATCCTGGCATCGGACGTTTCGCAGATATGGGTGACTTTGGAAGACAGCAGGCCGGCGCGAATCAAGGGATACGGTGCGATGCCCATCTCCGCCGCCGATTCGCTTGAAGCGGATTTGCAGGAGATGCTCGTCCTGGCCAACAGAGTCAGGGCGCTTCTGAATTTCTGATCCAGGCTGGCGCGCGTGATCGCACTGATGCGTGACGCTACGCAGTTTTGTTGTCTTAGCGCTGTTTTTAGCCGTACTTACGGGACCAGCGCATTCTTGATCGGTTCGACCCACTGATCTTTATCAATGTTGTAAACGATAAAGTCGCTGTCAAACTGCCAATACGTCCATGCCCAGCCGAAGGACTCTGCGGTCCGCGCCAGGTGAGACGTATAGGCAACCCGCGAATCCATGTCGCCCTTGTCGTAAGCTCCGAATTCTCCCAAGAGGATCGGGCGGTGATTTGCTTTCGACCATGCCTGGGCCTTGGCGAAGTCGTCCACGACTTTTCGCTTTTCCGCTTCCGTCCCCCACTTTATGCCGGATAGATTCTTATTCTCCGGCGACCAATATGCGCCCTGGTGGGTGAATTGCATCGGCGCGTAGTAGTGGATGGTGACGATGATGTGGCGGTCCTGTTTCGGCAAATCCAGATCCTTCAAGTGGCCAATCGAGTTCCAGAAGCCAGGCCCAATGACCACGTTGCGGGTGGGATTGGTCTCGCGGATGATCGCCAGGGCCTCGTGGAGAAACTCATTCCACAGTTGTGGCGTCAGCTCTCCGTTGGGTTCATTGAGGACCTCAAACATAACGCGGTTGGAAGCATCCTTGTAGCGCGGCGCGACTTGACGCCAGAAAGCCAGAAACTTGGGCTTGAAGGCGGCGGGATCTTTGGCGATATCGGTGTAATTGTGCAAATCGAGGATGACGTTGAGATCGTT
>CAVPYG010000028.1:0-141427 GCA_963709835.1 uncultured Acidobacteriaceae bacterium
TTGTGCTCTCGATCGAACAGATGATTCCGTGGAAATATACGATCATGGTGTTCAGCCGCGACATTTCGATACTGCTGATCAGCGGCGTGCTGTTCATGATTGCCGGCCTGCGCGACTTTCGGCCGAGCATTTTCGGCAAAGCGAATACCTTCGCGCAAGTGGCCGCGATTTTCTTCGTACTGCTGTTGCTGGTCGCGCCGGTGCGCTGGATCTGGATTGCGCGCACGACATTTCTGCGCGCCACGTTTCTCTTTACCATCGTCTCCGCCGTGCACTACGCGTTTTTAGTGCAGCATCGATTGCGCCTGCCGGAGGCAAGCCATCCCGCAGCCCCAGCACTTACGTCATCTCAAAGCGCTCCCGCCCCGCGCGTACCATAATGAAGAACGACAGTAAATATCAACGGTAGGGAACGGCGGCCGGCGAAGGCGGAGGTGGGCTTGTGAAACTAACGCAGATCATCAGTTACGTAACCCTGGCAATCTCGATTCTTACGCTCATCCTTGTATTGAAACGGCCCGCGCCGCTGGCGCCAGCGGCCGCGCCGGCAGCGGCTGCCGCCAATGCGCAGTCTTTTCAGGATAAGGTGAATCAACTGGAACAGCCGCGCGTGCCCGGCGAAGGGGAGAGCGAAGTCCGCATAAATTCGGGTGAATTGTCGGCGGCGCTGGCGGAGGCTGCCGGCGCGCTGCCCGCAGCAGCGGCTGCGCCGGTGAGTACTTCGGCCAGCGAGCGTTCTAACAGCAATTCCTCCAGCTCTGCGCCTGCCACGGGCGGAATGGAGTTCCCCGGCGCGGTGCCCAATATTAAGGATTACCAGGTCTCGATGGATGGAGACGTGGTGCGCGGGCAATTTCTGACGCAAATCGCCGGAAAAAACGTCTACCTCACGCTGGCCGGGCATCTCAGTTCCAAAGACGGTTACGCCACCTTCGACGCCACCGAGGTCAAGATTGGAGATCTCTCGGTGCCGGTAGCGCTGGTCAACGATGCGTTGCAGAAAAAACTCGCGGAACAGCGCGATCAGCTCAAGCTGCCCGATACGGTCAAGGACATCAAAGTGGAAAACGGCGAGCTTGTCCTGGTGGAAAAGTAGCGGCCACGAGCTACGAGCTGCGAGCCGCGAGCGAGCCGAGGGTTGGTAATGCTGGCGGCTGGTTTGATCCGCAAATTAGAATCAGCCTGCGAATTACCCAGGCAGGAAATTCCCCGCAACTACTATTCGATCCGCTGAGAAGTGCGGAAAATCCTTACCACAGGGGCGACAGAGGAACACAGGGAAGTTAGTTGGTACCGACCAGGCAGGAAATTCCCCGCAACTACCAATCGATGCGCTTGTAAAGCAAAATTTGCCCAGGGCGCTACACGAAGGGTTCTTTTCGACAGAGTTTTCTAATGTCTATCTAATCTGTTTCTAATCGTCTCGAATTCCAATCGACGGTATGACCAGCTTTCCGATGCCGTCCAATTATGCCAACCACGTCCTGGTGGCCAGCCCGAGTCCGGTGGTGCGCCAGCGCGTCCTTGAAAGTCTGCGTTCGCCGGCCCGACGCTTCGAACAGGCCAGCGGAGGCGCCGAAGCCCTCGTCCATTTGGAGAGCGGCTACTGGCAGGTGCTGTTTCTCGACCGCCGTCTGCCGGACCTCGATGCCGAGGAATTGAGCCACACCGTGCGCCAGCGCTATCCCGGGATTGAAGTCGTGCTGCTCGATCCGGAGTCCGATTCCAAGAGCGACGCCGAATTCTCCACGACCGCAGTGGACGACCACATATTGCAAAACATTCGTCCGGCGCTGCACCAATCCACAAACGAAGACAAGCGTTTGTTGGTCTCGCACTCCGTTCTCGAACCGCCGTTGCCTGGGATGATCGGCAACTCGCGCGTCATGCAAGCGGTGTAT
Organism: uncultured Acidobacteriaceae bacterium; assembly: GCA_963709835.1. GTDB lineage: Bacteria > Acidobacteriota > Terriglobia > Terriglobales > Acidobacteriaceae > Acidiflorens. The sequence continues at coordinate 1,902 of CAVPYG010000028.1, forward strand.
CGTCTGGCGCGGTTGCTGGCTCCGCGTAACACCACGGTCCTGATCACCGGGCCGACTGGCTGCGGCAAGGAGGTCGTCGCGCGCGCCATTCATCGGTTGAGTCCGCGCTCCGGGCGAGCGTTTGCGGTGGTCAATTGCGCCGCCATTCCCGAAACCCTGCTCGAAGCCGAACTGTTCGGCTACGCGCGGGGCGCGTTTACCGGAGCCATGCAGCCTTATGCGGGGAGGATCCACGCGGCCCAGGGAGGCACGCTTTTTCTCGACGAAATTGGTGAGATGCCGATGAGCCTCCAGCCCAAGCTGCTACGTTTTTTGGAACAGAAAGAGTTGCAGCGCCTGGGCAGCGCCGAAGTGGTGCGCGTCGATGCCCGCGTCATTTCCGCCACGAATGCGCACCTGATAAGTCTGGTCCGCGAAGGAAAGTTCCGCGAGGATTTGTACTACCGCCTGTGCGGATTTCCCATCGAGATTCCGCCGTTGCGCGACCGGCCCGAAGATATCGCACCACTGGCCACGCACTTTCTGGAAAAGTGCGCCGCGCCCCTGCCCGCGCCGGAACTCTCTGCGGAGGCGCTGCAACTGCTAAAGGCGCAGCCCTGGGCGGGCAACATTCGCGAATTGCAGACGGTGATGGAACGCGCTCTGATTCTCGCCGAAAACCAAACGGTAATTCGGCCCGAGCATTTGTTGTTGGTGGACTGCAATTCGCGCAGCTCGCGCTAGGGCTTCCGTATGGACAAGACTTCTCCATCTTTGGTCAGAGACGCGGCAAGCCGCGTCTCTACGGGGAATCTCACGTGCTTCTTCGATAGCCTGCTGGTGCCGTGACGGCATGATTTGTCCCGTCTCACACAGGGCACGGCGGGCGGGGACGCCCGCCGGACAGCCGCCGGGACGGCGGCGCTACATTCGAGCGCTAGATCGAGCAATGGGTCGTCTTCATTTGTACTCCGCATAAGAGCGATCTAAGGCAATTTATGCCGGGCTGGCATTGCCGTTGCTAAGTGATCAACATGTCCAGTTCTTTTCCCACAGCGCGAGATCCGGCGCGCGAGCCCGACCATCCGCTGGCCCGCGCCTTTGCCTCGTTCACCGAAGCGGCCGGATCGCTGGAGCGCACCTACGGGCAACTACAGCGCGAGGTCGGTCATCTTCGCGAGGAACTCGAAGGCACGAACCGCGATCTGGCGACCAGTCTGGAAGAAAACCGGCGCATCCGGGAACGCCTGCGCCGTATTGTCGAAGGCTTGCCCTGCGGCGTGCTGGTGATCGAAGCGGAGTCCAGGATTTCGACGCTCAATCCCGAAGCGGCGCGGCTTTTAGGCGCGAGCTATGAATCGGTGGATGCGTTGCCAGCCGCGCTCTCGACGGCGCTTGAGCAAGCGCGCCAGACGGGCGAGGAGTTCGAGTTGGCACTCCCCGATTTCAATTCGACTTCTTCCGATCCGTCTTCTTCTAATCAGTCTTCTTCTAGTCAATCTTTATCCCATCGGTGCAGTTCCATCTGGGTCGCCATACGGCACGCCTGGCTGGAACAAAATCAGGCCCACGCCACTTCGGTTTTTATTTTGCGAGATGTCAGCGAGGCGAAGAAATTGGAACGCGATCGCGAGCAACTTCGCCGGCAGCAGGCTTTGGTTGAGATGTCCGCTCTGCTGGCGCATGAAATTCGCAATCCGCTGGGCAGCCTCGAACTTTTCGCGGGACTGCTGGCCGAGGCCAATCTCGAAGGCGAAAGCTGCCGCTGGATCGAGCACGTCCAAGCCGGCCTGCGCACTCTTTCCGCAACCGTCAACAATGTGCTGCACCTGCACAACACGCCTCAGCCTGACCTTGCTCCGACCGACGCGGGCGAACTGCTCGACTGGGCCTACGGGTTTCTCTTGCCGCTCGCCAAACAGGCGCGCGTCGAAATGCAGATCGTCAACGGCCTCCGCGGCGTCATCATTCAGGCCGATCGGCACCGCCTGGAACAAGTGCTGCTCAACCTTGCGATCAATGCGTTGCGCTTTATGCCCGGCGGGGGATGGCTCTCGATTCGCGGCATCGAGTGCGCCCTTCCCAACAACAACGACGACGGCGGCGTGGAAATTTCCGTGCGCGACACGGGGCCGGGCATCGCGTCCGGCGATCTGCCGCACATCTTTGATGCGGGATTCAGCACGCGCGCCGGCAGTTCCGGACTCGGGCTCGCCGTCTGCCAGCGGATTCTCGCGCAGCACGGCGGCTCGATCGCGGTCGAGAGCCGCCCCGGCCACGGCGCCACGTTCCGGCTTCGCCTGCCCCGCAACGGCGCGTTGCCGGCGTCCGAGCAATTGCCGGAACCGGTCGCCGAAATCACAGCCGATTCCGCAGCCAAATCCGCCGCCGAATCCGAGGTCCAGCTATGAAGCGCCTCCTGATCGCCGACGACGATGCCGGGATGCGCGCCGCTTTGGAAGCGCGCTTCCGCCGGCGCGGATGGCTGGTGGATGTCGCGGTCAACGGCACGGAAGCGCTGCAAAAGTTTCGGGTTGGATTGCATTCGCTCGTCATCACCGACGTGCGCATGCCGGGGCGCGACGGTTTCGAAGTGATGCGCGAGGTGCAAACTTCGCCGGGGCGCACGGCGGTGATCCTGCTGACTGCCTATGGCTCGGTGCCCGACGCGGTCGAAGCCATGCGCGGCGGGGCTTGCGATTATCTGGTCAAGCCGGTCTCGTTCGAAAAACTCGAACTCGCCGTCGAGCAGGTTTTGCGCCGCGCCGAGGAGTTTGGCAAAGACACGGAAACGCTCATCGGCCACTCTCCAGCCTGGGAACAGGCTCTGGATCGCGCGCGGCAGGCGGCCGCGACCGACGCCGACGTTTTGATCGAAGCGGAAAGCGGCACCGGCAAAGAGCTGATCGCCCGCCTCATTCACCGCCTCAGCCGCCGCAAGCCGGGCCCGTTCGTCGCGCTGAACTGTACCGCGTTTCCCGAAACTCTGCTGGAAAGCGAATTGTTCGGGCACGCCCGCGGCGCATTCACCGGCGCGGTGGCCGCGCGGCCCGGCAAGTTCGAAACCGCCAACGGAGGCACGCTGTTGCTCGATGAGGTGGGCGAGATGCCGCTGGTGCTGCAGCCGAAACTGCTGCGCGCCTTGCAGGAGCGCGAGTTCGACCGCCTGGGATCGAACCAGGCGGTGCACGTCGATATACGGGTGATTGCGACCAGCAACCATGCGCTCGAGACCGCGGTCGCCGATGGCCGCTTCCGCGCCGATCTTTATTACCGCCTCAACGTCATTCCCATTGCCCTGCCGCCGTTGCGCGACCGCGCCGGCGACATTCGCGAGCTGGCCGAATATTTTGCCGGACTCTATGCCGCGCCGGGAACGCAAGTTCGCTTGTCGCCCGAACTGGTTGCCCGTCTCGAAGAGCGCCCCTGGCCGGGTAATGTGCGGGAGTTGGCAAATTTCGTGCGCCGGGCGGTGGCTTTGTCGCGCGGCGGCGAGATTGGCGTCGAAGCGCTTGATCACGATAAGAATCTTCGCGGAAAAATTTTACCTCTGTGCCTGCCGCGCTCGCCGGAGTGGAAGCCCGGCCTTTCGCTGGGCGAAATGGAGCGCCAGCTTTTTGCCATGACGCTAGAATCCACCGGCGGCAACCGGGCGCGGGCCGCCGAGTTGCTGGGGGTCAGCCTGCGCACGGTGCGCAACAAAGTCCGCGAGTTCGGACTTCCGCCGCGGGACAACTATCGCAACGAGCTTCATAACAACGAGCTCCGCAACAACGAAGCTCCTAGTGCCAATGCCAATAACGCCAGTACCAATAATAAGGAGCAGCCATGTCCATGATCGACACCCCGCTGATGCGTGGATTGGAACGCGTGCTTGACCAAAGCGCGTTCCGCCATCAGGTGATTGCCGAGAACCTCGCCAACATCGATACTCCGGGATACCGCACGCGCGACGTGCGTTCCTTCGCCAACGATATCGAACAGGCCATGTCCGGCGACGAGACGCCGTTTACCCAACCGGCATTCACTCCGGTCGCCCATGAAATCCACGGACTGCTTGAGCGTCCCGACGGAAACAATGTCTCGGTCGAACGCGAATCCCTTTTGCTCGCCCAGAACCAGTTGCGCTTTACCGTGGCGGTGGCGTTCATGAAAGCCGAGTTTCACCGGCTGTCGAGCGCCATCAGTGGAGGAGGAAGCGCGTCATGAATCTATTCGGCATGCTGGAACTAAGCGGCTCGGCGCTAGGGGCGGAGCGGCAGCGCGCGGAGGTGGTGGCGAGCAACATGGCCAATTCGCAAACCACGCGCACTCCGGCGGGCGGCCCTTATCGCCGCCAGTTGGTGGTCTTTCAATCGCAGCGTGTTCCCCGATTCTCTCTGGCGCTTGCCGGAGTGCAACGCGAACACTCTTCAGCCGTGCGCGTGGCCGCCGTGGTCTCCGACCGGCGGCCGCCGGTGATGCGCTTCGAGCCGGGACATCCCGACGCGAACGCCGAAGGCTACGTGGCTTACCTGCGCATCGTCTTCGATTGCAGCCTGGTTTCCGCCGAGCATCTCACCTTTCGCGAGTTTCTCGAACGCCTCCCGGAAAAAGCCTACCTCGCCTCCATCGATCTCGCCCCCGCCGGGGCCACGGCCGTGCTGCAACTCGATTTGGAGATTGCCTTCCCCATCATCGACTTCATGCTCGGCGGGGAAGGCAAACGGGGCGACACGGTCCGCGATATCACCGAGATCGAAGAACAGGTTTTCGAAGGCATCGTCCGCATCATGTGCCGGGAATTGCAAACCGCCTGGCAGGCGATCGCGCTGGAATTCAATTTCAGCGCGCGCCAGCGGCTGCTGCAAACCCAGCGCCTCATGCCTCCCGAAGAAAAGAACCTCTGCCTCAGCTTCGAAATCAGAATGGCGGAAACCCGCGGCACCCTCAACCTCGCCATCCCGGCCGTGGTCTCGAACGCCTTGCTGAGAAAAATCTCCGTGGACTTCAGCTATCAGCGCCGCCGCACTTCCGACGAAGCTCGCCTCCGCATCCAAAACAAGCTGCTCAACTGTTCCTTTCCGGTAGAACTTTCCATGACCGGCCTCCAAGTCCCATTGCAAAGCGTCAGCCAGCTCGTTCCCGGCTACTTGCTTCCTTTTCCGAGGAGCGCTTCCGACCCCGCCATCATGCTGATCGATGACATTCGACTGTGTTCGGCCGCGCCGGTGCGAGTCGGCGGCCGCCGCGCCGCCCGCGTCCTCGCTCTCGAAACCCCGCTTCCCGTCACAGGAGAATTATGACCGACGTTCCTCAGACCGACATTCCCGGCGCGCCCGCCAAGAACCCCGCTCCAGAACTTCGCCCAGGACTTCGCAACTGGTGCGAAGCCTGGAAGACCAGCTTTCAGAATGTTCTCGTCCAGGTTTCAGGGCAACCCGCCGTGTTCGAGATCTCTTCCCAGGCCTGGTCCGCCGCCGATTCCGATGTCTGGTACGCGGTCGTTGTCGGAGGGGCCGCTCATGGCGAGATGATTTTGCGCCTTTCCGCTGCGTCCGGCACCCGCCTCGCTCAAAAGCTCCTCGGCGAAACCGGGCCCGCCGAAGATGGAATCACTCCGGAACACAAAGACGCTCTGGAAGAACTCTTGCGCCAGGTTGCGGGCCTCGCCTCGACCACGCTCGCTCCCATCGCCAGCGGCGAAGTTCAACTCCTTCTCACCGCCTCCGCCGCTCCCTCGTGGTCGTCGGACGCGGTCGTCTGCCTGGAAACGCGCGAAGAATCCGGCGTCTCCATCGCCGTTGAAATTCAGATCAGTCCCGCCCTCGCCGCCGCGCTTCAGACGCAAGCGAAGTCCGCGCAACCCGCGATCACACTGCCAACATCGGCGCCAACATCGCCCCCAACATCGCCCCCATCTGGCATCCTGCCCGCGCCCGCTTCCAGCTACGGCCGCCTCATGGATGTGGATCTCGACGTTAAGCTGCGCTTTGGGACCCGCCGCATGTTGTTGCGCGAAGTCCTCGCCCTCAGTCCTGGAGTCGTCGTCGAACTCGACAACGCTCTCCATTCGCCCGTGGATCTGCTGCTCGACGGACGCCTCATTGCCAAGGGCGACGTTGTCGTCGTCTACGGCAAATACGGATTGCGGGTTACCGATGTTGTCGATTCCGCGCCCGCCGCCGAATCGCCCGTGTGAGTTTCGCTGGTGAGAAAGCTTTCAGCCGTCAGCTATCAGTTACAACAAGTCAAGCACTGAAAGCTGATGGCTGAAAGCTGATAGCTGAATACGGAGGATTACCCCATGCCGCATTTTCTTAATCCGCAAACCTGGTATAGCCGCTGGAGCAAGCGCCACAACCTCGAGACATCGCAGCCGCCTTGCTCGCTGGTTTCCTGCACGCGCTCGCAATCGTACTGGCAACGCCTTCGCGACCGGCATCGCCCGAACGGGACCGTCCTCCAGGGCGCTTTCTATTGCCAGCCGCAATGCCTCGAGACCGCACTCATCAACCAGCTTTCGCGGCTGCGCTTGATCGTGCCGGCGCCGCAACCGCCCAACCGCATTCCCCTCGGCCTCCTCATGGTCTCGCGCGGCAAGCTGACCCACGACGAAGTTCGCGCCGCCCTCGAAGCCCAGCGCCGCGCCCGTCACGGCAAAATCGGCGAGTGGATCGAAAAACTTGGCTTTGCCACCGAGCAGGAAGTCACCACCGCCCTCGCCCTGCAATGGGGATGCCCGGTCGCTACTTCCGTCGATCCCTCCACCGTGCAATCTCTCGGCAACATTCCGCTTCCCATCCTCGAAGCTTTTCAGATGCTGCCCATCAACTACGCTTCCTCCACCAACACCCTCTACCTCGCTTTCGGAGAACGCGTGGATTACGCCGCTCTCTATGCCATCGAAAAAATTCTCATTTGCCACACTCAGCCTTGCGTTGCCGGGCGCAAAACCATCGCCCGTCAGCTCGAGTGGATGCACCAACTGCCTCGCCCGACCGACGTTGAATTCGGACCCATGAACGACCTGATCGAAATGGCGCGCATTGCCTCGAGCTACACCGCCCGGCTGAGTCCCGAAGAAGTCCGGCTCATCCGCATCGGGCGTTTTATCTGGCTGCGTCTCGATGTTCATCCAGAAGTTCGCCCCAGGACGCGCTCCATCACCACCAACCTCGTCTTCCGCCTTGCCTCGGACTCTCCGCGCCCGTCCGCCAGACTTTTCCGCGAGGCCCCACCGGCGCCCCCGCCGCAAATCGCGTAGGGCAGGTGCAAGGTGTCAGGTTTCAGGTCTCAGGAGAACAAAGCTCTGAGCCGTGGTCGTCCAAGCCGGGCAAAACTCAGCAGTGCCGCGCATCGAAACCCACGAGGCGCGGGGATGGCCTGAGAAATTGATTTGGGAAGGGGCGTAACTTCAGTTGTATTAGTTTGAACTCGACCTTGCGGACTGGGCTGGCAAGACTCCACGTGTCGGACACCGATCCGGTATCCGATGGGGGGTTGTTGAGTGCGATATAGCGTCAACCATGTTCTAGCCGGTGTGTGCAAGTTTATGCACATTGGCAGAGCCGGTCTTCGATCATTTTTCTTCGCCGCCGCAGTCGAACAGTAGTAAAATTTCCCCCGCAACTTCTCTCGCCTCCCCGAAGAGCAGTTCCCGCCAGTTGAGACGCAGCACCCCCAGAGGCGAGTTTCGAATTCCTGTTCGAATCGGGCCAGCAAGTTCAAAACTAACTAGAGGAGAGTAATTATGAAGCGCATCAGCATTCTGCTGTTGATCCTTTTCACATCCCTTGCCACTGCGGCATGGGCGCAAGCGCGGCCACAATGCGGAGAAAAAATCATTACTTTCGACCCTCCTGGCGAGGCACAGGGCACGTGGGTCGGTTCCATCAACCCCGCTGGGTGGATCGCGGGATGGTACGTTGACTCGATCAGCATGGTTCACGGCTTTCTGCGTGATCCTCACGGCAACTTCACGGAGATTGACGTGCCGGGCGAGCTAGGTACCGCTGCCGGTAGCTTTCAAAAAAAGTGGGTTGTGGGAGGCTGTAGCGATTCGAACCTCGAGAATCACGGTTTTCTGCGTGATCCTCACGACAACTTCACGGAGTTTGATGCTCCGGGCGCGGGCCAGGGGGGCTCCGGACAGGGGACGTACGGCGGCGAGTTCAACGTAAAAATGGAAAGCGAGGGGTTCTACGTTGACTCGAACTACGCATATCACGGTTTTCTGCGCGGTTCCGGTACCAATGGCACGATCACAGATTTTGACTGTCTGCAGGCAGGCACAGGCTCCGGCCAAGGCACAATACCCCAAGGCATTGACTCAGAATCCGAGATCGCAGGGATGTGCATCGACGGAAACAGCGTATGGCACGGCTTTGTGCGCGCTTCTGATGGTACCATCACCGACTTTGACGCTCCAGGCTCAGCGGGCCTGGTCACTTACGCAGGGAGCATCAATTCCGGAGGATGGATCACTGGATACTATCAGGATGCGAAATATGTATTTCACGGCTATGTGCGCGATCCCAAGGGTAACATCACGAAGTTCGATGTTAAGGGAGCAGGCAAGGGCAACCAAGAGGGCACTGCAGCTTTTGCCATCAACGCCGCAGGGATAATCTCTGGCATCTACTATGACCCGGAGAACGTAGGTCACGGTTTCGTACGCGATCCCAACGGCAAGATCACGACGTTTGACATACCCGGGGCGGGTGAAGGCTCCGGCCAGTGGGGCCCGTGGGGCACGTACATCAACGACAAAGGGGAGATTGCCGGAACCTACGTTGACGCCAAGAACCTAACTCACGGCTTTCTGCGGTTGCCATAGACGAATCGTAAATAGCGATCGGGCCGCCCGATGTCTGGGCGGCTTTTTTTGAATCAAGCGGAAGGTGGGGGCGTGATAACTGTCGAAATCAGGCCTGATCGTAAGTTTGCGCCGATTGTTCGGCCTTCAGACATTACGCTCAAAACCACTGCTACGGCCTGACGGCAGCGAGCCCATCCGACAGCGTGGTGTGCAAGGTCAAGTCGTGGCTATCACACTTCAGTCTTTAGTTTTCAAGGGCTAGCTTCCAATTCCCGGTGTTCAACAGCGACTAAGTTCTGGGCCGTTCCCCGCGTTTTCAATCGAGTCTCGAACGACTGACGACTAACGACTAACGACCCACTCTCCCTACAGCGTCCGCTTAAACAACGGCACCGCCAGTGCGAGCGTGACCACGGCGAAGATCGACAGATAAATCATGTCGGGAACAATCGCCCCCAGCCCCGTTTCCTTCAGCAGCAGCGACTTGAACCCATGCACCGCGAAGGTAAACGGATCTACCCTGGCAATCGCCCGCAGCCACGGAGGAAACGCCTGCACCGGATAAACCGATCCGCTGGGAAACCACAGGAGCGTATTCAGAATCCCGAACATTGCCCGCGGGACCAGCGGGTCCTCGATCCTAACCATCAGCAAAAACATCATCGTATTGAATGCCGCCGAGGTCAGCGCGATAATTAGCACCAGAGCCCCAGCATCGTCCCTGGATTGAAGATCGTTCCCACTCCCGCCAACAGCGACCCAACCACCGTAATCACCACCCCGGTCATCACCGCCTTGATCGCGCCCGCTCCCACCAGCCCCAGCACCAGCTCCGTCTTGGTAATCGGAGTTACTAAGTACCCCTCATGGATCCGCGCGCCTTGTCGTCGATATACAGCATCCCGCCGCCGATCATCACCGAGACAAACATCGCCAGCGTAATCGATCCCGGCAGCAGGTATTTCATGTACTCGATATAGGGATAGAGCTCCACCACCTCCAGCGCCGTCTGCTGCAACAGCCGCGGCGAAACGTCCGGCTGATTCAACGCGTTGGTCAACTTGCGTCATTTCGTCTTCGAACGTCGCACTCATGAAGTTGTCGCTGTTATCGACGATCAGCGCGATTCGCGGATGGTTCTTCTCATACACCATCTTCGAATACTGCGCCGGAATGATCACCGCGCCCTGGATCTTCCCGTTACGCACGTCTTCCCGCGCCTGCACTTCGTTGTCGTAAGGGATCGGAATAAACGTCCGCACATTCGCCCGCACGGCGTCAAACGCTTCCTCGATTCGCACCGCCTGCGTGCCATGATCCTCATCCACTAGCCCCATCTTCGCGTCGCGAATTTTTCCGCCAAACGCATTCCCCAGCACGATCAACTGCACCAGCGGCATGATCATCGACGCCATCATCAACGCCGGCGAGCGAAAAAACTTGCGCATCTCACGCTCGATAATCGCCATCGCATGGTTCATGGCTGCAACCCCGGCCGCGGCGGCATCACGTACGCATGCGCTTTCACCAGCTCATCGCGCAACTGCCTTCCCGTATAAAACACAAACACATCGTCCAGCGTGGTGTTCTGCACCGTGAGCGTTTTCACCGACACCCCAGCGTTCACCGCCATCTCCACCAGCTCCGTCGTCGTCCGTGACCCGTTCGCCGTCAGCACGCGGAACATCCCCGCGCTCTCATCCTGCACCGACGTTACGTCCTCCAACTTCCGCAGCCGCTCTTCCCAATCCTCCGGCGGCGGTCGAATTGCGCCTCAATCACGTTCGATCCCGGCACGCTGGCCTTCAATGCCTCCGGAGTATCCAAAGCCACCAGCTTGCCGTGATCCACAATCGCAATCCGGTTGCACAGCCGGTCCGCTTCGTCCATGTAATGCGTAGTGATCAGGATCGTCAGCTTGCCGCTTCGCCTTGATGTTGGTCAGCATCTCCCACACCGCCACGCGCGACACCGGATCGAGGCCCGTCGTCGGTTCGTCCAGAAAAAAAATCTTCGGACTATGCACCAGCCCACGAGCAATCTCCAGCCGCCGCCGCATTCCGCCCGACAGCGTTTTCGTCTGCGCGTCCCGCCACTTCGTCAAGTCCACCGTCTCCAGCAATTCCTCAATCGCCTCTTTGCGACGCTTCGCCGGAACGTCATACAGCTTCGCGTAAATATTCAGATTCTCTTCCACCGTCAAATCCAGATCGCTGGTCAATGCCTGAGGAATCACTCCAATCGTGTGCCGCACCGCCTTCGGGTCCCGAGCCACATCGTGCCCCGCCACTCGCGCCCACCCCGCCGTGATCGGAATCAGCGTGGTCATCATCCGGATCAACGTAGATTTCCCCGCTCCGTTCGGCCCCAGCAGCCCAAAAATCTCTCCCTCCTTCACCGCAAACGAAACATCGTCCACCGCCGTGAAGTCGCCATAGCGCTTCACAATGTGGTCGACTTCAATCGCGTTGGGAGCGTCCGCGGCTACTTCGCCCCGCAGGCTCAGTTCCGACGCCGCAACACTCATGCCGTTCGAGTGTTTCCGTTCGTCTTGTTCACTTCATCCTCAAGTGTGAAACTCTCCCCTGAAGCTTTCATGCTTTCGGTGGCATCACGGCGCTGTGTTGCCCTGTGCCCCCTGTGGTAAAGATCTTCTCCACCTCTATTATTTCTTCTCCGCCTTTTTTTCCCCGCCGCGCTCACCGTTCCCTTCAGCTGCGCGGGCGACACCAGCACCTCCGCCGTCATCCCCGGCACATACGCGCCCTTGGGATTCTCCAGCCGGACTTTCAAAGCAATCGTGCGGATATCCCGCTTCCGCCGCCCCACATCCCGCTGCGTGGCAAATCCGCTTCCGCCGCCTTATAAAAGACTTTGCCCGGAACCACCGTCCCTCCGGGCAGCCGCACCCGCAGCGTATCTCCCAATCCAATATGGTCGGCATCGGTTTCCGGAATCGCCGCAAACGCCCAGGTATCGCTGAAATCCACCACCGTAACAATGGCCTGCCCCGCGCTCACCACTTCGCCTTCGCGCGCCGCCCGCACCAGCATCGTCCCCGTCACCGGAGCATAAATCTTCGTGTATCCCAGCCGCACTTCCGCTTCTTTCATCTGCGCTACCGCGTTATCCACCTGCGCCCGCGTCGATTCGACCGTGCTCTGGGCCGCCGTCGCCTGGTTCGTGCGCGCAAGCGCCGAATCCAAATCCGCCTGCGCCGCCGTCACCTGGTCCTTCAGCGCCTGCACGCTGGCCTGCTTGCGCCTTCAGGTTCATCTCCGCCTGCACCCGGTCCTGGTCCGAAGCCACTCCCGCCTGCGCCAGTCCAATCGTTCGCCGGCTGTCGCTCTCCACCCGCGTCAAGTTGCTTCCGCCTGCGCCAGTTGCGCGCGCGCCGATTGCAGCTTTGCCTGCGCATTGGCCACGTCGCTCGACGTCGATCCCTTCGTCGATTTCTGCGTGTATTCGTTCGCGCTCATCTGTGACCGCAAACTCGCAATCGTCGCCGCCGCTCCGCGCTCCTCCGCCTCCAACTCCGACGGATCCAGCAACGCGATCAGGTCTCCTTGCTTCACCTGCGTCCCTTCCTCCACCAGCAGCTTCAGAATCCGCCCCTGAATCTGCGGACTCACCACGATCTGGTTGGCATCCACCGTCCCCACCAGACCAGGTCCTTCCCGCCCGGGGTAGAAAAAATGTAGTACCCCGAAGCAATCGCCAGAATGACCCCCAGCAAAATCAAAAACCTATTCCGAGCACTCATCGAAAATCTCCTAGCATCCAGCCGTCAGGCCATCAGGTCGAAACGAGCGCAGGTTTTGCCGTTTGATTCCCGACTGCGCATTTCCCGTGTCGCATCGGGGTATAAGCTCAGCGATCAGCCGAATATCTAAAATCGTCCGCCTCAGGCGGTTGATCGACGGCTGATAGCTGACGGCTAACAAACAGCGCCGCCGAAACAAAATCCAGCACAAACGCCCGCCGCTCCCGAATCCGTTTCTCCGACAACGGATCCACCTTCGTCAACGTCTTCATCACCGGCGCCGACGCTGAAATAAAAAACAATCACCGCCACCACCGACGGCAAAAAATCCATCGGATTCACCGCCCGAAATTCCCCCGCTCGAATCCCCTCCCGCAACACCTCCGCCAACTTCTAGAAGATGGGACGGAAGTATTCCTGCGCCACCCGCTGCATGTGCGAACTGCCTTTCCCGCCCGACCGCATCCATTCCCCCTGCACCACTCGGGGAAACTGCGGATTGGCGGCTATGTAATCGAAATACGCCCCAGCATATCCCAATATTTTCTCACGCGGCGCCAGATCGCTGTCGAGAACGGGCATCACGCGCTCCCGCAGCCCGCTGAACACATGGTCGAGCACCGCTTCGTACAATGCGTCCTTGTCTTTGAAGTAGTAATAAAGCAGAGCCTTATTGACGTGGGCTGCCCGCGCGATCGCGTCCGTCCGCGCCCCGGCAATTCCACTCTCGGCAAATTCCCCAACCGCCGCCTTCAGGATCGCCGCCCGGCTCTCCTCGGGGCGTCCCCGGGTCCCCAAACGATGAGCGTCTCTCATATAATTAACCAGTTAGTTAGATTATAGCACGCTTCCAGGCGGGACCAGGCTGCTCACGGGAGACAAGGGGCGATATCGGCGGCGCCGCCATCGCTCACGCCGTCGGCGCCGCTGTGGGCGGTTCAACCCGCCCGCAGCGGTCCCGCATGGACTGACGGAACCTCTCGCGCTCCTCTGGAGTCATGCGCTCCTCCCACTCCTTCATGCGCTGCCGCCAGTGCATGTGGCCGCCGTGCCGCCCGTGGAATCCGCCGAACAGGATCTTGCTCAGGACCAGAATTCCAAGCGCTTGCCAGAAGCCGATCACATGCCAGCCAAACAGACCCGGCATCAGCCAGTTCCACAGCCGCATCACCACATAGCCAAACAGCGGAACAAACACCAGAAAGAACACTACGGCAAACATCACTATCTTCACTACCCTATTCACTACGCTACCCGCCCAATCTCTTCTCATACATAGCTTTCACCTCATGCTTTCAAAAATTCGTCGTGAATCGCCTGCAATCGCTCGCGCAAATAAAGAACCGCATAGTGCTTGCGCGAGAGCAGCGTGTTCACGCTCACGCCCGTTTGCTGCCGCGATCTCTTTGAAGCTGTATCCCATCAGCTCGTGGGCGATGAATACCTCGCGTTGCTCGTCAGGCAACTCGTCCAGAGCGGCGTCCAGTTCTTCCAGCAGCACGCTTCGCGCGTAAGCTGCGTCCGGCCCGGCATCGGGCGAGGGCAGCAGGTCTTCCAATTGGAGCATCTCGCCGTCCTCGGTGAGTCGTCGCCGGCTCGTTTCTCAACGCCTCCCGCTGTCTTCTTGCGGAAGAGGTCCGTGATCCGATTGCGGGCCACGCGGAACAACCAGGCGGTGACCTGCTCCACCGGCTTCATCATGCGGTAGGCTTCCACCAGCTCGTAAAAGACATCCTGCAGGACGTCTTCCGCGTCCTCGCGGTCGGCCACGCGTCTGCGGATGAAGTTGCGCAGCCGGGATTGCTCCCGCTCGATCGCTTCAGAGATCCGCTGGTCCTGCTCCGCCATCGCCCACTGTTCTGCTCAGCGCCGCGTCCATCTACTCATGTAGACGAATGAGCGCGACAAATATTTTATGAAAATAAGCGGAAGATTACGAAATGGCGCTGGTGCGGCCGGCGAAGGCAACTGCAGTCCTCAGATGTTACGCCAACCATCGGATGCAATCGAACAGTCATTGTCCCGAAGTAATATGGACGGCTGAAATGCCAAGTGCCACGATCAATTGTTGTCATGCCGCGAGCACACATCTTCCTAGCCGCCGTAATTTTGTTGCGGGCAAGCACATCCTGTACATACTCGGAAACGCGTGCCCCTTTGGCAACCGCTTTGTCTGCCGACAAGCTGATTGCCCTTACCTTCGACGATGGCCCTCGGCCGTATGTCCTTCTCGGCACAACGGGGGAGCATCCGACTCCGGGCCTTCTCGATACCCTCGATAACAATGGCGTGAAGGGCACGTTTTTTGTCGTCGGGTGGCGGCTTACGCCCGGGACTTGGGGAGAACGGCGGCACGAACAGAATATCGGCGTCACCTGCATCGACGCCGCGCAGCAAGCGGTGAAGCGCGGCCACGAATTGGAGGACCACACCTTCACCCATATCGAACTGCGCGGCGCAGAGCGGACTAAGGGAGAACAATGGGTGGTCGGCGACGTGGAACGGGCTGCGCAAGCGATCAAGGCAGTCACCGGCATACAGCCAAGGTACGTCCGGCCGCCAGATTGGAGCATCTCGGACGATGCGCGCCTCGACCTCGAACGGCGCGGTTATCGCGTCCTGACGATCTCGGCGGCGAACTCCATTGCACTGCGCGACGTGAACTCGCTCGATTACCTGTGCACCAGGGGGAACTCGACCCAGTGTCCGAAGCCCTCCCTGGTGGACGCAGTCTTGAAGCAGGTGGAACAGCGTGAAGCGAAGGGGATCTACACCCACATTATGGTGTTCCACGAGTTGTCGACAACGGCGGCGATCATGCCGGAGTTGATCGGCAGCCTCAAAGCGCGGGGATACCGCTTCGTCACTCTGACTGAGTACATGAGGCTGGTAGGGTCAACGCCCGCAAACGTTGGGGAAGTAGCGCGCTCGACGGTGCCCGCCGTCTTGGATGGATCGAAGTAATTTCAACCTTCGCGCTCACGATCGGGCCCAGGAGTGTAATCGCGATCTTGCAACAACCACCCGGCAATCGAATGGAAGCGAGCCGGTGAACTCGCTTCCCGGCTAGCGGAGCTTAAGAGAGATGGAGCGAGTTGAAGCGTTGCCGCCCCCAAGAAGATGATGCCCGCCAGCGCAGCGCAGCAACAACGAAAACCAGTCCCCAGAACACAAAAGTGGCATCCATTGCCACCGCCCAAAGGCTGTGCGGTGGCGCCGCAATTGCTCCGAAGAGGCCCAGTCCAAATGTAAGTGCTCCCGCTATCATCGTTATGCCGAACCAAACTCTGTTGAGCAACACACGACGACTCGGTTCCCCAGCGGAAAGAAGCCCTCGACGGGTGTCGAAGTAACGGCCGATCAGAAACCACTGGCCGACAGCTGCCACACCCCAAGCAGTGCGCAACACCATCCCGGAGTCAACCCAATAGACTAAAGGCGACAAGGGAAGCAAAGCGATGAGAGCGGGTAAATTGAAGGCGAGTAGCAAAATGTCTGCGGGCGTACCAATGTCAACCGGATCCACGCCCCAGCAGACTCCGTTATCGCAAGATTGTCCCGAGTCGATGATATGGGGCTGTCGAGTGCCTGCGAATGACAACAGAGCGAATAAGACTGCTGCCACAATCGGAAATAAAATACGTAGCGACAACCGCTTCAAGGCCTTACCTCATCTCTACAGACTCCACCCGCGCCCCAACTGTTCCCGCCCTCTGCGGCCTGTTCTGCCCGAACACTAAGCGAAGCCCAACCCGCAGTCTACTTACGCCCGTAACCACCAATATCCATAGTTTGACGTAAACACGATAGAACTCATTGACCCTGTGACCGGGGGGTTGAGTGCTACGGCGATTTTTCGCTGGTTCGGGCTTGTTCAGGGCTCAGAGCGTGATATCAGGCCGTTATCTATTGCGGCCCGCCCGCGATCGAAGCACCAGCGGCACCTCGTTGCCATCCTGAAACGAATACGAAGCGCCCCTCAGAAAGCGTCCTCGAATCACAGCGATCTGACCCATCCCATTGGACTGCCATCCCCAGACTCCTACAACACTCTGGGGAAGACCTCGGACAAGGTCAATTCGATGCGGTGCACCGCGTCGGCGATTTGGCGGCTGGCTCCCATCGAATCCCGCTGGATCGCTCCATCGTGTTCGAAGATCAGCACTTGCAAGGCGTTGCGGATGTGGTGGTTGCACTCGGCCACGATTCGGAAGCGATGAATGTTGGCGGTGCGACGGACGTTCTCATACCTCAGCAGCGTGAAGACGAGTCCCCCGACGATCAGCAACATGAACGAGCCGTGGATCCAACCGCCCATGGAGGGATACAGCATATCGACCAACCAGCGGGAGAACAATGCGCCGCCGCCAGTCACGATGAGGACAGTCAAGGTGAGCGCCAGGATGTAGAAGGAAGGATAGGGCTGCGGCAGGCGCGCGGTGTCCGCCGCCAGGGGCACGAGTGGCCTCTCGAAGTACGTTGCCCATAATTTCTCCCTCTCAGTCTCGTCCCTCGCCACCAGGGACAAGTTCGCATGCCGGTGAGCGCGTCGGGCGACTTCTACGTCCGCGTAGGCGCCTGTGGCTTTGAAACAACAATCACGGCACTGAAAATCCACCAGGACATCGGTCAACGGAGAGGGTTGGTTCATATTCGGAGTATCGCTCTGGAGAATTCCAGACGCAACGGTCAAAGAGGGATAAGTCCGTAAGCAGTCTGGCTCCCCTCCGAGCGATTGGGCGAGCGTTTTCTACTGCGACCCGCCGGCGATCGAAGGCACCAGCAGCACCTCGTCGCCGTCCTGAAACGAATACGAAGCGCCGCCCAGAAAGCGAATATCTTCCTCGTTCACATAGATATTGAGGAAGCGCCGCGTCTCTCCCGCTTCATCGCGCAAATGGGGCTTCAATTCGGGAAACTGCGAGTCGAGCGTCGAGAACAGCTCATTGAGATTGGCAGCCGCGCAGACCAGCCGTGGCGTCCCAGAAGTGAGCCGCCGCAACGCCGTAGGAATCTGGACCGTGATATTCATGAAAAAACCTCCTGGGCAAGAAGCCCGAATGAAAATGGGTAATGCGGTCGTTGGCCGTTAGTCGTGGGTCGTTCGTCGTTGGCAAGCCCGACTAACGGCCAAACCGCCGCGAAAACTCGCGCCCCGCGAAAGACGAACGACCAACGACTAAACCGCCACCGCCAACGACGTTTCTCCCTTCGCTTTCAAATACGCCTCGAAGTCCGCCAACTTCGGAGCAATCGCCGTCTCCCCGCGATACTTTTCCGCCAACACGTCGGTCGTCTTGAGACCGTTGCCGGTAATGCAGAGCACGGTCGTTTCATCCGGCAGAATGCGGTCCTGCTGGATCAGCTTGCGCGCGGTTGCAACTGTCACTCCGCCTGCCGTCTCGGTGAAGATACCTTCGCTTTCCGCCAGCAACTGGATGCCGCTGACCACTTCGGGATCGGAAACGTCTTCCGACCATCCTCCGCTCTTGGTGATGGCCTGCAAGGCGTAATGTCCATCGGCGGGATTGCCGATCGCGAGCGACCGCGCGATCGTCTTCGGGCGCTGTGGCTCGATCTCGTTGCTGTATTGCTTGATCGCCGTCGAAATCGGTGAGCACCCCGTCGCTTGCGCGCCAAAAAATCTCACCGGCTTCGGGTCCACCAGCCCCAGCAGAATCAGTTCATCGAAGCCCTTCTTGATTTTCGTTATCAGCGATCCGCCCGCCATCGGAACCACGATGTTGTCGGGCAGGCGCCAACCGAGTTGCTCGGCGATTTCATAACCCACCGTTTTCGATCCTTCGGCGTAATACGGACGAAGATTGACGTTGACGAATCCCCAACGATGCTCGTCGGCGATCTGCGAGCACAAGCGATTCACATGGTCGTAGCTGCCGTTGATGCGCACCACTTCCGCGCCAAAGACCAGGGTGCCGAGAATCTTCGCCGGCTCGAGATCGGAAGGGATAAAGATCCACGCCTTCAGACCTTCGCGGGCAGCTTGCGCCGCCACCGCATTCGCCAGGTTGCCCGTGGATGAGCAAGCGACCGTGTCGAAGCCGAAGCTGCGAGCATTCGCCAGCGCCACCGCAACCACGCGGTCTTTGAAGCTCAAGGTAGGCAGACAGACGGCGTCATTCTTGACCAGCAGCCGCCGCGAACCAATCCTGTCGCCGAGCCGAGGAGCGCTCACCAGCGGCGTGTATCCAACGGGAAGGGAAGATTGGAAACCCGCGGGCAGCGGCAGCAACTCGCGATAGCGCCACATATCGGGCGCGCGCGAAGCCAGCAGCTCACGCGAAATGCGCGGGCGGATCGAGTCGTAATCGTAGGTGATTTCGAGCGGAGAGAAACAAACTTCGCAGATACTGCGCGGCTGATTTCCCCAAGTCTTGCCGCATTCGCGGCAGCGGAGGTGGTACGTGCTCGTCTCCATGTTGCAACTTCTTTCTATGACTGCGGGACGAGCCGGGAAAATTTTCCCCAGTTACGACAAAACCCCTTTTCCGGATAGGAAAAGAGGCTCGGGATACGCGAATAAAACGCTATCACCCCGAATCTCATGGTCCCCGTTACCGGGCGAGAGTTGGCACCTGTCAGCCGGGATGTATGATCCCGATCCGGTTGCCGTGGCGTCCCAGGGCTCGTCCCTCAGCCACTCTGCATGAAATTCCGATTCGCCCAATTAAGGGCGAACTTGGGATCAAATAGTACCCTCCGAGCATCGGCCTGTCAAGCGATTTTCACCGCCGAGGCGCCGAGTGCACCGAGAAAAGCTAAGGGCTTTAACGATACGGAGCACAAGGGGCATTGAGAATCTGGAGAGCAGGGATCGGAAAGCCTAAGAAGAATTTCTCCGCGTCCTCGGCGTCTCGGCGGTGAATCCCACTTCAACGGCTGTACTGGTTCTGCTTCTTGTCTTCGTGGCGCTCGATGCCGAGTTGAATCAGGCGGTCGATCAAGTCGGGATACGATACTCCGGTCGCGGCCCACAGTTTGGGATACATGCTGATGGCGGTGAAGCCGGGCATGGTGTTGATCTCGTTGACAAAAATCTTGCGCGATTTGGGGTCCATCAGGAAATCCACGCGCGCCAGGCCGGTGCAATCGACCGCTTGAAAAGCGGCGATGGCGAGGCGCTGGACGGTCTTCATTTCCGCTTTCGTGATCTTCGCCGGGATTACGCCTTCGGAGCCTTCGATCAAGATACTTCGCGTCGTAGTCGTAGAACTCTTTGCAGGGAACGATTTCTCCGGCAACCGACGCTTTGGGATCGTCGTTGCCGAGCACGGCGCACTCCAGCTCGCGCGCTTTGTTCTTTTTTCCGCCGACGCCCTCTTCAATCACGATCTTGCGATCGAACTTTGCCGCTTCGGCGATGGCGGGGCCGAGTTCCTTCCGGTCGTGCGCCTTTGAAATTCCGACCGATGAACCGAGGTTCGCCGGCTTCACGAATACGGGATACTTCAGCTTGCTCTCGACCAATTTCTCCACTTTCTTTTGCTCGCGCTCGAATTGGCCGCGCAAGACGGTCACGTGTTTCACAATGGGCAGTGCCGCCGCGCGGAACAAAGATTTCATGATGTCTTTGTCCATGCCGGCGGAAGATCCGAGCACGCCCGCTCCGACGTAGGCGATGTCGGCGAGTTCTAGCAGGCCCTGAATGGTGCCATCTTCGCCGAAGGTTCCGTGCAGCACGGGGAAGATGACGTCGACATTGATGGCGCGGTCGGAGGCGCGGCGAAGACTTGCGTCGGTTTGAAAGGGCGCGAGGGCGGCGTCGTGGCGCGCAGGTTCCGGAGGCACGATGACCGACTCGCCGGTTGCCAGCACGGCCGCTCCAGGAGTCCGGTCGGGATCGCCCGCCCGCAAATGCTTTTCGGGCGTGGGATGAAGGCTGGCCGGCTTTTCGCCCCGCAACAGGCGCTCGGCGTGTTCCGCGGTGAGCCAGCGGCCGTCTTTGGTGATGCCGATGGGGACGACTTCATATTTCGTTTTATCGATTGCATTGAGAACGGAGGCCGCCGAGAGCAACGACACTTCATGCTCGCCGCTGCGTCCGCCAAAGAGGATGCCCACTCGAAGTTTTGCCATGCCATTTCAGTCTGGCGCGGCGCTGGTTTTCCGTCAATCGCAGGCTTGGTTCAGCCGTGACCTTTTATGAATTGTGATCCCTCACTTCGTTCGGGACGACAAGAGTTGGGGAGGCTTATTGCCGGCTCCGCAACGTCAGCGACGTGTCCATCGGGGGCTGCGGGGATTCATTGAGCCGATCCTCGATGTGCTTCTGAATCAGTTCCCAGTCCGAGCGCAGCGTCATTTCCTTGATGGCAAACTTGGATTCATGGCGCGCGTCATCCACGCGCACCACTAATTCTTTTTTCTGGAAGCGGAAATCGACGACCTCCGCGAGCGGCACCAGATCGTTGGACGACTTGCCCACGATGACATACACGACCTTATCGGTCAGCAGGGTGTATTCCGGGCAGGCCCCCTCGCTCGGCGCGGCTTGCGGCGGGCCGAACGTGGTCAAGAAGGCTTTGTGCACGAGCATGCAATCGCCCATGCGCATGCGGACCACGGTTCCACGTTGATAACTGGCGGGCGGCGCGGCCCAAGCCAGCGAGACGCTCGTCCCCAGAAGAGCCAACAGCAATGCGGATTTCATAAGTCTCCAATCGGCGGTCTCCAAATTAGGGACCGTTCGGTTCGTAGAAGTAACCGTTTCGGCTACGGAAGGTGAGGTTGAGGTTGTGGGTGGGCAAAAGGCGAAGCGAATGAAATCCAGCGCCGTGGCTGGGCAGAGCGTAAGTCACCACATAGGAGGCGCGCAGATCGTCGAGCACGGCGTTCAGCACAGCGGCGGCGCCGTCTTGCCGGGAAATACGCTGCCAGGAAGAGGGTGAGAAATAGCGTCCACCTGTAGCCTCGGAAACTTGCCGAAGGAACATGCTGCCCGGCGATTCGCCGCTGGATGTACCGTTAACGGATGTCGCCATATCGACGGAATAGATTGGAGCGCCGGTGTCGAGCACAGCCTCCAGCGCCTCGCGCGCGGAATGGAGGCTGATGGTGTCGTTTCCGTCGGAAAACAAAATCAGAACAGGCCGGGCCCCGGCGCGGCCGTGATGCAAGAGGAAATCGGCCCCCGACCGCAGCGCGTCGAAGAGCGGCGTTGTGCCGCCGCTCTTCACCGCCAGGAGTCTTGCCACGGCGCCAGCACCGCCGCAATCGCTGGCGCAGAGAAGAGCGGGCCGCATTCCGCCAAATGAAATCACGGAGATGTGGTCATCGGGAACGGACTGTTCTCGCACAACCAGTTGCACTACCTCGTTCATGGCAACTCGAAAGCGCGGCGCCGCCGATTGGCTCAGGTCAACGAGCGCGACCACGTCAAGGGGGGCTTCGCCGGAATGCGCGAAGCTCCGGAAACTGCGAACCACGCGTTCGTCGTCCACCACCGCGAAGTCCGCCTGCGTCAAGTTTTCGACCGGGCGATGGTTCTCGGTGGTGGCGAAGAATGCAACCCGCACCTCAGAAACGGTGCTGCGATAAGCGGGCAGGGTTGAGGAATGGCTTGTGCCCTCAGTGGGAACGGCCGCGGCATCTTCCGCAGCCGCGGTGGCAGGCACTTCGGCAGGCAAAGCGCAACTCCAGACCAACAGCAGCAGGAGTGCGAATCGAATGTGCGAGTGCGCGAACATTGCCGTCTATTAGGCCCATCGGCGCACGGTGGAACGCCCCCCAATTACCGTGGTTACTCATGGAGGTGACCAGAAGGTGGCTAAAGTCCGGCTTTGCAAACCCAGCGACGAGTCGAGTTTTCGATACGAGAGAATGTGGACTCGTCGTCGCGAGCCGATTTCATTTCTTGCCGTCAAGAATTTGTTATCCCGAGCGGAGAATGAAGGACTGGCGGTGTGGTGGCCGCGTGAGGGGACTGGGGTTGCCGCTTCACTCAGTCCCATGAACAGAGCGCATGACCTAGCGATCCTTCAGTGTCGCGGCGGCCGATTTGATCGGAAGCGACGACAAAGGCAAATCTCCCAAGGCTCGCTTGACACGGGCGATGAAACAGGTGTGGAATTGTTGCTAATTGGAAGGCCGGTGGCTGTCCTTCCGCCCAATGGCACTCGCCCCAGAAAGGCTTCGTCAACGCAACCCGCGAACGGAATGCGGGAGGGGCGGTGTATGTTGGACCCCCGCCGATGGATTTTTGGGAATAGAATTTTGCAATTCACAGGAGAAGCTATGAATTTGAGCGAGCGAAAGATGAACGTGCTGACGAAATGGTGTGTGTTGCTGGTTGTCCTCGCAGTAACCGCTGTGGCTTCGGCTCAAAAAGACAAAGGCAAGAGCGCGCCTGCACCCAAGGCGAGCGCGCCTGCCCATACGACGCATACTACTACGTCCTCTCACACCACAACGCAGACGCATACTACTACGTCTTCCCATACCACGACCGGCTCGACGCACGGCCCAACCACCGGCGGAGCAACCACGCATGGGCCAACCACCGGCGGAGCAATGACGCACGGGCCAACCACTGGCGGAGGCTCGACGCAGACGCACGGACCAACCACTGGCGGAGGCTCGACGCAGACGCACGGCCCAACCACTGGCGGAGCAACCACGCATGGCCCAACCACGCACGGCCCGACCGCCGGCGGAGCGGCCTCTCATGGACCGACGACTGGTGGAGCGGGCAGCCACGGCCCAACCGCTGGCGGTGCAGGCAGCCATAACGCGACGACCGGGCATGCAAACACGCCTGGCAACCACACACCTCCGGGTAGGAACGTCTCTCTGCACGGTGGAGGAACCGCGAATATTCGTCCCAATGGCCAGATTCGTTCGGTCAACCGCAACGGCATGCAGATTCAGCATGGCGCCCACGGCGGGCGCACAGTCGTGGGAATGCACAACGGAGCGCGCGTCGTTAACACGGGGCGGCATGGTGGATACGTGCAGCGCGCCTACGTGACACGCGGCGGCCACTCTTATTATTCGCGCACGTACTATGACCACGGCCACTATCGGTCCGGCGTGTATCGCGGATACTACTGGCATGGTCATAATTATTACGGCTACCATCCAGGTTTCTGGTACCACCCCGGGTTTTATGCATGGGGCTACCATCCGTGGGGTGCGCCGGTTTACTGGGGCGTGGGAGCGTGGGGTTGGGGTGGAGCGCCGTGGTATGGCTTCTACGGCGGTTGGTTCACGCCTTATCCCGTGTATGCATCGCCGGCATTCTGGCTGACGGATTATCTGATTTCGGAGAATTTGCAAGCGGCCTATGCGGCGCGAGCGGAGGCCAATGCGGAGGCGGCGGACGCACAGGAGGGTGGTGGAGACGGTGGGCCAGCAGTGGCCTCGGCTCCGGCGCCACTGAGTCCCGAAGTGAAGCAGGCCATCGCCGAAGAAGTGAAAGCGGAGTTGGCGGCACAGCAGGCCGAAGCGGCGCAAAGTGGCGCGTCCGGCGGTCAAGCAGCGGCGGCAGCACCCGCGGCACCAGCGGCACCCGCAGCGGCGGCAGCCGGTGGCGGCGACGTTCCGCCAGCACTGGATCCAGCCAGGCGCACCTTTGTTGTGGACAGCGGTCTTACCGTAACTGTCGTGGGCAGCGGGCAGGAATGTGCGCTGACCGGGGGTGACGTGATCACGCGCATCACCGATACCCCGGATGCCGACCAAACAGTGAATGCCAGCGTCTCGGCGAGCAAGAAGTCGGAATGCGCCGCCGGGCAGATGGTAGCCGTGAAGGTGGACGACTTGCAGGAGATGCAAAACCACTTCGCGGAACAACTGACCACCGGCATGGGCGAATTGGCGAAAAAGGCGGGCACGGGCGGTATTCCGGCAGCACCCGACACGGGCACCACGCAGTCGGACATACCCGCTCCGCCGCCGGATACCTCAGCCGCGAAAACACTGCAAGACCAACAGGCGGCAGCCGACCAGACTGAAACGCAGGTCAAGCAGGAAGCTGCGGGCGGCGGACAGTAGCAGTCGAGGCTGCGAAAATCCTAACTGTAGAGACGGGGCTCGCCCCGTCTCTACTCCATCTGCAATTTGTTTGTCATTACCGAACGGAGCGAGGGGCCTGCGGTTCGCAGCAACATGCAGGTCCCTCGCTTCGCTCAAGATGACAGAACTTGAAAAGCTGAACCGGAGGGTTTTACGATGTCGCTGAAATTTCACAATCTGATTTCGGGAATTGCGCTTCTGTCCGCCACCGTCTTTTCGCTGCCGCTGGCGAATGCCCAGGCGGTTTCTTTGCAGGACCAACTGGCCGCGCAATACAAGCTGGTCAAGATGGGGTCGGACACCAGCGGATATTCGGTGGTCGATGCGGGCACGCTGCTGGCCATCCAAAAGGGCGGAATCCTCGGTGTGCCGTATTCCGACAAAACCGTTCTCACCACCAAGTATGAAGGCGGAGCGGTTCATTCTCCCAGCGCCTTGCTGACCTCAGGACGGAGGGCCCTCCTCGGACATTTTTCGCAGACGCAGTCGCAGGGGCAGACCACCCACTTATTTGCCGTGGGCGACAAGGTCTATCCCTCCAAGATCGAAGTCAATGTGGCGAGAGACAAAGTTTCCCTGTGGATCGTTGCTTGCGACACTTGCAACAAAACCGATCCGCCAACCTACAACAAGGCGGAAGTAGCCTTCCAGTTCGCCAAAGGCGCTTTGGCAAAAGCGAGCGCGGGTGAGGTGGAAGATGTGATCGGGCAGCTGCTCGCAATCAGCAGTGACGACGCGCAGCAAGGCGGCAATGCCGGCGATCAGCCAGCCAACGATCAGGGCGCAGGCCAGGCTGCGGACCAGAGTGCTAACCAGGGTGCGGCACAGGGACAAGCGCAACCGGCAGCGCCTGCCGCAGAACCACAGCAGATAGAAATAGGCCAAACCCCCGATCAAGTCAAGGCCGCGCTCGGCAACCCGGACAAGATCGTCAAGCTGGGCGCCAAGCAGATTTTTGTTTACAAAGACCTGAAGGTTACGTTTCTCAACGGAAAAGTGTCCGATGTACAGTGAGCGGGAATTAAGTTAGAGCGTGGATGGACGGGCGTCGCCGCCCGTCCAAGGCGCGCGCGGCCCGCTGGCACTTCCTTCGTGGCCTGGTCTGGGTTTGAAAAACAAATCCCAATCGCCGAAACTCTGGAAATTCTGCCTATGGAAATCACCGTTTACTCCGCCCCTGGATGTCCCGACTGCCGCATGGCTAAGCGCTTCCTTGACCGGCACAAGCTGCCCTACACGGAAATCGACATCGAGGTCACGCCGGGAGCGGCCGACGAGGTCATCAAGCGAACCGGCAAGCGCGCCATCCCGCAGCTCGTGATTGACGGAGAATGGGTCCAACCTTACCGTGCGGGCGAGGGCTTCCTCTACGAAGAGATGGCCAAGCGGCTGGGAGTCGAGGCGTAACTCTTGTGTAGAGACGGGGCTTGCCCGGTCTCAATTGGCGCGTGCCACCCGCTCAACCTTGGGAGAGGCGTCCAGACGCGTTTCCACGGGAAATTCCTTCAGTTACCTTTGGCCGCGTTCCATCGGTCTTCTGTACCCTTCTCGCCTGCGTCGCAATGCGTCAGGATAGTGGCTACTCGGCCGTCTTCTTCAAGGCTGGGCCTGGCGGCGCATGTTCAACGCGGATCACAACGAGAGTGAATTGGTCGAGACCTGGCAACGCTTTGTGCAGGGGTTGCTGGGCGTGCTGGCGCTGGCGAGCGCGTTGCTGATGGCGTACTACTACGCTCCGCGGCAGAGCACGGGGCTGGAGCAGCAGGTGCGGCAGCTCTCGCGCCAGGTGGCGAGGCTCGAAAGGCAGCAATCGTATTCGTCAACTGAGGTGGACGGCGCGCGCGATTCAGTCGCTTACATTTACGGGATCTATCACCTGAGGGGCGCCAGCCAAAGTTTTCGCGCCCGCGTTGCCGGGACCGGCTTTGTCGTCGCGCCCGGCCTTCTGGCCACCAATCGCCATGTGGCCGAGCCCTGGTACGGAGATCGCGAAGTCGCGGCGGCATTGCGCCGGGGCGCTTCGCCGGTGCTGGAAAAGCTGGTGGCATATTTTCCCGGCTCTCCGCTTCCAGTAAATCTCGAAACAACGGCGCTGGCCGATCATGCGGACCTGGCCGTGCTCCGCCTGGAAACTACCGCCTTCACGAAAAGCCTGCGGCCCTTGACTCTGTCGGACACGCCGCCAAAGGTGGGCGAACCGGTGACCGTGCTCGCTTATCCCATGGGAGTAACGGGGATGGTCGCCAAATCGCCGGCGATCGTGTATGAGCGTCTGTCGTCGCATCCGGACAATGCCGAGACAGCGGGCGAACTGGCCGCGCTGTCGCTGATCCGTCCATCGGCGACCTTCGGGCACATTGGCGATGTGAGCGGCGACAAACTGATCTATGACGCGCCCACGGCGCGCGGCGGCAGCGGAGGTCCGGTGCTGAACTTGCGCGGCGAAGTCGTGGGCGTCAACTCCGCCTACATTGACGGCTTTTCGGGCGGTACGTTGGGGATCACCGCCGCTGAGTTGCGTCCCCTGATGGAAGCCGCAAAGAAAGTTCCCAGTTCCCAGTTCTCGGTTCTCAGCCAAGAAAAACCGTCTGTCCACTGAGAACTCCTTAGCCGGAAACATAGGACAGGAATCCCGCCCGAAAGTTGCAATTTCTTGCGCAAGTAATCCTGCTGTTCACCCTTCGAACCCTTGTCCCATCAAGACAAAGTGCCATGGATTCAGGTACATTTGTAACCTGCTGATTTGAATAGTGATTTGGCGGTATGACTGCTTCTAAAAAGGAAGGGTCCGAAGAGATTTGGTTCAAAAAGAGATCTGATCATTATGAAGAATTGTCTGCTGGTTGTGGCTTTACTAAGTCTGGCGCTGGCTGGCGGGTGCGCGAAGGGTGGCAACGGCGTGCCGCCGCCGACCATTACCGTTAGCGACGGAAGCGTTGCCGCGATTTATCCGAACCAGTCTGTAACCTTCACCGCCGCAGTGGGCAGTCCCCCAGTGCCAGTGGCCGTTACCTGGAGCTTGAGCGGCACGTCGTGTACTGGCAATCCGAATCCGTGCGGAACCATCGGTTCGAGCACCGGCGTCTACCAGGCGCCGGCGACGGTGCCGAGCAGCCCGCAGATAACCATCACGGCGACAGCGACCTCCAACAGCGCGGAAACAGGCAGTTTGAACTTGCCCCTGGTTGACATTACCACTGAGGTAGCGCCCATTACGCTGAGCGTGGGCAGCGGCCTGACCCAACAACTTACCGCTGTGGCCCTCCCTGACGATGCGCCCCAAACTTTTACTTGGACCTGCACGGCGAGTGGAGTGCCATGCGCTAACTTTGTACAGGATTCGAATGTGTCCGGCTTGGCCTACTACACGGCGAGCGACAAGTGCAGCGGCAGTTGCGTTCAGATCTCGGCGGCCTCGACACTCGACCCGACAGGCTGCGTAGCCATCCCCAAGTACTGCACCATCGCCAAAGCGTCGCTGGTCACGTCGCGGGTCAATGGCACGTACGCATTCCAGTTTTCCGGATATGACAGCGGCAACAATGCCACGGCCGTGGTTGGAACCTTCACCGCATCGAATGGAACGATCACCTCGGGCGCGGAAGACGAATTGACTTCGAACGGCCCAGCATCGTACTCGATTACAGGTGGTTCCTACACTCCCACCTCGTCCGACACGAACAACTCCAACAACGCGGGAACGCTGACCATGACTTTGCCCGCGGGAATCTATCCGAATAAATACCAGGCCGTTCTCGACGGCGCCGGCGACATCGAGATGATCGAATCAGACGGCCAGGGCAACGGCTCCGGCATCGCGCAGAAATCAGCCTCCTCCACTCTGGTGAGCGGCGACCAGACGTACGCGTTCGGCTTCACCGGAGTGGACTCCAGCGGCAACCGGGTGGGATTTGTCGGAGTCTTGCCGATGAACGGAAGTGGAGCGATCATCAGCGGCCAGATGGATGCGAATGACAATGGCAGCTCCACCGCTAACTGCGGCGCCGGACCCTGTGGCGTCTCGGGCACTTACGCCGCTGACCAGAACATCACCGGGTTGTGGCACATGGTCCTGACCTCGGGTGCGTTCGCTATGAACTTCGATTTCTTTATTGCTTCCGGAACAGCCGCCAAGACGAATCCGCTGACTTTCTATGCCATTTCCACCAGTCCATTCGACAGTACACACCCGGAGGTTTCCGGAACGATGGTGCTCCAGGATTCGACCCAGACCTATAACATCGCTGCCTTCAAAGGCACTTCTGTCTCCGCTCTGACGGGAGTCAATGGGGCGAATACAAACGTCTCGTTGACGCTCGGCTCGACCGATGGCAGCGGGGACTTCTCGGGCGAATTTGATCAGAACAACGCTGGCGCGATCCTTTCCAGCGTCCAATTCCCGGGGTCCTCGCAATCGCCATCGCCCTATACGTACACGGCATCCAGCAGCACCAACGGACGCTACATCTTCCAGATGCTGGGCAATCCGAGTGCAACGCCGGCCGTGGCGCCGCTGCCGTTCGTTCTTTATGCCAGTGGAGCGAACCGCGGATTCCTGCTCGATCAATCCAGTTCGTCGGTGATGACGGGTTCGCTGAGCCCGGTGGGGAAAACGCCGCTCGGCGGTCTGAGCAATTCGGAGTTTCCGGGCACGTATGCGGCAGCAACCACCAACAGCGGCAGCTCCTCCGCCAGTCCGATGGCAGCCAACCTGCTCTTTACGTCTCTTGGGGTTGCGACACACAACGTTTCTGGAACCGAGTATCCGGGAGCTCAAACCGTATCCGCGACTTACGCGCTGACCCCAACGGGTACGGTTGCGATCGCGCCGATTTCGCCGGCGACAACCCCGAATTACGTGGCCTACGTTCTTGGCACCGTTGGCTGCACGGGTACGCCCAGCAACCCAAATCCTGCCTGCTCGATAGAAAGCTTCCTGATGATAGATGAAGACAAGACGAATCCGAATGCGTCCATCATTTTCGCGCAGCAGTAAGCCCAGGCGGAAAGCCGGAAGAGCGCTGCGCAACGCTGGCAGAAACGCAGCGGGTCCAAACGCGCATCAGGCACAAGATTGGGCAGCCTGAGGGTGAATTCCACCTCGCGCCTTGGGCGTTCGGCCCTTTTTCGGGTTGTCATTCCAGAATCTGCATGAAGAAGTGGGAGATTGGGACAATTTGTTTACCACTTAGTACCCCCTATCCCCCCTCCCCCTGGTCTAATGGAATCATTTGGTTAGAGGGGGATTTTGTTTTGGTCTTTGAATCGAAAGGACTTATATTAAAGTATTCTGGAATAATGACTTAGCGGAAACGGGCAGTGAAAAGTGGGAAAATCAGTTGCCAGTTGCCGGTTGCCAGAAAAAAATAAATGAATGCGTAATCGAAAAAGGGTGCGGGAAGGAATCCGCACCCTTTTTGATCTCTACTTCTATTTTATCAGGTTGGAAGGGGTACACCGCCAGAATTGGCGAGTTTATTTTTGTAGGCCAGGCAATGACTTACAGGGAAAAACGGGAAAATGGGGGGTTGACAAGCTAAAAAATACGGCTTCCAACTCGTTGAAATTACAGCGGCGTAAAGGGTGGTTCTTGGGGGGTGGGAAATCACAAAATCCACCGGGCGTTTACGATTTCCGGAAAGAAGCGCTTTTTTGCTTGACACAAAGGTGTCGTCCATTAATATTTACCCAACCATTCGTAAGGGGAGAGATTCTTCGCCGATACGGCGGCAGAATCTCAGGGCCAACAAACCAAAAAACTCAGGAGGAATTGTGAATCGGAGACTTTGTGTATTGCTGTTCTCAATCGCAGCGTTTGTCTCAGCCGGAGTGAGCCAAGGCGGTGCACAAACGCTGATGACGCGCCATGTGCGCGAAGCAACGCTGCAAGGGCAGGCAAAGCTGGTCGGGCGCCTTCCCGCCGCTCAAATCCTGCAACTGGATGTGGTTCTGCCGCTGCGCGATCAGGCCGGCCTGGACGCCTTCCTGGCCGAGTTGCACAACCCGGACAGCCCCGGCTACAGGAACTTCCTGACGCCGGCTGAGTTCACCGAGAGGTTCGGTCCCACCCAGCAGGACTATGACGCGGTCGTCGAGTATGTTCAGGAACATGGCTTGACGGTCGTCGGCGGTTCGCGCGACGGCATGGAAGTGCAGGTTCGGGGGCCGGTCTCGGCCATCGAGGAGGCTTTCCAGGTGAACCTGCTGACCTACCAGCATCCCAGCGAAGATCGCGAGTTCTACGCCCCGGATCGGGAGCCCACGGTGGGCCTGCCTTTCGCAATCTGGCACATCTCTGGGCTGGACAACTACTCCATTCCGCATCCCATGTACGTCAAGAAGAGCGACTACGCCAAGGCGCATGGCATCGATCCGGATGCCGTCATCCGCCACGCCACCACCGGCTCGGGTCCCTCGGCCTCGTTCCTGGGCAGCGATATGCGCGCAGCGTACTACGGCGGTTCGGCCCTGACGGGCGCAGGTCAGAACCTCGGTTTGTTGGAGTACTACGGCACCGATCTGGCCGACCTGACCAAGTATTTCACCAACGTGAAGCAGACCAACAACGTGCCGATCACGCTGTTGTCCACCGATGGCACCAGCACCAGCTGCGTCTACACGAGAGCCGGAGGCGACTGCGACGACACCGAGCAGACGCTGGACATGACCCAGGCCATCGGCATGGCTCCGGGGCTGTCCAGCCTGGTGATGTACGTCGGCTCGACCGACACGGCAATCATCAGCGCCATGACCACGCACAGCCCGCTGCCGACGACCATCGGCTGCTCCTGGGGCTGGACGCCGGCCGATCCGAGCACGCTCGATCCGTACTTCGAGAAGATGGCCGCGCAGGGCCAGAATTTCTTCGCGGCTTCGGGCGACGATTCCACCTGGTCGCGGAGAAACGAGGCTTGGCCGGCGGACGATGCCAACGTCGTCTCGGTCGGCGGCACCGACCTGACGACCGCCAGCGCCGGTGGCGCCTGGAAGTCGGAGACGGCCTGGTCGGATAGCGGCGGCGGCATTTCGCCGGATAAGATCGCGATCCCAGCATGGCAGAAGCTCTCGGGCGTGATCAACTCCAGCAACAAGGGCTCGACCACGTATCGCAACGGCCCGGATGTTTCGGCCAACGCGAACTTCACCTTCTACGTTTGCGCCGATCAGACCACCTGCACGGCCAACGAGTATGGTGGAACGAGCTTCGCCACCCCGATGTGGGCCGGCTACATCGCCTTGGTGAATCAGCAACTGGTGGCCGACGGGTACAAGACCATCGGTTTCATCAACCCTTATCTCTATTCGTTTGGCGTGAGTTCGAGCTACGGCACGGACTTCCACGACATCACCAGCGGCAAGTCCGGCAGCTACTCGGCCGTGACCGGCTACGATCTGGTGACGGGATGGGGCAGCCCCAACGGCCAAGGATTGATCAACGCCCTGGTCGGCGAGGATTAGCGGCGCTGGCGGTTGGTTTCTCGGCACGACAACAGGCCCGGACTTTCGAGTCCGGGCTTTTTTCTGTTCGCTGAACGTCGCCGCCATGGGACAAGCGGGAAGGGCTGCGCCGCCTGGAAATCGAGGACGGTGGTTGAGTTGCCCATCTCCGGCGTGAGCGCGGCGTCGGCGCCCGCGGTTTGCAGGCCGTTGGGTCGCAAGAACGTCACAAGGCGATGGCCGGCGGATAGCAGCTGCGAGTGCTTTACCGTTGACCGAGCAGACATTGTGCCAATACGATCATAGCGGTTGGTGTCAAAAGATAGATTCGGGACCTGAATGTGGCAGCCAGACGGTCCAAGCGAAGTTTCTTGTGCCAAATTCTTATACTTAATTCTTGTACTATGGAGGCTCCTGTGCGGATGCAGCCGTTCACCGCCGAGGGCGTATGTCGCGTTCGCGAACATTCTGCTCCGATTAGCACACCGTCCGTCATTATTCTGCTCGTCACTATTCTCCTCATCATTCTCCTCACCCCTGGTTGCTGCGGAGGCGGTTCGTCGTGTGTCGTACCCCCGGGAACTTACACCGTTGGCGGATCGGTATCCGGCCTAACTAGTTCGGGGCTTGTGCTACAAGACAACCTCGGCAACAACCTGACGGTCCCCGCCAATGCGACGTTTTTCACTTTCTCCACGGCCCTCGCCAGCGGCAGTGCCTATAGCGTCACGGTGCTCACGCAGCCTCCGAGCCCGGCACAGAACTGTTCGGTGACGGACGGAAGCGGAACGGTCGGCAGCGCGAATGTCGCCAGCGTTCAGGTCAGCTGCGTCGCAGTGGCGGCGCAGCCGGTCGCGGTGAACTGGACGGACGTTCACCAGGAGATTGACGGATTTGGCGCATCGGATGCGTGGATCGGCCCGCTTTCATCGGCGAACCAGAGTTTCTTCTTCGGAACCGGGAACGGGCAGCTTGGCCTCTCTTTGCTGAGGACCGATGTGCCCGACGACGCAGACGTCGCGGGAGATTGCTCGACCGTGAATTCCGGGTGCGCCGGGCCGTATATCAGCGATATGCAGGCCGTTCTTGCCAATGGCGGACGAGTCTATTCCTCGCCCTGGACGCCGCCGGCCGCATACGAGTCCAATGGGCTTAACTACTGTACGAACAACAGCGGACTCCTCGCTGCCGATTACGGTTTGTATGCCACCTGGCTGGCTAATTATGTGGAGAGCCTGCAACAAGAAAACGGCATTACTCTCTATGCGCTATCCCTCCAGAATGAGCCGGATATTTGCGCAAGCTATGCCAGCGCCGTCTGGACGCCAGCGGAAATCGATACTTTCGTTGCCGAGAATCTTGGGCCGACCTTTGCGTCGAGCAACTTGACTACGCTGATTTTTTTGCCCGAGGGCAGCGGCTACAACCAGATGGGTCTGGGCAGCACGTGTGGCATTGATTCGACCTGCAATCAGTATGTGGGAGGCATTAACTGGCATGAATACGATGCCAATTTGAGCGGCAACAACACGATTGCTGCCGATCCTTATCCCTCCGGCTGGCCTGCGGGAAAGAAATACTGGGAAACCGAAGCTTCTTGCGGGCCTGGTTTTGGACCGAACTTCTGTCAATCGGGATTCAATACCAACATCACCGACGCTCTGGATTGGGCCGCCGTCATCGACCAGCGAATTGCTGTCGATGGCGCCAATGCGTGGTTCTATTGGTGGCTGATTGATTCCAACAGTACCGACGATCAGGGGCTGATGGCCAACAACGGCACAATTCCACAGCGCGCCTACATGATGGGTCAATACAGCAAATTCGTGCGGCCGGGATACTACCGTATCGACGCGACCCACCTTCCCGTAGCGAGCGTTAGCGTCTCGGCGTACCAAAGCACGGCCACGAATACTCTGATCATCATCGCGACCAACTACTCCACCTCAGCGGTCGCCCTAACGTTCAACCTGTCGAACGCTCCTGCATTTTCAACCGTGACGCCGTGGATCACATCTGCGAGTCTAAGTCTCGCTCAGCAGGGGAGTGTGCCGGTATCCTCCAACTCGTTCACGTACACATTGCCTGCTGCAAGCATTACGACATTCGCAGGCACGCCGTAGGGAAGCTTTGGCCGGGGCGCGCGGACTCGAGCCACGGCCCACTGGGTCCCGACCCAGACCCCAGCAGTGGTTGAAATCTTCTAACTTCTGCCATGGCTTCGCGGAGCGGGCCGTATCCCAGCGGAGAACCAAGCTCTGGAAACGTGGCGCACCCCCTGTGTCACCCGCCGGCCAAACTTTGTAAGCGGATGGATGCGGATGCCATACCCGAGGCTTCGCGGACGGTGATGAGTTGGTTCGCGGCGACATTCTTCAGCGTGTCGATCCCACCCAGCGGCCACCGTACTTCAATGTCCGCCGTCTTCTCGGAACCGAGGCCAAAATGCAAGCGCGGATCGTTGGCCGAAAGATAGCTGGACTGGCTCATCACTTCTTGCGCCTGCACCTTCCCGCCATAGTGGACCGTGACGCGGCCGCCAATGGCGCTGCGGTTGCTTTTTGTGCCTTCCAGCCGGACCTTCAGCCAGTGGTTGGCCGGCGGGGCATCGTTGCGCAACAAGGACGGCGGCTCATTCTGGTTCATGACCACCGCGTCCATATCGCCGTCGTTGTCAAAGTCGCCAAAGGCGCAGCCCCGGCTGCAATGGCGGGCCGAGATCCCGGGGCCAGTCTCTTCGCCGAGCTCCGCAAATCTACCGTTGCCTTGGTTGCGAAACACCAGGCGAGGTCCACGCCTCGGGTACTTGGGATAGACCGGCTCCAGTTCCGGATAAACGGTCCCGGTCACGGAAAGGATGTCGGGATATCCGTCATTGTCGAAATCCACGAGGCCGGTGCCCCAGTTGATAAACCGGCGCTCTCCAGTAAGGCCGGCCTGCGCCGATACATCCTCGAATTGCCCGTTGCCCTGGTTGCGGTAGAGTCCGGTGGCCTGGTTTTGAAAGTGGGTCCTGACGACATCGAGGTGGCCATCGAGGTCGTAGTCTCCGACGCCGACGCCCATGCCGGCCATTTGCGCGCCATCGCTGCTGAGCGCGATGCCGCGCAGCAGAGCCTCTTCTCGAAAGGTGCCGTCATGGTTGTTCATCAACAGCAGGCTCGGCGTGGCATCGCAAGCGACAAAAATATCCGGCCAGCCGTCTTCATCCGCGTCAAAGGCCGCCACGGTCAGGCCATAGGAGCCTCTGAGGGCGGCAATCCCCGACGGTTTGGAAACATCGGTGAAGGTCCCATCGCCATTGTTGCGATAAAGAAAAAATGCGGGCAGCGGCAATCCACTGGGCCCGCAATTGACGGGCACGCCTTCATATTGGCAGTTGGGCATCTGTAAATTAGGCCGGGGCGCATTCGCCAGATCGATGTCGCAGTAATTGGAGACGAACAGGTCGAGCAGACCGTCGCGGTTGTAATCGACGAAGGTGCAACCCGAACCAAAACGAGTGCTGGGATCAAGCAGGCCGGCTTTCCCGGTGACGTCGGTGAAGGTTCCATCGCCGTTGTTGCGATAAAGGCGATTCTGGCCGAAGTAGGTGACGAAGAGGTCCTCAAAGCCGTCGTTGTTGTAATCGCCGACGCAGACACCCACCGCCCAACCGGCATCGAGCAGGCCCGCTTTCTCGGTGACGTCGGTGAATGTGCCGTCGCGATTGTTCTTGTAGAGGCGATTGCTGGCGCCTTTTGGAATGCTCTCCAGGCGGCGGCCCGCCGAGGATGAAGATGTCCATCCAGCCGTCGTTGTCGTAATCGAAAAAGGCGCAGCCGCCGCCCATGATCTCGGTGACATAGGTTGCGCTGGTGCCTTCCCCATAGAACATCGTCTGGGTGAGTCCGGCGCTTGCCGCCACGTCGACGAACCGGGAAAAAGCAGGCGGGGATTTGGCGATCGCAGCGCCGGCGGCCCAGTTTGCGGGGACCAGGGAAGAAGCCAACGCCGCCGGGACCGCTTGCAGAAGGCGGCGGCGGGTCCATGGAAGGCTCGTTCGGGAAATCATTGCGGCCAGTGTAGCACCGGCGATCTCCGTCACCGAAGCGTAACTAAGTTACGATTCGCGCCGGCCACGCGAAGGCCTGCTATCATTGCGCCGGCGCGGAGTCCAACGCACTCTTTAGTTTCTGAGCCTGCGGATTGCCCGGTTCCACCTGCAAAGCACGCTCCACCGCTTCCTTCGCCTCCGGCAACTTCGATTCGAGATAGAACGTCGCCGCCAGATTCACCCAAGCCTTGGCGAATCCCGGAGACGCGCGCACCGCCAGCCGGAAATGGTCTTCTGCCGAAGCGGTTTCTCCCGCACGCGATGCCAGGTATCCCAACTGGTTTTGCGCTTCGGCCATGCCCGGGTCAATCTGGACCGCCTGTTCCAGCGCAACCCGTTCGTTCTCGATGTCACCCGCCTTATCCAGCGCCATCGCCAACCGGTAGGCCAACGAAGCCTCTTTGGGAGCTGCCGCCAGAGCATCACGATAGAGATCGACGGCCTCCTTGATATTGCCCGAAGCCAACTTCTGATCTGCAAAGGCCGCCTTTGCGGCCGCCTGCGTCAGGTCCGACTTCGCCTGGGCTTCCTGCTGATAGAGCTTGAATTGTTCCTGAGCTTGCTGGGTCTCGCCCAACGCCCGAAGAACGCCGACCAATTCAAATCGGACCTGCGGATCATGGCTTCCCAACGCAATGGCTTTTTCCAATTGCTCTCGTGCGCCCTGGTTGTCCTTAAGCTCGGCCAGCACGCTCCCTAGATTGCGCCGGGATTCGTAGTGGTCTGGATTCAAAGCCACCGCCTGTTCCAGATGGTCCCGGGCAGCTTCGTATTCTCCCGCGCGCTTTTCCAGAACGCCGTTCAAATACAGCACCTCCCAGTTATGCGGAATCGCCTTGAGCAGCTTGCCTCCCAATTGGCGCGCTCTGTCGGCCTCGTCTTGCAGCACCAGTAACCGCAAGTAGAGCAATTTGACGCTCAAGTCTGCCGGGTGCTGCTTCATCGCGGTTTCCAGAACGCTGGCCGCTTCTTCCCTGCGGGCTTGCAAGACGAGAGTAGCCGCCAGCGCCTTGGCGAGCGGCAACGAGGCGGGATGCGCCTTCAGCGCGGCGCGCAACAGCGAATTGGCGTCCTGGAGCATTCCCAATTCGCCGTAGGCCAGCGCCAGGTCGGTGGTCAAATCCGGCGTCAACTGGCCCGTTTCCGCGCCCGCGCGGAGCAGGGCGATCTCGGAACCGTAGTCCTTGTCGGCGAGAAGGTCCTTGCTGAGCGCGTTGCGAGCCGTCGCCGATCTGGGATCAATCGTGAGCGCCGCCCGCCATTCAATTTCGGCGCCCGTTGTCTGATGCGCTTGTTCGAGCGCTGCGCCCAGGAGCAAATGTGGCTGTAGAACTTTGGGTTCGAGCCGCACCGACTGCTGGAGCGGAGCGATCGCCTGCTGCGCATTTCCGGAGGAATAGAGACTCGCGCCCAGCAGATAGGCAAGGCGTGCCGAGCCTGGTTCCATTTGCACAGCCTTGTCAAAAGCCTCCGCCGCACAACCGAATTGCCGCCGGTCGCGAAACCAGGTCCCGAGGTCCGCGTAGGCCTTCGAGCTGGGGTGGGCTTGCAGGTTTGCCTCCAGAGCGGGCGAGCCGTGACAATCCGCCCCGAAACCAGGCGCCGCGCTGAGCCAGACTAGAGTCAATATCAGGGCTTGACCGCGCGCGACCTGTCGCACAATGCTGAATCGGGGACTCATTTCCAAAGAATTCACTCCATCCGGTGGCGGCGTATGCGTTCAATCCGCGCCAAGATGCCAAGTTGTGCGCACCGCGCGTGCGGCACCGGTCCAGGCATGCCACCGATCGCAACGCGCACAGTATACGCTAGAAAATCGCGGTTCCAGGCCGTGGTGGACCACCCCGTCACACCCCGTTCAAAAAAATGTTCCACTCCTACTTTAGGCGGATTCGCAATTTTCGGCTTAAGCATAATATTCCTCATCGGCGAAGACCGGACTCGTCTAGCCGATGAACGGTTGTCGGCGGTTGAACGGATTGCGTAAGAGTGGTGGCTGCAAAATTGAAAACGCTTGCAGCATCACACCGAGTGCAGCACGCTTTGAGAATGGGCGGTTAGTTCCGCGGAGGATTATCCATGCGACTTTCCATTAATAGACTGTTGTTGGTTTCGACCCTGATGATGTGGGCCTTGGGCGCGACCCTGGCATTTGGCCAGGGCACGAGCGCCAGTCTTACCGGCCAAATCACCGACTCCACCGGGGCCGCGGTGACCGGGGCGGCCGTAACCGCGAAAAACACAGGCACGAACCTTACGCAGACGGCGACCACGAACGGAGTGGGGGTTTACACGATTGCGCCGTTGCCGCCGGGCAGCTACACCCTGACGGTGGAAGCGAAGGGCTTTGCGCGCTACGTCCAGCAAGGCATCGTGCTCGGAGTGGACATCTCGGCGACACAAAATGTCTCCCTGAAAGCGGGAGGCATCCAGGAGACGGTCACGGTCACGGAAGAGGCTGAACTGGTGAACACCACCACTGCCGAACTGGGCACAACCGTGAACGAGGCTGCGATTACCCAGCTGCCTTTGAACGGCCGCGATCCATCGTCGCTGGTCCTTCTGGCGCCGGGAACCACGAGCGTCACCGCACCCGGCGGTGGAGGCGGAGGGATGGCAGGCCAACCCGGCGTGCAGACGGGCTTCTCTTTCCCCACCGAGACCGGAGCTTCGGCGGGCGGCGGGCGTCAAGGCAGCACCTATTACCTTTTGGACGGCGTGCCCCACATGGACAACTACACGCTCTTGGACGCACCCTTCCCCAATGCCGATGCTACCGAGGAATTTCGCGTTATTAGCAACAACTTCAATGCCCTATATGGCTTCGCGCCCGGCGCCGTGGTCAGCATCGCCACCAAGTCGGGAACTAACAGGTTTCACGGCGGAGTGTTTGAATTCCTCCGCAATAAGGACTTGAACGCCAGCAACGGTTGGTTCTCGAACAGCAACGCCCCGGATCCCCTGCGACGCAACCAGTTTGGCGCCTATGTGGGCGGGCCCATCCTCAAGGACAAGCTTTTCGGCTTCTTCAACTATCAGGGAACACGCTCCGACTCCGCCGCATTGTCCAACCGAACGCAGACGCCAACGGCGGCGATGCTGGCCGGTGACTTCAGCGGCATCAGCGCCACGCTTTGTTCGGGCAACGATACCCCCGCCAACTGTCCTTTTGGCACGGTGGGCGGCAAGGCGAACCAGTTGTTGCCCGGGTTCTCCTATGATCCGGCGGCCGTCGCCATTGCCACCACTGGCCTGCCGCTGGGGCAGGAGCCCGATGGCACGGTCTTCTACCCCGGAGGCGCTACCATAAACTCCTTTAACGAGTACACCATCAGGGCCGACTACAACATCTCGAACAGCCAGCGCGTCATGCTGCGCAGCTTTACCGACAAACTGATTGAGCCCTCCGGCAACGTCAAGGGCAACATGCTGTCGGTGCTCAATCTCAATCCGTGGTCGCAGACGTTCGCCGAACGGATGGAGTTTTACAATGAAGCCCTCACCCACACCTGGGCAGTCAGCCCGACGACCGTGAACACCGTGTCGGTCTTCTGGATGCAAATGCAAGCCCATAATTCCGCCGCAGTATTGGATAGCAGCGGCCAAAATATGTGCTGGTCGCGCTACATCACTGTGAACGAACTTCCTGGCCAGTGCTACATGGAGGGGTTTTCGGTGGGCAACGGCGGCTTTAACGGGGGATGGACCGAACCCTCGCAGGAAGGCCGCACCACCTATGGCATCTATGAGGATTTTAGCAAAACCATAGGCAAACACCTCTTTTCAGTCGGGGCAAACCTGCAACATCAGTACGCCCAGGAGTACACGCAATATCCGACAACTCCGATCCTTGGCTTCAATGGAGCCTACACCGGAAACGGACTGGCAGACTTCCTAATGGGCTATTTGTATTCGTACGAGCAAGGAGCCGGCGAAATCGCCAGCCTGGCCGGTTGGCAGATGGGCCTCTATGGCCAGGACCAATACCGGGTGCGGCCGAATCTCAGCCTTACCCTCGGCCTGCGCTGGGACCCAAATACAGCCCCCGGAGTGACGGGTGGACGCGGCGGGGCGTTCGTTCCAGGGCAGCAGAGCACGCTTTACCCCAACGCTCCCCTGGGTTTGGTGTTTCCGGGCGACAAAGGGATCAGCGACGGTCTGATGCCCAGCACTTACCGCAGTTATTTTGAGCCGCGCTTCGGCGTAGCCTGGCAGCCTCACTCCATGCCGGGTACTTCGTTCCGGGCCGGCTTCGGCCTGTTCACTTCGCCGCTGATGTACTCCATGTACAACCATACGGCCGACATCAGCCCCTTCAGCCCGACCTATAGTTTCAACGGCACTCTTACCGGCGTTCCCGGAACGAGCGTGCCGCTTTCCTTGGACACCCCCTGGTCCCAGTTCGCGGGCACAGGCGGGGTCAGCCCATTTCCGCCCTTCGCCCCGTTCAAGCCGGCGTCGAGCGCCTCATTCACAACTCCGTTCTTCATTGGGGCTATCTTCGCCCAGAACTTCAAACTGGGCGTCACGCAAAGTTGGAACGTTTCGGCCGAACATGCCATCGGGCAAAAGATGGTTATCCGCATGGCGTACGTGGGCGGCGAATCCTACCACCAGTCGGTCGTCGTCGACCAGAATCCGGGAATTTATTCCGCTGGCGCGGCACGCACGACCTATCCCAACTTCGAGGCCATTCTCACCGACTTCAGCCTGGGCACGTCCAGCTATAACGCGTTGCAGGTCGGAGTGGAGCGGCATTTGAGCCGGGGGCTTCAGTTCCAATCGAACTTCACCTGGTCGAAAACGCTCGACACAACGTCTTCCGGGAACGTTTCCTTTGGGACGCAGAACCTTCCCGACCCCTTCAACGTACGCTACAACCGTGGCATTTCGTCGCTCAACATTCCGAAGATCTGGGTCAGCAACCTGGTTTACACCACCCCGTCGCTTTCCGCGGATAACCAGTTTATGCGGCAGGCGCTGGGAGGCTGGGAGTTGAGCGGAATCATCACGCTGCAATCCGGTTACCCGTTCGGCATTGCCGGCGGGTACGGAGATAACTCCGGTAGCCTCCAGGGCGGCGACCGAGCCGACGTGGTTTCCGGGCAATCCTTCGATGTTCACCAGGGAGGCGAGTCTCACTGGCTGAATGAATACTTCAACACCAATGCGTTCGTCGCAAATGCCGCAGGAACCTTCGGTGACAGCGCCAAGAACCTGTTCCAGGGGCCACCCATTAAGACCATGGATTTGGCTTTCGCAAAGAACTGGACGATTACCGAAGGTTATCACTTGCAGTTCC
The DNA here is from genome assembly GCA_963709835.1 of uncultured Acidobacteriaceae bacterium. Lineage (GTDB taxonomy): Bacteria > Acidobacteriota > Terriglobia > Terriglobales > Acidobacteriaceae > Acidiflorens. Next base: position 43,312 of record CAVPYG010000028.1, read on the forward strand.
GCTGGGAAATGTTCAATGGCCTCAACCATCCGAGCTTCGGAAATCCGGATAGCAACGTCCAAGACGGAAATTATGGCAAGGTCACAGGTCAAGGGGCGATTCCTGCCCGCGTGATGCAGGCGGCTTTGAAGTTTACGTTCTGATCGCCGATGTCCTTCCCCGGCCCGGGCTGCGACCGCAGCCCGGGCTATATTTTTTGATGGCCGCAGAAGGGCGTGCGGTTTGCTCTCTATGGAGGTAGCCCCGCGCTATCAAGAGTAGTATCGATGAAACCGGCATGCTAGCTACGCTCTGCCGTGGGGAGTAGGCGGTCGAGATTGAAGCGATCGCGTGGTTGCGCGAGTTGGCGAAGGAGTGGTGCGATGGCGGAAGGTCGGGTGTTCTGGCCGCATATCAGCCCGCACAACCTCAGCCTCGCGCGATTCAGTCTTCTTCTGATGGGAACCGCTCTCTGGCTCGCGCCTCTCTTGGAGCGCCCGTTGTTGTCTCGTTCGCGCGACGTGGTTATCGCCAGCGCGTTGGCAGCCGGCTCACCCGCCGCACCGCTTCAGAGCGCGGATTCGCTTCTGGTGAAGTCTGCGACCATCACCATCGACTATCCCGAAGACGGTTCGATTTTCCCGCCCGAGATCACGCCGCCGACCTTTCTCTGGCGCGACCCGCAAGCCTCCGCCAAAATCTGGCGGATCGAGATCGCCTTCGCCGATGGCTCGGAGCCAATCCGCGCCATTTCGCATGGCGAGCCCATGCACATTAGTGAAATTGACCCGCGGTGCGTTTCCAACACCAATCGGCCGCCGTCGCTCACGAAAGAACAAGCTGTCGCGCACACCTGGACACCCGACGCGGCCACCTGGGCCACCATCAAGACGCACTCCGTGGAGCGCCCGGCTACGGTGGCGATCATCGGCCTCGGCGGCGGCGCCTCGGGTGACCCAGTTTCCCAAGGGCACGTCACTCTGATCACATCCAAAGATCCGGTGGGCGCACCCATCTTTTATCGCGACGTCCCGCTGATGCCCTCGGAAGGCGCGAAGAATTTCATTCAGCCGCTGGCTCCGTCCTCGATCTACCTCATCAACTGGCGGCTGCGCGATCTGAGCCAGCCCCAGAGCCGCGTCGTCATGCACGACCTGCATACCTGCGCCAACTGCCATTCGTTCTCCAGCGACGGCAAGACCATGGGGATCGACGTGGATGGCCCCAAGAACGACAAGGGCCTATATGCTGTCGTCCCCATCCAGAAACAGATGTCGATCCGCAACGAAGACATGGTCTCGTGGAATACCGACATGCGGGTTGGACAATCGCGGGTGGGCTTCATGTCGCAAGTCTCGCCCGACGGGCAGTATGTGCTCTCGACCTTTGCCGGGCGGGACCAGAGCATTCCCAGCTCTTATTACGTCACCAATTTCAAGGACTATCGCTTTCTCCAGGTCTTCTATCCGACCCGCGGCATTCTTGCCTGGTACAGCCGCGCTACCGGCCGCAGACAGGCGCTTCCCGGAGCCGACGATCCGCGTTACGTTCAGACCGACGGGGTTTGGAGCCCGGATGGAAAATACATCGTCTTTGCCCGCGCCGAGGCGAAGGACCCTTACCCAGTTGGACAGAAGCCCGCGCTCCGCGCCAACGATCCCAACGAAGTGCAGATTCAGTACGACCTCTACCGTGTTCCCTTCAACGATGGGAAGGGTGGTCAGGCGGAAGCGGTCGCCGGCGCCAGCAATAATGGCATGAGCAACAATTTCCCCAAGGTTTCACCGGACGGCCGCTGGATCGTCTTCGTCAAGTGCCGCAATGGCCAATTGATGCGCCCAGACAGCCAACTCTACATCGTGCCGGCCAGCGGCGGAGTCGCGCGCCGCATGAGGGCCAACACGAAGCTGATGAACTCCTGGCACAGCTTCTCGCCCAATGGACGCTGGCTGGTCTTCTCGTCTAAAAGCCGTTCTCCTTACACGCAGATGTTTCTGACGCATATCGACGAGCAGGGCCAGGACAGCCCAGCCATCTACATTGACAACTCCACCGCTGCCAACCGCGCCGTCAACCTGCCCGAATTCGTGAATATCCCATTTGGCGAGATGCAGCAGATCGAAGCGCCCGCGTCCGACCTCTATCGCATCATCGACAATGCGTTGGACCTTCAGAAGAAGGGCGAGAACCAAGCTGCACTGGCCGAATGGAAGAAGGCCCTGGAGATCGATGCGAATGACGCCCGGGCCAACAATGGGATCGCGGTCTCATTGTCCGTCGCTGGGAATTCCGACGACGCCATCGCTTATTTCCGGAAGGCCACCGAGATCAACTCGAACTTTTTTGAAGCGTTCTACAATCTGGGGCTCGAACTGGTGAAAAAGAACCAGCTCAATGAGGCCATCGACGCGTGGCAGAATGCTGTCCGCATCAGGCCAGGCTTTGCCGCCGGCCACGAAAACCTGGGCTACGCCTTCTATGTGCAAGGCAAGTTCGCGGATTCCCTGGCCCATTTACGTCTGGCGCTGGAGGATGAACCCGATCGCGTCTCCGTGCTCAACCTGGCCGCAAGCCTGCTGGCCACCTGCCCCGACGCTTCGATTCGCAACGGTCCTAAGGCTATCGCTCTGGCGCAGCGTGCCCTGCAACTGACCGCGGGACGCGACGCCGCGATCCTTGACACGTTGTCCGCAGCGTACGCTGAAGCGGGCCGCTTTCCTGAGGCAATCGAAACTGAACAGCACGCCGTGGCTCTCGCGACGCAGCAGGGCAAGCTTCCGCTCGCGGATACGCTCAGGGCACATCTGGCGCGTTACAAGTCCAGTATGCCCCTGCGTGAACCGCCCGACCCCGTTTCTTTCTGATCGGCTCGTCAGAAGAAATGCGAAGCTGCACTTCTCCATGCTGCTGGCAATCCAACTTTAGGCGGATTGCGCCGCACCGACCGGGTGTTAGATTTTGTAGGCAAGGATTGCCATGAATACAGAATTTTGGAGAGGCAGCCTGGGTCGCACTCTCAACCCACATCTGCTGGCACTCGCCTTCATCGCCATGGTCGTGCCGGTAAGTGGAGGAGTTTTCGCGCAGGACGCAGGACGCCCGCGCCAGCCGATCGTGATCCAAGCGAGGGTTGCGGCAGCCCCGCCGCAACCGCTTCCGTTCCCTGCGGGCGGACGGTCGCCGGATGGCCACACGCTCTCGGTCAATGACCGCTATCTCATGCGCGATGGGGAACCGTGGTTTCCAGTGATGGGTGAGTTCCAATATTCCCGTTATCCCGAGAGCCGAGTGGGAAAAAGAGATCCTGAAAATGAAGGCGGGTGGGATTCAAATCGTCTCGACTTACATTTTCTGGATCCACCATGAGGAGATCGAAGGACAGTTTGACTGGTCGGGACAGCGCAATCTGCGCCATTTTATTGAACTGTGCGGGCAGCATGGAATGTACGTGTGGATCCGCGTGGGGCCATGGGATCACGGCGAAGTGCGCAATGGAGGGCTTCCCGATTGGCTGCTCCAGAAGACCACGACGCGCGAGAACAACCCCGTGTACCTCGATCACGTCCGCCGCTTCTACGGTGAAATCTCGAAGCAGGTGCAGGGACTATTTTGGAAGGACGGCGGTCCGATCATCGGTGTGCAACTGGAGAACGAATACAGCGCCCGCGGGCCGGGAAAGGGAGCCGACCACATCTTGCAGTTACGGCAGACTGGCGCGCGAAGTGGGGCTCGACGCTCCTTTTTATACCATTACAGGATGGGACAACGCGGCCCTCCCCGCGCGCGACGTGCTCCCATTGTTCGGCGGGTACGCCGACGGTTTCTGGTGGCGCAGCTTAGCGCGACCTGCCGCCGACTCCAAACTATTTCTTTACCCGAATCCGCTGCGAAGAAAATGTCGGAGACGATCTCCACTCCATTCGTCCAGACATCGATGCCGCAGATGCCGCCTATCCCTACCTCACGACCGAGATGGGTGGCGGAATGGCAGCGGCTTATCATCGCCGGCCGCTGCTGAGCGCGGACGACACGGCCGCGATGGAGGTCGTGAAGCTGGGATCGGGCGTAGTGCTGTATGGCTACTACATGTTTCATGGCGGCACGAATCCGGATGGCAAGAAAACGACGCTTGCAAGAGTCGCAGGCCACGGGCTATCCGAATGACTTGCCGGTGAAGTCGTATGATTTCCAGGCTCCCCTCGGCGAATTCGGACAGATGTACCCGTCCTACCGTGTCCTCAAAACGTTGCATTTGTTCCTCAATGACTTCGGCGCAAGTCTTGCGCCCATGACTTCCTATTTTCCCGAGCGCATGCCCCAAAGCAAGGAGGATACTCGAGGCCCCGCGGGTGGCGGCACGGCTCGAAAACGATCACGGGTTTATGTTTCTCAACAACCACGAACGGGCGCACCATCTGCCGGAGCGAAAGAATTTTCAAGTTGAGCTCCAGTTCCGATCTGGCGTTCTGGAGGTGCCTCGTAACCCGATCAATATTCCCAGCGATGCTTACACCATCTGGCCGGTGAATCTTGAAATTGGCGGGACGCTGCTGCGGTATGCGACCGCGCAGCTTGCTGTGCAAATTGAACGATCCGCAAACCTATGTGTTCTTTGCGTGGCGCGGGATTTCGCCGGAGTTCGCATTCGAAGAAAAAGAGGGCGCGTCGATCGAGAGTCTGGGCGGAACAGGTCAGGCGAGAGGGAGGAATCGCCTACGTTGAACCGGATCGAGCCGGGGACGCAGATTGCCATTCGGGTGCGCAGTCGCAACGGCGGCAGCGTGAACATTCTGGTGCTGTCGCGAGAACAGGCTTTGAATACCTGGAAGACAACGTTGCCGGGAAAGAGCGAGTGATCCTGTCTCCGGCGGAACTGTATTTTGATCGCGACCGGATTCACGTTCGGGCGCAGGATCCCGCACAATTGAAGGTCGGGTTCTTGCCGGCCCTGGGTGCTACTCCGCTTGGTCTTGCCCGCGATGACGACGATGGTGTTTTTCAGATGTATAGCGCACGCGCTGCAGCCGGTGTCGAGCGTGGCCAAAGTCCAGAAGGTGCAGGATGTGAGCGGCGATCCGCCGCTCAAGATGGGGAAGGAAGTAGCGATGGCTCCCGGTTGACGCTGACTTTGACACGGCGGCAACTTGGACGATTGCCGTGCCGCGCGTAGAACCAGGCGCTGCTTCCGGGGAGTTTCTTCGGATCGCCTACGAAGGGGATGTGGCGCGTCTGTACGTGGACGGGAAGCTGCTCACCGACAATTTTTATAATGGTACGCCGTGGGTGATCGGATTGGATCGAATTCCCAGCCAGCAGTGGGACAAGCTTGAATTGAAGATCCTGCCGCTGCACGAAGCACGCGCCGATCTATCTTCCGGAGAAAGCCTGGCCTGCGTTTCCCGGCGGGCGCTCCCGTGGCCCGGCTGAAAGACGTGCAGGTTCTGCCAGAATACGAAGTGGTCGTGGACGCGAAACCCTGAGGCGCCAAAGCCGAGAGGAGAAACTGCCGAATGAGAACGGCGAGAATTGGGTGGGCCGTCCTATGCGTGGCCGGGCTTCTCTGCTCCTGCCTCGACTTGGCGGCATCCGACTACGCGATCGGCGCCGATGTGTCATTCCTGCGGGCCGCGGAGAAAAGCGGCACGGTCTTCAAAGACTCGGGTCAAGCGAAAGCGGGCCTGGCAATCCTCAAGGATCACGGGTATACTTGGGTGCGCCTGCGGCTTGTTTCACACCCCACGGACCTGCCCAATAATCTCGAGTACACGATCGCGTCGGCAAAGGCCGCGAAGGAACTCGGGCTTTCGTCTTCTGCTCGATCTTCACTACTCGGACACGTGGGCCGATCCTGGAAAACAGTTCACTCCGAAAGCTTGGGAAGGGTTGCCGCATGGGCAGTTCAAAAGCGCTGTGTTCGAGTATACGAAGGCGACCATCGCGGCTTTCAAGGCCGCCGAGCGTTCTTCCCGATATGGTGCAGATCGGCAATGAAGTCATCCATGGCATGTTGTGGCCCGACGGCCGTCTGCCGGACCACTGGGACAATTTTGCGGATCTGATTCAGGCGGGAATCGCGGGCGTCGAGGCGGGCGCGGGCGACGGTCCAGCGGCCGCGAATCATGATCCACATTGATCGCGGCGGCGACCGGGCGGGCACCAGGAACTTCTTTGACAAGCTGAATTCCTTCCAGGTGAAGTACGACGTGATTGGCCAATCCTATTACCCATGGTGGCACGGCAGCCTGAACGATCTTCGGGAAAACATGATCTTCATGGCGCTCGAATATAAGAAGGACATCGTGGTGGTGGAAACCGCATACAACTGGCAGGCGTCTGAATACACAAAGAGACCAGGCCCGTTCCCGGAAACACCGGAGGGGCAGCGTCAGTTTCTGGAAGAAGTGAACCGGGTCGTGCAGCAAACTCCAAATGGTTTGGGCAAAGGGATTTTCTGGTGGGAGCCGGCGGTCACCGGGCCGCTGGGCAGCCGCAGTTTCTTCGACGACAACGGCAACGCGTTGCCGGTAGTTCGGGCTTTCGACAGCCTGACTCGATTCTGATCATCCGGGAAGGCACGAACTTCAGCCGCCGCAAAGCGAAAAAGAAATCCGGGCTTCGACCGGCGGTAGGGGAAACGGTCTACACTTTCCTGTGGTAGCGATCGGGCGCTTCATGCTATTCGCGAGCCATTCCGGCGGGAATTTGCAAACAGATTCGCAATGCGTCGGGCATGGTGTTGCTGGCGCTTTCCGCTTCCGTGCTTTTTGCGTCCACTCGGATCGTCCGCTGGTGGCGTACACGGAACGCACCTGGCAGATGCAGGATGGCCTTCCCGAACAGATTGTCCAGGCGTTTGCCCAGACCAAGGATCGATATCTCTGGATCGGGACCACGGGCGGCCTGTTGCGCTTCGACGGGGCCCGCTTCTCCCTCTACAACCGCGAGAATACGCCGGCATTCAGCGATAACAACATCTTCTGTCTGATGGTCTCCCAGGACAACACACTCTGGATCGGAACCGAGGGAGGCGGACTGATCCAGTACCGTAATGGTGCGTTTCGTGCGTTCTCCAGCAAAGACGGGCTCACCAACAACTTTGTCCGATCGGTGTACCAGGACAGCGCCGGGCGGATTTGGATCGGAACGGACAACGGTCTATTTCAGTTTCGCGGAGGACGCCTGGAACGTATCGACGATTCGGCGACCGTGCCTTTGCTGGCGGTTCATGCCATCTACGAGGATCGCGAAGGCGGGCTGTGGGTGGGGGGTCTCGGCTATTGCGCCTGAAAGGGGATTCAGTCGTCGAATATCATCTGGCAGGGAGAAGCCAGCCAGAATCGGGTCAAGTCGCTTCTCGAGACAGCGGATGGAAGCATTTGGGTCGGAACGGTGTCGGGGCTGCACCGGAAGGTCGTTTGCGCAAGGGACGGCTTCACAATTCGAAAAGGTGACGCGAGGTCGACGGCACAGTCCGCTTTTTGCGCCAGACTTCGGAGGGCGCGTTATGGATCGGAACGATTGGTCACGGGCTCTACATTGATCGCGACGGCAGTCTTCTCAAAGATGACGGCGCCGGAACGGCTTCCGAGCAACACCGTACTCAGCCTGTTCGAGGATGTGGAGCAGAACATCTGGGTCGGAACGCAGGCCGGGATGCTGAGGTTGAGCAACACGCCGGTGCGTACGGTGGCGCTGCCGAATGCGTCGGACTCCGACGCGGAGACGGTGTACGAGGACCGAGGCGGAGACGTGTGGATCGCGGCCGCTGACTTGTTTCGCTATCGCGACGGGAAGGCCGCCCCGTACCGGTTTCCAGGTATTTCCGGGGTCAGGATCCGAAACGTCTTCCGCGATCGCGAGGGCGCGCTTTGGGTGGGGACGGAGGGCCGGGGAGTGTACCGCCAGGTGGGCGAGCGACTCTTTCACTACACGACCGAGCGAGGGGTTGGTTAACAACTTTGTTCGCGCCTTCCTGGCAAGCCGCGACGGCAGCGTATGGATTGCCACAGATGAGGGAGTGAGCCGTTGGCGTGACGGCACATTCACGAATTTTCAGATGGCGGACGGGCTTTGCTACTTCAGCACGCGTTCTCTGCTCGAAGACCGCAACGGCGATCTCTGGATCGGCACGGACAGAGGTGTGAGCCGCTTGCATGGCGACCGATTCGCCAGTGACGCCGTCACGGCTGCCCTCCAGCACGAGAAAGTTTGGGCCATTCATCAGGATTCTGACGGTGGGTTGTGGTTTGGAACTCGAGCCGGCGGCTTGTACCGCTGGCGAGATGGCGGACTGACCCATTACACGACCGCGCAGGGGCTCGCCAGCAACAGCATTTACGAGCTCGTGGAAGACCAGCGCGGAACACTCTGGATCAGCGGCCCGAATGGGATCTCCGCAGTCAATCGCCACGACCTGGATGCGGTCGCCGAACTGCGCGCCCGGCGCGTGAACCTGACCCTCTATGGAATTTCCGAAGGGCTGGAAACGATCCAGATGTGCGGTGGAGAAAAACCTGCCGGTCTTCTCACCACCCGCGGAGAAGTCTGGTTCCCGAGCAGCAAAGGGCCGGTCCGCATGGACATCGATCAACCCAAGCCTTCCGATCAGGCGCCGGCCGTGGTTGACCAGGTAGTTGCAGACGGACTGCAGATTCCGCCCACTGGCCGGGTTTCGCTCGGACCGGACACGAAGAAACTGGAACTGCACTATGGCGTGGTGCTCTTGCGGTCGCAGGAGCGCGTGGAGTTCCGATACCGGCTGGATGAGTTTGACAAGGACTGGAGCGAAGCCTCCGCCGATCGCAGTCGCCTATTACACGAATCTTCCCGCGGGACGGTATCGCTTCCGGGTCGCGGCTTTCGAGATGAACAATCCGGAACAGATTGCCGAAGCGTCGCTCGAAATCGTGCAGCGCCCGCATTTCTATCGGACCTGGTGGTTCCTGAGTTGTTGCGTCCTCGCACTGGCGGGAGCAGCATGGACAGTCCACGAGTTTCGTCTTCGTCAGCTGGCTGGGCGCTTCCAGGCAGTTCTGGGGGAACGCAACCGGTTGGCGAGGGAAATGCACGACACGCTGATCCAGGGTTGTGTCAGTGTGTCGGCGCTTCTGGAAGCTCATTCCAGCCTCGGGCCCAGGGAGGCGGATGCGCAGCAAGACCTGCTGAACTGCGCGCGCACGCAATTGCGGTCGACCATCAATGAGGCGCGGGAAGCGGTGTGGGATCTGCGCCAAAAGTCGCCGCCGGCAGAGGACCTCAGCACGCTGCTTCGCCGCATGACGGAGCAGTTCAGCCAGGAATTCGCTCTGCCTGTCGAGTGTCAAATCACCGGCAGGCCATTCGATTTCGAACAGGCCACCACCCATGAAATGCTGATGGTAGTGCGCGAAGCCATCTATAACGCCGTCCGTCATGGCCGGTCGAGCAAGGTGCAGGTGGGGGTTCACTTTGACGCCAGCCGTTGCGAGGTGAAGATTCGCGACGATGGCGCTGGATTTGACCCCGAGTCGGTGTCTGCTTGGCGGCAGGACATTACGGTCTGGTCGGCATGAAGGAAAGGATCGCGCGCGTGGGAGGCAAACTGACATTGAGCAGCGAGCCGGGCGGGGGCGCGGAAATTGCATTCCAAATTCCACGAGGCTCCCTGGTTCCCTCGGACGACATGGAGGTGAAGTTGTGAGCGGCCAGGAAAAGATCAAAGTGATGGTGGTGGACGACCATCCTCTTATGCGCGTCGGCGTGGCCGCCATCATCAATGCGCGGCCCAACATGACCGTGGTGGCGCAAACCGGCACCGGGGAAGAAGCTGTCGCGCTGTTTCACCAGCATAAGCCCGACATTACCCTGATGGACCTCCGGCTGCCGAAGATGAGCGGAGTGGACGCGATCCTTGCCATCCGCGCGCGCTATCCGAAATCGAGGTTCGTCGTCCTGACTACCTACGAAGGAGACGAAGATATCCATCGGGCGTTCGACGCTGGAGCACGAGGCTATGTGATCAAGGGGATGCCCTATCAAACTCTGATCGACGCGCTGGTGCGCGTTCATTCGGGAGGACGCTTTCTTCCTCCTCCCGTGGTGCGGGCCCTGGAATCGCGCATGCCGGATACGATCTGAGCCCGAGAGAACAGGAAGTGCTGCAGCTTCTGGTGAACGGCAAGATCCAACAAAGAAATCGCCAGCGAATTGGGAATCACCAATGCCACCGTCAAGTGTCATGTGAGCACGATTCTGATGCGGCTGAACGTGAGCGACCGCACCCAGGCGGTGGTCGCGGCGCTGCAGAGAGGCTTGGTTCATTTATAAGCAGTGCTTGCGAAAAAGAATTGGTCGGGGCGCGCGGATTTGAACCGCGGACCCCCTGCGCCCAAGGCAGGTGCGCTACCAGGCTGCGCTACGCCCCGACTGTCGTTCCATTCACTGTAGTTAGAATCGTTTCCGTCCGAATCTGCGAGATTCGATTATAAACGATGCGACGCGGGTGACCTCCGTCATACCCCCAAAAGGTGGAGTGCCCCTGCATGCCCCGCTCAAGCTATAATTTTCTCTTCGGAAGTCATGCCTAGTTCAAGCTACGCGTTGGTTACCTACGTACGCAATCCGGTGGGCGAGTTTGTGGAACAACTGCGCCGCGAACTCCACCCGACTTTGCCGCACATGCCGGCCCATCTCACGATTCTTCCACCGCGCGAACTCACCGGAACGGAAGCGGAGGCGCTGGAATTCCTCGAAGAGCAGTGTGCCCGGGTTCTCCCCTTCAGCGTCAACTTGGGAAACGTGGAGACATTTCTCCCCACGACTCCCACGGTGTTTATCGAAGTCAAGCAGGCGGCCTATCGAATGCGCGAACTGCACGACCGGCTCTGTGGGGAAGGGCTGCGCTGCCAGGAGAATTGGCCCTACATTCCGCATCTCACGATTGTGAAAACGGAACAGGATGAGCAGGCGCGGGCGGCGTGCGCGGTGGCGCAAGAACGCTGGGCCCGGTTTCCGGGCAAGCGCGAGGTTGCGGTGGAAAAGCTAATGTTCGTCCGTGAAAATGGCGACCGCTGGCACGATGTGGCGTCGCTGCCGTTGGGACGCGCCCCATCGGCCTCCAAACTGTAGTTCGAGACCAGCCTAGGAGAACCTCCGCAACCGCCTCCGCAAAACCCCCTGAAAACCCTTACCGAGCGGCCAATCCCCCTGATCGGCGGTACATGTACTTTCTGGCCGTTGCTAAGTCCATTGGACGGATTAGCATGAATCTAACGGGCTGCACACCAGGCGCCGGGTCCCAGGCTGCGGGTTGGATCGCGATTTCGATTGGAAGAGAGAATATGCAAATCGGGGTTTACGGGTCCGGCTACCTCGCTACAGTCATCTCCGCCTGCCTCGCCGACTTCGGCACGCCAGTTTGCTGCTGCCATGCCGACGGCACCCGCATCATGGAAGTGGCCAAGGGCAACATTCCCTTTTACGAAAAGAATCTTCAGGAAGTGATCCGCCGCAACGTGCGCGCCGGACGGTTGTTGTATTCGGTGGATCCGGAAGAATTGGCGCGCAAGGCGCAGGTGATTTTTCTCGCCGAAGATTCTCCGCAAGGATTGGAAGAAATCGTAGTCCGGCTGGCGGGCGCCGCGGGCCGCTTCCAGGTGCTGTCGATCGTCACGCCGGGCCGCGTCGGTTCGACCAGCAGGATTGATAACATTCTGAAGGAAAAAGGGCTGCGGACCCTGCTCGTCTGCCAGCCGATGTTCTTCACCAATGGATGCGCGGTCGAAGACTTCAACTGGCCCGACCGCATCATTCTCGGGACGCCATCGAGCGAGGCCGTATCTTCGCTGAAACAGATATTTCATCCGCTGGTCATGCGCGGGGTCCCGGTGCTGGTCACGAATTACGAAACGGCGGAGTTGGCGAGGGAAGCGACCACTGCGTTTGTGGCGACCAAGATTTCCTTTATCAACGAAATTGCCAGCCTCTGCGAACACGTCAACGCCGATGCCGTCAGTCTTTCGCTCGCCCTGGGGCTCGACAAGAAGATTGCCCCGCGCTGCCTGCAACCCGGCGCCGGCATGGGCGGAATTTTCGCCGAGACCGACATGGAATCCCTAACCGGGCTGGCCCGCGAGAACTCCGTCAATTTGAAAGTGCTCAACGCCGCCCGCGAGGTGAATTTCGATCTGGCGAACCGCCTCTTGCAGAAAGTCTCCGATGCGATCGATACCGTGCGCAACAAAGATGTAGGCATTCTGGGATTGGCCTTCAAGCCCAACACCAACTCGGTCGCCGGTTCGGCGTCCATTACACTGGCGCAGAATCTGCTGGTCGGGGGAGCGCGCGTGCGCGCCTACGATCCGGTGGCCATTCCCGATGCGCGGTTGCAACTGAACGGCCAGGTGAGGTATTGCGAATCCGCCTACGGCGTCGCTGAAGGAGTGGATGCTCTGGTCGTCGCCACCGGCTGGCCTGAATTCCGCACGCTCGATTTCACCAAGATCCGCCATCTGGTAAAACGTCCCATCATCATCGACACCAAGAACCTGCTCGATTCCTCGCGCCTGCGCGCCATGGGCTTCCACTACATGGGCGTGGGCAGGTCGTAGCGAACGCGCCAGCGAGCGCCGCACCCCCTCCGCAATTGCTATAATCGTACCTTGCGGTGGGAGTAGCTCAATTTGGTAGAGCATCGGACTGTGGCTCCGACGGTTGCGGGTTCAATTCCCGTCTCCCACCCCAAAGACCTCCAGTTTTCTTCTGCGGATTCGTTCGCGCCGGACGAACCAAGCCATCCAAGAAATTTCCAACTTCGAACTTTTGGCATTTCTTAAGTCATGCCCTGATCCAAATCTAACCTCCGCCGCAGGCTCTGTCGCGACGAAAAAAGCCCCGCCCAAGCGGGGATCGGATAAAGCACCCTTGCAAGTTTGGCGGCGGTACCGATAGTCGTATCCATGGGGCTTTCCCAGGTTCAATTTCCGGGGGTTGTCGAGCCAGGCTGGAGCGGGCGCAATAACAGTTACACAATTGGGGCCGATTTGTGGTTTAATCATCCCATAAATGTTTCTGGGGTAGTGTCGTGGGGAATGCGCGGCTTCACGAGCCGCGGAAAAACACAAGTTAAAACATCAGGGAATCGCCTGTGGAGGCGGGGCTTGTCCCGCCTGCGCAGGCGAGGCGGCCTGCGTCTCTGCACGTAATCGGGCGCCCCTCTGGGGGCAGGTTCGATTTTGCTTCTAAGGGGCGCGGCTTCGGACCGCGAGGGCGTTACCTCACGCCTTGGGAACCATTTACGGGCCAAGTTTCTAAATTCAATCTGAAAAGGAGTAGCCATGTCCGCAGAACGCCACAATCCAAGGGAAGAGACAGCTCAGAAGACTCGCATGCGAACGAAGCAAGCGGGGCGAGGAAGTTTCTCGACACCATATTCGGATAAACCGGCAATAGCTCGCGGTTTGCTGGTTTTGCTGGCCATAGTTTGCCTAGCCAGCGCGTTGCCCGTGCTGGTACAGGCACAAACAGGGGGCGCGGTTGAATTCACGGCCGCTGTTCCGGCGGCTCCGGCGGAAATGCAAATCTACAAACTGGCGGCGACGAAAGCCCCGGTTGAATTTCTCAACGAGAAACTCACCGCGATCAAGCTGCCGGCGCTGAAACTCGAACAAAAAAGTTACGTCGCGCGCGGGGTGACCGGCGAGACCGAAGTGGACAAGGTGCGGGCGTTTACCGACCCGGTGAGCGGCGATACGCATTTCATACCGAACCTCTCTGAACTGGTGGGCGCGGAGAAGCCGGCGAAGCCGGTTTCCGTGGAGAACGCGCAAAGGGTGGCGCACGCGGCGCTCACCGATGTGCGATTTATTCCGAAAGACGTAACGGAGTTGCGGTTCGCCGATGACATCACCGTAATGGGCGGAGCGACGGCGCACGCCGAAGCCAAAGCCGGGGCCGCGCCGGTGCGGACCGAGCCGAGGGTCGTGCTGACGATCACTCCGGCCCTTCGCTACGCCTCGGGCTTGCGGGTCTATGGCCTGGGATCGCACGCGGTGGTGTCGCTGGCCAATGATGGGGCGATCCACGGAGCACTGCGGCGCTGGAGAACGGCGTCGCTGGGCGAGCGCGTCAAGACGAGCATCACCGCCGAGCAGGTGCGCGCCGACATTGAACGCCAACTGAAGCCGCACGTTGCCGCGGCGGGCACGCGGGCGACGGTCAACAAAATCGACCTCGCTTATTACGACGGCAACGCCAACTACCTGCAACCAGTTTATCGCTTCGAGGCCACTGTCACGCCCGGGGAGAAAAAGGCATCGAGCATAAGGGTCGCGGGCTTCGTTCCGATTGGAAAGGCGCTCGAACCGATCCCCGATTTGGCCGCCGAGCCGAAGGGAGCCGGTCCGGCCACGCCAAAGCAAATAACGGACGCAACGCCGCGGATGGAAATGCAGCGTGAAATGGCAGCCGGCGGCGCGGCAGATCCCGCCGACATCACTCTCGGCGAGTACGCGAACCAGGATTGGCCCAACAACAGCGCCTATGTGAGCATGGCGAACAGTTTCTTGCAGGGCCTCACTTTTCTGGACAGCATTTTCCCTGGGTGGACGCCGCCAGTCAACCGTACGCAATGGTACGTCGCCTATCCCTGGGAAGTGGTGGGGCCATCGTCGAAGTATTATCTCAACGCCGTGAACGTCGCCTACACCGAGCCCCACGGCGACTGGTTGTTGAATACGACGCTATCGAACTACGGCGACCTGTGGTATGTGCCGAACATCGGCACCGGCGGGAATCCGGGTTACGGCGCCGCAGCGGGTGGCGTGCTGGCAACGTGGGTGATCATGTCGTGCGAGGTCGCCCCGTCGATGTATGATCGCCAGAACGAAGCCGGAGCCAGCGACAATCCCTACACCGCGTTCGACGCCTGGTGGCCCGTGTTCCAGGGGCTGCACAACGTGATCGCATTCCGCACCCAGATGCTCTATCCCGATGACAACTTGCAGTTCGGCTTCGGCTACGATGCGTCGTTGGGCGGAGACATCAATGCGGCGTGGTTCCAGGAGGTTGCGGCCAACGATCCGGACGATGGACCGTACAACGACAGCCACCTCAAGGGAAACCCGCTGGTGCATTATGACCGCGCCTCGACGTTTATCGATGCGCGCGATCTGGGACAGTCGATCTTCAGCGTCGGAGCGCAGAGCGCGTCGTTGACGCTGTGGAACTTCTGGATGGGGAATTGAGGGATTGAACACTCGCGGCCGGCTCCGGTAACGGGGCTGGCCGCTATCCGTCGAGAGGCAAACTTCGGCGGGCGAACCGGGCTGGCACCCGGTGACGAATATCCCGCCCAATCAAAACCCGATGCGTGCCAGCGAAACGATCTCGTGCCACGCATCACTACCAAGCCTGCGCAGGCAACCACAAAGGAGAATTCGAATGGCAACACAAACGCAACTCCAAACTGGACTCGGCGGAGCGATTGGATGCGATTTTCGCACCGCACAAAATCAACTGATCTTCGTGGAATACGATACGGGCAAGCTATCCGCGCTAACGGTTGCTCCCGCCACCCCGGGTTACAAGGTGCTGGGAACTGGTTACAACCAGCCCGAAGATGTGAAACTGAGCGTGGATGGTGTTCATGCTTATGTTACCGAGCGCAGCGGCGACCTGGTTCGCGTGTCGCTCAGCAGCGCGAATCGCAGCGCCGCAACCGTCATCGCCACAGGGATGACCGCGCCTCAGCAATTGTTTCTGGATGAGGCGCACAACGCAGCCTATGTGGTCGAGTTCGCATCTCCTGGGAGGTTGTTCAAGATCGATCTCACCAGTGGCGTCAAAACCGTCGTGACCGCGGCCCTGGATCAGCCGATTGGCGTGGTGCTGAGTTCCGATCTGCAGTACGCCTATGTCAGTGAGCAAACGACGGGGCCAGATAAGGGACGGATCAGCAAAGTCCAGATCAGCAGTGCCGCGCGCACCACGCTGGTCAAAGGCTTGACGAATCCTTTCTTTTTGACCTGGGCGGATGAGGCGGAGGATTCGTTGTTCGTCCCGCAGCGCGACCCGGCCAACTCGATCCTCACCGTGAATGTGACGAGTGGGGCTTCGACGGTTGTGGTCAGCGGAGTTCCAGTCCGGCCTTCGAGCGTGGCGGTGCCGTACTCCGGGCAGATTCTGATTTGTTCCGATTCGGTGATTGAGGAAGTAAGCTTCTCGGTCTTTCTTAGCGACGGTCCGCTATTGATGGGCATTGGGCTGATACCCGCCAACTTCATCGACCAGACTACCGGAAAGGCCACTACTCCGGCCAACTCGCCGTATCAGGTGACCGACGCTCCATTCGGCGGAACGCTGCCCATTATGGTGAATTATCAGTCGGCCGATGGAGCACATGCCGCCTACTACCAAGTGCAAGTGGACGGCGTCACTCAAACCGATAGCTGGACGACCTATCATTGGGACGGCACCACCAATGTTTTGATTACCGTCCCATCGAAAACAATTGGGGGTTCAATCGGGTGCTTCCCGGTGCATCCCGTGGCAGACCTTTTCGATTATCAGCCTCCCGCGCTGGGATACGAACTCGACAGCACGAGCCTGAGCAATGGGATGCACACCATCGTGCTGCAATTCCTGGATAGCACAGGCAAGAAGATGACGCCAGACGTGAAGAGCCTGCCACTAAAAATTCTGGTGAACAATCAGTCGTGCGTGGCCACCCTCTCACCGCCGGTGCTCAATTCGACGCCTCCACAGGTTGCGGATCCGAACTGCGGAGTGCTCCACTATGGCACCAACAAAGCCCTTACGGTTACGTTGGCGTTTACGGCCAGCCAGCCGGCGAATTTTGCAAACTTCTCCTTCGCCCTTTATCGGGGCGTTGGAGCGGTGGGGCCGCCTCCCACGTTGCCAAGCGGTCCGGTTGCCACAGCTCCGTCGTCAGTCACGGCAAAAGTGAGCGACATGCTAGGGCCATGTCCGACCGCGGGATTTGCCGCGGAGGTTTACGTCGCCGCCACCATGACCAATGGGTGGGGACGGCAAAGCCAGTACGATGCCGAAGCTCTTATGGGCTTCGTCTTGACCCCGTAAACGAATGGCGCAGAACCATGCGCTGCGTGGATACGTCCTCTTCCTCCCGCTCTTGTGTCGCTGCAAGAGCGGGAGGATTTTTTTTAGGGACCCGTGCTTGAGTTCGGATTTTTCCGTGCGAGCCGGCGTGCAGTTGCCGGCGCTGTCGTGCGGGCGCTTGCCGTGGAGTCGAGTCAGGCCCGTGCGCCGACGTTGTCTTCTTCCCGGGCGGCGTAGTGCGACTCGACGTAGTCGTCTAAAATCTTGATGAACTCGGCTACGATCTTGTCGCCTTTTAGCGTGGTGAACAAGCGGCCGTCCACGTAGACGGGGGCTTTCGGTTCTTCAAAAGTTCCGGGCAGGGAAATTCCCAGGCTGGCGTGCTTCGATTCTCCGGGACCGTTGACGATGCAGCCCATCACGGCCACTTTCATTTCTTCGACGCCGGTGTGGGTTTCTTTCCAGACGGGCATCTGCTCGCGGAGGTAAGTTTGGATCTGCTCGGCCATTTCCTGGAAAAAAGTGCTGGTGGTGCGGCCGCAGCCGGGGCAGGCGGTGACTTGCGGGGTGAAGCTGCGAATGCCGAGCGACTGCAAGATTTGCTGCGCCACGCGGACTTCTTCCGTGCGATCGCCTAAGGGAGCGGGCGTCAGCGAAACGCGGATGGTGTCACCGATGCCTTCCTGCAACAGAACTCCCATGGCCGCGCTCGAAGCGACGATTCCTTTGGCGCCCATGCCAGCTTCGGTCAGTCCCAGATGCAGAGGGTATTCGCAGCGCGCGGCCAACATCCGGTAAACGTCGATCAGGTCCTGCACGCCGCTGACTTTTGCGCTCAGGATGATCTGGTCCGGGCGCAATCCGAATTGCTCGGCCAGCTTCGCTGAACTGAGCGCGCTCACCACCATCGCTTCCATGGTCACGTCGCGGGCGCTTTTCGGCTCGGGGAGGCGCGAGTTGTCGTCCATCATCCTGGTCAGCAGCGATTGATCGAGCGATCCCCAATTCACGCCGATGCGCACCGGCTTCTGGTGCTTCGCGGCGACTTCGATCATGGTGCGGAAGTTGTCGTCGTTCTTGCGCCCGATGCTGGCGTTGCCGGGATTGATGCGGTATTTAGCCAGACCTTCGGCGCAGCCGGGATACTTTGTGAGCAGGAGGTGTCCGTTGTAATGGAAGTCTCCGACGATGGGGACGCGCAGGCCCTGCTTTTCCAGCCCTTCGACGATGTGCGGGATGGCCTTGGCGGCATCGTCGTTGTTGACGGTGACGCGAACCACTTCGCTGCCGGCGCGCGCAAGGGCGGCCACCTGCTTGATGGTGCCGGGGATGTCCGCGGTGTCGGTGTTGGTCATGGACTGCACCATAACCGGTGCGGCGCTGCCTACGCGCACTCCGCCAATCGCAGCAGTAAAGGTTTTTCTACGAAGAATTTCAGCCATGGGTAGGGTCTATTCTAAACCAGGAATGGGGAAGGCGCGAAATCGGGTTGGTAATCGTGGTCAACTGAATAGCTCGCTGTGCGAACCCAAACGAACAAGTTGAAGAACTTCAGCGTCCGGTTCGCGATAGATCAGTAACAAATCAGGTTTGAGGTGGCATTCTCGATGGTCGTGCCACTCTCCTCCTAAAGCGTGATCGCGATTTTTTTCGGGTAGCGGACTGTCCTCGGCCAGCAGAGTAATTGCGAAGGTCAACACCGCTTCTAGTTCACGCCGGTGTTGACCACGAATTTCGCGCTTAAAGTCGCGACGGAACGCGTTGGTTCGCTCAATCTTCCGCATGCAAGTCGGCCATCAAGTCGGAGACGTTGCGGAATGAAGGCAGTCCACCTTTGCGCGCCTCCTGCATCGCGGCTGCGGTTACCGCATTTGGAGTTTTCACTTCGAAGGGCAAAGATTTCTCGGCTGCAACTCTGGTCAGCAAAACGCGGACCGCGTCGGACACGGATAGGCCCATGGCTGCCAGAGCCTTGGCTGCCCTTGTCTTGGTCCGCTTGTCGATGCGAACGTGGACCATCTCTGTAGTGGCCATATTAACCTCTGAGACACATTGTATCTCAAACCGGTATGGACAGTCAAACCGGGCTGGAATTGGTGGCGCAAGGCTGAAGGTTGACAGCTGACGGCTGACCGCTGCCCTATGGCATCCTTGTCAGCCCCGGCAGAGTCTTGACCAGGTCGTTATAGATCACCATCACGGCAAAAATCACCAGGAAGACGAAGGCGGCCTGGTAGATGCGTTCTTTGATAGCCAGGCTGATTTCTTTCCGCATCAGGCCCTCGATGAGCAGGAGCAGAATCATGCCGCCATCGAGGATGGGAATGGGCAGCAGGTTCATGATGCCCAGGTTCAAGCTGATGGCCGCGGTGATCAGGAGCAGCGGCATCCAGCCTTCCTCGCGGGCGGCTGCGCCCACGGCGCTGCCGATTCCAATCGGACCGTCAACCTGACGCATAGAGACTTTGTGCTGCACCATCTTTTGCAGCAGCTCCAAGATCAGAAATGAGCTTTTCTTGTTGTCCGACAGTGAGCGTTTCAGAGCCTCTGGGAAATTGAGCTTTTCAACTTTGGTGGCGACGTTCCTGGCGATCCCGATCCGATAAGCGGGTCCTTGCCGCGAGCCTACGGGGTCGAGCACTGGCTTCACCGTGAACGTCCGTTTCTCGCCGTTACGAAGGACCACAATTTCCAGTGGCATATCCTTGGTGCGGTTCAGCATTTGCACCATCGCTTCCAGGGCGGGAATGTTTTGCCCGTTGGCGGTGAGTATCTGGTCCCCGACTTTCAGGCCGGCTTTTTCAGCGGGCATCCCGGCTTCGACAGTTTTCAAAATCACAGGCTCTTTCGGGGCCCATCCTATGTCCCCGTACTGGTTGGGCCCGAACGGTTCCGGAACCAGCACTTGCTCCATGACTTTGCCGTTGCGCTCAATGCCAAACTTCAAGGGCTGGTTCGGGCTGAGCGCCTCCTTGACCTCCAGTTGTTCCCAGTTCGGATTCTCAATGTTTTCGACCCGGACAATCTTGTCGCCAATCCGGATACCGGCTTTTTCGGCGGGAGTGTTCGGGCTCACAAATCCCACGACCGGCGTCTCATCGAGCACGGCGGGGTATTCGTAATGCACCATGTAAACGCCGGTGAGCAGGGCGATGGCCAGCATGATGTTCATCGTCGGGCCGGCCAGGGCAATGATGAAGCGCTGCCAGCGGGGATGCGAGAGAAACTCGCCCGGGTCGCCGGTGCGATCATCCATGGGATTCTCGCCCGACATCTTAACGTAACCGCCCAGCGGAAGGACGGCGATGCGATAGTCGGTATCGCCTTTCTTGAAACCGAGCAGGCGCTTGCCGAAGCCGATGGAAAATACTTCCACCCGCACACCGAAATACTTGGCCGCGGCGAAGTGCCCGAACTCATGAATCAAAATCATGAATCCCAGCACGACTCCCATGATGAATACGGTATGAAGAATGGACAGAAGCTGCGGCATCATTCCCACCTTACCCCACAATTCACGCTGCTAAGCGGCCCCGACCGGCGAGCCCTTCCGGCTGTGCTGCTCCATTTTTCTTTGCACTATTTCCCTGGCCAAAAGGCGGGCCTCGGTATCCAGAGCGAGCACCTTCTGTATAGATTCCAAATGTGCGGCTGGCGTTGCAGCCATGACTGCTTCGATGATACGCGGAATGTCCTCGAATCCGATCCGCTGGTCGAGAAACGCAGCCACCGCGACTTCGTCGGCGGCGTTGAGGGCGATGGTTTTCGCGCCTCCGGCAGCCGCCGCTTCATACGCCAAACGCAGACAAGGGAATTTACTCATATCCGGAGGGCAGAAATCCAGATGACTTAGGTCATGGATGGAAAAGCGCAGATCCGAAGGGATGCGATCTGGATAGGTCAGCGCATAAAGAATCGGCAGCCGCATATCCGTGACGGAAATCTGGGCGAGGATGCTGCCATCCACGAATTCGACCATGGAATGTATGGTGGACTGCGGATGCACCACGACTTTCACCCGCTCCGGCGGCACGTTGAACAAGCGGCAGGCCTCGATCACCTCGAAGCCTTTATTCATCAGAGTGGCCGAGTCGATGGTGATCCTCTTCCCCATTTTCCAGGTAGGATGATTGAGCGCCTGCTGCACGGTGATGGAACTAAACTCCGACTTGGGCGTGTGCAAGAACGGGCCGCCGGAAGCGGTCAGCCAGATGCGCTCAACTTCGGCCATGCGTCCGCCGCGCAGGCACTGGTGCACGGCGTTATGCTCGCTGTCGATCGGCAGCAGCGGTTTGCCCTGCCGGCGCGCCTCGGCCGTGATCAACTCGCCCGCCACCACCAGGCATTCCTTGTTGGCCAGCCCGATGGATTTCCCCGCCCGCACCGCTTCGTAGGTCGCCTCCAGTCCAGAGACGCCGACGATGGCGCTGACCACAAAATCCACCTCGGGATGGGTCGCGACCCGCACCGTGCCCGCGGCGCCGTGCGCGACCTCGATCTCAGTAAGTCCCGCGCCGCGGAGTTTCGCGCGCAACGCTTCGGCATCCTGATCCTTCGCGAGTGAAACGACGCGCGGCTTCCAGCGCACGGCTTGTTCGAAGGCGAGTTCGGCATTGTTGCCGGCGGCAAGCGTCGTAACCTGAAACCGCTCGGGATAGCTCTCGACCACGCTCAAAGTGCTGCGGCCAATCGAGCCCGTCGAACCGAGGATGGCAATGCGTTTCATGAAGTCAGGCGGAGCTTCTATTGTACGGGATGGGGGCGCGGCTCGAAGCCCAACACAGTACACTGCGGCGGATATCGCAGGTTGTTTCCGTGTTCCCGGCCAGCCGGAAGTTGAGCAATCTCAAGTTCTCGGCCATTTCCATGCGCTACGAGCAGCGAGCTACGATCAGAGTCATATCGTCGGCCTGCCTGCCGCGGCTGAACTGCTGCACCTCGCCGAGAATGTTGTCCAGGATTTCGCCGGCCGATTGCTTCTGATGCTTCCGAATCGTCTCGATCAGACGTTCTTCGCCGTACTCTTCCTCTTCGTTCGGCCCCGCTTCAGAAATGCCGTCTGTATAGATCGCCAGGATGTCGCCGGATGCGAGATCGCATTCAGCGACCGTGCAGTCCCATTCCTCGAACAATCCCAACACCGTCGCCGTTGCCCTCAGCCGCTCAATATCCCCATTGGCGCGCATCAGGATGGGAGGATTATGCCCGCAATTCACATAACGCACGCGCCGCGTCCCGTCGTCGTAGATGGCGAAGAACATCGTCGCATAATGGCTGGTTTCAGTGTTTCTGTAGAAGAGGTAGTTGACGGAGCGCAGCAAGCGCGGCACATCCTCCAGCGCCAGCGCGTATTGGCCGCGCAGATTGGCCTGGAGATTCGCCATCAACAGCGCCGCCGACATTCCCTTTCCCGAGATGTCGGCCAGCACCAGACCCAGACGGCCCGAACCGAAATCGAGAAAGTCGTAGTAGTCGCCTCCCACCGCGCGCGTCTGAATGCACTTGCCGCAACAATCCAGCGTCTTCAGCGAAGGCGCCTGCTGTGGCAACAGGCGGCTTTGCACCTGCCGCGCGATTTGCATCTCCTGCTCGGTGCGGCGCTCCGTTTCCATCTGCTCCGCCATCTTTTCCGCCAGCGTGATGCTGCGCATCGCGATTCCGGCCTGGCTCGCAACCGATGCCAGCAGGCGTTTGTCACTGGCTGAGTACGGCTCTTCGGAAAGCCTGGGGCCGAGCACGGCCACTCCTTCGAGCGTTCCTCCGCCGGAGCCGCGAATCGGCACCAGGCACTCCGGATCGAGCGGAGCCAACTGCGTCCCACGCATTGCCTCGGGGATCAACTCCAACGGCCCGTCGCGCTCCGCCAGTTCGGCGATTCCCGCACCAGTGCTGGAAAGTGTCATGGCTTCCGCCGGCGGATTGCCCGCATACCCGAACAATTCTCCGTTGTTGGTACGCAGATAGACGAACATGGAACGCGGATGCAGCGCCTCCCAGATGTTCTCCCGCAGCAGCAACGCCAGGCCTGCGCGACTGGTGGTGTTGAGGGTCTTGGCGGCAAGGTCCTCCAAAATTTGCTGCGCGTCATAGGAGCTGCGGAAAAAAACGCGGTCCAGCCGCGTCCGAACCCGGCGATGGACTTGGGTTGCGCCCGAGATCATCAGCACGCCAAACGTTGCGCCAATGGAAATGGCGGCCTTCGACCCGGCGTAGAAATAACGCGAGAACGCCTGCCCGAACCACAACGTCAGGCCCACCGCGAGCACGAAAATGAGGATTAGAAAGCCGCGTTCCACCATGAAGTAGCGGGCACTGCGCTTGAGCAGGACGGGAATGTCCATGACCCGATGCTTCACCACTGCGTAGGCGAAGGCGGCAGGAAACAGGAACATCAAAATTACCTTGACGAAATTCACCCAAAAGGAAACTTCAACATGGAAAACTTCCTGCGCCAGCGCGATGGCCGCAGCGGGCGTCACTCCGACGACGGTGCCCCAGAAAATCACTTTGATCTTGCGCCGGTCGTCCACGCTCGAGACGCTGAACCTATTCCACAACAGGGAAATGAGCCCAAGAAAGATAGACCCGTAAGCCACGACTCTTCGTGCATTTTGGGCGATGCGGTCGGAAACCAACGCGAGGATAAAGGGTAATGCTCGGGAGTCCCCGTGCCGGTAGCCTCCCACGCTCAAACAGATGCCGCTTGCCAGCAGCGCCCACTTCAGCCAGGGGACCTTGCGCTCAATCGGAGAGCGCGTGGGGAAAACCGCGAAAAAGAAGTAGAACATTTCAGCAAGAACACTGCCCATCATGGTCCGATAAGCGAGCAGAAAGGCCTGGAGATGCGGCGGCGCCGCGCCAAATTCGTCTGGCATGTCCCCAGCCGCAATGAAGGTCGCGAATACCAGCGCCAGCAGCCATGCGTTCCGGTCCTCCACCCGCAGAAACAGGACAGCCAATCCGACGATGAGGAATAGCACCGGGTACGACCCCAGGATCTGATAAGCGATAGTGCGGGCCATGGTCTTGGTGTCGCCCTCACCTAGCCTGGCGCGAAACCGAGGCGTGATCACCACTGGTTGCGATTGTCCCGGCCGCTGCAAGGTGAGAGTCACCGTGTCTCCGGGATGAGAACTCCGCCAGGTACGTGACATCACGTCGTTCCACGCCGGTGCCGAATCCGCGGTGGTTCCATTAATCGCTACGATACGGTCGTTCACTTTCAGCCCGGACCTTTCCGCCGGACTGTTCGCGTGCACGTTGTGAATCCCAATTCCGTCGGAAGAGTACCATTCGTCAAATCCGATTTCGACCGGCGGCATCGGCGACGGGCGGCGAACATAGTACATCCACGCCACGCTGTAGAAAACGGTCAGCGCTGCGAAGACCGTCGCCAGGGCCAGCAACAAGAGCCGGTATTTACGATTTTCCGTTGGGGCTGTAGCCATGGGATCAGGGGGCGACTGACCTCCTTTGGCAGTAGTGTAGTCCATCCCGCGGCTCAACATGTGCGCCTTCGTCAAGGCAGGCGACCCGGATTTCGCGTCCATCCAACGCTACTAAATGGTTATTGCTGAACAATAAACAGATTGGAATCAACTGCCACTCTTATTTGTACGACTTGGCCGGCAACAGGAGCTGGAGCCCGAAATAGCCGACAAAGTAGGACTGATCGGAGCGTGCGGGTTCTAGGCTGCGTCCGGCCATCAAGAGCAGGATCACCGGCCGATGGATCTTATAGCGAGCGCCCAGGCCGATCATGGGTTGGCTGGCCGAGGGATGGAAGGCGCCCTGGGCATAGAATTCCATGTCCCCTTCGAGTTTGGCAGTGAAATCGTGACCCACGACGAGGCCGGTAATCCATCCGTCCGGTCCATGGTGGACAAACTGGTAACCAGCTTCGAAATCCACGTCAACCGGGCCGAATTTTCTGGAGAATTCCACGGGCAGCAGGAAGGCTTGGCTCGCAGGCGTGATGCCGCGGCGGACGGCATCATTGGGGTTATTGACAAAAGCCTGCGGGAAAACCGATACGTTGAGGCCAGACTCTCCGCCGTCGTGAAAGCGCCATTTCACGCCGAAATTGGATTGGCCCAGTCCAAATTTAGTCGCCGATGGAGCCGGGAAGAAGGGATTCTGGACGCGCAGCCAGGCGTTTTCGTAAGTCAGTTGAATGCGATCGCCTATGCCGAAATTGATGTCGAGGTCCGGAATGTGCGAGACCGACTGGTTGCTATACAAAAACGGCATGTAGCCCAGATTGATTTCCCAATTGAGATGGCCGGGCGTTCCCGGATCGTTGGTGTAAAACGGCGGACCTCCCTGTCCGTGAGTCAATCCGCAAAGGACAAGAAGAAGCGCACCGACGGCGAGCGCGCTTCTGCGGCGGCGGGCGATAGGGACAAAATTCAGCATCGATCTAGAATTGTCTCTCAGGCAGACTTTGTAGGGAAAGGCTCCACTGCATCCGCCGCCCCACCCTGTTAATGTACTCCGAATCGAGTGTCAAATTAACTTGACATCTTCCCGGCTGTAAAGCATACTTGTCATGTCAAGGTACCTTGTCTTACCAAGAAATGGAGACATCATGAAATACACCCCTCGAAAACGCTACCTGGTTGAATTCAGTTTGGTAATGCTTGCCTACGCCGTTGTGCTCGTGATTTCGATGCTGTTGCTCCGAACCCCGCGACCAGCGACGCTTAGATATCCGCTAGCCCTCGCGCCTGTCGTGCCCCTTTTGTTTTTACCATTTGTTGTGCTGCGTTTCTTCCGCGCCATGGATGAACTCCAGCAACGCATTCATCTGGAGGCCTTGGCCTTTGCTTTTGCTTCCTCCGCCGTAGTCACGTTTGCGTACGGTCTGCTTCAGGGTGAGGGACTTCGTCCGCTGAAGTGGATCTGGGTTTACCCGATCATGTGTGTGTTATGGGTGATTGGCCTGTTTACGGCGCGGAGGCGATACCGATGAACAATATCGTCAGAGATCTTCGGCAACATAAAGACTGGTCGCAGGCAGAATTGGCGGAGCGTCTGGAAGTATCCCGCCAAACGGTAAACGCCATCGAAACCGGCAAATATGACCCCAGTCTTCCGCTGGCCTTTAAGATCGGAAAGATATTTGGCCGAAAAATTGAAGAAATTTTCCGCCCCTAGATCGACGACGCAACCGCTCATCCGCCTTTGGGCCGAGGATCCACTCTGTAAACTCGGCCCACATTTTCGTATCGGCATTTACTGCATCAACCGCCACGCGCCGTAGGCCCAGACTACCGGTACGGCGAAGAGCATGGCGTCGATGCGGTCGAGCATGCCGCCGTGGCCGGGAAGAATCGTTCCGGAATCTTTCACTCCAGCGCCGCGCTTGATGAGCGACTCGACCAGGTCTCCCAACTGCGCCGCGAGGTTGACTACGATCGAGAGCAGAATGATGGGCCCGAGATGCGGCGGTTGCAAACCCCACATGCCATCGCGGCGGGCAATCAATCCCATGCGCAGAAGGGCGTCACTGATTCCGTGAGCGTGCTGAATCCACAACGTGCCGACGATCACGCTGGCCAGGACTGATGCCACGGCGCCTTCCCAGGTCTTGTTCGGGCTGATGCGCGGCGACATGCGATGGCGTCCCAGCGTCTTGCCGGCGAAGTAGGCGAAGATGTCTCCAGCCCACACGACGAGCAGAGTGTAGATGGTCCAGATGGCGCCCGCCGACAGTTGGCGCAGTTCGACCAGCAGCGTCATCGGGATGGCGATGTAGGCAAAGGCAAACACAGAAGCGGCCGCCGCCGGATAGCCGGTAGCAAGTTCGGCCCGCGTCTTTGTCATAGCGGCTGTCAGAAATACGAAAGGCGCCAGCGCTGCCGCCACCGCGACTCCGTAGAGAACGGCCGCCGTCGCGTCCAACGGCGTGCGATTGGTGGAGACGATAATCACGTATACAAAGAAGAGTCCGACAAAAGCGTAGGTCGCGAGCGCCAGCGGATGGACTGCATAATGCGTCGCGAGCTTCAAGAACTCGGCAATGGCCAGCAACGCAATCGCAGCGCACACGATGGCGATCAGGAAAAGCGGCGCTTTCAGCACCAGGAGAAGAACGAGTGGGATTAAAACGACGGCTGTCGCTATGCGTTTGATCAACGCTTGGCCTCGGCTTGTTTCTTGGCGCGGCCGTTATCCGGTCCGAGGCCGCCGTAGCGGCGGTCTCGCTTCTGATACTCTTCGATGCCCTCTAGTAGTTGCACGCCGCGGAAATCGGGCCACAAGGTCTGGGTTACGTAGATTTCCGCATACGCCAGTTGCCAGAGCAGGAAGTTACTCAGCCGCATCTCGCCGCTGGTGCGAATGACCAAGTCGGGATCGGGCATTCCGCGCGTGTAGAGATGTTCGTTGATCGCCTGCTCATCGACCGCGAAATGATCGAGGCCGCCATTGCGGGCAGCGGCTTCGGCCAGCGAGCGGAAGGCGTCGACGATTTCGCTGCGCGCGCTGTAATTGAGGGCCAGAGTCAGCAGCATGCCCGAGTTTTTCGACGTGGCGAAGCTCGCTTCTTCCATCTCGCGCTGCACCGAGTCCGGCAGTTCATGCTGGCGGCCGATGTATTGCAGGCGAATATTATTTTCGTTGAGCGTGTTGAGTTCCGCCTTGAGGTAGCGGCACAAAAGCCGCATCAGGAAATCGACTTCTGTCTTGGGACGTTTCTTCCAGTTCTCTTCGGAGAAGGCGTACAGCGTCAAGGCGGGAATTCCGATGCGGGCCGCGGTTTCGACCGTGGAACGCACGGCGGCGACACCGGCGCGGTGTCCCGCGACGCGCGGCATGTGCCGGCGCCGGGCCCAGCGTCCGTTTCCGTCCATGATGATGGCGATATGCTGGGGAAGACGCGCCGGATCAAGCCGCAGATAAACGTCAGCTTCCTTGCGGTCAAATTCCTTAAGGTCGAACCCAGCCGGAATCGTATGTCGCAAGCAGACCTCTACGAGTCGAAACTAACACACGAATTCCTGTGTGTGCAATGCGATAGGAGCAGGGAAGTTGCGGTAAAACAGAAAAGCTTTGACCACAGAGGACACCCTTCGACTTCGCTCAGGGCAGGCTCCGGAACACAGGGGACACGCTATCCTGAATTCGCCGTGCGGACAACGTGGATGCCGCCGAGTCCTTAGACGACTTTGATATCGGGCGGTTTCTCGGACTTTGCTTCGGACTTGGCGTCGGGCTTCGTTTCCTGGTCCTTCATACCATCTTTCAGCGCGCGAATCCCTTCGCCCAGTCCCTTGCCCAACTCCGGCAATTTCTTGGGGCCAAACACCAGCAGCGCGATGAAGAAGATCACCAGCAGGTGCATGGGTTGAAACAAACCTTCAAGCATAAAGCCTCCGAAACGGACGCGCCCGCGGGAACCAGGGACGGCACAACCACTTTCCTAGTGTATCCCAGGCAATTGCCCGGAGTCTCGCGGATTCCCTTGGTCATCGCGCTCCGTCATTGTACCTGGGCCCGTTTGGGACATGTCCCAAAGAATTACCTCCGTAACCTATCGTGGATAACGCAGGCGGACTATTTTGGCCTGAGGGCAATCTTCGTCCGTTAACTCGCCCGTCAAAACCGCCGGAGGGCTTTGTGAAACGCAGTGTGCTGAGATGGCTATTGATTGTGCTGGCGGCTGGCCCGTTGTGGGCCGAACAGGCTGCGCCCACGTCCGGCCGGGACGCGATTTTCCTGTGGCTGGCGGGTGGGATTTCGAGCGCGCGAATCGAGCGCCTGATCCAAACCGACAACGCAAAAATGCGGGACGAAGCCGGGACGCTTTTGTGTCAGGCCACGCCGCCATGCGCGCGGCAATGCGTCCGCGCCCTGCAAGAAGCCGGGGCAGACGCGGGCTTGATCGAGAGCCTGAAGAACTTGAATCCTGCGCCAAGTCCAAGCCAAAAGTCAGCCAGCAGCGCCTCGTGCGCGTGTTCGAGCGCAGCGGCCCAGATTGCCGCTCTGGTCCACGACAAGAACTTCGAAGCCGCTGAAGACCAGCTTCGCGCCCTGCTAAAGGACGATGCGAGCGACGCCGCGCCAAATCGCGCGCTGCTGAATTTTGTGCTGGGCAGGGTATTGACCCGGCAAGAGCGATTCGACGATGCGCTCGACGCATTTGCGGAAGCTTCGCGGCTGATGCCCGGTTTCCCTGAAACCCACAACCAGCTTTCCTATCTCTTTTACCGCACAGACGATGCCGGCGACGCACTCGCCGAAGCGCGCACCGCCCTCAGCATGGATCCGGCGAACGCCGAGGCCTACCGCTATCTGGGACTTGCGTTCTACGCCGATGGCCATTACGCGGCCGCGCTGCATGCCTTCGAGGAAGCGCTGGCCCGCGAACCCGAAGGCTCGCCGGCGAACGCCGACGTTTACTTCGACATCGGAATCACGCACCGCGATCAGGGAGATCTGCGGCCGGCGGTCACCGCCTACCGGCGCGCGCTCAGTCTGCGTCCCGACTTCTGGGAGGCGCACAGCAACCTGGGCGTGGTGCTCCACGATCAGGGGAAGCTGGATGAGGCGATCGAGGAATATCGCATCGCCAAGGGGCTCAATCCAAGCGAAGCCAGCGTGCGCAACAATTTGGGCAACACGCTTTGCGATAAGGAAGAGTTCGACGGCGCCATCGCGGAATTCAAAGATCTTTATCGCCAGAGTCCGGAGTGGGAGGGCGGGCACAACTGCCTTGCCCGCGCCTATATGGCCAAGCGCGACTATCCATCCGCCATTCGCGAGTTAAAAGCCGCGATCATCGCCAATCCCTCGGGAGCGGCCGAACACCGCGTCCTGGGACAGGCCCTGCTGCTTTCGGGTCGGGATGAGGAAGCTGTGAAAGTGCTGCGCCAAGCGGTTGCGCTCAATCCCGAATCCGGCCTGGCCCACCACTATCTCGGCACGGCGCTGGTGAATACGCAACAACTGGCGGAAGCGGAAAAAGAGTTCCGCCAGGCCCTCCATCTCGAGCCCAGCGCCCAGAATCACTATTCGCTCGCCGCTTGCCTGATGGCCTTGAATCAATACGAAGAAGCCCTCGGAGAACTCGAAACCGCTGCCCGCATGGATCCCAGCCAAAACCTTTACCGGTCGCGCATGCGGGAAGTTGTGCGGCTGATGACCACCTCGAAGTAAGGCGCGTTTCACAAACGTCTCTTGGGCCGGAAGGCGCGTCTCGCCGGCGGAGCCCGTCCCGTCCAGCGTTGCCATCTGCAACTTTCCCGGCCGTTCCACATCTTATTGCTGGAGACACGCCATGGCGGAAAAACCCAGCGGCAAGATTGGTCAGGAAAAGATTGGCCAGGACAAGATCAGGAAGACCGAAGCCGAATGGCGCAGCCAGCTTACTCCCGAGCAGTATGAAGTGGCGCGCGCCTGCGGCACCGAACCGGCTTTCACCGGCAAATACTGGAACCAGCACGACGACGGGAGCTACCACTGCGTGTGTTGCGGCGCGCTGCTTTTTGGTTCGGAAGCAAAATTCGATTCCGGAACGGGATGGCCGAGTTTTTTTGCCGCCGCTGACCGGAAGAACATCGTGGAAACGACCGACGGGAGTTACGGAATGACCCGCACCGAGGCGCGTTGTGCCCGCTGCGATGCGCATTTGGGCCACGTGTTTACCGATGGCCCGGAGCCAAGCGGGCTGCGCTATTGCATGAACTCGGCGTCGCTCGACTTCAGGTCAAAGCAGTGATTTTCGGAAAAAGAAGCCGGAAAAAGAAGAACGATGGAGCGCCAGGCATGTTCGTCCGGCGCTCCATCGTCATCTTTTGGTTCAACTTTTAGTTCAACTCTGAGTTTGATTTCGTGAAACTACGAGTTGGCCGCAGCCAGCGCCATGGGCACGGGAACTTCCTGTTTGGCAGCTTCCTGCTTGGCGGGGTTCTGGGCCTGCGTTTTCTGGTCTTTCTTTTCGGGATTGCGCACTTCGACGCCGCCCTTGAGAATCGCGCCTTCTTCGACGCTGATGCGATGCGTGATCACGTCGCCCGCGAGCAGGCCTTCGCTGCGGATTTCGAGCCGGTCCGCGCAGTCAACGTTGCCCTGCACCTTGCCCATGATGACGACTTCCTTGGCAGTGATGTTGGCGGCGACATTTCCATTGCGGCCGATGGTGACACGATAGTCGGGGAAAAGAATGGCGCCTTCGACGCGTCCGTCAATGAAGACCGATTCCGCGCCCGTCACTTCACCCTTGACGAAAAGCGTGCGTCCGATGTGGGCCTGATCCATGGGTGAGGTGGCCGGCTTGACCGGAGTGTAATTGTTGGTGGGCGCCGCGGTTGGAGTGTACTTCTGGTCCGGAGACTGCAACATGAATAAACCTCACTTGAGTTCCGCAGCCGCAGCGGGAGTTGGCCCCGCGGTTGCGGTCGATAGGCTTCTAACGGCAAAAAGAGAATGACACGAACGGACAGGGCATGACAGGTAACCGAAGGGTGTGTACGTTGGCTTGGCGATCACTTTTCGCTCTCGGCCTGGGCGCCGTGAATCTGGATGCGATTTTTTCATGACGCCTGACTCAAATTGGAGTTTGGCGTGGGTTTCCGATCCCGCGCCACTAGCTATCTCGTCACACCCCGGCAGTTACCTCGGTAAGTGTTTGATTTTCAGGCAGTGAAATACCATCCGATAGCATAGGGAGAATCAGGTTTTCAGGCGCGCCTGGCGGCGGAATGCTACGGGGTCAACCCGTGCGCGGCCCGGAGCACTTTGGGGTTGGTCAGCATAAGTGTCGCGGATCTCTGGTCCTGACAGAGGTAACTAGAATTCGCCTCGTGGATGTGCAGTTGCAGGCATTGTTAAGGAGCAGTGTAGGCAGAAGTTCTGAAACGGCCTATGTCGATACGGGCAAGACTGTTTATCGGTGGAACGGCAGCGCTCGGCATGTGGGCGCTGGCGCACGCCCTGTTGCACTGGCAGAGTGCCGACCTGACGCGGTTTTTCTGTTACCTGGCGGTTGCCGTTCTTGCTTCCACTCTCAAGGTTCAACTCCCCGGCGTCGATGGCTCCATGCCCGCGAGTATTTTGTTCATTTTGCTCAGCGTGCTCGAACTGAGCCTTCCTGAAACGATGGTTCTGGGATGCACGGCCGCCCTGGCGCAATGTCTGTTCGGCGCGGGCCGGGAGCGGGTCCCGAGCAAGATCGTTTTCCAGGTTTTCGGAATGATGGCGAACGCCATCGCGGTGTCGTACTTCGCATTTCACACTTTGCAACGGGTGCTCGGAACCGGCACGTTGCCGCCGCTGATCGTTGCGGCCTTGGTCTTTTTTGTGGCGACGACGGTCCCCGCCGCGGTGCTCAGCTCAATCACCGAAGGCAAACCGGCATACAAACTCTGGGCGACATACCATTTCTGGTCGTTTTCCTACTATGTGGCGGCAGCGGCGGTTGTATCTGCGGCGGGATTCATTGGCCAACAGGTGGGATGGCAGACCTCGCTCCTGGTTTTGCCGCTCGTGTACCTGGTCTATCGCTTGTATCATCTCTATCTCGCCAAGCTGACAGCGGAAAAGAGGCAGGTCGAAATCGAAAAGCGCAACGCCGAAGAGGTCGCCTCGCTGCACCTGCGCACCATCGAGGCGCTCGCGTTGGCCATCGAAGCCAAGGACCACACCTCCCACAAACACCTGCAGCGCGTACGCCTGTTCGCGGTTGAGGTGGCGAAGGAATTGGGTCTGAGCGGCAACGAAATCGAAGCGCTGCGCGCGGCCGCGCTGCTGCACGACATCGGCAAACTGGCGATTC
This sequence comes from uncultured Acidobacteriaceae bacterium, assembly GCA_963709835.1. Lineage (GTDB taxonomy): Bacteria > Acidobacteriota > Terriglobia > Terriglobales > Acidobacteriaceae > Acidiflorens. The sequence goes on from CAVPYG010000028.1 coordinate 76,121, forward strand.
CAGAACACATCATCAACAAGCCCGGACGCCTGACTCCGGAAGAATTTGAAAAAACGAAGATCCACTGCGTGGTCGGCGCGGAGATCTTGCAGCGGGTTGCGTTTCCTTATCCGGTCGCGCCCATCGTCCGCTCGCACCACGAGCGATGGGACGGAGCCGGCTATCCCGATGGCCTGAAAGGTGAAGATATTCCGGTAGGCGCCCGTGTGCTCGCGGCGGTCGATTGCCTGGACGCCCTGGCGTCGCATCGCCAGTATCGCGAAGCCCTTTCGCTGGATGCCGCTATGGCGCAACTCGCCTCCGAGTCCGGCTCCGCCTTCGAGCCCAGGATTGTCGAGGTCCTCGAACGCCGCTACCGCGACCTGGAGACGATGGTGCCACCGGATTCGATGGCCGCGGAGAAGGCCGCCCGATCGGCCGGCATAGATGATGAGCCTGGGCCGGAGGCGGCCGGAGGTTTCGAGCGATGCGCGCCAGCTTCCAGTCCGGCGAACGAGGCGGACTTTCTCTCTTCCATCGCTTCGGCGCGCCAGGAAGCGCAGACCATGTTCGAGCTCAGCCAGGACCTGGGCAACTCGCTGAGCTTGGGCGAAACGCTTTCCGTGCTTTCCGTGCGGCTGCGTAAGATGGTCCCCTACGATTCGATGGCCGTGTTTCTGTTGAAGGACGGCGGGCTGGCGGCGGAACTGGTGAGCGGCGACAACTTCCGGCTGCTGTCGGCGCTGAACATTGGCGTGGGAGAAGGGTTGTGCGGCTGGGTCGCGGAACAACGCAAGCCCATCCTCAATGGCAATCCGGCGGCCGAAGCCGGATATGTGAGCGATCCCGCCAGATTCACCACGCTGCGCTCCATGCTCGCGGTGCCGCTCGAAGGACTCAACGGCGTGGTCGGGGTGCTGGCCATGTATCGCGCCGACCGCGCTGCTTTCTCGACCGACCATCTGCGCATCCTGCTCGCGGTCAGCTCGAAAATCGCGCTCTCGGTTGAAAACGCTCTCAAGTATCAGCAAGCCGAAGACTCGGCCACCACCGACTACCTCACTGGACTGCCCAATGCCCGTTCGCTGTTCATTCATCTTTCGCGCGAATTGGCGCGCTGCCGCCGCACCGGCACGTCCCTGGCGGTGATGGTCTGCGACATTGACAACTTCAAACAGATCAACGATCTCTTCGGCCACCTCGAAGGCGACAACCTGCTCAAGGATTTTTCCGTCCACCTGCGGGAAATCTGCCGCGGCTACGATTATGTTGCCCGCATGAGTGGAGATGAATTCGTGCTGGTCGCACCCGGATTGAGCCTCGAGGCTTCCGGCGAAAAGGCCAGGCGTTTGAATCTTCTGGCCGCCGACGCCGGCAAGAAGATCGCGGGCCGCGAGCTGATTGGGCTGAGCGTGGGAACAGCGTTTTGTCCGCAGGATGGTTCCGACGTCGAACCCCTGCTCGCCGAAGCCGACCGGCGCATGTACGCCATGAAAAAGCTTCACCACTTCGAACCTGCGCCCGATGCCGACGCGAATCCTACCGCCCCGCGCGCGCTGGGCACGGCGGGCAGCTAGTAGTGCGACCGCATGATGATGGCGGCGTGGATTATGAGTAGCGTCGGCATCTTGCCGGCTGTCCCGAGGGCGTCTCGCCCTCGGCGCGGCGGGCGAGGAAGCCCGCCGGACAACCGCCGGGACGGCGGCGCCACGCCTTTGTGAAACGAAACAAATCATGCGGTCACGGTACTAGCGGAACGGGGCCCTGACGCCGAGGCCCGGCATGCTGAACTTTTTACGCGGAGTTGCCCCAATCATGAAAAATTTCCTGAGATTGCTCCGGCGCGAAGGGCCCGCGAAGATCTCAGGCGCCAGGCTGGATCTACCGCCTTCCGCTTCATCCTTCGGCACACCCCGGCGATATCCCATCCTGGTTCGCAAGCTTGTTTCCAACCCATTGACCGGCTTATGGTTAAACCCCGCACCGTCCGCGTACTCCTTTTGTAACTTGGACACTGACCCTATTACAGCCTACAGTCACTTTATACAGCGCAATTTTTGGGTTTTCGGCCCCCCGCGTGCATCGAAGCAATTGAAACCTTCGATGTTTACAGGTGTTTGCATGGGATTTACCAACAAGGCGCAAGGAATTGTGAAGCGATGAGGGAGCGCAAGAAAACCGGATCGGCGCTGAGCGCATTCGCGGGCGGGGTGTGCGCGATCGCTGTTGTTCTTGGTCTGTCTCTTCTTGGTCTCAGTGTGTCCGTTCCCGCATTCGCCCAAACCACCGCCTACGTTGCCGCTTCCACCCTTGCGCTGGATTCGAGCAGCGCGGCTGCTCTTCTGCCGGCTGCCGCCGCGGGCAGCGACGGGGCGGGCGACCCAATCCTTACCATTAAGACGCGGGTCAATGAAGTCAACGTGCTCTTCATCGCGACCGACCGCCACGGCAAGTTCGTCCGCAACTTGAACCAGACCGATTTCAATATTTTTGACGACCACAAGCCGGTCGAGTCGATCCTGAACTTCCGCCGCGAGACCGACCTGCCCATCGAATTGGGCTTGCTGCTGGACATCAGCGGCTCGGTTCAGGCCCGCTTTGGATTTGAAAAAGACGCCGCCACCGGATTTCTGCGGCGCATCATACGTCCAGGCTTCGACCGGGCGTTTGTCGTTGGATTTAACAAAGAAAGCCACTTGGCCCAGGATTTCACCGGCGACTTCGCTTTACTTGCCGCTGGAGTGCAGCGCCTGAGCGATGGCGGCGGCACCGCGCTCTACGACGCAATTTACCGAGCGTGCCAGGAGAAACTGCTGCGCGAGAATCCCGGCCATCCCATTCGCAAGGCCATCGTGATTCTCAGCGACGGCGAAGACAATCAGAGCGAACACTCGCGCGCCCAGGCGATTGAAATGGCGGAACGCGCCGACGTTCTCATTTACGCCATCTCCACCGACGACAGCGGCCTGATCCTGCGCGGCGACAAAGCGCTCGAAGACCTTGCCACCTCGACCGGCGGCCGCGCCTTCTTCCCCTACAAGATGAAAGACATCACGCATTCCTTCGCCGCCATTGAAGACGAACTGCGCAGCCAGTACGCCGTTTCCTACAAGCCCTCCGGCTTCGATGTTGACGGGCGCTACCGCTCGATCGAAATCGTCGCCCTGAAAAAAGATCTGCAAGTCCGCGCCCGCCGTGGCTACTACGCTCCCAGGCAGTAAAATCAGGTTTCAAGGTTTCAAAGCTTCAGAGTTGCAGAGTGATTGAGATCAATTTGGGTCGTTGAGACCTTGCGACCTTGAAACTTTGAAACCTTGCCTTTTTTGAAACCTTGAAACTTTGCCGTTTTGCTGCTAACGTCCATTTGAATCCGCCTCGAGGAGGTCTGCATGGCTTGGATTGTTCTGCTAGTCATTGTTCTGTTCGGCGCCTTTCTGGTCGCAATGTACAACGGCCTGGTGCAGTTGCGGGTGCGCTCCGACTCGGCCTGGTCCGACATCGATGTTCAGCTCAAGCGCCGCCACGATTTGATTCCGAATCTGGTCGAAACCGTTAAGGGCTACGCCACCCACGAAAAGAGTACGTTCGAAGACATCGCGAAATTCCGCTCCATGGCCATGCAGGCCACCGGCCCGGTGGACAAGGCGGCCGCCGAAAATCAACTGACCGGCGCGCTCAAAAGCCTGTTCGCGGTGGCCGAGAATTATCCTCAACTCCAGGCCTCGCAGGAATTCACCCAGTTGCAGAATTCTCTCAGCGAGATCGAGGAGGCAATTCAAAACTCACGCCGCTACTACAACGCCGTGGTGCGCGACCTGAACACCAAGATTCAATCTTTCCCGACCAACATGCTGGCCGGGATGTTCGGCTTCCAGCAGAAGCAGTTCTTCGAAGCTGGCGCCGCCGATCGCGAACCAGTCGCGGTGAAGTTCTAGAATTCGTGGAGGGACGGGCGTCCTCGCCCGTCCACACGTAGGGACAGCCGCCCCCGGCTGTCCAGCCGAGCGCAGCTCGGCCGCGCCATTGGCCACAGTAACTGAGGATTCGCTATACACGTGCAGTTCTAAAAATGTACCGCGGAGCTAACATGCAACGCCGACTCTTCGTCCTGTTCTTATTCTTCATACTAGCCGCTTCCGCCCACGCCCGCAGTTGGCACGTCGCCGATTTTCACGACTCCATCTCCATCGCCCCCGACGGCACAGCCCTGGTCAGCGAAAAAATTTCCGTGGCTTTCGAAGGCGAGTGGCACGGCATTCACCGCACCATTCCGGTTGAGTATCCCGGCCCTGACGGGACCAACTACACGCTCTTTCTCAATGTGCTGAGCGTCACCGACGACAACGGAAACAACCTGAAGTACGAGTCGAGCAAGTCCGGGGCCTACCGCGATCTGAAAATCTATATTCCCGACGCGGTTGACACGACGCGCGTCGTCAACATCGACTACAAAGTTCGCAACGGCGTCCGCTTCTTCAATAGTAATGGCGCTGATAATAGCGACAACTACGCCGAGTTCTACTGGAACGTAACCGGCAACGATTGGCAGGTTCCCATCGACCATGCCTCGGCCTTCGTGACCCTGCCCGAGAATGCCGGCGGGAGTTTGCGCGCTCAGGCCTTTACCGGCACGTACGGTTCGAAGGAAAGCTACGCGACCGCCGAGGTCAAAGGCGCCGACGCCACTTTTGAAACCACTCGCCCGCTTTCCATGCGCGAAGGCCTCACCATCGACATTTATATTCCGCAGGGAGTGCTCAAACCTCCGTCGGCGCTCACCAAGTTGGGCTGGTTCCTCGGCAGCAATCCCATCGTGTTCCTGCCGCTGCTTACCCTGGCCGTGATGTTTGCGTTGTGGTATTCCGTGGGACGCGATCCCGATCCCGGAGTCTCCGTGGCCCCGCAGTACGAGCCGCCCAAAGGCATTTGTCCCGCCGAGGCCGGAACGTTGCTCGACGACACCATCCATCCCCGCGACATTACCAGCACCATCGTCGATCTGGCCGTGCGCGGCTACATCAAGATCGAAGAAAAAGTTGACACGTTCGTCGTCTTCCATCACAAAGATTACGTGTTCCACCTTTTGAAGCCCATGCCTCAATGGGGGCCCGACCTTACGCCGCACGAACGCGTGATGCTGGAAAACATTTTTCAGGGCGGAGCTGAAACCCGCTTGTCCAGCCTCAAGAACCGCTTCTACACCGTGATTCCCATCGTGCGCCAGGACATCATGAACTCGCTCAAGGGCAAAGGCATCTACACGCTCGATCCGGAATCGGCGAATGGCTACAGCATCGCCGCCGCTGTCGCCATCGCCATCGTCGCGGTCGGCGTGCAGGTCATGGGTTGGATGAACCTGTTCGATTCCGTGCCTCTGTTAATCGTGAGCGGCCTGGTTTCCGCGCTGATCTGGTGGCTGTTTGCGCGGCAGATGTCGGCGAAGACAGTTTCTGGCGCGCGCATTCATATTGCCGTCCTCGGGTTTCAGGAGTTCATGAATCGGGTGGACGCCGACCGCATTAAGCGCATGCCGCCCGACACCTTCGAAAAATTTCTCCCGTACGCCATGGCGCTGGGCGTCGAGCACCACTGGGCGCAAGCCTTCGACGGAATCGTGAAAGACCCGCCGAGTTGGTACGTTTCGCCGAACGGCTACGTTGGCTTCAGTCCGCTTTTCTTTTCCAGCTCCATGCACAGCATGGCGACCGACATGCACCAGGTGTTCGTCTCCGCGCCCAGAGCCAGTTCCACTGGCTCGGGTTTCGGAGGAGGAGGCTTCGGCGGCGGCGGATTTTCCGGCGGAGGATTCGGCGGCGGTGGCGGCGGCGCGTTCTAGTACCGTGACCGCCTTATGGGCTATGCGATGGAGGGACGGGCGTCTCCGCCCGTCCTCAGTCATTTCGCCGGGTTCGTCTGCGCGGCGATTTGCTCCATATTGCGGCGGGTGAGAATGGATGTCTCGTACTTTTTCTTATTGATGTCGAATCCCGTGACGACGTGGTCATCCTTCTTCTTGATGAGCAGCCATTCGTTCCCTTTGCTTCCCGGGCGGCGGGCCTTGATGTGCACGATGGCGAAATCGCCGTTCAGCCGCTTTCCCGTCAGACGAAATTTGAGGTCGCCTTTTGCCAGCATGGCGACAGCTTCTTCGTCCGTGCCCGGAACGAATTCTCCCTTGACGGGCCCTGGCGATAACGGCTCCCATGTGCCAACGTCCCAAACCATCACCGTGCCGGCGCCGTAGTTGCCTTCGGGAATGGTGCCTTCAAAATCGTAGTAGGAGACAGGATGGTCCTCGACCATCATGGCCAGGCGCTTGTCGGCAGGATCGAGCGACGGGCCTTTGGGGACGGCCCACGACTTCAGCACGCCTTCCATCTCCAGGCGAAAATCGTAGTGCAGTTGCGACGCGTGATGCCGCTGCACCACGAAGCGGTGGCCGGACTCCTTCTCGATTTGTGCCGGAGGCTCGGGCGTTTCCTCAAAGCGGCGTTTCCGTTGGTATTCTTCGAGCGCCATGTTGGCTATTGTAATGGCAACCCGCGCTTCGCGATGCCTCAGTACAAAGTTGACGCCAAGGCCGTATACTGTTCCGGTTTCCGAGAAGGAACGCATGAATCGGCTATAGCGAAACGGAAAGCGCGCTGCATGAAACGTGAATACCCTGAATCGCCGCTGGTGGGCGTAGGCGCGGTGATCGTCGATAGTCGTGACGACGATCATAGCGGTAACCGCCGCGTGCTGTTAATCCGCCGCGGGCAGCCGCCGCTGTTAGGCGAGTGGTCGTTGCCCGGCGGCGTCCTCGAATGCGGTGAAACCCTGCGCGACGCGGTAGCGCGGGAAGCTCGCGAAGAAACGGGATTGGTGGTCGAGACGGCAGAAATGCTGGGTGTTTATGAGCGTGTGATCCGAGACGACGAGGGTCGGGTGCGGTATCACTATGTGCTGATCGACTATCTATGCCGCCCGGTCGGCGGCGACCTCCAAGCGGGCAGCGATGCGGCGGATGTTCGCTGGTTCACGCGCGACGAATTGCCCGCGCTCAACCTAGCGCCTGATACACATGAAGTCGCGCTCCAGGGACTGGCGCTGGTTTTACACGGGGCATAACAGCCCATGTGAAGGCGAACTGCCGATCTTCAACTCTCGTTTAACCTGATTTTGTCATCCCGAGCGAAGCGAGGGATCTGCAGTTCGCCGCAAGCTACAGATCCCTCGCATCGCTCGGGATGACAATTCATAAACAAATGACAATCCATGGAAAGTCGGCAAAATATCAGTCAGCCATCTTGGCCACGTGCACTGCGAAGCCGGTCTTGGGCAACAGCGAGATCAACTCGAATATCTTGAAGCCGTCGCCGGTGATCTCCGTCTGGCGATAGACGCCGGGCTCGGATTCGGCGGTTTCGTGGCGTCCCTCCAGATCGTCGAGAAACCTCTGCGCGTCTTTGACGCTGGCTTCTCCGCCTTTGACGCGCGTCACCACGGCCTCGGCGGCATAAGAACGTATAAGCTTCGGCCAATACTTTTGCAGTAACTGGGTGCTGGCGAAAATATCGGCCCAGACAATTTCTCCGTTCACGGCGACCACAACGCCAACCGCATTCTTATCGCGCAATTGGCGGATCACGCTTTCGTAGTCGCGCTGCACCGGTTGGGCGACGGCATCCACTTGTTTCTGAACTTCCGTGTTGTCCATAACGCGCGCGTAAGAAGTGGTCGCGTTCACGGCGGGAGCGGCGCCAGCGACCTCAACTTTGTCCGCCATGGCTTGCTGCGAACTGCGGACGCTGTCCCAAACTTGCTGCTGATCCTTCGCAACCATCGCCTTGCTGCGTACAGCGGGTGCAGCCAGAACGCCGCCCACAACGCCGTACGCCGAGTTATTGAAATCGGCTTTGCCGTTCGCCGCTACCCAGCGTCCGGGCTCGACGCAGAAGACGCCGAGATCGATGGGATCGCTCTCGGCAGGCACGATGCGGTCCTTGGCGATGACACGGTCCTGCTTACCGCCGGTAACTATCTCGCCCGCGAGGAGTAACAGCGGTCGCTTCGAGTTATTAACCAGAACAAGCTCGTTCACCTCCGCGTCGCGTACGGGGTGGATGACTGCCGGGCCTCCGGGCCGCCGCCGGATGAGGCCACGCGCCTGGCCGGCTTCGGTCACGATAACGTCGCCGCTGCGCAGTCCCTCATCGAGAGTAAGAAATTCCGCCGTGTCATTGGACTTACCGGCAACAACGGGAAAGACAGTAAGATTGCCGCTGCGAATCGGGTTGAGCAGGGAATAACCTGACGCCGACGCTGCTTGGCCTGCCTGCATCATGCAGGGAATTACAACCGCCGCTAGTACCAGTAGAACGACTCCAGTAACCGCGATGACTAACCGCATAAATGGGCCTCCATGTAGTAAAGACACCACTGCAACCAATAACGCTCCCGCGTTGCCACCTTCTTCTGCTTGCGCCGCGCCCCGGCACGCCGAGGAGGAGCGTGCCGGGCCGCTGAACCGCGAGTCTTCCAGGAGTGTCTTTCTTTGCTCGCTGATCGAAGAACGCACGATTTGTTCTTCCTTGCGCCGAAAAAGTTGCTAGCATCATCTGATACATGGCAAAGCCCGCCCAATCCGGTCACGGAGCACGAGTCGCTGCGGAGCTTTACCAGCGCAGCGGGGCGGCGGCGTACGGCGTGAGCGCGGAACAGTTTGCGGCAATTCTCGAGGAGGTACTGGGCAAGTGTCTTGCTCCAAGTTCAGCTCCAAGTTCGGCCGGCGAACCGGGGCGCGTCTGGACCCAAGAGCAAGCCACTTTTTGCGCGGGGTTGCGGGTGGAAGAACTGGCGCTGGCGCGCGCCTGTGCGGCGGGAAACGAGCGGGCGTGGCAGGACTTCATTGGCCGCTACCGCCAGAAGCTGCACCACATGGCGTTGCACATTACGCGCGACGCCGCACAGGGCGCGGAGTTGGCCGATTCCCTGTTTGCGGACCTCTATGGCGTAAACGCCCGCAAGGAAGCGCGAACTTCGAAGCTCTTGTTCTACAGCGGCCGCGGTTCGCTCGAAGGCTGGCTGCGCACGGTGATGGCGCAGGAGTTCATCAATCGCTATCGCAAACAGAAACGCACGGTCAGTCTGGAAGAACAGACGGAAGAAGGCGTACAGTTTGCCGCCGCGGTCCCCGAGGCTACGCCCGCGCCCGACCCACGGCTGGCAGCGGCCACCGATGAGGCGCTGGCGGAACTTTCGCCAGAGGACCGCTTTACGCTGGCGTCTTATTATCTGGATGGGCGAACGCTGGCCGAGGTTGCACGCACCCTGGGGCTGCACGAATCGAGCGTGAGCCGGCGGCTCGACCGGCTCGCAACCGGGCTGCGGAAGCGCATTCTGGCGGGGCTTCGAGCGCGCGGAATGGGCCACGCCCAGGCGGCGGACGCGCTTGATACCGACGTGCGCGACATAAAATTGAATTTGCGTTCGCGCTTGACGCAAGATTCAGGGGCAATAACGTTCCCTGAGAGGAAGGTTCCCGCACCAGACGCAGGCGGCGGAAACCATGACTGACGGTAGAGCATGAATGAAATACCACAAATCGTATATGAGCGCTTGCGGGCCGGTCTGCCCGCCCATCCACTCGATGGAGGCGCGGTGGGTCGTGCGCATCCGGATGCGAATTTGCTAACGGCTTTTGCCGAGCACGCGCTTTCGACGAAGGAGCGCGAGCGTGTGCTCGAGCACCTGGCGGCCTGCGGAAACTGCCGCGAAGCGTTAGCTCTAGCAAGTCCGGCTGCGGACCTGGCCGCGCCGGTGATTCCGGCAAAGGAGATTCCAGCAAAGCTGATTCACCGAGAGGACGCTCGAAACTGGCGGGACGCATTTCGCTTTGGCTGGCCAAGTGTGCGCTGGGCCGCGCTGGCCGCGGGAGTTGCCGTTGCTGCCGCGGTGCTTCTGGTGCATCCGGGGAACCTGAACCGCGCGACGCAACCTTCCGCAAGCCGCCAGGTCGCGAGCCCAGCGCCCGCGGGTTCCGTTGCGCAGATCGCATCGCCATCGGCGGAGCAATCTTCAGCCTTAGCAAAGGCTGACCAAGCGCAATCCAAATCGGAATTTCATTCGTCATTCTCTAAGGAACTCAGCGGCAAACCGGTTGTTTCGCGAGCGCGTCCGGCCGTGCGTGGAACGCTGGTTGCCGGAATGAAGCAAGACTCAGCCGGAGCGGACAAGCTGTCGACAGCGCCATCGGGGGGAGCCGCGGCGTTCGATGCAGCGAGCAGTCGAGGGGCGACGGAAACCGTCGAGGTCTCCGCCTCTGCGCCGGCGCCAGCAACGGAATCTTACGCCGGGGACCAGTTGGTGGCGCGGAGCCAAACGCCGGCGAGCGAAAAGGCAAAGCCGGCGCCGCAGGCTGAAACAAGTCAGCTACAGATCAGCGTCTCGGCGGCTGCGGTTCAACTCCCTGTCCAGAACAGCAATGTGCTGTCAGCGGCGAAGGCGGGATCGTCCGCGCGCCGGAAGCTGTTGCAGCCTGTTACTTGGGCGATAACGGCGGGAGTACTGCAACGCTCGCTGGACAGCGGCCAGAGCTGGCAACAGGCTTTGCGCGCGGACCATCCATTGCTGTGCTACGCAAGCCTCGGCGACGATGTTTGGACGGGAGGGCAGGCGGGCACCCTCTTCCACTCTGCCGACAATGGGATGACCTGGGCGCAGGTGCAACCTACCATGCAAGGCCAGCGACTTAGCTCCGACATAACTCACATAGATGTAACTCGGATGGATGTGGGCGGCTCGGCGCGAATTGTCGTTTCCACGAGCGACAACCAGATTTGGAGCAGCGCGGACGGCGGAAAGACGTGGGACAAAGAGTAATCCGGCGCGTCGAAGGTTCTGCGTTGCGGCTGTTCTGAAGCCAAATTGAGGGCGCGAGCAGGACGGGGTTGCCGTCCCTCCATCCAGTGACTCATGAGGCGGTGCCACGGCCAGATGACGAAGTAACATTACTTTCGCCCATGGCCCGCAGTACTCATTTGCGAGCCTCACGTTACGGAAGTGACATTTACAGTGGTGCAGCATCGACCTAGGATGAGCATGTGTTTTGGCAGTTCTGGGGGAGGGCTGCCGAAGACGTCCTGAGTTTAACCGCTCAGGGCGTTTTTTTTGCCTTCGACAATTCTCCATCGTGGGGCCCATCACGCGGCTAGCTTGAGGCGGGGGCAGCGGTGCTATTGACGCCAAAGACGGAATCCACCGTGGCCACGATTTGCTCCATCGCTCCGTCAATGTCGAGCGTGAAACGGGCAAGATCAAAATGTTCAAGCGCGGGGTAGGTCGCCACCAGCGTGTGCCAGGCCACATCGCCGGCTAGATCGACTCCGAGGATTTCGTCATAACCGTAGCCGAGATAGCGGACCCGGCACAAAAGATCGCCGAGGTGAACCAGGCAGCCGAGCGGCCCGGCCGTGGGCAGAAGGCTCACATCGTGATGGCAGCGAGCGGCGTCCACAAACTCCTTTGACAAGCCCCAATGTTCCGAGAGCAACTGCCCGGTTTCGCCATGTGTGAACCCGAGGACCTGCTCTTCCGTGACATGGAGGGGGACGTGCTGCTCGACGGCGCGGCGAAGGCATTCGCGAAAATCTTCGGTATAGAGGATGGAGTTCACCAGGAACCCGAGGTCGTGCAGCAGTCCGGCCAGGTATGCTTTTTCGGGCTCGGGATATCCGATGTTCTTTGCCATTCTTTGGGTCACGAGAGCGCAACCAAGCGAGTGGCGCCAGAAGGCGTCGGACGAGATCACCCACTTATCTTTCGGGATCACGCGATTCATGCACAAACCGAACAGTATGGAGCGCACTCTTTCCAGGCCGAGGGCCATGACGGCGGAGCGCACGGTTTCGATATAGCGCATTCCAAAGAGGGGAGAATTGGCCAGACGGAGGCATTGCGCCGCGATGGCTCCGTCGTAGGAGACGAGCTCCACGACTTTTTCAACCCTGATTTTTTCGGAAGGCAACCGCAGCATCTCGAGGAGCGGCATCAGGATTGCCGGAGCGGCCGAAATCGAATCGAGTTGCTTGATTTGAGCTTGCAGTTGCGCGAGCAGCTTGGCGTTCATTTTTTGTCTCCACCGGTCTTGCCTCCAACGACATAGCCGGAGGGCGGTTTCCAGTACCCTGTCGCTCCAACGAAATGGACCAGATGAAACGCATCGTTCACCTGAAACAGCGATTCGGCGTGTCCCAGAAAAAGGTAGCCGCCGGGCAGCAGATTGGAATAAAAATGCTGCACCACGCGGCGCTTCGAAGCCAGGTCGAAGTAGATCAGCACATTGCAGCAGAAAATCACGTCGATGCCTTTCTGGAACAACATCTTGTTGTCGTCGCTGAGGTTGACGCGGTCAAAGCGGATCTGGGACTTGAGCAGATCGCCGGCCTGGAGTTTTTGGTTGCCAACCTCCTTGAAGTATTTCTTGCGCAGCGCCTCGCTGGTATTGCGCAGGGCATAATCTCCGTAAATGCCGGCGCGCGCTGTTTCGAGCGAATTGTCGTTCAAATCGGTGGCGAGAATGTCCCACGTCCAGCCGGCCAGCAGCTTGTCTTTTTCCTCGAGCAAAAACATGGCCAGCGTGAGGGGCTCTTCTCCGGTGGAGCAGCCGGCGCACCAGAAGCGAAGCCGTTTGAGGCTGATGAGACCTTTGACTTGCAGGATCTGGGGAAGAATCACATTACGCAGTGCTTCCAATTGGGTGGGGTGGCGGAACATGTAGGTTTCGCCAATGGTGATTTCATTCAGCAGCAGGCGCATCTCCGCATTGCGGTTGGGGCGCACCGTCAGGTGTTCCAAATAATCCGCGGGCCTGGTCACGCCGAGCGCGATCATGCGGCGCGCGCAACGCGAAACCAGAAGATAAAGCTTTTCCTCTGCATGATAGATTCCCGAGCTCCGGTAAACCAGGTCGCGGACCTTCAAATACGCCGGATCGCCCGGGTTGGAATCCCGAGCCGGGCCTGCCTTCGCGCTTGCGATTTCGATGGACATCGTTTTATCTTCCGCAGCATGCCGCGGCACGCGGGTCGGCAAATTCGAAGATTATCTACGAGCGGCCAGCAACGGCGAAAGTCCTGCGCAGCGACACCCTGCGCACAATTTCCGGAACGATGCCGTCCAGAGGGCATATGCGATCGGCCAGGCTTGCGGCCACCACATTTCCGGGCATGCCCCAAACCACCGAAGACGCTTCGTCCTGGACGATGACCGCCCCGCCTGCCTCCCGTATGACGGCCGACCCGCGCGTGCCGTCCGAGCCCATGCCGGTCAGCACCACTCCCAGCACATTTGCGCCATAGCTGCGGACCGCCGAACGGAACAGCACATCGACTGCCGGACGGCAGGAATTCTCCTGGGGATCGCGGTTGAGGCCGAGCGCGAATCCAATCCCGATGCGGGTCACCGTCATGTGATGGTCGCCGGGGGCAATCCACACCTGGCCTGGCAGCAGCCTTTCCCCCTCCTTGCCCTCCTGCACCCGGAGCGGCCCGCGCGCGTTGAGACGCTCGGCGAGATGCCGCGTAAACAGCGGCGGCATGTGTTGCACGATCACGATGGGCACCGGGAAATCCGCGGGGAATTGAGGAATCACTTCGGCCAGCGCGTTCGGTCCCCCGGTCGAACTGCCAATGGCAACCAGGTCGATCCGCGCCTGCGGGCGGCTGGCGGCCACGGCGGGCGTTGGGCTGGGCCCGGGCTGAGGCGCGCTCACTCCGCACAAACACTTGATCTTCCGAATCAGTTCTTCCCGCACCCGCTCTTGCGAAAGCCCCTTGGGTTCGCCGGGAGAGGGTTTCGTGACATAGTCGCTTGCGCCCCGCGCCAGCGCGTCCAGGGTCGCTGCCGCTCCGTGCTCGGTCAGCGCGCTGACCATGATCACCGGCAATTTGGGATAGAGCTTGCGAATCTCGACCAGGGTTTCCAGTCCGTCCATTACGGGCATTTCAATGTCGAGCGTGACCGCGTCCGGCTTGAGATCGGGAATCCGGGCCAACGCCTGAATGCCGTTTCCCGCCGTGCCCGCGACGACAATCTCCGGGTCGGATGCCAGCAGATAGCTGAGCATCCTTCGAATCACCGCCGAATCGTCGACGATCAATACCCGAACGAGTTGCATGTCTGTTGTCCTAACCACGCGTGCTGAAACTCGAATCTGAACATCCGCGCCTATCGGGGTATCGTTTCAGCGATACCGAATGCTTCCCCGAGTCGCGTGCCCCGGTTTCGTATCGGGGTATCGCTTCGGCGATACCGTAAGTCCCTCGAAGTCAATCTCCCCTTTAGGGGCTAAGCGTCGAACCTTGGTTTTTTCCTCAGCCTGTAACGCCGCGCCCTGCCCGGGCCTGGGCCTGCATCCACGACCGCCATGAAAACTCTCTAGTGCGCGCCCGCCGCATGCCGTGCCGCTTTCATCGCGGGTTCCTCGTCCCGATGCATCGAGCCTTCGGACGTTGAGCTTTCGGCGCCGACTTTGAAGCGGCCGACCAGGTCGCGCAACTCGTTCGCCATCCGCGCCAGGTGCTCGGTCGCCGTCTGCGCTTCGCCGACGTTGGTCGAGGTGTTCTGCGCCGCCTCGGCCACCCCCTGGATGTTGCTCGATATGGTGCTCGCTCCCCGCGCCGCTTCCGTCACATTGCGCGCCATTTCGCTGGTGGTCGCGCTTTGTTCCTCGACTGCGGTGGCGATGTCGGTGGAAATGTGGCTGATCTTTTCGATCACCGCCTTGATGCCTCCAATCGCCGCGACCGCGCCGCCCGTGTTCTCCCGGATGACGCTGATCTTCTGCTTGATTTCTTCAGTCGCTTTGGCGGTCTGCTTGGCCAGTTCCTTGACCTCGTTGGCCACTACGGCAAAACCTTTTCCCGCCTCGCCCGCCCGCGCCGCTTCGATGGTCGCGTTCAACGCGAGCAGGTTGGTCTGCTGCGCGATCGAGGTGATCACCTCGACCACCTTCCCGATTTCGACGCTGGAATCGCCCAGCTTCGACACCGTCTGGTTCGCCGATTCGGCGGCCGCTACCGCCTCGCCCGCCACCCGCGCCGCCTCGGTGGCGTTTTTGGCGATCTCGCCGATGCTGGCGCTCATCTCCTCGGCGCCCGAGGCCAGCGTTTGCAGGTTGGTGTTGACCTCGTTGCCGGCCTCGGAAACCACCTTGGCCTGGGCCGTCGTTTCTTCGGAATTGGCCGTGATCTGCTGGCTGGTCGCGGATAGCTCTTCGCTCGCCGCCGCCACCTGTTCCGCCGTGCCTCGCATGGAATGGATCAACGTGTGCAGGCCCGTCTGCATCTGGTTGATCGCCCTGGTCAGATCGCCCAGATCATCGTCACCCCGAACTCTCAGTTCCCCGCGCGTCAAGTCCCCGGCGGCAATTGCTTCCGCCTGGGCCAGGATGGATTGTGTGGTGGCGGAAATACCGCGGCTTAGGAATACCGCCACAAATATGCCTATGCCCATTGCTGCGAGTGTGGTCGCGGCCATGGTCAGGTTCATCGAGCGGGTTTCGGAATTTATATCGACGGTGTTCTGCTTCAGCCGCGTGGCGAAGTAATCCGCCATTCCATCGAGCGCCTTTTTGAGGCTCTCCGTGACGACCGTGGCCTGGTCCGCGAAATCGTTTCCAGCTCTGACGATGGCATCGCGCTCGCCGCTGGCCGCCACCTTCATGGCCGCTTCCTGGATTCTCCGGAGTTCGGGGAGTTGGTTTCTGATCTCGGCCAGGTGGTCACGGTTTTCCTGTAAACTCCACTGCCCGGACAATTCCCCCAGGCTGGCGACGTCGTTGTCGATCTCGTTCCAGTTGGCAGCGAAGACCTTCTTCGCCGCCTCCCTTCGGACGGGATCGCTTCCGGCGAGGATTACGTGGCGTCCCTTGCTCTGCGCCTGGCTCAGGTCCCGCTGCAAGTCTTTCAAGGCGCCTATCGTGGGGACGCGCATCGTCATAGCGCGCTCGGTGATCTGGTTAATTGAGGCTGCCTTTGTGTAGGTGATGATCGAGCCAAGAACCGTCACTGCGAGGATGGTTCCAAAGCCCAGGCCCAGTTTCTTCCCAAGTGTAAGTTTCATTTGCTCTCCAGAAAGAGCTGCTGAATTCAAAACCAAAATCTTTGCCGGCCAACTGTGCGACGCGAGCGGCAGTCCCGCAAACCTTGGCCGCCGCCTCCCCGTTCACGCCCCGCCGCTCTGCGCCTGACTCAGTGGATACACCTCGCGCGCCTGGTCGGTGTCGAGCACGTGCATCAACTGGTGTTCCAGCTTGTGCACTCCGAGAACCACCGAGCGCAAGCGCGGCGATAGCGTCGCGGGCGAAGGTTCGAATGTCCGTTCATCGACCTCGACCACGTTGCCCACTTCATCGGCCAAAAGACATACCGTGCCCGAGGCCGCGCGCACCACCAGGCAGATCGGCGTCATGTCCGCGGGACGCTCGGGCAGGTCCAGTTGGCGGCGCAGTTCGAGCGCCACCACCACTTGCCCGCGCAGGTTCATCAGGCCGCTCACCACCGGCGGCGCCAGCGGGACCGGGCGCAACTCGCGGTAGGTGACCACTTCCTGGACCTTGAGCGACTCCACGCCAAAGAGCAGGCGGTCCAGATAGAACGTGCAGAACTGACGGGCGCTGGTCATAAGTTCAGGTCTCAGGTCTTAGGTCTCAGGTAGTGGCAACAGCGGCCTCCACCGGCTCGTACGCTTCTCCGCCGCGCAGCAGCGCGGAAACATCCAGCAGTTCGGTCACCCGTTCCGCGACTACCGACGAATAGAGCACGCCGGCGCGGGTTGCGGGAGACTGCGGTTCGAGAGCGCTCTCGACAATGTCGAGGATCTGGTTCACCACCAGCCCGCAAGACTGATGTTCGTGTTCGAGCACCAGCACTTGCAGCGTGGCCGTGGTCGGCAACCGCAGCGCGTCCTCGCCCCGACTCAGTTGCCGCCGCTCCTCGAGCGCGTGACTCACCCGGATCAGGGGAAGAATCTGCCCCCGGTACTGGGTCACCCATTGATTGCCGGAGCCCTCGACCTGGCCCCCCGGAATGTTTTCCAGCCGCGCCAGCAGTTCGAGCGGCACCGCCATCCGCGCCCCGCCCGCGCCCGCGAACAACACCAACTTATGTTTCCCGTTCGCGCCTTCCGCCGCGCTCTGGACTTCGTCGCTCGCTACCCATTCCCGCCCCTCGGCCAGGACCTTGGAGCGCTGCGCCAGCCCGAGCACATCCAGAATCAACGCCACTTTGCCGTCTCCCATGATGGTGGCCCCGGCATACACGCTGATGTTTTTCAGGTGCTTGCTGAGCGGCTTGACCACGATTTCTTCGGTGTCGTTGATTTCGTCCCCCAGTAGTCCAAAGTGCCGGCCATCGGCCTCCAACGCCACAATGTTGACGCGCTTCGACCCGGACGCCACTGCCGTCGTCTGCAACGCGTTCTTCAGGTGGACCAGTGGCAACAACCTTCCCCGCAACCGGTACACCGGCGAGCCGTGGATGAACTCAATGCCCTTGCGTGCCTGTTCGCGGTCCAGGCCGACCAGTTCCAGCAGGTTGACCTGGGGAACGGCATACCGCTCGCCCGCGCTGGTCACAATCAGAGCGGGAATGATGGCCAGGGTCAGCGGAATCTTCATGCGCACCATCACGCCCTGCCCCGGCTTCGATTGCAGATCGACCGTGCCGCCGATCTTTTCGATGTGGGTCTTGACCACGTCCATGCCCACCCCACGGCCGGAGACGTTGGATCACCACTTCGGCCGTCGAAAAGCCGGGCAGGAAAACCAGATTCACAATCTCGCGATCGCTCATGCGTCCGGACTGGTCGGCGGAGATCAGGCCCTTCTGCACCGCTTTGTTGCGAATCGCGTCCTGGTTGAGGCCCGCCCCGTCATCGGAGATCTCGATGTTGACCTGTCCGCCCTCATGAAAGGCGCGCAGGAACAGGCGGCCCTCCGGGTTTGTCCCCGCAGCCTGGCGAACCTCGGGACGTTCGATGCCATGGTCCACCGAGTTCCGCACCAGGTGGGTCAGCGGGTCCTTGATGGCCTCGATCAGCGTCTTGTCGAGTTCGGTCTCCGCGCCCTCCATCTCGACCCGCACCTGCTTGCCGCAGGCCAGGGCAAGATCGCGGACCGTGCGCGGAAACTTGCTCCAGATGTTCCCGATCGGCTGCATCCGGGTTTTCATCACTCCTTCCTGCAATTCGGTCGTGATCAGGTTGAGCCTCTGGCTGGTGGCCAGCAGCCCGCTTTCTTCGGAGCGGTTGGCGAATTGCAGGACTTGGTTGCGCGCCAGCACCAACTCTCCCACCAGATTCATCAACTGGTCGAGCAACGCAACATCGAGCCGGATGGTGCTGTCGCTGGCACTCTGCCCAGGCACGGCCGGCTGGGCACGCCGCCCTTCCGCCGCTTCGTTCGTCTGCTCCTTCGCTGTCGTTCGTTCCACCGGTCGCTCGGCTGGACTTTCCGCCCGACTTTCCGACCGACGTTCCGCCACAATTTCAGGCGGCGGAGCCGGACTGGCGGATTTCGATTTCTCCGTTACTTTGCCAATCGTCGTCCCGCGCATTTTCGCGCTGCCATTCTTCGCGCTGCCGTTCTTCGCGCTTCTGGTTCTTGGACTCGCAATCGCGGCCACCGGCCGCTGCCGCCGTCGCCTTCCGTTTCGCAGTTGCCCCGCTCTTACTCCCCGCGTCAGCGGCTGTCTGCAAACTGGTCAACCTCGCAATCAGCTCCCGGTCGTCGCGTTCTCCCTCGACGCCCGTGGCCTCTATGCTCGCCAGCATCTGCCGGACCGCATCCACCATCGCCAGCAGCCCGGTCGTGATTTCCGGGTTCAACGCGAGTTGGCCATCGCGCAGCCGTCCCAGCAAACTTTCGCCCACATGGGTCACCGCCCCCAGTTGGTCGAATGCCAGAAAACCCGATGTGCCCTTGATGGTGTGGATGGTGCGGAATATGCTGCCCAGGATTTCGCGGTCGTTCGGGTTCTTCTCCAACGTAATCAACTCCCGGTCCAGGCGGTCGAGGTTCTCGTCGCTCTCGACCAGAAACTCTTTGACAATGTCGTCGGCACAATCCATGGCGAATACTTTCTTCATCCTTCATCGGCATGGCCCTGCCCCCGCTTCAGCACCGAGGGTGCCGGAGCGACCTCGATTTCCCACACCCATAAAGCGGTTCCTGCGCGGCTGTAGCCCGCTTTCGTCGAGACGGGGCTTGCCCCGTCTCCGTGGCGCCTAACTCAGCATTTTTCGTCGCTCACAGCAATCCTGGATTCGCTACTACCGTTCATTGCCGGAAAGTCACCATCCAAAATTAGAAAGCTCTTACGAAGTGGCCCGGCCGTTCCCAGGGATGGAGCATTCTCCTGGCCCAAACCAAGTTGCGCCCAGCACCTTCGAGAGTCTCCAATGGACGGGTTCACAGCGGCCTGCACTTGCCGTCAGAGTTTTACTGCGGCTTTATGGTTGGAACTTCAGGGATGGGCTAGCAATTCGCCGCCCAGAGTGAGGAGGGATCTCCACTTCATTCCCGAGAGGACTCGGGTTCTCGTGCCTTGCAAAACCGTGGCTTCCGCCGCGCCGAACCGCCCGTCTTACACGGACTGCGAGACATCGTCCTCGCTTGCGCCTTGCCCAGTTCGTTCTGCCGCGGCGCCGCTGCCGTTCGACGCCCCGCCACGCCGCATGGCCACGATGCCCGTGCGCACCATCTCCAATACACCGTAAGGACGCAGCACTTCGAGCAGTCCGTCGATCTTGTCTTCCGCCCCGGTGATTTCAATGGTCAACGATTCCGTAGCCACATCGACCACGCGCGCGCGAAACACGCCGGCCAGTTCCAGCACGTGGGAGCGCGCTTCGTGGGTGGCCGCCACTCGGATCATGGCCAGGTCGCGAACGATGGCCGGCTGATTGGTAATGTTCTCGACCAGCAGCACGTTCACCAGCTTATACAGGTTCGCTTCGATGCGCCGCGCCTGGTCGCGGTCGGCGTCGACCGTAATCGTCATGCGCGATACTTCCGGCTTCTCGGTCCGCCCCACCGTCAGCGAATCGATATTGAATGCGCGGCGGCGAAACAACGAGGCCACCCGCGTCAGCACGCCCGGCTTATTCTCGACATACACCATGAATGTGTTCAGCATAGTTTTTGACCGTCTCTAAATCCTCGGCTTCTAGCTGCTAGCTCCTGGCTAGAAGCTAGAAGCTAGAGTCCAGAAGCCAGCAGCCAGCAGCAGATCTACGCGTCCTCGGCCGTCTCTACAATCGGATTGGGCCGCCGAATCATGTCGTGCAGCGCCGACCCGGCCGCGACCATGGGATAGACCGTGTCTTCCTGTTCCACCTTAAAATTGATCAGCATCGGCCCATCGTGCTGGCGGGCCGCTTCGACCGTGGGCACCACTTCGCTCCGCTTCGACACGGTCGCGCTTCGGATGCCGTAAGCCTCCCCCAGCCGCGCGAAATCCGGATTCAGCAGGGGCGTGGCCGCGTAGTTGCGCTCGTAAAAAAATTCCTGCCACTGCCGCACCATGCCGAGATAGCCGTTGTTGATGATGGCGATGTGGATCTTCAGCTTCTCCTGCGCCAGCGTCGCCAGTTCGCACATGGTCATCTGGAACCCGCCGTCGCCCACCACCACCCAGACCTCCGCCTCCGGGCAAGCGACTTTGGCGCCGATGGCGGCGGGCAGCGCAAAGCCCATCGTGCCCAATCCGCCGGAAGTAATCAGCGTGCGCGGATGCTCGTGCTTGTAATACTGCGCCTCCCACATCTGGTGCTGCCCCACGTCGGTCACGACAATGGTGTTGCTGTCGCGCGTCTGGCGCCACAAATCGTTGATCACGTGCGCCGCATAAAGATGGCCGCTGTCGGGCAGGTTCTGGATGTCGCGCACCGCGGAATCGCCCTTCAGTTTGTCGATCGAATCGAGCCACTCGCTGCGATCGATCGATTCGACGTGCGGCAGCAATTCCAGCAACACTTCCCGCAAATCTCCGACCAGCGGTACATCCACCTTGACGTTCTTGTTGATCTCCGCGGGATCGATCTCGATGTGAATCTTTTTTGCATTCGGCGCGTAGGTTTTCAGCGTGCCCGTAACCCGATCGTCGAAGCGCATGCCGAACGCCAGCAGCAGGTCCGCTTCCTGAATCGTATGGTTCACCCAGGCTTCTCCGTGCATGCCCATCATGCCCAGATTCAGCGGGTGCGATGCCGGGAGCGCGCCCAGTCCGAGCAGCGTCATCGCCACCGGAATGCCTGCGCGCTCGGCAAATTCGCGCACCTCGTGCATGGCTCCAGAAATAATGATGCCGTGCCCCGCCAGAATCACCGGCCGCTTCGAAGTGTGGATCAACTCCAGCGCCTGCGCATACTCCTTGGGAGCGGGCGACAGGTCGGGGCGGTAGCCCGGCAGCTGCGGCTTGGCAGCTTCCCAGTCGAACTCGCACGTCCCCTGCTGCGCATCCTTCGTGATATCCACCAGCACCGGCCCGGGACGGCCCGACTTCGCCACGTAGAAAGCCTCGCGAATGGTGCGCGCCACTTCGTTCGCATGAGTCACCAGATAGTTATGCTTGGTGACCGGGAGCGTGACGCCGGTGATGTCAACTTCCTGAAACGCATCCGACCCGATCAACTTGCTGCCCACCTGCCCAGTGATGCAGACGATCGGTGAGGAATCGAGCATGGCCGTGGCCAGCCCGGTGACCGCGTTGGTCGCTCCCGGCCCCGAGGTCGTGACCGCGACTCCGACCCGTCCACTGGCCCGCGCGAAGCCGTCGGCCATGTGGGTTGCGCCCTGTTCGTGGCGCACCAGCACATGATGGATCTTGCTGTGCTGGAGCGCGTCATAAGCCGGCAGTATGGCGCCGCCGGGATAGCCGAAGACCTGCTTCACCCCTTCACGCTCCAGGCATTCCCAAAGAATGCCCGCACCGGTCATCGTGGTCTTGTTCTTACTCTCGGTTGGCCTGCTCATCTTTGCCGCGCCCGCGGTTGCCGTGTTTTTCGTATCCGTCATAACAACTCCCTGTCGATTGACGCCGCCAGCGCGACTCTGTCTGTAGAGACGGGGCTTGCCTCGTCTCAGCCGTGCCACAACTGCTGCCCTATGCGAGCGCCTTCACAAATTGCCGAAACCCCTGGGCTTCACTTCAGAATACAGTTTCGCGATGCCCCAAGTCTTCAAAGCTGCAAAACCGCAAAGCCGCACGGTTCGTATCAAGGTATCGCTTTAGCGATACCGCAAGCCCGTGAAAATAAGTTGCCCCTTTTAGGGGCTGCCCCCGAGAAGCCACTCCTCGAAAAACAAAACCCACCATGCCAGCGTTTCTGGCGGGTGGGATCGGGGAGCCTGTGCGATTTCTACTCTCTCAGCTCACTCTTTCCCGCGCCCCGCGCCCGACAGGCACACTCGTACTCCGGGTATTTTGAAACTAATTCGCCGGAGACTCCGTCCATTCGTCACGGTGGCACCAAAGAGTTGAAGAAATCATACCAAACCGACCGGTCGGTTGGCAAGCCGAATCCGGCCGAAAGTCGTCTAGCGCGGACACTCCTGTCCGCGTCCCGCCCCCATCCGCAGCGCTCGGGGAAGTTGACGTTGTTTGAAGGCGGGCGGCTTTTTGCCCGCCCGAGGGACGGGGTGCGCTTGCGGGCTAAGCCAGCGGGGCCGGGCAAGAATTCTCGAGGAGTGATAATGCCTGTTCTCGACAGTTAAATGTGGGGCTCATTCCCAAACCCTCTCTCCCGGTAGCCTCCGCTTTGCCCGTTGCTCGGGCACAACCGCCGAGAGTGGCCAGCCTCCCTTTCCGTCTTGCTTATTTGTATTAACTGTGGTTAACTAAATGGAATAACCACTGGTTAATAGATAGGAACCAGGAAAACATTTCCGCTTTAGGGCAAATGAGTGGGGTATTGATGGCGCGGGCGGCACACTTTGCGTTTTTTCTGTTGACGCGTGGCGTGTTTTCTTCCGGCGGAAGCGCTGGCACAAGGCGAAACCACCAGCGCCATCGTTGGCGAAGTGAGGGACGCAACCAACGCGGTTGTGCCCGGCGCCACCGTGACGATCACAAATCACGAGACCGGTCTAAGGCGTACCGCCAAAACCGATGACGCAGGCCGCTTCAACTTCCCACAGCTGAAGCCGGGCAGCTATTCGGTCAGAGCGGAAGCGCAAGGCTTCGAACCACGGCAAAATGACAATGTCGTTGCGGGACTGGGCCAGAAGCAAACCGTTGAATTTCATGCTCAAGGTGGCGCCGGTCCAATGAGACGGTGGAGGTTAGCAGCGAAGCTCCACTCATCAACCCGGAAAACGCCAACACAGCCACCACTCTGGATGCGCCGGCTCTGGAGGACCTGCCAAATCCGGGCGGCGATCTGACTTACCCGCTTCAGTTTGCGCCTGGGGCCCTGATCAATACAGCGGGGAGCAGCAACGATTTCGTCGGCGGCACCAACGGGTATGGCAACGTGGAATTCAATGGACTCCCCGCCCTCTCCAATGGATATATCGTTGACGGACTGGAAACCAACGACCCGTTGACCAATCTCAACAGCGGCCTTTCCACCAACCTCGTCCTCGGACTGAATTCGATTTCCGAAGCGACCGTCAACACCCTTTCTTATTCCGTGGATCAAGGGCGGTACGGAGCGTCCCAGGTCAATTACGTCACCAAATCCGGCACGAATCAATTTCATGGGAATCTCTATGAACTGTGGAATGGTTCGCTGCTGAATGCGGCCGATTACTTTACCAACGCGACGCCGGGAAACCACAAGCCGAGGGCGACCGTAAATCACTTCGGGGGCAGCGTGGGCGGGCCGATCGTGCATGGCAAACTGTTCTTCTTCTTTGACAGTGAATGGGTGCGGATCGCACTGCCCATCGTCACCCCAACTATCGTCCCCAGTCCCAATAACAATGATCTGTTTCAATCCTACGTTTTGGGGCAACTGAACTCGGGCCAAACAACCGGCTGCGTTTCGAGCGGGCCGAATCAGAATTGCTACCCCGCCGCGCCGCAGGAGATTGATTTATACAAGCAGATTTTCAAGCTGTATGGAAATACCGGCGGCACGCCCACCCAGGTACTCTGGTGTCCCTTCAATGCAGACGGCAGTGCGGCGCCGGGGAATCCGCCGGATGGAAACGGTTGCGCCGACCGGCAGAGCGTCTCGCACTCCAGCGACGACCACGAGCAGGTGCAGACGGTTCGCTTCGACTACAACCTCAACCAGAAAGATACAACTTGGTTTCGTTTTCAGACCGACACGGGCGTACAAGCGGCCTACACAGATCCCATCAGCTCTTTGTTTGATGCGGTCTCGCCTCAGCCGCTCTACTCGTTTGCCGCGGGACACACGCACGTCTTCTCGCAAAACCTGGTCAACTACTTCAATCCGGCATTCTCGTGGTATGAAAGCCTGTTTGGGCCCAGCAACCTTCAGAAGACACTTTCGGCTTTCCCAATCGTGTTGCAGGGCAGCGGCGCCGACCCTTTCACACCCCTCGGAGGTCTTGACAACACCTGGGTGCAAGGCCGGCGTGCGACCCGCTTTTTCATCAATGACAACCTCGCCTGGAGCCGGGGAGCTCACGAAATGCGGTTCGGAACGAATACCCGAATCTTTCGCCTGAACGACTACGACTTCGAAGAAGGCACGGTTCCCACCGTAACCTACGCAAACTTGCAGCAATTCATCTATGGAGTCGCCAACACTGCCTCGGCGGCGTTCCCGTCGAACCCCAATGAGCCCTTCAACTTTCTCAATCTCGATGTCTACGCCCAAGACACCTGGAAAGTGACTCGCACACTGACTTGGACGTTCGGCGTGCGCGACACCTTCAACTCCAATCCCCTGAATCCGCATGATCAAGTCGCTCGTCTTCACGGCTCTTTCGCTTCCATTCCCCATGCTGCCGGTCAACCGTTGAACGAGGCCATTCAGACCCATCTCGGCAATCTGTTCTCGTCCACGCCGCTGGCCATTCTGCAGCCGAGAACCGCGATTGCGTGGCAGTTCGCGCCGGATTCCGTGCTCCGTACTGGCTTTGGAATTTTCAGCGACATTTTGCCGGGCACGGTGGCCGACTTGATCGGCACGAATCCTCCCTACGATAAGACGTTCCAGGGAGGGCTGCTCGGCACGGTGGGGAGCAAGGGATCCGCGGGCTGCGACCCAGTCGTCGGCTGCGCAGGTATCGCGCCGTTAGTGACGAACAGTGCCGTGGGCGCAATCGTTGCCGCGAATCAGACTTTTAGTTCCGGATTTCCCCAAAACCAAGCGTTTCTTCCGCCGGTTGCGATCACGGCCGTCCCCGATGGCCAGCTCCACGCGCCGTACTTCATGGAGTGGAGCCTGGGAATGGAACATCAATTTGGAACGACGGCCAACCTAAAAGCGCAATATGTGGGCACGCGAGCCGTGAACCAGCCGTACACGACCCAAGTCAACGGCTACCAAACCGTATGTCAGGGATGTTTTGCACCGTTTCCCTACATGCAGCCTACCGATCCGCGATTCGGCGCGGTAACGCAGTTCTCCACCGGCGCGAATAGCCACTACAACGGCCTTCAACTCACTGCGATGAAGCGGCTCGGGCATGGCTTACAAGGGCAGGTCAACTACACCTGGAGCCGTTGCATGGATACGGTCTCGAACGGAGGCTTCCTTTCGTTTTCCGCAGGAGGGATTCTCTCGCCTCTGCCGGCAGACCTGGCCCGCGATTATGGTCCCTGCGACTATGACATCCGGCGCAATCTCAACGCGCAGTATGTGTATCAGTTGCCGGTCAGTGTGCGCGGTCATTCTCTGGGCTACGCGCTCAATGGCTGGCAGATTTCTGGAACGGCGTTTTGGCACAGCGGAGTTCCGTTCTCGGTGTTGAGCACTCCCTATTCAGCAAACGGAAACGGCATCGTGCAGGGCAGCGGACCGCAGTTCGCGAGTCTTGTGCCGGGAGTAAATCCCTATTGCCGCCATTGCAACCTTCCCGCTACCCAACCGGGCACAATTCAGTGGCTCAACCCGGACGCATTTGTATCGGCGGTCGATCCGACTACCGGGAAGTGTTATGGCGGCGACAGCCCGCAGACCTGCCAATTCGGAACCCTGGGACGAAACTCACTGCGCGGTCCGGACTTCCTCTGGAGCGACTTCTACCTGACAAAATGGTTTCCCTTGACCGAGCACGTCAAGTTGCGGTTTGAGGGCCAATTCTTCAATGTCTTCAACCATCCGAATTTCGGGCTTCCAAGCACGGTGCAGGCTGGCATTCCAGGAAATCCTTCCACGCAGAATGGATTTGGAGCGCTCACCTACACGACCTCTCCGCCGACCGGCTTGCTGGGCGTCGGGTTGGGTGGCGATAGCAGCCCACGCATGATCGCCTTTCAGGCACGGCTGGAGTTCTGAGAGCACGCCGGCGGTTCCGGGCGAATCACCGCCAAACCGGTAACTATGCGGTTGCTGGCGAACCATCCTCATTACACAAACAACCCGTCATTAGCAAAATTGTCCGCAATCGAAATCCATTGACTTAAGGCCCGCCGTGCCCAACGATAGAGATCTGATTGGGGCAGTTCAGAGGCGTCGTCCTTAACCAAGACGGCCCTCGAAGCTCCCCCAAACCCATCTTCAGCGCTCTCTGACAACTTGAGGCGTCTAGCGGGCGTGAGCGAAGCGGGAGTCCGCTGCCGAAATCCCGAACGTAGTGAGGGATCTCAGAATTTGATGCGTTTAGCGGGCGTGAGCGAACCGGGGCCCCCGGCACGCGGTCTCTGGGTGACGGGGTGGAGAAGCGGGAGCCCACTGCCGAAATCTCGAGCACAGGGAACGGCTCTCGTAAGTTATTGACTTTTAAAGACTTTACGGATAAGTCCTTTAAACCCAAAGACCTGGCGGGAGCCTTTCTCTAAGTCCATGATTCCAAAAGACCGGAGGAGAGGGGGGGGTACCCCACCCGGTACCAACTAGTAAATAGCCGGAAAAACGAATCGATTACAGCCCCGGCCCCTCCGGATACGTCGGCAAATCCGCTGGCGGCGCCGGCAGTTTCTTGGGATTGGCCTTGATCTGCTCCATCAGCATCTCGACCGCTTTTTCCAGTTGCGGATCTTGTCCCTTCACGACCAGGTCCGGAGGATTGTCCACCACCACGTCGGGCTGCACTCCGCGGTTCTCGATCAGCCACTTGCTGTCGAGCCCATACAGAGAGAATTCCGGACGCGTGATGTACCCGCCATCCATCAGCGGCATCATTCCGCGGATGCCGCGCACTCCGCCCCAGGTCCGCTCGCCGATGAGCGGGCCCAGCTTGTAGTGCTTGAAGAAGTAGCTGAAAAAGTCTCCATCGGACGCGGCATAGTGATTGGTGACGCAGGCCATGTATCCGTGGAACACTCTGTCGGGAATCGTGCCCGGCTCAAAGTTTCGCGCCGAGTCCATCGCCGCCCAGCACCCGCCGCAAACGCTCAAAAATGAGTTGGTCCACGAATCCGCCGCCGTTGTAGCGGACATCGAAGATGATTCCTTCCTTGCGAATCTGCGGGAAAAACTGCTTGACGAACTCGTTCAGTCCCGCGTCTTCCATGTCCGGCAGGTAGACATAGCCGATGCGTCCGCCGCTGGCCGCGTCCACCTTCTTGCGGTTGGTCTCGATCATGTTCAGCTGGCGCAAGCTGAACTCGTCGCCAATCGGCTTCACGACAACTTTGCGGGCGCCGTCGGTTGCGGGTTTGGAGTTGACGGTGAGCGTGACCACTTCATTGGCCGTGTTGACCAGCAATTCGTCGGGCGTCTGCGGAGCGCGCAGCGCGCGCCCGTTGATCGGCGATCAGGTAATCGCCTTCTTTGACATTGACGCCCGGCTCGGTCAGCGGAGAGCGAGTGCGCGCGTCCCAGTTCTCGCCGGTGAAAATCTTCTTGAACCGGTACATGCCGCTGGCCGCGTCGGTTTCATAGTCCGCGCCCAGCAATCCAACGTTCACCGGATGCAAATCGGGGAAATCGCCGCCGCCCACATAAGTGTGCGAATTCGATAACTCCGAGATCATCTCGCCCATCACATAAGTCAACGAGTAACGATCGGCGACATAAGGGAGTAACTGGGCATACTGATCTTTGGTCTTCTGCCAGTCCACGCCATTCATCGAGGCTTCGAAGAAGTAATCGCGCTCCTGGCGCCAGACCTCGTTGAACATCTCCTTCCATTCCTCGGGAGGATCGACCTCAACTCTCATGCCGTCCAGCTTGAGCGCGCCTTCTCCAGCCTTGTGGGGAGCGTCCGGCGGTTTGGCATCGATAATGCCAGTCGGGCCCTCGCCCTCGGTCCGGTACAACAGCTTCGAGCCGTCCTTGGAAAGCGCGAAACGGTCCGCGCCCTCCAGCAGCACTTTGTCTTTGCGTTCTTTCAAGTCGTAGGCATGGATCGCCGCGCCCTCTCCGGGAATCGGTCCCGACAGCCCTTGAATCGGCGAGGTCGAGTAATAGATAGCGTCTTTCGAAGCGTCCAGGCTGCGAATCATCGCCGGTGGAACCGCCAGTGCCACGATCCGGTCCTGGATGCCGTTCAGATCGATCTTGAACTCCTTCGGAGGCTCCTTGGTTTCGGTTTGCGCCGCTTTCTCTTCCGTCGCGGGCTTCTCTTCCTTTTTGTTGGGCGGTTGCTTTGGGTTCTTCTTGTTCGCCTCAGATGCCGCAGCGCGGTTCTTCGGTCTTGCACCTTCACTTCGTCGCTCAATGCGGGGAAAGGCGAAGGCTCGTCCGGGGTCAAGGTTACTACGTAAACCCGGGTCGTTTTCGGATTCGCAAATTCGAAGTCGATGTTACCCAGCACTTCGTTGTAGTCGCGGTCGGAAAGGAAGTATAAGTAGCGCTTGTCGGGATCGAACAGCGCGCCATAACTGTTTTGGAGGGTTGAAGTCACAGCGGTAATCTTTTTGTCGGCCAAGCTGTACAGATATACCACCGAATAACCCGACGCTAAATTCTTATCGTAGGCCAGCCACTTACTGTCCGGAGACCAGTTATAATTCACGATCTCGAAGAACTTGCCGCGGTCCACTTCGACGGGTTTCTTCTCCTTGATGTCGACATACCAGAGTTTCAGGTCCTTGTCGGCCCAGGCGATTTTCGAGCTGTCCGGCGACCACGCCGGCTGGAACATGAAGCCCTTGTGCCCGCTGGTAATCGGCTCTTCGGCGGCGAGTCCGTCTTGCTGCGCGATGTAGATCTCATCCTCGCCGGTGCGGTCGGAAACATACGCGATCCATTGCCCGTTCGGCGACCACGCCACTTTTTGCTCGCGAACGCCGGAAGAATGCGTTCAAATTGCGGATGCTTCCATCTTTCGCCGGAACGGTGAAAACTTCTCCCCGCGCCGCGAACACCGCCCGCTTGCCGTCTGGCGCAATGTCGAAGTCGGTAATTTGCTTGCTGGCGCTTACCCAGTGCTTCATGGCCTGGTCGCGCTCGCCGTTCACATAGATCGTAAGCTTCTTCGGCTGCCGGGTCTCAAAATCAAATGTGTAGAGATAACCGCCATTCTCAAAGATAATGGCATCGGGGCCAAGGCTCGGCCACATTACGTCAAACTCGTCGAACTTAGTAAGTTGTTCGACCTGCTTACTGGCCACGTCATAACTGTAGAGATTAAAGCGGTGCCCGGGCCCGCGATCGGAAGTGAAATAAATCGTGTTGCCGCGCCACATGGGAAACGTGTCAACGTAATCGGTGTGTGGAATGACCCCATCCACGACATTGTTCTTGATGTCGTAAATCGTAATGTCCTGCGCCATGCCGCCGGTATAGCGTTTCCACTGGCGGAAGTTGCGGAAGATGCGGTTGTACGCGATCTTCGATCCGTCGGCCGAGAACGAAAGCAGTCCGCCCTCATCCATGGGCATCGGTTGCGGAAGTCCACCCTCGACGCTTACCGTGAACGCGCGCTTGGTCCAACCGTTCGAAGCGTCGCGCCGCGACAGAAATACGATGCTCTTACTATCCGGCGTCCAGCCGATGACCTGGTTGTGCACGCCCATGCGGTCGTTGAGTTGTTGCGGTTCTCCCTGGTAGAAGGTCAACTGCTTGGGTTGGCCGCCATCGGAGGGCATGACATAGACGTTGAAGTTGCCATCGTACTGGCCGGTGAAGGCCAGCCACTTTCCATCCGGAGAAAACTTCGGAAATAGCTCGCGCCCAGGATGCGAAGTGATGCGCCGGGCCGCGCCTCCCACGTTTGACGCCAGCCAAAGGTCGCCGCCGTACATGAAGGCGACTTTATCTTTGTAAATATCGGGGAACCGCAGCAAGCGGCCTTCCTGAGTTTGTTGCGCCGCCGTCAGGCAGGCACAGCCAATGACACAGCCGATCATCGCCAACGCGAAACACCTTCGAATCGAAATCATAATCCAGCCTCGAGAAAGATTTTTTGTGGGAACAGTTATGTACCCGTCGTAAAACTCCACCCTCCGGCCGTAGCGCCGGAAGGCGCCTTCATAACGCAGCATTTTCGGTATGCCTGAAGGCATGCCCGGATACGAACCGCATTTGCATCACGGGCCATTTGCGAAACCCAGACCTGTTCGACAAGCGCGATTGTACCAGTTTGCATGCTGCAAATTCGAACCTTCATGAAAATTCACCGGCCCTGGGTATAGGCCGCCGCCCGCACCGCCTCCTGGCAAGCCGAGGCCGCGGTCAACACTTTGTCAAACCCCATATCTGTGCGCAGTTCCGCCAGCAGCGGATCCGAAAGAAGACTCTCGTAAGCGCAATAGTTCTGCTCCACCGCGATCTGCAGCATGTGCAGGGCCGCTTGCTTCTTGCCGCAGTAGGCGAAAATTGCGCCCTGGAAATACCACGTCTCGGGATCGGGGTCGGTGGGGAGATTCGTTTCCGCGTCGCGAGCGATCCGGTCGAGGTCGGCGGCGGGCCGCAACTGGAGGCACGCCTCCAGCAGATCGCGGTGATAGCGCGGCGCGGTTGGCATGAGCTTCACCGCGTCGATCGCTTCCCGAATCTTGCCCTCGCGCAGAAGAATGGTTGGCATGGCATACGCCGCCCACTCCGAACCGGCGTCGAGACGAACAAAATCCGCGGCCCGTTCCGTCTTGCCCAACTCCGCGAACGCCCACGCGCAAGAGCGAAAGGTGTAATTGCCGGGATCGAGCGTCAGCGCCGTATTGCACTCATTCGCCGCTTGCTCCAGCATCCCGGCATAACGATAGATATAGCCCATCACGAAATGGGCCTGCGCGCTCTCCGGCCTCCGCTTGACCAGAGCCTGCGCTGCCTGGTACGCCTTGCCGAGTTCGCCTCGCTCCACCCGGTTGGTGATCAGTTGTCCAGCGGCCACGATCCGATTGGGATCAAGTTCGATGGCGCGCTCGCAGGCTTCGTTCGACCGTTGGAACATGGGCTCGCCGCCGTCGGAATAGTCCGCGTCAAAGTAACAACGCAATCCGAGCTGTTCCCAGGCCGGCGCGTAGGCCGGGTCCACGGCGACGACATGTTCGAGCACCGTGATCGCATCCTTGTTTGGCCCCGCATCGTGAGGCAGCGCCAGGCTGTGCAGATAAAGATCGTAGGCCTCCGCGTTCTTCGGGCGCGTGCCGGTATCGAGAAAATCGCCGGCTACGCCCATCGCCGGCAGCAACCCTTGCCGTATCTGGGCGGCGATCTGCGCCTGCATCGCGATCAGATCCTGGGCGGGTGTGGTCAGGTTGGTCTGCCACAAAAGCGTGTCGCTCTGGACTTGGATTGCCTCCAGCGTAATCAGAAGGTGGTCGCCTTGCTTCAGGAAGTGTCCGGTAAGAACGTTGGCGACGCGCGCTTCCCGTCCGGCCCGCTGCGGATCGACATCGTTGCCAACATACTTCCGCGTGATGGCCGAGGGGCGAACGTCGAGCGTCCGGGTGTAGGTGAGGGTGTTGGCAATTTCATCGGCCAGCGCGAAGCGCAGGAATTCCACGCTGATGTCGCCATTCATGTTCTGCAAGGGCAGCACCGCGATGGTGTTTTTGGGTGCGCCGCCCGCCGCGATCTGACGTTGCTTGAACCACCACGCTCCGACCGCTGCCAAAACCGTGAGCAGCAGCGCACTGACTCCAAGCAGAAGATAAGTTGAAAACTTATTCGACGTCTGAAACGTGCTGGTGGCGATGCGATACGGCAAAACTGGCCGCCGCATCGCGCTCTTGGTCATCCCCGATTCCGTTTCCCTTCGCAGCGACTGAAGATCGGCCTTCATCGCGAGCGCGTTCGGATAGCGGTGTCCGCGGTCTTTTTCCATGGCCCGGCCAATAATGCCTTCCAGGTCCGGAGGAAGAGCGGGGTTGAGGCTTCGCGGAGAAACCGGCTTCCGGTTCAACACCGCCTCCAGCGTGGTAATCACGTTGCCCGTGGCAAATGGCTTTTTGCCGGTTGCCATCTCGTAAAGCACGACTCCGAGCGAAAACAAATCGCTCCGCGGATCCAGTTCTTCCCCCCGCGCCTGCTCCGGCGACATGTATACCGCGGTCCCCGGCAGCACGCCCATCGCAGTCATCGAGTCTTCGATCGCGGCCTCGCCCGACTGCGGGTCGCGCGCCGATTTGGCCAATCCGAAATCGAGGATCTTGGTCTGCCCGTTCGGCCCCACAAAAATGTTGGCTGGCTTGATATCGCGATGAATGATCCCCTTGGCGTGCGAGGCCGCCAAAGCATCCGCCACTTGGATGCCGATGTCGAGAATTTCGTCAACTTCCATCGGCTTCCCCCGCATCCGCTCCTTCAGGCTCATCCCTTCCAGCTTTTCCATCACAATGAAGGGATGGCCCGAGTTGTCTTCGATGTCGTGGATGGTGCAGATGCCGGGATGGTTCAACTGGGAAGCGGCGCGGGCTTCGCGCAAAAAGCGGTCGAGCGACTTGCGGTCGTTGACCATCTCCTCGGGAATGAACTTGAGCGCGACATGACGGGCGAGGCGCGTGTCTTCCGCCTCATACACCACGCCCATGCCACCACCACCGAGCCTGCCTAGGATGTGATAGTGGGAGACCGTCTGGCCGATCATTCTGCGGGCCTCAATGCCGCCGCGGCTATGTTAGGCCGTGGGCAAAGGCCGGGTCAACCCGCGCAGGCGGCCCGGCAAGCTTTTTTCGCTGCCTCTCAAGCATCGGGCCCGTTTGCCGATCCTCTAAGACGTATCTCCGAATACACGGGCCCAGCTCATTGCCAGTGACCCTCAATCAACCGCTGGGCCGTATGATGGTGGTTCAGGGTCAGTCGAGTGCTGATCTGCCACGGAGGTAGGGATGGGCGGCGGTTTTCCGTTCGGCGCGGCCGCGGTCGGAGACTCAAGACCGATGCAGGCCTTGGTGGTCGAGGATTCCGCTGTCTACCGCAAACTGATCGGAGATCATTTGCGAAGCTGGGGCTTCGGCGTCACCCTCGCCAAAACCGGCTCCGAGGCTTGGCAAATCCTGGAACAGCCAGATGCTCCCAAGCTCGTGCTCCTCGATTGGGTTCTGCCCGATCTGGATGGAACCGAGCTTTGCCTTCGTATCCGCCAAGCCCAATCGTCCGGATCTTATGTTTACGTCATCCTGCTGACCAGCAAAGAAGGCCGCCAGAACATGCTCGAGGCCATGCAAGCCGGGGCTGACGACTATCTGGTCAAGCCCTTCGATGAACTGGAATTGAAGGCCCGCCTGCTGGTCGGGAAGCGCATTCTCGACCTGCAGGAGGAATTGGTTTCGGCGCGCGAGTCCATGCGCCATGCCGCCACCCACGACAGCCTCACCGGCTTGATGAATCGCGGCGAGATTGTCGCCATGCTGCAACGGGAGCTGGAGCGGGCCCGCCGGGAACGCAACTCCGTCGGCGTGGTCCTTGGCGACGTTGACGATTTCAAACGCGTCAACGACACCTTGGGCCACCTCTTTGGCGACGATGCGCTGCGGGAAATCGCCCGCCGCCTGCGCGCCGAACTCCGCGTCTATGACGGCGTCGGCCGTTATGGCGGAGAAGAGTTTCTGATGGTCCTGCCTAACTGCGATTTGCCCCACGCTTTGCTGCGCGCCGATGAACTGCGGGAAGTCGTTGGCGGTACACCCGTGGTTTGTTCCGGCAAGGAGAGACTCATCACCATGAGCATGGGCGTCGCGGCCTCGGTTTGCGATGCGCACAACGAAGTGGAAGCATTGTTGAATCAGGCCGACAATGGCCTTTACGCGGCCAAGGAAAAAGGCCGGAACCGGACCGAGCACTTCACCCCCGCCGCCAAGAAACCAGCAGCAGTGCGCGTGCGCAAAAGCTGAACGCCCTCTCACAATAAAACGAAAACAATCCGCCCTGACCTCAACTGCATTCACCGCCGCCATTCCGCGCGTACGAACTGTTACTTTGCGGCGGGCCGTTCGATCCTCACGTTGGAGAACACAGCTGTTTCCACGCCGTCGGCGTTGTGAGCGCACATCCCGATCCCCACATAGACCGGATCATGAAGGATGATCGTCACCGGCGCTGAAGCCGTCAGCTTTCCATCAGCGGGCCCGGCGTACATCGTGAATTGGTCGCCCTTGCGCTCAATCCGCAGACGCATCGCACCGTGTTCGGTCGAGGTTGTGTCGGCCGTCTCACCACCCTGAGTCTTCCGGTACTGGAGCGTGATATGCCCATCGCCGTGAATGGCGGCATCGGCATAGGCGGAAGCCGGATCGAGGCTCTGCCGCACGATCAGCACCGCTTTCTTCAGCGGAATCGCGCCGCCGTCGGCCGGGAAACGCACGTCCGCCGTCAGGGTCACGTCACCGGAGAGGCGAACCCAGCTTAAATGGAAGGCATCCGCCGCGTTCCACATGTCCGCGCCTCCGCCCGTCACGCGATACTCGCCGCCGCCCGGGTCGTAGACGGTCTCGCCCTTGTGCGTGTCTCCAACGTCCGTCGAGCCTTCAAAGAGTCCGAACTCCCCGCCCGGTTGCGGTTGAACCAATGTAAGGGCTGAGAAGAATAGTGGCATCGAAAATAACAGAGCGGGAGTAGCTATGAGCTTCAACATACCTACCACTATAGCCGAATGCCGGCGTGGCTAAGCTTGCTATTCTGCCCCATGTGCCGCCAGCCGATGGACCACTGTAGCGCAACCCGAATTCACTCCCAGTGACGGGCCAACAGGAAGTCATTGACTGAACCAGGCCGTTTCACTCCCACCCCCGCAGTGATAGCCTCTGGTGGAGGATGTGAGTAAATCTCGCGGCTGAACTAGTAATCCATTACCCACGTGGTTACAGACCTCCCAACCCGCATCAAGCAGTGCGCCCGCGAAGCCGGTTTCGACCTCTGCGGTATTGCTCCCGTCCGCGACTTTGCCGAGTTGCAAGTCTTTCCCGCCTGGATCGCCGCTGGAAAGCACGGCGAAATGAAGTACATGGAAGCACGAAACAAAGAAGCGCGCAATAAGGACGGCGGTGAGGATGGCACCGGAGAACTCAAGCGCGCCTCGCTCGCCCGGGTCGCTCCCTGGGCCCGCAGTGTGGTCGTCTGCGCCATCAACTACAACACCGCGCATCTCTACTCGACTCAGGCGCAGATGCAGACAGAAAACGCCAGCCGCGGCTGGATCTCACGCTATGCCTGGGCCCGCAAAGATTACCACGAAGCCGTCCTCGGCTGCCTGCGGCAGTTAGAAAACAAGCTGGAAAATGAGCTGCGCATCCTACAAGACGCAACCGGTAACTGGCCGCTGGCAACTGGCACCCTGCACTTCCGTTCCTACGTTGACACCGGCCCGCTCATCGAACGCGTCTACGCCAAGTACGCCGGCATCGGATGGATCGGCAAGAATACCTGCATCATCAACCAGCAACTCGGATCGTGGCTCTTTCTCGGTGTAATTCTGACTTCGCTGGATTTTGCGAACGACAGCCTCGCCGCCGCCTTGCCCGCACCCGATCGCTGCGGAACCTGCACGCGTTGCATCGCCGCCTGTCCCACGCAGGCAATTATCGCGCCCGGCGATTTGGACGCCCGGCTGTGCATCTCCTATCTGACCATCGAAAAGCGCGGCGAGATTCCCGCGAATTGCGCTCGGCCATGGGACGCCACGTCTTCGGATGCGACATCTGCCAGGACGTTTGCCCCTGGAACCGTAAAGCCCCGGTAACTTCCGCCAGCGAATTCGAAGCGCGCGATGGCCTGGTTAATCCCGCCCTCGACTGGCTGGCCGAAATGCGCGAGGAAGAGTTCCAGGAAAAGTTTCGCGGATCTCCCATCCGCCGCGCCAAGCTTTCCGGCCTGCGCCGAAACGCGGTAATAGCGATGGGGAACTCCGGCGACAAGAAATTTATGCCAACGCTGAAGAAGCTCTGTGAGGATTCAGATCCGGCAGTCGCGGAACACGCGCGCTGGGCGCTGGCGGAACTCGACCGAAAATCCTGAGCCGTACCCATCGTCTAGTGCCTGGAACTTGTCTCATAAATGGTTTTGGAAAGGGCAAGACTTCAGTCGTGCCGTAAAGTCGTTGAGCAGATTCTCGAT
The DNA here is from genome assembly GCA_963709835.1 of uncultured Acidobacteriaceae bacterium. Lineage (GTDB taxonomy): Bacteria > Acidobacteriota > Terriglobia > Terriglobales > Acidobacteriaceae > Acidiflorens. The sequence continues at coordinate 112,664 of CAVPYG010000028.1, forward strand.
TTAGCGTACGAGGTAAACCCTGTGCATCCGCGGATTTACAATGGTGTGTTTGATCTAGCAGTACTGGAGAGACCCATGTCAAAAAAAGAGGCGATATTGCTTGTGAGCCGTGCACTCGCTTTATATCTCACTACTTGGGCTTTGGTTGAAATCACGTATCTGCCCGAGCATGTCTTCGCACTATCCCATTTCATGAGACAGCGGAGCGTACTGGCCCCGCGCGATTATTCGACCAACTATTATTTGATATACACGGTATTCATCGTTGTGCGAATGCTCGCCTTGTTCCTTGCCGCCGCCCTGTTTTGGAGATGCGGACCACGGGTACAAAAACTCTTCTCGCCGCGCCAGGACAATCTAGAACCACCGGAGTAGTACCGCAAGCGCCAGACTGCATCCACCCCGCCCCAAAAACGAAAGCGCCCCGACTCGTTAGAGTCGCAGGCGCCCGTTTGAACAGCCCTCCCCCGAAGTCTGCTCACCACCTACCCTACTTTCTAATGGCTGCGTTGAGAATGGCACGAAAGGGGGATTCCTATAGCCCAATCTGGTAGGCCCGGCAGGAATCGAACCTGCAACCCTCGGATTAGAAATCCGATGCTCTATCCTCTTGAGCTACGGGCCCTTGGCCGAAACCGAGTTCTCTTTACCGATTATAGGGGAAGCCGCAAGGTGCAGGTAAGTCGTCAGGAGTGATCGGGCGAGCAGCCTCGGGGTGGCCAGCCTAGTCTTTCAGCGGCACCATTGTTCGGTCGCCACGGCAAAAGGTTGCCACCTTCGACCACCCTCCTTGCGCTTGGAGCATGGTCATCACCGGTCCGTAGCAATACACGGCGTGCCCGTTGGCCGCGAAGTACCATTGCCCTCCCTTTCTCTTTGCCGATTGCTGGCTGGAGGTTGGAGAGAGTTGAGCGGGCGGGGCCAACCGGGGGACGGGTAGAGATAGAACTAGAGCTAGGGCCAGTACCTTCATAGTTAGGGTCTCACTTGCATCGCGGCCCCACAGAAGGCCGCGTCTCACAGAACCAATTTCGTTGCTCTTCCGGATAAACGGATCGCTTTCGCCAATCCGTCCTGCTCACGCGCCCCGGAGAGCTATATTACCTGAGTTGACCGTCGCACGTCTTCCAGATCCGCTGCCGGCTTCCCTGGAATTTGCCTCATGTCCCGTGTCGATTTTCCCGTTGGCTTTGTTTCTTTACCCGGTTTCTTGGTTTCCACTGCTGGATTGCCCGGTTTCGCACCTTTTTGACCCGTCTGCGCCGATGCTTTACCGTTGATCGGCGGACTGTTCTCACCCGCCAGCTTGCCTTTTATCGCGGCCAACTGCGTGCTGTCCTTCAGCACCTCGCGGATTAAACTGCGCTGCGATTCGATGGTTTGGTCTTGTTTGAAAACCAGCAAGGTCAGAATCCCGTAGGAGACGATGAACAGAATCACCAGCAGCGGCAGCATGAACGCCGGCCGCCGCGTGCTCTCAGGTTCGACGCACTCCGTGCTGTAAATGATGCTCAAACTTTCCCCCGACTCGCACCATTCGTTGCGGGCCCTATCAGGCAATAGTGCATCTGTGAAACCACAAGGGAGGGGGCGGTTAAGTATCTGTCCCAAAAGAAGTTAGTAGAAAAAAGTGAGATCACGCCGCGCCCTGGGGTGCAACCATCTGCACTTTATGAGTAACCGGCCCAGCATTACGATCGTGGGCTGGCCTGGTACAAACGTGGCGCATCCACGGTTTCCCCTGTGTTCCGGAGCCTGCCCTGAGGCACACCATTCGGCGCTGTCGATGAAACCGCAGCAGTGTCGCGCGCAGTCGTTTTCAAGATTCATGGGGACCCCCGCCTGCCACCAAATTCGTTTGACCGCAACATTCGGATAGCCCGCTGCGCCGCGAGTGCCCTATGTTAAGCGCATGGCTACTAATGCGATACTTCCAGAAGAAGAAACGATGAAGCGGACTTCACCACCGGCGATAGTGCCGAAAACCGAGCGAGCGATGGAGCAACTGCCCGAGCAAATCAACGCCCGCCGCTGGCAAGCCGTCCTCGATCGCGACGCCGCGCTCGACGGCGCCTTCGTTTTCGGCGTGTCGAGCACCGGCAGTCTTCTGCCGTCCTTCGTGTCCCGCCAAGCGCCCGCGCCGCGAGAACGTGAGCTTTTTCGATCATCCACTCGCAGCCGAGCAGGCCGGCTATCGCGCCTGCCTGCGCTGCCGTCCCAAGGCGGTGGACGGAAATCCGCAATCCGCGCTGGTCCGCGCAATTTGCCGCTACATCGAGCGGCACATCGAAGACCGCCTGACGCTCAGCCTGCTGGCCAAGGAATTCCGCCGCAGTCCCTTCCACTTGCAGCGGACGTTCAAATCGGTGCTCGGCGTGTCGCCCAAGGCCTATATGGACGCGTGCCGCCTGCGCCAGGTGAAACAAAATTTGCAGGCCGGCCACTCCGTCACCACCGCGCTCTATGCCGCCGGATACGGCTCCAGCAGCCGCCTCTACGAGCGCACCGCCGCCGAACTCGGCATGACTCCGGAGAAATATCGCCGCGGCGCTGTGGCCGCCGTCGTTCGCTACACCTCGCCAGTTCGCCGCTCGGACGCATGATGATCGCCGCCACCGACAAAGGCATCTGCGCCATTCAGTTCGCCGATTCCGATGAGGAACTTCAGCAGGGCCTGATGCGCGAGTTTCCCTTCGCCACGCGCCGCCGCGACGATGCCGCCATGTCCGAGTGGCGCGACAATCTCACCCGCCTGATTCAGGGACGAACGACGAATCCCTCGCTTCCGCTCGACATTCGCGCCACCGCCTTTCAGCGGCGAGTGTGGGAAGCCTTGCAAAGAATTCCCCGAGGAGAAACCCGCTCCTACAGCGCCGTAGCGAAAAAAATTGGCATGCCCAAAGCAACGCGCGCCGTAGCCCGCGCCTGCGCCACCAACCCCGTGGCCGTCGCAATTCCGTGCCATCGCGTAGTGCGCGAAGATGGCGAGATGGGTGGCTATCGCTGGGGGATCAAGCGCAAAGAGCAGTTGCTGGAGTTAGAACGCCAACTGTAGAGACGGGGCTTGCCCCGTCTAAGCCAGCGGAATGGAACATCATTAGTATCCAGCCCCGGAGGGGCGACCGAACTTAGCCCACACCGCTTCAGCGGTGGAAAAAGTGGGAAAATGATCCAAGGCCCGGAGGGACGACCCAGTTCTCACCCACTCTCTTCAGCGCCGCAGGGACCGGTCTGATGGAACTGGGCCCCGCCAGCAATCACTTCCCCAACGCGGCTCTCTGCTAAACTACGAGGCCATGAAAACATTTCTCATTCGCATCCTTTGCTTCGCAGCGCTCCTCGCGACCTTCGCCGCCGCCCAGGATGTCATTCCCCTCTACCCCGGTACGCCGCCCGGTTCGACGCCGGAGAACTATCCGGAGAAAGAGTACTTCTCGAAAATCTGGAACACGGAAGTCGTCGCCAACGTGACTAGGCCGACCCTGACAGTGTTCAAGCCTTCTCCGGAGTTGAGAAACGGCACCGCGCTGGTGATCTGCCCGGGCGGCGGTTTTATGGCGCTCTCCATCGACAGCGAGGGTATCGATGTCGCCAAGTACGTGGCCGCCAGAGGCGTGACCGCCTTTGTGTTGAAGTACCGCCTAGCGCATACCGGCGAGGACGCCACCCAGGAGTTTGGCGCGCTGATGGCAGACCCGCAAAAATTTCACGAGATGGTGGAGAAGGTCGTTCCCCTGGCCGTCGCCGATGGCTTAGCGGCCGTCACCTACGTTCGCCAGCACGCGGCGGAATGGGGAGTTTCCCCCGACCGCGTCGGCATTATCGGATTTTCCGCTGGTGGAGCGGTCACTGCCGGAGTCGCCTTCCATTACCTGCCTGAAGGCCGGCCCGCCTTCGCCGCCCCGATCTATGCGGGCGGGGAAACATTTAAAGATGCATCCGTTCCAGCGGACGCGCCGCCCATGTTCATTGCGGCTGCGACCGACGATCAGCTCGGACTCGCGCCGGGAAGCGTTGCCCTGTATGAGAAGTGGACCGCCGCTCATAAATCTGCCGAACTGCACCTCTACGCCAAGGGCGGCCACGGCTTCGGAATGCGCAAGCAAAACCTCCCTACGGACCATTGGATCGACAGGTTCGCCGACTGGCTGGAGTTACAAGGCTGGCTGCAGAAGTAAGTGCCGCGACTCGGTAGCGATTCGAGAAGGTACAGCGCGTTCTTTGCTTCAATTGGATTGGGCTTACGCCTTCCAGTTTTCAGCGAAACGTCAACCGCTGAACCATCGCCAGTTCACTCATTCAACGGGCGGCAGGTGCTGTTGCCTGACGACATCGACTATCAAACGAGCGGATTCCATGCCAGGCGACTCCATGGATACCACAAGTGCGCTTCCCAGAACTTGTCCCGGCTTCAGTCCACCGAATGCACTTCACTCGGCGGCGCGAGGACGAGGGTGCAATCGGCTGCGGTTGCAGAACAGGAGAGTGTTCCGCGGCGTAGAATCTTGACCGCTGTTTCGTCGGGGACTGTCTGATCGTAGCGGGCGCTGCGCAAAGCATCGGTAAAAACCTTGAGTTTTTCGTCGCCGTTTACGAACTTCACGTCATCCACAGACATTTCCGGGCCTTTACCGTTGGTCAACAAAAGAAAAAACTCGGCTTTCCCTTCCTGCTTAGGCGTATTACTCAGCTTGATCGTGCGCAGCGCAGCGAGTTCGTCATGATTCTTTGCGATGATCGCTTCGGCCTTGTCATTTCCTCCTGCCAGGGTGGCCAGCTGGCCGCGGGTTTCCGGTTCTGGCCGGCGCGCGTTCATCGCGAGCGCGTAAAAATGGATGGCTTGCTCCTTGTCCCCCCGCTTCTCACAGATCTGGCCCAAATGGTCGGCTGCTGCCGAACTTTGGCCTAGTTGCCAGGCTGCCAAGACATACTTTTGAGCCTTATCCAGATTGCCGTCGGCAAACTCAACCCAGCCCAGGGTGTCCCACGAACTCGCAAGTAACGCTGTCGTTGCAAGATTCCGGGAGGCGAGCTGATCGAGCGAGAAGTTTCGTAAGGTTGTCGCGGTAGAACTGACGGCGGATTCCGCATAGCGCCGGGCGACGTCGAGGTGTGCCTTTTTAAGGGTCAGTTGATAGGAGATATTGTTCCAGACGGCGGGCCGGGCGGAAATCTTCAGCGCCTTGTTGAACCCGTCCATGGCTTTTTCATCCTGATCGAGGTTCAAGTAGGCTTCGCCCAGTCGCACCTGGTTCTCGGCGTTATCCGGCGTCAGCGACGCCGCTTGCTCGAGCTCTGGGAGAGCCTCCACGTATTTATGTTGCTCCAGGTACGCGATACCCAGGTTGTCATGTGCGTACTTATCCAGTGGACTGATCTCAATCTGCTTGGCGAACCACTTGGCGGCTTCTTCGTACTTGCGTTGTCGCAGATAGACCCGTCCCAAATTGTTATAAGCGTATGCATGGTACGAATTGATCTCGATCTGCTTCTGGAAGGCGCTGATCGCCAACCCATCTTGCATCGAGTCGAAATACGCCAGCCCTAGATCATTCCAAGCCGTCCCGCTCTTGGGCTCCGCCTCCACTGCGCGATTCAGGAGGCCGATCGCCAGAGCATAGTTTCCGTTTTTTCTCTCCTCGTTTCCACGCTTGGCGAGATCGTTGGGCTTCATGCCCGTAGCAGAGTCGGCCGTTTCCGCTACCGTGGTCTCTAGCGAGATTTGCTGTGCCAGATCCGTGACCACCGCGCGCCGAAACGCCAGATAGTCCTGCACGCGAGATGACTGCAACTCGCTCGCGCTCAACGCCAGCTTGCGCTCGGCGATAACCACGTTGCCTTCAAGTTTGTAGGCTGCCTCGTAGTTGCCATAATCGCGCTTCTGCGAGAAAGGCAGAGGAACGCGCGCCGCATATTTGGATGGTAATTCCAGCCGCATTTGATAGTCGCGCGTCGTTGCTGGACCCAGTTTGATGGGGTCGGGGTTATCCGCGTCATCGGGATCGGCCGTCACCAGACCAATGATGGGGAGCGGCAGCTTCAATTCCAGTTTCTTCTTTGACGGATCGAGATAACTCGTCTTGGTGACGCGGTAGGAGAATGTGAAAGGCTCGCGCGTCGCCGCCGGGTCTGATATCTTGACCTCGCTCACGTCCTTCCCCAGCCCCTCGGCGGAAGCCATGCGCTCGATAACCTGCTGCCATTGGGCGCTCGCAACGCTTCGAAAAACTTGGCGTAGAGTGACTTCCGAATCGCCCCGTATTTCATACGCAATCTTGGCATCGAGTTTGCCCGAGTCGTCCACCTTGCCATCAATCTGAAGTTTTTCCGTGTCTGGCATCGGAGAATCCGCCGGCGTCTCCTCAAGATGAGGGGCGCCGCCATCCGCCGGAATTACCAGCGCCTGCTTTTTGCGCAACGGGTACGTCAGCAAACGGAACGGCGCCACCTCAGTGGTTGTATCCATCCAGACTTGTTCCTTACCCACCGGCACCATCGTGATCATGTGATTGAACTGGGATGGCGATGGCACGTCGGGATCGAGTTTGCGCGCCGAGTTGATCATCACCGACGAAGCATGCAGGCCTTCGGCTTCCAGCAGGGACGCCAGGAGCGTGTGTTTATCCTTGCAGTCGCCATACTGGTTGCGGAGCACGTCGTCGGCGGAGTGTGGCTGGTATCTTCCCATACCCAAGGACAAGCTCACGTAGCGAAAATTCTTGGCCGTGTAATCGTACAAAGCTTCAATCTTGTCCATGTCTGTGGTGAGTCCTTTGGTCAACTCATCGGCCTTGGCGCGAACTGCCGCGGAGGGCAGGCGCCGTTCCTTCTCTAAGCCCGCATACCACCGACCTACCTCTTCCCAACTGGCAAAAGATGTCAATTGCACCGCCGGGATTTCATCTTCCGGTTTCCTTTTCTTCTTTTTCTTCTGCGTGTCTTTGTCCTTGTCTTCATCCTCGCGCACAAGATTCGAACTCGACCAGCGATAAACTCGACGACCGCCTTCTTCCTTGACTTTAGGCTCCATTCCTGGCTTGGTCTTCAACTTCACGGCGCGCGCGGCGGGGACGTCGATCTCAACTTGCTCATCCAAAATAATTACGTTTTTCTGAAAGTCGTATTGCATCCAAAACTGGCCCTGCGCGAGGGGGCTGTTAATCGTGGTGACTGTTTCGCACTCGAGCACATCGCCGGGCCGCAACCCAGGGACAGTCACATGCTTCTCGCGGTAATCGGTGTAGATTGGCGCAATTCTCTGGATCGGCTCACTCAGTTCTTGCACTGCATCGGCCCCAGCCGTAACTATATTGCCGTCCTGCTTGATAACGCGAACATACGGGATTTCCAACTGCTCGCTGGCCGAGTTATAGCCAAACCGCAACTGCCCCCATTTCTGCACGCCTGCGTCGCTCTGCACCCGAATTCGTATGACGGTTTCCCTGCGCCCCGTGCCATCATTTTCAAAACGAAAGCGCGTTCGTACCTGTTCGGCTACAAACGGTTCCTTCGAATAGTCGGCTTTTGCCGTTACCGGCGAGGATGACTTGTCGGCTGCTTCTTGGGCCGCTTCTCCTTGGACCGTTGAAGCCTTTGGCTCGTTTTGACCTGAGCGATCCAGAGCGAACGACTTGCTTGCGTGGAAAGTAGCGCCATGGGCCAAAACCATGAAAGCAGAAAGACAAACAACAATAACGATCGAGAAACGTCGCATAATTTGAGTACCCGCCCTTCACCCTTTCTATTCCTGCATCCGTCGCTTTTGCAAGGACTGGGTGCAGAGTAACCTCACCTCAAACGCCCCGCTGTGCAACCGACTCAGTCTGAGACACACCACCCGAGCTATTCAAAAACCGGGCTCTGTGGACAGGGACAGAGTACCGCCTGCGTCCGGTACATGAAGGCGTGTCAACGCAGTCCGCAAGGTCGGGCTCAAACCATTGCAGTTCGGAGGATTTCAGCGCGATTTCGCCACTTCCAGGAACTTTGACGTTCTCAAACTTTGCAGCCTTCAAACCTGCCCTTTGCTTTACCATTGAAGCATTCGGACTCTGAAACCTTGAAACTTGTCTTTGAACATCTTCCAACGATAGAAATTGGCGGGCGGAAGTTCGTCGGACTCATCCTGTTCGGATTTCTTGTCCTGCTCTCGGCTGCGGCCGGAGCGGCGGTGGGACTGCTGCTGGTCTATTCGACGGGCTTGCCGCAGGTCGAAGAACTCGAACGCTACCGCCCCAGTTCCGTCACCGAACTCTATGACACGCAGGGCCGGGTCATTGGGACCTTTGCCCTCCAGCGGCGCGTCATCGCCAGTTATGACGATTATCCGGAAGTGCTCCGCAACGCGCTGGTCTCGATCGAAGACAAGGAATTCTACCGGCACTCGGGCATCAATCTCTGGCGCATCCTGGGCGCGGCCTATCGCGACATCGAGTCGGGCGGAAAAGTGCAGGGAGCCTCCACGCTCACCATGCAACTCGCGCGCAATCTTTTTCTCTCTCCCGACCGCTCGTTTTATCGCAAGGTGCAGGAGGCGCTGCTGGCCATTCAGATCGAGCGGCGCTTTACCAAGCCGCAGATTTTCACGCTTTACGCCAACCAGATTTTTCTTGGCCACGGCGCTTATGGCTATGAGGCGGCGTCGGAATACTATTTCAGCAAGCCGGCGAAGCAGTTGAAGTTGGAAGAAGCCGCGCTGCTGGCGGGACTTCCCAAGGCTCCGCAATATTATTCGCCCATCAACCACCCGGATCGCGCCAAGTACCGGCGTAACCTGGTGCTCAATGCCATGCTGGAGGACGGCAAGATCACCGCGGCCCAGGCGACGGAAGCGAAGTCCAAGCCGATCGTGCTCGATGTGCAGAAAGATCCGAACTCGCTGGCCCCGCATTATGTGGAAGAAATCCGGCGCTATCTCGAAGCGAAGTACGGCAGCGACCAGGTCCACCAGGGCGGGCTGCGGGTTTACACCTCGCTCGATATGGACTTGCAGAAAACCGCGCGCCAGACGCTGCTCGACGGCCTCGCCGCCTACGAGCGCCGCCACGGCTGGCACGGGCAACTCGTCAACGTCGTTGCCCAGGGCCAAAAGCTCGATCAATATGAAGACCCGGATTGGGATGAGGAGCCCGAGGTCAACGGATACATGCACGCGCTGGTGACGCAGGTTTCGGCGGGCGCCGCCGAAGTGCGCTTCGGCCAGCGCAAGGCGACGCTTTCGCCAGCCGACGTGGCCTGGGCAAAGACGAAACTGAAGTTCAAACTTCCCGACCTGCTTCATCCCGGCGACATTGTCTATGTCAAAGTGCTCTCGCTCGATGCCGCCGGAAAAGCGCGCGTCAGTCTGGAGCAGGATTCAGGCGCCGAAGGAGCGCTGGTCGCCATTGACAACGCTACCGGAGAAATCAAGGCCATGGTCGGCGGCCGCGATTTTAATCTGTCGAAATTCAACCGCGCCACTCAGGCCATGCGCCAGGTTGGGTCGTCTTTCAAACCGTACGTCTATACCGCTGCGATCGACCAGGGCGCCAGCCCCGACGACACCATTGTGGACGCGCCGGTAACTTTTCAGACTGCTTCTGGCCCTTACACGCCTCACAATTTCGACGACAAGTTCGAGGGGACGATCTCGCTACGCCGCGCGCTGGCGCAGTCCAGGAATATTCCCGCGCTTAAACTGGCCGACCGCATCGGCATCAAGACGGTGATCGAATACGCGCACCGCTTCGGCGTTACGTCGAATATTCCCGCCTATCTTCCCGTGGCGCTGGGTTCGGCGGAAATCACGCCGCTGGAGCAGACTTCGGCCTTCACCGTGTTCCCGAATGATGGAGTGCGCGTCACCCCGCGCTACATCACCCGCGTGACCGACTACGAAGGCCGCGTGCTGGAAGAAGATTATTCCGACGTGAAAGACGCCGTCAGTTCGCGCACCGCGCGCGTCATGACTTCGATGCTGCGAGAAGTCGTGCTGCACGGCACCGCGATTGCCGCCGCCAGAATGCCTTATCCGCTGGCGGGCAAGACGGGAACGACCAACGATTTCACCGACGCGTGGTTCGTGGGCTTTTCTCCGTCGCTCACCTGCGGAGTGTGGATCGGCTACGACGAAAAGAAATCCCTCGGCGAAAAAGAGACTGGGGCGCACGCCGCTCTGCCGATCTGGATGCAGTTCATGAACGTCGCGCTGGCGGGCAAAGAGCCTGGAGAATTTCAGCCTGTGCCTGTTCCCGTCAGTTCAGCCGTCGCGCAGAAAGTCGATACTCCCGATGTCGCGCCGGGAGACGGGGAATTGCATTAAAGCCAGCTGTCAGCTATCAGCTTTCAGTAGCACTTCCGCAGCAGTCGGCCTATTCTTACGAATCGGTAAAGAGGAAAAAGCGGTTCGGGTAATCGTACGGCTGCTAGGTCTCCCACGCCCGGCGTCCAGAACAACCGCCAGAGATATCGCCAGCGGTCGGCGCGCCGCTCGCGCAGTTTCAGGATGAGTCGGAAGTATTCGGTGGATTCAAAATCGTAGGCGGCGCCGCGAGCCAGACGCGCGGCGAATTCGGCACCTAGAACGGGCACTTGGGGATCGGCAGCGATCATTTCTTCCGCAGGCTTCGGAAGGTCTGCATGAAGGACGTTCTTCACCAGCCAGAAACTTACGCCGAGAATGCGGGCAATTCCGAGCGGCGCGCGCGCGGGAAAATACCTGCGCGAGGTCGAGGCTGGGTTGGGGAGCGCGCAGTGTTTCGGCGATGTCGGCTACCCAGATGAGCCGCGTCCAAAGATGCTTGGCGGCGTGGAGGCAGAGCACCAGCAGCGAATCTTCGGGGGCGAGGCATGGCACTTCGCATGCCGCCGAGAACGATGCGGCCGGCGCGCGGCAGAGGTCTTCCACGCGCAGAGCGACGGCATAGAAACGGGGAAGTAACGCCCATTGCAGTTCGACCAGGTTCTTTCCGCCTGCGCCGTCAAAGGAGCACTCGTAGCCTGTGTGCAGCCAGAGTCGTTCGACGGCCGGGGTAAAGTCCGTGGAAGGGCGATATCCGATTTCGGCTAGCGCTTGTTTCGCCCGCTCGAAAGTCGGCGGGAGAAATCAGCAGGTCGAGATCGCAGAAACTGCGCAGACCCAGATCGCCGTAAGCGGATTGCGCCAGCACCGGCCCTTTGTACGGGATGGCGCGCAACTGCTGCGCTCGAAGTGCTGTTGCATGCGCGCCAGTTCGGCGGCGAACCACAGGCTGCGGCGCAGGTTAGCGTCGTAAATGAGCGCAGCGAGCGCCGCGGATTTCCGGGAAGGTTCGCGGCCGTGTTCGATGAGATTGTGCGCGGCGAGCGCGAGGACTCCGTGGTGCTCGGCCAGGCGAAGGAATTCGCTCCAGTCGAGGTCGGAGAATTCCAATGCGCGATGTGCGCGATCTGCGCGGGAGTGGGATGCGCGCCAGTCAGGCGCAGAGGAGATCGAATTCGTCCGCTCTCTGCGGCGCGGCGCTCGACATGGAAGACGAAGGCAAGGGTTCGGTCATAGCAGCAATTCTTGACTGGACGGCAACCAGTCGCAATCGACCATGAAGTCGAAGGCGAATCGCAACTATAATACAGAGACTTCGGTGCGCGCCTGAAACTTCGTTCGAAATTCAGCGTTCGCATCCTACCGTTTCTCTTATGGAACGGGTTGTGTTCGAATCCGTGCGCAAGGTATTTCGGCATCGGCCGGCGTTTTTTAACTGGGTGGGACGCGAGCGGGCGGGCGAGACGGTGGCCTGAAAGATGTTTCTTTTTCCGCGTCCAGCGGAGAAGTGGTTGCGCTGCTGGGACCGAACGGCAGCGGAAAAACCAGCACGCTCAAACTGATTTCGACGATGCTGCATCCCGATGGCGGGTCGGTGCGGGTGGGCGGCTTTGAGACGCAGCGCGATGGGGGAGAGGTGCGGCGGCAAGTGGGGATTGCCGTGGCAAATGAGCGGTCATTTTTTGCGCGGCTCTCGGCGCGGGAGAATCTGGATTTTTTTGCCGCGCTGGAAGAGGTGCCGCGGCGCGAGCGGCGGGCGCGAATCGACGAGGTGCTGGGCGATGTCGGGCTCGAGGAACACGGCGACACGCTGGTGATGAAGTTTTCCAGCGGCATGTATCAGCGGCTGGGGCTGGCGCGGGCGCTGATCAAGCGTCCCGGCGGTGCTGTTGCTGGATGAGCCGACGCGCAGCCTTGATGCGGAAGGGACGGCACAGTTTTGGCAGGCGATCCGAGCGCTGGCGCGCGAGAACACGACGGTATTTGTTGCGACGCATAACTTCGCAGAGGCGGCCGCTCTGGCGAGCCGTGTTTTGTTGCTGCATCGCGGTGGGTTGCTGGCGGATCGGGCGGTGCTCAGTCGGGGGTCGGCGGACGAATTGCGCGCGCTTTACTTCCGGCTTACGGGCGAGAAGATGGCGGTTGAGGTGGTTAGCGGCGGCGAACTTGGTGAATTCGACGCCGAAGATTCGGATGAACATTTTGTGCGGCGGGCGGGAGCGGCTTCGTGAGCGGACTGATCGACAAACTCGCCGTCATCCTGCGCCGGGATTTGTTGACCGCGCTGCGGCATCGCAGCGGATTTGTGGTGACGCTGGTGGGAGTCTTTACGGAGCTTACGGCGTTCTACTATTTGTCGCGGGCGATTGGACCGGGGTTTCGTCCGGATGGAGTCGCTTACTTTCCCTTTTTGCTGGTTGGCACCGGACTGTACACATTTTTCGTGATGAGCGCGCAGGCCTTTCTGAGCGCGGTGCAGGAGGCGCAGCAGACGGGAACGCTTGAGGTGCTGATGACGACGTCGACGGCGCCGGCCGAGCTGGTCATGCTGAGTTCGATTTCGGCGTTTGCGGGGAGTCTGACGAATCTGCTGGTGTATGTGGTGGCGGGAGTGGCGATTTTCCGGGCGGCGGTGCATGCCAATTTTGTTGCGTGCATGGCGGTGCTGGTGTTTTCGCTGGCGCTGGCTTTGGCGCTGGGGATTTTTGCGGCCACGTTTCAGGTGGCGTTTCAAAAGGGCTCGGCGCTGGTGTGGCTGCTCGGCTCGGGATTGTGGTTACTCAGTGGGGCGACGTTTCCGGTGCGGAGTTTGCCGGCGACCGCTGGTAGTACTGGCGCGCGCGGTGCCGTTCACTTACGCGATTGACGGAATGCGGGGTGCGCTGCTGGAGGGGCAGTCGATCATGACGATGGCTCCAACACTGGCTGTGCTGGCCGGGTTTGGCGTGGCGCTGCTGCCGCTCGCGCTGGCCGGCCTGTCGTTCAGTTTGCGCCGGGCGCGGCAAAATGGGACACTATCTTTTTATTGAGGACGCTGGCTCGCCTCACGAGTTGGCGGCCCCATCGGGTTTGGCACGGGGGAAAGCCGTATAGTACACTGCTCTTACTCTGATGAAATTGGGGATGAGCCTGCTATTTGACTACTTGGATTGAACGACTATGACCGATAATCGGGCAGCCCGAAAGAAACCCCAGCCATCGGGCAACGCGAACGAAGAGAAGAAGCCGTACCAGAAGCCGGCATTCCGGCATGAACGGGTTTTCGAAACGCTCGCCCTGTCGTGCGGCAAGATCAACGCTACATCTTCCAATTGCCGGTTGTCGCGAAAAACTTCCTGATGCTGGAAAGCACTTCGATTGCGCCGCGCTCCAGTTGGAGCGCAGTACGTTCGGCTTTGGTGGCGGAGGTCTTGCGGCGCAGCGGTCGCGTGCGCGTTCGCGGGCAAATCCACGGAGAAAGCATGTTGCCGGCCCTCTGGCCGGGCGATGTGGTCGAGATCGAAAACTGCTCGCTCGAAGACGTCCGGCCCGGTGAGATCGTGCTGGCGCTGCGTGAAGACCGCCTCGTCTTGCATCGCCTCGTCGCCCTCTGCGGACCGGATGGATTCCAACTGCGCGGCGATTCCGCGCCTGACCCCGACCCGCTACTTCCTGCCGAAGCGCTGCTGGGCCGACTGGTGAGCAGGGTCCAATGCCCGGCCCCTGAAGGAGCATCGGATTCCGACGAAGTTGCGGTATCGCTAGAGCGATACCCTGACACGAAGCGGGACGCACCTACGAACAGATCTCCCGTTAGGAAGCGGGACGCAGACAGTATTCGATCTCCCGATACGAAACGATATCCCGATATGAAGCGGGGGTTTGTTGCAGCCGGTCGGGCCGCGCTGCGCTTCGATCTTCACGCGAAGTGCTCTCGCGCCCTCGGCATGGTGTTCTGTCATTGCGCAGCGGCACGCCGTCTCGCGCTGAAACTTCACAGCCACCGGAGACCCTCGGTGCGCGAATTTCCACCCACAAAAGACGGCGGGGATGTTGGGGCCTTATGACAGCCGCGCCGCGCCAGGCCGCCTGCGTCGAAATCGGAGGGATTCCGATTGCTTTGTCCACCTCTGAGCAGGGTTTCCTCGATCTGCTGCGCCAGCGCTATGCCGGGTTTTTGAGTTCTTCGCGTCCCGAGTTTGAGCTGGAATTCGATCTGCTCGGCACGGGATCCGCCTCCGATCAGGAAGTGCGGGTCGGTCGCGAGGGTGAGGAGTGGATACTGGAGCGCGGGGACTTCCACGCTCGCTGGAACCCGCACACGGGACGAGGCCGGGTGCGGCAAAATGCCAATCCATATTCTCTCGATTCGGTGCTGCGCATTCTCCACAGCCTTATTCTTGCCGAGCGCGGGGGATTCCTGTTGCACTCGGCGAGCGCGATTTGCGAGGGACGGGCCTATCTGTTCTCGGGCGTATCGGGCGCGGGCAAAACCACGATGACGCGGCTGGCTCCGGCGGACGTCACTCTGCTGACCGACGAAATCTCTTACGTGCGCCCGACCGGCGTCGGGTACCAGGCCTTCGGCACGCCGTTCGCCGGAGAGCTGGCCAAGTCGGGCGAGAATTGCGCGGCCCCGGTTTCCGCCCTATTCTTTCTCGAAAAGGGCCCGGAGAACCGGGTGGAGGAGTTGGCCCCGGCGGAAGCTGTGCGCCGCCTGATGCGCAATATCCTGTTTTTCGCCGGGGACCGCGGCCTGGTCGAAAAGCTTTTCGCCACGGCATGCGATTTCGTTTCCGGGGTTCCAATTTGCCGCCTGACGTTCTATCCTGATAGCAGGGTGTGGGACGTAGTCCGTAGGTTTCGCGGGGCGCCTGAGCATGGCTGAGAATTGCATTTACATTGCGCGGAGTTCCGCCATAGCGGCGCGCGCGCTGGCTGGCGAAATGATGGTCATGAACCCGGCCGATTCGACCTTCTTCACGCTGAACGAAGTCGCAACCGCCATCTTCCAGGCGGCCGACGGTCGCACTCCCCTGGACAAAATTGTGCGCGACCGTATCTGCGAACAATTCGAAGTCGATTTCGACGAGGCCCATGCGGACGCCGAGCAGTTCGTCACCGAACTTTCCAGCCACGGAATTCTTATCGTTTCGAACCAACCGCTGGCCCCGGAGGCTGCCCCATGACCCTGATGAGCGAAGTGGGCCAGAAGGCATTCAACCTGGGCGTGCCGCTCGCCGTGCATATGGATGTCACCTACCGCTGCAACGAGCGCTGCGTGCATTGCTATCTCGATCACGACGACCACGGCGAAATGACGACGGCCGAAATCAAGGGCGTGCTCGATCAACTGGCCGAAGCGGGCGTTTTCTTTCTTACCTTCAGCGGCGGCGAGGTTTTTATGCGCCGCGACTTCTTTGAGATTGTCGAACACGCGCGGCGTCTCATGTTCAACGTCAAGATCAAGACCAATGCGGTGATGATCCATGAAGAGGAAGCGCGGCGGATCCGCGCTCTCGACATAGACACGATCCAGGTCAGCGTCTATTCGCATCGCCCCGAAGTGCACGACTTCATCACCAAACTTCCGCATTCGCTGGAGCGCACCATCCGGTCCATTCGTTTTTTGCGCGAGCAAGGGTTGCGCGTGACCATCTCCAATGTTCTGATGACGGTGAACCTTGCCGATCAAAGCGGAGTGCAGAAACTGGCCGCGGAACTCGACGCGCATTACACGCTCGATCCCACGATCACGCCCATGATGGACGGCGACACCTCCGTTCTCGCACTGCGCATTCCGGGAGAAGAACTTCCGGAGATTTTCCGCAATCCCTCGCTGGTCGACAGTCAGGAAGAGTTCTGCGCTCCTCCCAAACCGCCCTCGGCGGAAGACCTTGAAGGTTACTCGTGCAGCGCGGGCCATTCCTTCTGCTACATTTCGCCCTACGGCGATGTTTTCCCCTGCGTGCAGTTTCCGCTGGCGACGGGAAATGTCCGCCAGCAAAAGTTTTTGGATATCTGGAACTTTTCCCCGCAGATGAAAGAAGTTCGCTCGATCCAGGCCAAAGACCTCACCGTGTGCTCGTCGTGCTCGCACGTTGCCAGTTGCTCGCGCTGTCCGGGACTGGCCTATGTGGAAGGGAATATGCGCGGCCCATCCACGGCGGATTGCGAAAAGTCGTTCTATAGGACGGGCGTGGCGACGGCGAACATGTTGCGGCTAGGCCTGTCGAAACCAATCTCTACATCGGGCAACTCGCCGCTGATCCAGATTCGTTCCATGGTTGTTTCCGCATAGTTTTTTCCGTTGGCTGCGCTCGGCTGGGGTAACCTTAGCACGGCCACTTTTTCGTTCTCAGAATGAAACTGGTGCAGGAGTTGGGTTGGAATGGGTGGGTACCCCCCTACCCCCCGGTCTATTGGAATCAAGATGTTAGGGAGAAAATCCCGCCAAAGTCTTGAGGACAATGGATTTATTGGCAAAGTCTTGACACCAAAGGAGTTGCCGGTTCTCTTTCGCTGTTAGATCCTTTAGAATCAATAATTTGCCTTTTTCTTTTCTCTCAAAGTCTTGATTGCAAAGAAGTTGCTGGCGATCATGCAATTTTCATCCTTTAGAATCAATGAGTTGCCTTTTTCATGGTGCGCAAAGTCTAGATTTCAAAGAGCTTAGATGAAAATTAGGGGCGGCAGCACTGGGTTGCGCCTGACTTCATGGTAAATCCTGTGGTTGCTATGTCAAGCGCTGTATCGCGAATTCAACGTGACAGGCCGGCGATTGCCCGTCCATTCCTCTGGGACGCCTACTCTCATTGATAACACGCAACTTTTTGAATCTGCACAAGTGAAAAATGTGCAAAGGATAGTCAATGCCGATGTTATTGCACAAAAGCTGCAAGCTTTTCAGGCTGTCATCGCTCAGCTGCGAAGGTTGCGGCATCGCGAGTCAGCGCAAAGAAGTAAGACGAGTCTCGGCGCTGGCCACAGGGTTAATGAGTGCTATCGCCTGATTGCGACAATCATTCTGGAAAGTCTCGGCAACATCGCCGTAAAGTACTGCTATGAAACAAGCTTGCATTCTGTTAGCCAACTGGCGAAACATACCCATAACGCTCATTGAGGGGTCTTGGGCGTAATTGCCTCTTAACAACAGTTGAGCGTATCATCTGCCTCGTGGTTCGCCGCAGCCCCGCATTGGGGCGATACGATGACAAAAGTAAGCCAATGGCCCTTCTTGCAGGTACGGGTTGTGGTGCCTCACGCGCTTTTGTTCTTCGCGGCTATTTGTTGCTGGTTTCGCTTCCAGTAGAATGTGAAACCCAGGAGGAATCCGTGACCCGGAGATTGCTTTCAATTCTTCCCCTGATGTTGCTGTCCTTCGCCATGACGTCGCGGGCGCAGGAACCCGATGCCGAGGGTTGCAAGGACTCTCCGCTGATTACGCGGATGCCCGCAAGCATTATCAACAATTGTGACAACAAAGCTTTCGACCAGGCGCAGATGCCCACGGGTCATTCCGCGAACGGCGACCTGGTTTACAAGACGCTGGAGGGCGAGTATCACCATTGGACTTACAACACCGGCCCGGGTGTTGGCGTAGTCCAAGTCTTCCGTAATATCGAAGCCGCGTTGAAGCGGGCGGGCATGACGATCGACTATGAAGAATCACCCGGTCTGATTACCGCCCACCAGGGAAGAACCTGGTACATGCTCGAAAATCACGATGCCTACTACCTCCAGACGGTGCTGATTACCGCTGAAATGCAGCAGGAGGTTACGGCCGATGCGGCGTCGCTCGCCGGCGAGATTCAGAAGTCGGGCCACGTGGCGGTTTACGGAATCCACTTTGACACCGGCAAGGCCGTCATCCTACCCGACTCCGAGGACACGCTGCAGCAGATCGTGCAATTGCTCAAGAATAACGCAGACCTGAAGCTGCGCATCGAGGGCTATACCGACAATGTCGGGCAGGCGGCGGCGAATCAGGCGCTTTCAGAGAAGCGCGCGCGAGCCGTGGTGGCGTGGCTGGTGACGCATGAGGTAGCAAGCGGGCGGCTGTCCGCCAAGGGGCTCGGTGCTGCGAATCCGGTCGGCGACAACACCACCGAAGACGGCCGCGCAAAAAACCGGCGGGTCGAATTGGTCAAGATGTAGCGGGAAACTTGCAGCAGGGGAACTGCAGAGAGCACTTCAGGCTCTAAGCCCACCGTAGAGCGCCAGCATCTCACGAGCGCGAGCGAAAGCGGGGGTCAATGAGCGAAATCGCCTGGTTACATAAACTATCCCAGACCATTCCCATCCTGGCTTTCTCGTTATTGGATTATTTTCGGACTGGCCGTGTTCCGTTCGCAATTAGCAGCGACTCGCAAAAGCAGCTGTTCTATAATGCGCCGATGAAACGTTGCATCTGCTTGATCGTGCTGAACCTCGTCTTTGGACAGTTCCTCTGCGCTTCCGACACCGCCAAGCAACATGAGGCGATCACCCGCTTAGAACAGGCCGTTTCGAAAACCAATATTTTCGAATTGCCGTCGTTTGTGATGAAAGCCGATGTCCAAATCGAGGACCATGGGAAATTGGTGAACGGCACGTATGAACTTCTGTGGAATGGTCCTGACCAATGGCGGGAGAGAATCGAAGTTCCCGGCTACACCGAAGTCCAAACTGGAGGGAAAGGAACGATCTCGGTTCAGCGCAGCGTTGATTTCATCCCGGTTTCGGTTTACACAATACACCAGGCGCTGGGCTTCGGTTCCAGTGTAGGATCGCCGCAGTCTATGTCTCTTGTTCAACTGGCCCTCACGCCGAGAGACAAGATAAAGGAAACGAGTAAACGAAAAGAACACGGGGACGAGTTAACTTGTTTCGAGATTGAAAACAAGCAGAAACACTCGTCGGAGATCTGCGTGGACGATAGCAGCGACACCGTCGCCCGTGCCCCTTTCATGTTTGCAGATAGCAATCTTCAACCGGTCGGCGCAAAGATCTTTCCACGGCTTCTCATTTTGCATCATGGGAACGAGGTTGTGGCCAGGGTCAATGTACGCGAACTCGCGAGTCCTGCCCAGTTTCCACCTGACACATTCACTCCTCTAGCCGGAGTCGCGCCTAAAGCCGGCTGCATGAATCCATCGTTATCGCATGTGGTCAAGAAGCAACAGCCAGAATACCCAGAAACTGCCCGCCAGCAGCACCATCAGGGTACCGTTTCATTCGACGTGTTGATCGGCAAGGACGGCGTTCCGCAATTTCGAAGACTGATCGAGAGCGCGGGTACAGATCTCGACGATTCCACCAGGCGTGCCTTCAGTCGCTGGCGCTTTGATCCGGCGATGTGCAATGGCCAACCGGTCGAAGTGGAAACCGTCCTGCAAGCCAACTATGCGCTGTCGTATTGACGCCAACGACCCAGAAGCCTTCACGGTGAGAGGTAAATTGTCGGCAGCCCTGAAAAGCGGCCTTCCCCGCCTGTCAACTGTTGCCAAATCGCCATTACGCTCATCGAGGGGTTTTGAGCGGTATGGCCTGATCTCAGCAGGTCCGTTCACGCGCCTAGTCGCGAAGTATTCCCCTCACAGTGAGCGGCCGGCGGCGGTGTTGCGGGTGCGTTGCAGTTCGACGTTCGCATCCATGCTGGACAAATGCTCGAGGATGCGCTGCAAGGCGGAGCGGGTCGCGTGGGTCGCTTCGGCGAATTTCAGGGCCGCGCCAATACCCGGGTCCATGCGCACAACCTCGCTGTCAATCGTAACGTTGATATGTTCGTGCGAGAAAGCGAGTTCACACTGCGATCCGGGTAACAGCAGGCCGCTGGTTTCCACATAGCAGCCGCCCTGGCTCAGGTTGGTGACGATGCCCAGCATCGCCCGGTCCCGTCCGTGCCCGGAAATCTCGGTGGTGAGGCGGCCGCGCACCCTCGGATAGAGGCGGCGGTTCTTCTGCCCCGACTGATTCTGCTTTTGCAGATACATCCGTTTATCGGCTTCCGCGAGTATCTTCTCCGCGTCGATTCCGTCTTCGGGATACACAGCCTTGCCCACGCTCACCGATAGAATGTCCTCGTTGCAGATGTCCTTGCCGGCCTGGCGAGCGAGGTCGCGCATCTGTTCCGCCTTGCGGGCGGCGGCTTCGGAGGTGAGTCCCGGAGCGATGACCACGAATTCATCGCCGCCCATGCGCGCGACATAATCGTAGTCACGGCAGGTTTCCTTGAGTGAGCGGGCAAACAGGCGCAACACGCGGTTGCCTTCCAAATGGCCGAAACGGTCGTTGATCTGCTTGAAGCCGTCCATGTCCGCGACCATTACAGTCAGAGTTTTGTTGTCGCGTTTGCAGCGCGCCAGTTCGCGGTCGAGTTGCATAAACAGCGAGCGCGCATTGGGCAGGCCGGTGAGGTAATCGGTGACCGCGGAACTCTCCGCCTCCTCGTACTTCACCGCATTGTCGATGGCCAGCGCCATCTTGGAACTGATGGCCAACAAAATGCGGAGGTGGTCCGAAGTAAAGAAATCTTTTTCCGCGTGGTACACAGCGACCACGCCGGCCACTCCCTGCAAGCCCTCGAGCGGAACGGCCAGCGCCGAGTTCAGCGTGCTGTACTTGGACGGATCGTTCAGATAACCGGGTTCGACGGAAGGATTGCCGTTCAGTATGGGCTTGCGGTTTTGCGCCACCCATCCCGAGAGCCCCTGGCCCATGGGGATGCGCAGCGAAGCAAACAGGCGGAAGTTGTCGCCATTCACATATTCCGGCACCAGTTCATCGCCGTGGCGGACGTAGATGGCAATCGCATCGTAGGGCATGGCGCGGCGCAACTTCACCGCAAACACCGAGAGCGTGATGTCGAGGCTGAGCGAAGCTCCCAAATCCTGGCTAAGTTCGAAAAGGGTCTGCGCTTCCTGACGCGCGGCCGCAATCGAGCCGAGGAAATTGCGCTCCGGCGAAGGCCGCTTGCCTTGCGCCTCGAATCCGGCTGCCGGCCTGATGGAGGGTATGGACTCCGCGTCCTGATCTCTAACTTCAACTTCCGTGGACAAGCGCTGCTTGCCCAGGTTGTCGGTGCGTTGATGGACGAGTTGCTCCATCTCCACATATTTTCTTTCGAGCACCCTGACCACTTGCGGGTCGAAGGACTTCCCCGACTGCTCGACCAAGCGCGCCATGGCTTCATGCAGAGAGAGCGCCCGCCGGTATTGCCGGTCCGACGCCAGAGCGTCGAGAAAATCGACCGCTGCCAGAATGCGCGCGCCCAGCGGAATCTGGTTGCGACGCAATCCCAACGGGTAGCCGGTGCCGTCGTACTTTTCGTGATGGGCCCGGACGATGGGGACGACCGGATAAGGAAAGCGCACGCGTTCGAGGATTTCCGCTCCCACCAGGGGATGGATCTTCATTTTGTCGAATTCTTCCGGCGTCAGCCGCCCCGGCTTCGAGATGATGTGCTCGGGTATGGCCAGCTTGCCGATGTCATGCAACAACGCGGCGGCCTGCAGCGCCTCCATTCCCTCCCGGTCAACCTTGAGTTCCTTGGCCACCTCGACGGCGTAAACGCGCACCCTTTGCAGGTGGTCGTGGGTGGTCTGGTCCTTGGCCTCGATGGCGAGCGCGAGCGCCTCGATGGTCCGCATGTGCAAGTCGGCCATCTCTTCGACGTGGCGCTTCTCGCTTTCCAGTTTGCCGAGGTAGAGGCGGTAGGAACGGTAGATGAGGTACACGACAGGAAGCGTCAGCAACGAAGTCTGCCAGTCGGTAAAGCCGTGCAGCCAGCTCATCATCCCGGCCACGCCCGCGCCCACCAGGTAGTAAGGGAAGCTCCAGAAGTAGCAGTCGGCCCAGATCTTCCGCAGCGACTTGCGCTCGGTCAACGAAATGACGGCGGCCACCGGAAGCGTATTGGCCACGAAGTAAACCGACGCCGCCAGAAACAGCATGGTGGATGGGTTCCTCGCCACGCGATGGGCCAAGGGGTAGCGATAGGCAAAGAAGGTGACGGCGATGGCCAGAGCGGTCGAGCAGGTGTTAAAGACGACTTGCAGCGGGACCGGACGGTTGCGGTCGAAGCACTGCACCACCACCGCCGCGCAGCCCAGCGCCATGGCTTCCGAGAAGCTCAGTTCCAGCACACCCAGCAGCAGGAATAGAAAGTTCACCGACATCGTACCGGTGATGCCGGGCAGGTTTACCTTGAGCCGGGAGGCGGCCAGGGCGATGACCAGATAGCAGAAGAATTTGAGGGGATTCTGGCTCCTCCCGTGCAAGACCGAATAGGTCAGCACGGTTGTCCCGCAGATCACGACCACGGCAATAAAAAAGCGAGGCGCCGCGGTCATGTCGCGCCAGGATTTAGGGCGAATCTCCATTTCGGGCAAACTCCCGCCGGGGAAGCCGGGTGCCGCTTCTCAGGCGCAAAAAACACGACAACACTCATTGATAACAGGCGGGAAACGGGCAGGAAAGGATTCCGAGATTTGGAGGTAAACTTTCGTAACGCTGCGCCGCTTCGTCCCACCCCAGCTTGGCTTTCCGAATGCAGAGTAAGGCTCTTAAACCATAGAAAACACAGTGGCAACCACCGCCGAGGCGCAGTTGAGCTTCTCGCCCGTCCGCATTGTATAATTAGCAATTCGGGCAATCCGCCGTCTTAGCGAGGCTGCTTGTGACCGCCAATCACGAATCGGCGGCCTGGTTCCTATGCCTGGCGGTCAATCGGCATGAAATGTTGCTGCCATCGTTAGTCCACCGTAAGTGGATCGGAATTATCTCCTTTGTACAATGGACAATCGAAAGATGAGGAGCCGTAATGTCACAAGAAAAAGACAACAACGCTGAGAAGACTAAGCATTTCGCCACTTTGGCCGTCCATGGCGGACAGGTCGTCGACCCTACTACCAAGTCTCGAGCCGTGCCGATTTACCAGACCACGTCCTACGTGTTTGACGATGCCGACCACGCGGCGCGCCTGTTTGCCCTCAAGGAATTCGGAAACATCTATACCCGGATCATGAATCCGACCACCGATGTTTTCGAAAAGAGGATCGCGGCGTTAGAAGGCGGAGCCGCGGCGCTGGCCACCGCTTCCGGACAGGCCGCCGAGACCCTGACCGCGATTACGCTCGCCTCCGCCGGGGACGAGCTCGTTTCCACCACCTCGCTCTACGGCGGGACTTACAACCTGTTCCACTACACCCTGCCCAAGCTGGGAATCAAGGTGCGCTTCGTCGATGGAGACGATTTCGATGGCCTGAAGAAGGCGATCAATCCGAAGACCAAGGCGGTTTATACCGAGACGCTGGGAAATCCGAAACTCGACGTCGCGGAAATCGAAACCCTGGTCCGCATCGCCCACGAGAATAAAGTGCCTCTCATCATCGATAACACTTCCGCCTCGCCCGCGCTGGTTCGTCCCATCGAGTGGGGGGCCGACATCGTCATCAATTCGGCGACCAAGTTTATTGGCGGGCACGGCACGTCCATCGGAGGCGTGATCGTGGACGCCGGAAAATTCGACTGGAAGGCGTCGGGGCGTTTCCCGGCCTTCGTCGAGCCCGACCCCTCGTATCACGGGATCAGCTACACGGAAGCGTTTGGGCCGCTGGCGTTCATCCTGAAGGCGCGGGTGCAGGGCCTGCGCGACACGGGCGCGGCGCTGTCGCCGTTCAATGCCTTCCTGTTGTTGCAGGGCGCGGAAACCCTCCATCTCCGCATGGAGCGCCACTCGGAGAATGCGCTGGCCGTGGCCAAGTTCCTCCAAACCCACCCCGGCGTCGAATGGGTCAACTATCCCGGCCTGGCTTCGAGCAAGTACTATGCGCGGGCACAGAAATATCTGCCCCATGGCTCGGGATCGCTGGTCACCTTCGGGATCAAGGGCGGCTACGAAGCGGGACGCACGCTGATCAACTCACTCCAGCTGTTCAGCCTGCTGGCCAACATCGGCGACGCGAAGTCGCTGGTCATTCATCCCACTTCGACCACCCATCAACAGCTTTCCGCGGACGAACAGAAGGACACGGGAGTGACGCCGGAACTGGTACGCTTATCGGTGGGCATTGAAGACATTCGCGACATCGTCGCCGACCTGACCCAGGGTTTGGAGAAGGCGACCGGGCTGTCGCCAAAAGCAGGGACAGCAAAGTAGAGGAAGCAAGAAGTAGACTGAGTACGATGATCATCACTGCGGCGATGCGGGCGAAACACTCTTTTGGCGAAACGGAGGGCTTCGCCCTGGAATGCGGTGGCGAACTGCGCCCTGTGACCATTCAGTACGCCGTCTACGGCGAACTGAACCCGGCGCGCGACAACGTGATACTCGTCTGTCACGCCCTCTCCGGCTCGGCCGAAGTTGCCGATTGGTGGCCGGAGTTGTTTGCCGACAATGGCATCTTCAACGTCAACAGCTATTGCGTCATTTGCGCCAACATTCTGGGATCGTGTTACGGCTCGACCGGGCCACAGTCCATCAATCCCGCGACCGGAAAGATCTATGGCCCGGACTTCCCGCTGATCACGGTTGGCGATATTGTCCGGACGCAAAAAGCAGTCCTCGATCATCTCGGAGTCGAGCGCATTCAGCTGGTAATTGGCGGCTCCATTGGCGGCATGCAGGCCTTGCAGTGGGCCATGGATTTCCCCGACCGCGTCGCCAACTGCATCAGCATTGCCGCCGCGCCGCTCGGCCCCATGGGACTTGCCCTCAATCACCTGCAACGCCAGGTCATCCGCCTCGATCCCAAGTGGAAAGATGGCGAGTACGGCGGCGATCCGCCCATCGGCGGGCTGGCCCTGGCCCGCAAGATTGCCATGTGCTCTTACAAGACGGCGGAGTTGTTCAGCACCCGCTTCGGCCGCAATCCCAACCGCAACGGCGAGAATCCCTGGGCGGAGCCGACCGCGCGCTTCGACGTCAGCGGATATCTCGACCATCAGGGCGAGAAATTCGTGCAGCGCTTCGATACCAATTCCTACCTCAGCATCACGCGGACCATGGACACCTTCGATCCGATCAGGAAGTACGGCTCAATCCACGCCTATGAGCGCGTCAAGGCCCGCGTCACGCTGGTGGGAATCTCCTCCGATTGGCTTTTCCCCGCCTCCGAAGTGCGCTCCTTGGCCGGTGAGCTGAGAAGCTGCGGCGTGGATTGCAATTACTGCGAGATTGAATCCTCCCATGGCCACGACGCGTTTCTCGCCGAGCCCGACAAACTAGCCTCCATCCTCGCCAGTAGAATGTCGCCCCGCCTTCCCGCAGACTGAAACGGATCGGGGAAGCATTGCCCCACGATGAAGTCAGAAACCAGTGTCGAGACGCGGTCTGCTGCGTTTCCCTTGCAAAGAAAAATCTCACATCACGGATTGGAAGTAGAGCGCAACAAATCAGGGATTGATATGCTTAAATTCCTTCCTTCTTGTCCCTAGCGACGTGATGATTCCAATGTTTTCTAACAACCGGCCACAACAAGCCACCTAGTATGATGTCGAATATCACCATCAAGAATATTTCAAACTCCCAATGAGCGGTATCGTGTAGTAGCGTCCAGAAAGTTTCTTTCTCTATCATTATCATGTGTCCTCCTTTGTTATTAACGGTAGGGAGATACGTAAATAATTCCCAAAAAAAAGGGCAGTACGGTCGGATCTGTAGTGCACCCCTGTAGAACTGGACACGGAAGTTAGTTAGGCTAGGGGCCTCCGCCAGGAGGCGAGAATGTCGAGAAAGCCGAGAATCCAGAGAACCCCGGAAGAGAAGTGGCAGATTGTGTTGGAAGCCTTGAAGAGTGGCAACGTGGCTGAGACCTGCCGCAAATATGAGATTGCTCCCAATCTCTATTATCGTTGGAAGGACGAAGTGGAAGCGGGAGCCAAGGCTGCGCTTGGGGGGAGGAGCGCAGCCGCGCGGCCCGATGCCGAGCAGGAGAAACGGATCAAGCAACTGGAACGGGCGCTGGGCCGGTCCCATTTGCAGATTGAGATCTTAAAAAACGTACTGGGCGAGTGAGCTGCGGGCCAGCGCATTCGTCGGCACGGGAATTAGTGGCCCAAGGGAAGGAAGCGAAGCTGGTGGCCGAGACACTGGCGATCAGTCGGTCGAGCCTCTACTATCAGGCACGACCGCGCGCCAGCCGTGCGGATCGTTCGCGGGATCGGGAGATTGTCCTGGCTTGTGGCGAGAAGCCGGCCTATGGCTATCGTCGCGTGGTCTGGTGGCTGGGGCGGCATCACGGGCTGGCGCTCAACGGCAAGCGGGTGTTGCGCGTGATGCGGGAACACGGGCTGCTGGTGCGGCAGCGCCGCTTCCAGGTCTCGCGGAGAAAGGATTGGGGCAAGGTGGAAGCACTGCATCCGGATTGCGTCTGGCAATCGGACATGACCAAGGTCTGGGCTGGGCCGAGTGTGGGCTGGGCGTATCTGGTCTCGGTGATCGACTGCTGCACGCGCGAGATCGTCGGCTGGGACTTGAGTCTGCGCTGTCGCACCGAGGAAGCGCTGGCGGCGCTCAACCGCGCCGTGCTTGAGGTTTTGCCTTTCGGTTCTCGTGGAACGGGTTTGACTTTGACGACCGACAACGGCACGCAGTTTACCTCGGCACGTTACGTCGAAACTCTGAACCGACTGGGAATCCTGCACCGGCGCACCGCCTATAACCATCCCGAAGGCAACAGCTACATCGAACGGTTTCATCGCAGCTTGAAAGAAGAGGAGGTGTGGCTCAACGAATATCAGAACTTCGACCACGCCAAGCAGAGCATCGCTGGTTGGATCGAGGAGTACAATCATGACCGTCCGCATCGCGGACTCCACGGACGAACCCCGCACGATGCTCGTGCCCGGTTCGCTCAAACCCTTACTTCAAACACGGCCCCTTATGTCCAGTTTTGAGGGGTGCACTACAGATCCGTACTGCCCTCAACAGCGGCGGACCCAGGTTAGAAGTGAAACCCGATCTGCGCCGTCAGCGTGCGCGGCGTTACATAGTGCGTCCCGCTGAAGGTGGATAGGAAGTTATAGAGCGCCAGTTTGTTGGTTACGTTGATGGCGGTCAGCGTCATACTCCACTTATAATGGTCGCCCTTAAACAGATTGTCGTCGCCCACGGAAGCGTCGAACAAGTTGCGCGGCGCGATGCGCGGCGGATTGTGGTCGTCGTTTTCGGCCCCGTTCGCCGGCACTCGTATAAGACTGGATCCGAGCGGCGCCGGGCACGGAGAAGGCAGCGGAGTAGTCGGAGTTGCGTGGACGCCATTGCAGGTAAACCCGGCCTCGTACTCCTGATCGGCGCTCAAGGGGTTTCCGTAAACATCCTGCAAGAGGACGGCTGGAGGACCCGTTGGGACCGACTGCGGACAATCGTTGGTCGCGCCCACCCCGTAACACGGCGCGTTGCCGGCTACCAGTCCGCTGTCGTAGCGCCAGTTGAAGCCGAACCATGGGCCGCGCTTGAAGGGCTGATATTGAAAGTGGGTGGTCTGGTTGAACTTTTCGTCATGGTCAATCCGGAACGGGACACCGGTACCGGTGATGGTTGCGCCGGCGCCGCCGATCTGGGGAGTGAAGAAGCGCGCCGCCACACTGGAAAAGACCATCAACGCCGAGAATCCATGCAAGTTCGGAACGCTCACGCGACCCGCATATCCGGGAATTTTGGAGTTGTGCCATTCAATGGGGAAGGTGATCGGGGTATCGCCGAGCACGCTGAAATCGTAGCCATTGTGCGTGTATTTTGTGATCCACTCGCCGGAAAAGACCAGGTAGCGCCCGAAAGCCTGCTCCAGCCCAGCGTGGAATTCATTGCGAAAGCCCGGACTCAGCGGGTTCCTTGCCTGCGAGGAACACAGGAGAAGCGGGTTGAGAACAGCGTTGCCGCATCCGATGCTGGATAGCACCAGATTCTCATTGAAGGGAGATTCCAGGGTGCGAGCGTAGGAAACGCGCAGGATCGTGTTGGTCTTCTTGACGTTGTAAGCGATCCCGAGACGAGGTTCGGCTTGCCGCGCGATGGTGATCCCGTTGTAGAGATCGCCGCGCATGCCGAGGTTCAAAGACCAGTTCCTGACTGTCACCACGTCCCGAAGGTAGAGAGCAAGCTCCTTCACGTCCGTGTGGCCGTTGAAAGCGTAGAGGCCGCCGCCGCGGGTCAGGTCGTAGGGAAACAGGGTTGGATTGAAAGCGGGGTAAAACGCGGAGTTGGGCGCGTTGGGATTGAAGTAAGGGCTTGTAGCATCGGCTACATTTGGCGCGTAGGCGGCGCCGCATTGCGAGGGATCGGTGTAACCTGGGACAGGAACATTGGGGGTTGCAGCCGTGGCCAGGGTCAAGCAGGGCGCGTTGAAAGCTGGATCGACGATCCCGAGATTGTCGTTTTCATTGAGAAATGTTTGTTCGTAGGTGACTCCAGCCTTGATTTGGTTGATGCCCTTGACGTACGAGAGATCGGATCGAATCCCCGCGTTCGTAAGAGTGCGGTTCTGGCCCACCGACTGCCTCTGCAAACTCGGCGGCCCGAGGTC
>CAVPYG010000029.1:0-16592 GCA_963709835.1 uncultured Acidobacteriaceae bacterium
TCGGCCAATGTCGCCGCAACCGTCAGCACAGAGTTACACTGAAGGCATGCGGTAGTATCCTCGTTACCCTCACGGATTGAATCGTTTGCCGGTCAGTTTTTCGACGGCGTCGGCTGCGGATAGTTTCCGGTCTCGGTGGGGCTCGGTGCGCGGGGCACCCGTGTGCAATTCACAGACTTCGCCGATTGCTGCTCCACAGGTTGTACAACGTACGGACAATATCTGTTTCGGGGTAAGTTCCCTAGTTTTCACCAGAAGATGATGCAAGGTTCACATCAGCAAAGCTGCTCAATATTGCTCAATTTCATGACATTTGCCGTGCGCCGCGCCCATCTGAGTCCGATAACTTTTGTTTCCAATGTGAGCAAAATTGAACATCTTCAGCCATCCCAACTCTGTCATCATCTTGGGAATTGTCGCCCTACCTTCGAGAGAAATCAGTAATGGCAACATCCATCGCTTTAGCCAAGAAACAGCTCGATTTCGACCCGCAGGAATTCCTCGCCACCATCGGTGGCGGCAGGAAAGTAGTGGCCTTTCCGAAGAACGAGTCAGTCTTCGCGCAGGGAGATGCGGCCGACTCTGTCTTTTACATCCAGCAAGGCAAGGTTCGACTCACTGTTGTATCCAAGATCGGCCGGGAAGCAACCCTCGGCATGCTGGCCGAGGGAGAGTTTTTCGGAGAAGGCGCCCTGGCGGGCCAGCCTCTGCGCATGGGGTCCGCCACCGCCATGACGGACTGCGAACTCCTGCGCATTGACAAGAAAGCCATGATGCAGGCGCTGCATCGCGAACACGAGTTTTCCGACCTCTTTGTGGCCTATCTGCTGGCGCGCAACATCCGCTATGAAGAGGATTTGGTTGACCAACTCTTCAATTCCAGCGAAAAACGTCTGGCTCGGATCCTGTTGATCCTCGCTCATTTCGGCAAGGAAGGCGTGCCCGAGACCGTGATCCCCAAGATCAGCCAGGAAACTTTGGCCAACATGATCGGCACCACCCGGTCGCGCGTCAGTTTTTTCATGAACCGGTTCCGGAAGTTGGGCTTCATCGCCTATGAGGCCGGCAGCGGATTGCAAGTTCATAGTTCCCTGCTCAATATCGTCCTCCACGACTAGAGCTGTGACCGCATGATGATTACGCTGCGGAGAATGTGTAGCGCCGGCATCTTGCCGGCTGTCCCGAGGGCGTCTCGCCCTCGCCGCGGCGGGCTTAGACGCCCGCCATGCCTTGCGTAAGATGAAACAAATCATGCCGTCGCGGCACTAGGGCGTTCACCCTCCAGTTGTCAAGCTTTGCTTGGGATAACAGTCCATGAAATACGCCGCCCGTGTACTGCACCCCGACTTTCACTGCGGCCGGACAGCCTGAGCAATTGTGAACATCTTTCCCTGCGGATGTGTTGAGAATGGGTTTTTGAAGGTTAACCATGCCCTTGCCGGTTTAGTCCAAACGCCAAAGCGCGCTGCTTCTTTGCATCGACGATAACGAGGAAGTGCTGGACTGCGAGAAGGCATTCCTCGAGACCTTTGGCTATACGGTACTGACCGCTGCCAGCGGGGCCCGAGGATTGGAGTTGGCTTGCGTCCATCCGGTGGACGTGGTGATCGTCGACTACTTTATGCCCGAAATGGATGGCCAAGAGTTTTCGCTCGAAATGAGACAGCTTCGGCCACAAGCTCCAATCATCATGCTTTCCGCGGCAGCGGATGTTCCCATGGAGGCTTTGAAACTGGTGGACGCTTTCATACCCAAGGCTGATTTGGCCGACGCGCTGTTGCCAGCTATCGCACAGTTGCACGATCGTGGTCGGTCCGCGCTATCTTCCTATGACGGATGACGATGACGTAGGATAACGGATGACGATCGAGGGACCATTTATGAAAATCTATTTGTACGCAGGAATAATCCTGATTGTCCTCGGCATTGCCTCCCTGGTCGTGCCCATTCCTCACACCGAAACGCATGGCATTAGAGCCGGGGATATGCACTTCGGCGTGCAAACCAGCCACAGTGAACGCGTCTCGCCCATCATCAGCGCGTTACTGATTGCCGGCGGCATCGCGTTGGGGATTGCAGGCGGCCGCGGCAAGTAATCAGTCGATAGAAACCTAAGCCGGGCGAGCGCACCGGCCTCTGGTTGACCCGCTCACGCAATTGTTCCAAACAACGCCCCAACGCCAGCCGTCAGCGCCATAGCTAGCGCGCCCCAGAACGTGACGCGTGCAGCGCCTATCGTAACGCCAGCGCCGCCCGCGCGTGCAGCCAACCCGCCGAGCAGCGCGAGGAAAACCAGCGAAGTCCCCGCGACCACTGGAATCAACCTCGCCGCCGGGGACAGGGCAGTGACCAGAAGAGGCAGGGCCGCTCCCACGGCAAAGCTGGCAGCGAACGCCAACGCTGCCTGAATCGGACGCGCGCGAAAACTCTCGGAGATGCCGAGTTCATCGCGGGCATGAGCGCCGAGCGCGTCATGATCCATCAGTTCTTTGGCAACCTGTTTCGCCAGCGCAGGATGGAGCCCGCGCTTGACGTAGATGGCCGCCAGTTCCTTGTGTTCGCCCACGTCGTTCGTTTTGAGTTCAGCGCGCTCCAGCGCGAGGTCGGCTTGTTCGGTATCTGCCTGCGAGTGCACGGAGACATATTCACCGGCAGCCATCGACATGGCCCCAGCCACCAGGCCCGCGACTCCAGCGACCAACACGTTGCTGTGCGTCGCATGAGAGGCGGCAACGCCGAGCACCAGGCTCGCGGTCGAAAGGATGCCGTCGTTCGCGCCCAATACCGCCGCGCGCAGCCAGCCGATGCGGTCCGTGCGATGTCGTTCTCTGTGGCGAACGTACATGACTATGATCCTCCCTGACCCAGGCGCCGCTAGAAACACGAAACACCGTTATTATACGGACGCCAGTTGCCGAATTTCCGGAGGATAGCTGGTTAACATAGCTCACCTTCGCCGGTCCGTGAAAGCAAATTGACGGATTACCGCAAGGCAAAGGGCTGAGAATTTTTGTGTGGCGTGAGCAATCTTGCACAGAATAACGAACCCTGGCATATCATCTTCAGCGTGCCGGCGATGCGAAACGGTCGAAGAATCTCGCTGATTGTGCCGCAAGTCGTTCGCTCCGGCTGGCGCGGACAGATAGGCAACCTTTCCAAACGCTCCAATGACCGAAGGAGATCGACATGCTCTAGACGATTTTTGTTGTGCTTCTGATTTTGTGGCTTCTTGGTTTCAGCCTTCACAGCGCAGGCGGACTGATTCACCTGCTGCTGCCGGCAACCAGAGTTCATAAACGGCTCTTCCGCCATCATCCGCCACACGAGCACGGAGGGATAGATTCGCATTCGTGCGATTGTGCGATCGCGGGCAACAACTGGCTGTCCAATCAGTCGGCATACGTCCCAAGTGAGCATTATTGCTCAGACCTCTTGAATCCTGATTTGCTAACGTCGGTATCGACCTTGTATGCTGGCATTTCGAATCCGCATTTTGCCCGACTCTCTGCGTGGCACGATGCTGGATATGCGGCGCAGAGGTACAGAAATGAGGTTCTTTGATGAAGAAAGTAATGTTCTGGCTTGCGATGTTGAGTCTCGTCACGTTCTGCTGGGCAGGCTCGGCGCGGGAAGATGCCGTCGAGCGGTTGAACAACGCCACCTCCGTGATGCACGAAATTATGGGGATGCCCGACAAGGGAATCCCGGATGAAGTGTTGCAGCACGCAAAGTGCATAGGGGTCATACCGCACCTGGTCAAAGGCGGCTTTGTCTTCGGCGCCAAGGGAGGCAAGGGCGTAGCCACCTGCCGCACCGAGCATGGCTGGAGCGCGCCGGCCTTCATCACGGTTTCCGGCGGAAGCTGGGGCTTGCAGATCGGCGTGGAAGCTGTGGACGTGGTAATGATCTTTCAGAATGACAAGGCGATGAAAAGGCTGCTGGAGAGTAATTTCCAGGTTGGAGGGGACGCTTCCGCGGCAGCGGGTCCAGTGGGACGCCATGCCGAGGCCGGTACGGATTGGAAGTTGGACACGGAGATCCTGACCTACTCCCGTGCCAAGGGTGCGTTCGCCGGATTGACGTTGGAAGGCGCATCGCTCCGCCAAGACACCGATTCCCGCCACGCGCTCTACGGCGACACCACAACTCGCGCTTTGCTGTTGGGCGAAGTACCGGTTCCCCCGGAAGCCCAGGCGTTCATCGCGGAAATTCGCCACGCAAAAGCCGAAGCCAGAGAGAGCGAGCACAAGTAGAACTGGCAGCATTGGGATTGCCGCTGTTTGTCCTCCAGCCGGCTTTGTATGTTCAAGCGGCGGCACAGTCCCATCATTATGTTCTCTTGTCCGTCCGCGCAACTCGGTGCTCTCGCGACCCTGGCAAAACGATGTCCTGGGCGACGGCCTCTGTCCGGAATCTCCTTGGGCCCATCGTTGCATGCACCTTTCCATACAACTTTTCGCCAGCTTCAGGGTTCAATATTATGTAGAGAAGTGTTGGTTTGGAGGACATCTTGAAGATATCGCGCTGGTTTCGTGAAGCAATCGGTTCATCGCTGGCGGCAACGGCCGCTCTTTTGTTTTTTGTGATCGGCATAGCGGCCTTGGCTTGCGCCCAGAGTGGCGCCATGTCTCCTTATCAGGACGAATCGGATGGCGTCAGCGCCGGGGGAAAGTGGATGGAGTTCCACTCCACCGATAAGATGACGGGAGCGAAGAAGGTGCGCTTCGAGCTGCGGGCCAACAACTATTTCCGCGAAGACCCGGAATACAAGCCCAGAGTCGATCTGTATTGCAGCGACGGCAAGCTCAAGCTGGCGGACTTCAATCCCGGAGTCAAACTGGGTCCACCGAATCGCCCTCCCGGCTGGTACGGACAGCCCCAGGACGAGGTCATGGTACGGGTTGACGGCGTGCACTACCACAAGGGCTGGAACTGGGAACGCGGCCACTTCCTTTCCATGGACAAAGGCACCGTCCGTGGCATCCTCGGGGCGCAGGTTTTTAACGTCGCACTGCCCACCCGGAGCGGCCGGCAGATTGCCGAGTTCTCTCCCGCCGGGCTCGATCAGGAGCGCATCAAACAAGCCTGCGACCTGACGCCGAAGAAGCCGAGCTCCGACTGACCACCCCTCAATCGGGCGGGCGGCACATCGCTCACTACACTCAAACCCGGTGACAGACGCGACGATCCCTGCGCGGATGCCTGCCGGGGTTTTCACTCCAGTAATCTGGCGTCTAACTTTTTTCATCCCATCCGATCAATGATCAATGATCAATGATCGAAGATCGAATTCCTTTGACTTAAGACCAACCGCACACGACCATAATTCTTAGAGATCGGTTTGGGGCAGTTAAGAGGCGGCCCGTCCGCCAAGACGGCCCTCGGAGTTGAGGAGTTTAGCGGCGGTGAGCGAAGCCGGGATCCCCCGCACCCGCTTTTGCGTGACGGGGTGGAGGAGCGGGAGCTCGCTGCCGAAGTCCTGAGCGAAGCGAATGGATCGCCCCAAACCCATTTTTAGTTCAGCTATTGGAGCTAAGTTATTGTTTTATAAAGACTTTACGTCTAAGTCCTTTAAACCCAAAGACCTGGCGGGAAATCCCTCTAAGTCTTTGATTCCAATATACCGGGGGTAGGGGGGTACCCACCCGGTAAGGGTACAGACCGGGCGGGCGCGCGCTTCGACTTGCGGGTGAGAAGATCAGCGGTGCTTTTTGGCGTTGGAGCTTAGTGCAGTGCGGATTTTCTGGGACAGGTCGGCCATCTCGAAGGGCTTTTGGAGAAAGGACTGGGGATCGAAGTCGGGATTGCGGCCGGCTTGGTCTTCCGGATATCCGGACATGAGCAGGACCTTGATCTCGGGGCGCAGGGATTTCATTTGGCTGACCAGGTCGGGGCCGCTCATGCCGGGCATGACAACGTCCGTGATCAGCAGATGAATGGGGATGGGCTCGTGTTCGGCCAAATGCAATGCTTCGGGGCCATCGCGGGCGGGCAGGACTTTGTAGCCGAGTTTTTGCAGGTTCTCGCAAAGGAAGGCGCGCAAGGCGGCCGAATCTTCGGCCAGCAGGATGGTTTCGTTCCCGCCACGCACTTCGGTTGTGCGCTTCGGGGGCTTGAGAGAATCGGCGGTGCCTTCAACCTGGGGCAGAAAGATTTCGAAGCGGGCGCCGCGTCCCACTTCGCTGACGACGCGGATGCAGCCGCCGCTTTGTTTGACGATGCCATAGACGGTGGCCAGGCCCAATCCGGTGCCCTTGCCAGCGGGTTTGGTGGTGAAGAAGGGATCGAAGATGTGGGCCTGGGTTTCTGAATCCATGCCCAAACCGGTGTCGCTCGCTGCGAGCATGACATAGGAGCCGGGCGGAGGAATGTTGCCGGGAGACGCGGTGCTGTCATCCACGGTAACGTTGGCGGTTTCAATGACTAACTCACCGCCATTGGGCATGGCATCGCGGGCATTGACGGCCAGGTTCATGATGACTTGCTCGATTTGGGCGGGGTCGGCTTTGGCCAGCGCTAAGTTGGATTGGAGGTGAAGGCGGAGGCGGATATCTTCTCCAATAAGACGGCGTAACATGCGATCGGTGTCGGACACCACGGAATTCAGACTTAGTAACTTGAATTCGAGAACTTGTTTGCGGCTGAAGGCCAGCAGTTGTCCGGTAAGGCTAGCAGCGCGGTGGGCGGCGGATGTGATGGCCTCGAGTTTGCGCTGGCGGGCGGGATCCTTTTCGACCTCGGTGAGCATGTCGGCGTATCCCAGGATCACTTCCAGCAGATTGTTGAAGTCGTGGGCCACGCCTCCGGCGAGGCGGCCGACGGCTTCCATCTTCTGGGCCTGAAGGAATTGCTCTTCGAGGAGGCGGCGCTCGGTGACGTCGTCGAAAATTCCTTCCACCACTTCCTCGCCATTCAGTGTGTCGTGGGTGATCCAGGTGCTGCCGCGAATGGTAAGCGGGCTGCCGTTTTTGCGCCTCCAGCGAAGTTCGACGTCGATAGGCTCGGAACTCGCCATCAACCGGGAAAGAAACTCCTCGCGCCCGTGAGGATCGACATACACATCGGAGAGCTTGAGAGCGAGGACTTCCGCCTTGGAATCGTATCCCAATATTCTTATGGCAGCAGGATTGGCGTCCAAAAAACGATTGCCCTGAATGCTGGCCCGGGTAATGGCGTACGGTGCGTTCTCGACAAAGGAGCGCAACTGGGTTTCGGAGCGGCGGAGGGCTTCTTCGGCGCGCTTGCGGTCGGTGATGTCGTGGAAGATGCAAGCCACGCGATCGATTCCCCCCGGACCTTCCACGGGTAAATAGGTGATCGCCAGCTCCCGCTCGCCCATCCCCGGAAAAGGCTGGCTGCGCTCGCGGTGGATGAGCTTCCCCTGGAAACACTCGTCCAGTACGATCTTGGCCACGGTTGCAAAAAATTCCTGGCCTGTTACCTCGGCCACGGAATGTCCTATAACCTGTTCTTTCGTCTTCCCCCAATATTTCAGGAACACAGGGTTGGCAATCACATGCCGGTATTCGTGATCCACTACGACGATCATCTCGTCAAGGTTCTCCACCACTCTTTCAAATTCCCGCAGACCCGCTTCGCTCCGGCGCAGGGCCTCTTCGGCGCGTTTGCGGTCGGAGATGTCCTCATAAGTCCCCAGCACTCCGATGACTTGGCCATTGAGGTCAACCATGGGGAGCTTGCTGGTCACCAGCCAAGACTGAGTGCCATCCGGCTTGTTTTGCGGTTCTTCGTACCTGATCTTGGGCTTGCCCGACTGCATTACGTCGAGATCGTCAGCGCGGTAGAGATCGGCATTGGCCGCCCAAGACATTTCGTAATCTGTCTTGCCCAGCACATCATCCGACGACAGGTAGCCGGAGTCGAGGGCAAAAGGCCGGTTGCAGGCAACGAACTTGAGATTTCGATCTTTCCAGAAAACGCGTTGGGGAATGTTGTCGAGCACGGACTGGAGGAGCTGGCGGGAATTGAACAACTCTTCTTCGGCTCGCTTACGCTCGGCAATGTTGCTGACCATGCCGACGCCGCCGACAACTTTTCCTTCGAACGTCGCGCAAGGATGTGGCGTTGACCAGGCCCCAGATGCCGCTGCCATCCTGGTGGCGGAACTTGACTTCGTAGTGGTCGGAGATGCCTTGCATCCGCCGCTGGATTTTGGCGCGCACCAGGTCGACACTTTCCGGAGCAATGAAGTCCAACGCTGGACGGCCTAGGATTTCGTCAACGGTGTAGCCCAACATTTGGGCCATCTGGGGGTTGACCCAGGTGACGCGGGCTTGGGCGTCATACATCCAGATGCCCTCGCCGGCCAGCTCGATGACGCGGCGATAGCGCTCCTCGCTCGCACGCAATGCCTCCTGGGTACGATTGAGATCGGCGGAGCGGCGCAGTTTCCGTTCCGTGCGGCGGGTTTCGGTGACATCGCGGACAATGGCGAAAACAACCGGAGCGGCGCCGCCTCTCTGGAGCAGGCTGTGATACTCGCAGATCGTGCGCTTGCCGGATTTGGTGAGGAGTGTGGTCAAACCGCTGGCTGTTTGATGTTGCTGGATTATGCGGAGATAGTCATCCAACCGCGGGCGGTACTCTGGCGCCAGCAGACCGGGCAGGCGTATTTGCAGCAACTCCTCGACGGTGTATCCCAGCACTTGTGGTTGAGGCGAGTGAATGGAAAGGATGCGGCCGCTCAGATCGTGGGTACAGAGTAAGTCTTGTGATTGATGCGGTAACGAATGATGCAGGCGATCAACGGGGAAACGTCTGGCTGACGCCCGAACGCGGATATGTTCCGGCCCGTTCTCTTTGGATCTGTCAGGTGCGCCGGAAGGTTGCATAAGTCACCTTAGTGCCAAAAGAGTATCCAAGGAGGACGAACAATTTTTCAGGCCAGAATTTCCCACGTGCAATTCTGGCTAGCGTTGATTGTACGTCGAGCCGCTTTGGTTGGTGGATATTTCTTGGCAGCAAATCATGGCGAGAGGTCATTCCGGCACATATCCGTGAGCTTCCTCTATCGCCCGCGCTTCTGGCAAAGTACCTGAAAAGGACGGGGGATCGGGCTGGAAGGCCAAGACGGACGGTCCTCCATCGCATAAGTCAACACGCGGTGACGGCGGGGGAGTGGGTGGACTTGCCGCGCGTGCATCCCCGGCCGCTGGTGCGAATCCAATTGGAAGGGTGGTATCGTTGGAGTCACAGCGGATTCACAACGGAAACGCATTCTGGAGGCGCATGAAGATTGGGATCACTTGTTATCCGACTTACGGGGGCAGCGGAGTGGTCGCGACCGAACTGGGTCTGGAGCTGGCGCGGCGGGGGCATGAGATTCATTTCATTTCTTATTCGCAGCCTATTCGGCTGACCGGGCCGGAACCTAATATTCACTACCATGAAGTCGAGGTCACGAGATATCCGCTTTTTGAATATCCTCCGTACGATCTGGCGCTGGCGACGCGGATGGCGGAGGTGTCGCAGCTTTATGAGCTCGATCTGCTGCATGTGCACTACGCGATTCCGCACTCGGTGAGCGCGATGCTGGCCAAGCAGATGCTGGCGGCGACTCCGCCGCGGAAGCGCCTGCCGTTTGTGACGACGCTGCACGGCACCGACATCACGCTGGTGGGGCTGGACCGGTCGTATCTTCCGATCACGCGGTTTTCCATCGAGCAGAGCGATGGGGTAACGGCGATTTCGCAGTATTTACGCACGCGCACGCTGAAGATTTTCGACGTCAAGAAACACATCGAAGTCATTCCGAACTTCGTGAACTGCGCCGAGTATCTGCGCAAACCGGAGTGGCTGGAAAAGCGCAGCGAGTATGTCGGGAACGACGAGCGGCTGCTGGTGCATCTTTCCAACTTCCGGCCGGTGAAGCGGGTTCTGGATGTGATCGAAGTGTTCGATCGCGTGCGCAAGAAAATCCCCTCGAAGCTGCTGCTGATTGGCGACGGGCCCGATCGGTCGCAGGCGGAGTGGCTGGCGGTGCAGAAAGGAATTCACGAGCACGTGCTGTTTCTTGGGAAGCAGGACCAGATCCGGGAAAAGCTGGCGATTTCGGACGTGTTGTTGATGCCGAGCGAACTGGAAACTTTCGGACTGGCGGCGCTGGAAGGAATGGCTTGCGAGGTTGTCCCGGTGGCGGCGCGATCTGGAGGAGTGCCGGAACTGATCGAGCACGGGGTGACCGGATTTATGGCCGATGTGGGCGACGTGGATACGATGGCGCGGTATGCTATTGAACTGTTGAGCGATGAATCGGCTTTGCGCGCCATGGGGAAACGGGCGCGCGATGCGGCGCAGGAAAGATTCTGCTCGAGCAAGATTATTCCGCTTTACGAAGAGTTTTACCGGAAGGTGCTGGAACAAGCGGCGTAGCGGCGCGCCTGAAAATTTTTGAGCTTTTCTACTTCGAACTCCCCAAAATTTCTCGGCGATGCCCCGATAGAAGCCTCACTTTAACTGCGGGCTTGCAGGCGTCATGAGTTCTTCGGGGTTGGGGAGAATGGGCAAGCGCAAGCGGACGAGAGTGCCTCCGCCTTGGCGGTTCTCGATCATCATGTTGGCGGCATCGCCGTAGAGGACTTTCAGACGCTCAGCGACGTTTGCCATGCCGATTCCCATGCCTGGCGCACCATTGGCCTCTAAGTGCGGATGGGCCGGGGCCATGCCGACGCCGTCATCTTCCACTTCGACGACGAGGCGCGATTCAAGCACGCGGCTGCGCAGGGTAATGCTGCCGCCTTCAACTTTGGGAGATAGTCCGTGCTTGATGCAGTTCTCGACCAGCGGCTGGAGCAACATGCTGGGGACCATGGCTTCGAGAGAGGCGGGATCGAGGTCCTTGACGACTGTGAGTTTGTCGCGTCCGAAACGCACGACTTCAATATCGAGATAATTGTCGATGAACTCGACTTCCTCGCGCAGGGACACGAACGAATCGGTGCTGTTGAGGAGGCGGCGGAGAATGGTGGCGAGCTTCTGGATCATCTCGCGGGCGGTATCGGGATCGAAACGCACGAGCGACGAAATGGAATTCAGGGTGTTGAAGAGGAAGTGCGGATTGATCTGGTTTTGCAGGGCGGCCATGCGCGCCTGAAGCAGAAGGCGTTCCTGCTCTTCGAGCTTGAGCTGGATGCGGACGCCGTTGAAGATTTTGAGTTCCGTGCCCACCACCGTGACCACGGTCAGGTAGATCGCGCCCTCGACGAGGTAGCCGTTCAGAGTTCCGCCATTGGCCCAGAGGCCGGGGCTTTCGAGGCTGAAGATGGAATTTGGCCAGAGACGCCAGATTTCCGTCTGGAGAAAACGCAGGCCGACGATGGTCGCGAAGAAGGCGACCTGCCAGTCGAAGACGCGGGGGCGCGGCAGATTGCGGCGAATCATGCGATAGAGGGTGAGATCGATGAAGGGCGAGAACGACCAGATATCTTCCTGCTCGGGCGCGACGCGGCGCAACTGGCCGGCCAGAATTCCGGCGAGCACATTCAAGGGCAAGCTGGCCCACTCGCCGTGGGACAGGGCAGGCAACGACATGAGCGCTCCGCCGACGCCGCCCGAGAGGCGGCCGCCAATCACGCCCAGCAGCAGCGCGGTTTCGAGCGAGAGGTCGCCGGCGAGGAAGCTTTTGACGTTGCAGCGTATCCAAACACCGAGGGCGATGGGAATTGCCATCCACAAGGCCAGATAAATCTTGTGGCGGGTTTCGCGGCGCTCGCGGAAGATCAGGTTCTTGAATTCTTTGGAGCGCACGAGCGCGCTCGACACGGCAGCGGCCACGCCCAGCTTGATGAGGAGATTGACGAGTATGAGGCGTGGTTCGAGCATCGAATCAGTTCTTCCCGGAAAATGCGCCCGGGATCAGGCTCCGATTGTAACTGCTGCCTGGCGCAAAAGCTGCTCGATATTCGATCCCGCCGGAACTCCGCCCTGGGCGAAATCGCGGCTGCCACCGCCGCGGCCTCCGACCGACGACAACACTTGCTTGAGCAACGCGCCCATGTCGGCTACACCGCCGGGAGTCTGCGCGAACACCAGGCCTGGCGGGTTGACCGCGCTCGCGACCAACGCGATGACCGGGGTTCCGGCGCGGGTCGCTTTCCGGGCAAAGAGTTTGGCGAAGGCGATGTCGCGATCGGAGAAGACGCGCACCACGATTTTCCGTCCGTTGGTCTCGGTTCGATCGCGGAGGTCGGCGGCGGCCATCAGCTCGGCGAGTTGATCGAGGACATTGTCTTTTTGCTTGCGCATCAGCTTACTCTCTTCGAGGCTTTTGCGAATCTGCTCGGGCACGTCCCAGAGCTGGGCTGAGAAAATCGCGGCTGCCTCGGTGAGGGCGCTGAAATCGCGCCGCGCCATGCGGACCGCGCGAATGCCGCAAACGAATTCGACGCGCGTTCCCTGGCGCACCTTCTCGGTTTTCCGCAGCAGGATCGAACCGATCTGGCCGGTGGCGGCAACGTGGGTTCCTCCGCAAGCCGAGAGATCGAAGTCAGCGATCTCGATCAGACGCATTTCGTCGCGATCCGCGGGAGGAAGTTTGCGCAGGCCGAGCTTCTCGGCTTCGGCGCGAGAGACATGGCGAATTTGTACCGGGCGATTTTCAAACACGATCTGATTGGCGCGTTTTTCAGCTCCGGCAATCTGATTGGGAGTCAGCGATGGCGTCGCCAGGTCAATTGAACAATAGGTGTCACTGGCGCCCATGTGGAAGGAAACGGTGGGCATCTGGTAAAGCTCGACGAAGGCGGCGGAGAGGACGTGCTGTCCGGAGTGTTGCTGCATGTGGTCGAGGCGGCGTTCGGGATCGATGGCGCCGTGTACCTTGTCGCCTGCTAGTGGCAGTTCCAGGGCTTCTATCGCTTCTTCCTGCTGCGTCTGTTCCACGAGGGACTGGCCCAGCCCGAGGGCAAGCACAAGAAGGAGCTGGAGAAGCTCCTGGGCGACGTCCCTTACCTCAACGGCGGCCTGTTCGATGTTCATGAACTGGAAGCGGACACGACGACATCGAGATCGCCGACAAGGCCTTCGAGCGGCTCTTCAACTTCTTCAAGGAATACGACTGGCACCTCGACGAGCGGCCACTCGCGACGACAACGAGATCAACCCGGACGTGCTCGGCTACATCTTCGAGAAGTACATCAACCAGAAGCAGATGGGGGCGTACTACACCAAGGAAGACATCACCGAGTACATCAGCAAGAACACGATCATTCCGTTCCTGTTCGACGCGGCCGAGAAGAAATGCGCCGTCGCCTTCCAGCCCGGCTCGGCCCTGTGGCGGCTGCTCCGGGACGACCCCGATCGCTACATCTACCGCCGTGCGGAAGGGCGTGATTGACGATGGGGAGATCATCTGCTGCCGCCGAAGATCGAGCCGGCGATCGAGCGACGTCGCCAAGCGCGACGGCTGGAACCGGCCGGCCGCGCCGAGACTTTGCCCTGCCGACCGAGACATGGCGGGAGCACGTCGCCCGCCGCCAGCGCTGCCTGGAGATCCGCGAGAAACTGGCCGCGGGCGACAGTCCACGCAGATCAACGACTTGATCACCCTCAACCTCGACATCCGGCAGTTTGCCGAGGATGTCATCGCAATCTGTCGAAGGCCCCGAGTTGCTGCGGGCCTTTTACCAGGCCATGACGGCGATCACGGTGCTCGACCCGACCTGCGGCTCCGGCGCGTTCCTGTTCGCGGCCCTCAACATTCTGGAGCCGCTGTACGAAGCCTGCCTGGACCGGATGCAGGCGTTCCTTGAGGATTTGGAGCAGCTCTCGCGAAAGGGCGCATGCCCGAAGAAGTTCAAGGACTTCCGCGCAGATGCTGGAGGAAGTGGCGCGGCACCCCAATCGGCGCCTATTTCATTCTCAAGTCGATCATCGTCAACAACCTCTACGGCGTGGACATCATGGAGGAGGCGGTCGAAATCTGCAAACTGCGGCTGTTCCTCAAGCTGGTCGCGCAGGTGGAAACGCCGGCCAGATTGGAGCCGCTGCCCGACATCGACTTCAACATCCGTGCCGGCAATACGCTTGTCGGCTACGCTGTCACTTGACGAGGTGCGGAAGCAGATGAAGGGGACGTTCGGCGTGCAGACCGAGGAGGTGACCCGCCTCATGGAGGAGGCCGAGATTGTTCGAAATGCGGCATACAAGATGTTCCGCACAATGAACGGAGATCGCGGTATGGACCACAAGGAATTCTCGGCGTCCAAGACCGACCTACGGAGACAAATGCCGGGCTGCGCTCGGAGTTGGATGGCTACCTGGCGGGCGAGTATAGGATCGACCCGGACAAGCCCAAGGTGTTCGACAAGTGGCGGGCCACCCACCAGCCGTTCCACTGGCTGGCGGAGTTCTACG
Organism: uncultured Acidobacteriaceae bacterium; assembly: GCA_963709835.1. GTDB lineage: Bacteria > Acidobacteriota > Terriglobia > Terriglobales > Acidobacteriaceae > Acidiflorens. The sequence continues at coordinate 14,374 of CAVPYG010000029.1, forward strand.
GCATCATGTCGAGTGGTGGGTTCGACGTGATCGTCGGCAACCCGCCGTGGATCGAATATGCGAAGGTCAAGAAAGACTACATCGTTTACAATTACAAAACCGAAGCCTGTGGAAACTTGCATGCACTTTGTTCGGAGAGAGGTCTTCAAATACGCTCATCTGCCGGCTACATGAGCTTCATTGTGCAATTGCCATTGGTTTGCTCTTCAAGAATGTCTTTAGCCCGGCAAGCCTTGCGAAATATGAGCGGACATCTGTTCGTGATCCCTTTCGCCGACCGTCCCGGCAAACTGTTCGAAGGATGGAGAAGACTCGAGGGCAACGATTTGGATTTCTCAAGCGGCAACTTCAAAAAACAACTCTCGAAAAGAGATTGCCACATGCCGCTATCAACGTTGGGCAACTGAAGCTCGCACTTTCTTGTTGGCTCTTCCGCAGAATCTGTGGGTGTATCAGGTGGGGCTTTGCCCCACGCCCCAGGATTTTCAAGGCATGGCTCCGGTGTCCAAAGGTGGAAAGACGAGGCCCCCTGGCAGGATGAACTGCCAAGGGGCCCGATGCACCTTTGGCGCACCGTCGAGCTGGGTATCCCTTGTCGGGTTGCGTCCCCGCAGAGCCCGACGCCGTTTCCCCAGCCGTTCGGGAAGTTTAGCGAACGGAGAGGAAAAAAGTAGCATCTTGTCCTGCCTTGCCGTATGGATGGTTTTATCACGAAACTGTCCCATGCGGAGACAAGACAAGATGCTACTACAAACTATCCTCAATCGGGTGCAGCGGCACAAGTCTTTTGTTTACAAAAAGGCCGCGCTGGTGGAGGAAAAGGCGGAGCCGATTCTGGAGGTGGAGATCGAGCCGCGCAGCAACGGCCGGCCGATTTGTTCGGGCTGCGGCAAGGCTCGGCCCGGCTATGATCGGGAGCCAGAAGCCACGGCGTTTTGAGTTCGTGCCGCTGTGGGGGATGGCGGTGTTCTTTCTCTATGCGATGCGGCGGGTGGACTGTCCGAGCTGCGGCGTCAAGGTGGAGCGGGTGCCGTGGGCGGAAGGCAAGAATCGGCTGACCACGACCTATCAGGTTTTTCTGGCGCGGTGGGCCAAGCTGTTGTCGTGGAAGCAGGTGGCGCGGTCCTTTCGCACGAGTTGGGATAATGTGTTTCGCTCCGTAAAAAGGGTGGTGGCGTGGGGTTTGGCCAATCGGAGCCTGGAGGGCATCAAGGCCATCGGCGTGGACGAGGTGCAGTGGCAGAAGGGCCACAAGTACCTGACCTTGGTGTACCAGATCGACCAGGGCTGCAAACGCTTGTTGTGGATCGGCAAGGACCGCACGGCCAAGACGTTTTTGGGTTTTTTCCGGATGCTGGGGCAGGAGCGGTCGGCAGCGATCCGCTTTGTCTGCAGCGACATGTGGAAGGCTTTTTTGAAGGTGGTCAAGAAGAAGGCGCCCGGCGCGATCCACATTCTGGATCGCTTCCACATCATGGCCATGTTGAACAAGGCCATCGACAAGATTCGGGCGGGGGAAGCCAAGCGTCTGAAGCAGGATGGCTATGAGCCGGTGCTGAAACATTCGCGTTGGTGTTGGCTGAAGCGGGTCTGGAACTTGACGAAGAACCAGGCGATCAAACTCAGACAACTATTGAAGTACAACCTGCAAACCGTCCGCGCCTACTTGCTCAAGGAAGACTTTCACAGTTTCTGGGAATATCGGCAAGCCGGTTGGGCCAAACGCTTTTTCAAGAAATGGTGCGTGCGCGTGATGCGTTCCAAGCTGGAGCCCATGAAGAAGGTGGCCCGCACCCTGAGACGTCACGAGGCTCTGATTCTCAACTGGTTCAGAGCAAAAGGGACGATGTCATCGGGCGTTGTCGAGGGTTTCAACTACAATGTGAAACTCGGCATGAGAAAAGCGTACGGCTTCCGCACCTACGAAGGAGCGGAAATCGCCTTGTATCATCGACTTGGGCAGCTACCCGAACCGGAACTTACCCACAGATTCTGCTGACGAGGCTTCTTGTTTAGTCAACTCGATTACACCCCTGTCTGTGATTCATCACTCTACCCGGACCAATTTCGAAAGTACAACAACAAGCTTGCAAGTCAGGTTATTCAAAAACTAGCGTCCAAGGCATCTACTCGCATTGGTGAATGCATAGCGGGTGAGGCTACTGATGCGTTTGTCTTCTACCAGGAAGCTACAGAATATTGGGTGAAGGCCACCGTTG
>CAVPYG010000030.1:0-11781 GCA_963709835.1 uncultured Acidobacteriaceae bacterium
CTCAGAATCGAGTCCGCCGTTTCCGGCCCTACGCCGTTGAGCGCGAGCAGTTCGCCGCGGAGTTCCGCCGTTGGCCGCGCGAACATCCGCGCCAAAGACCCGCCATATCGCTCATCGAGAAAACCGACAAACGTTTTCAGCCGCTGCGCTTTTTGCCGGAAGTAACCCGCCGGGCGAATCAATTGTTCAAGCTCAGCTAGCGGCGTGCGCCGGATTCCGCGGATCGTCAGCCGCCGCGCCCGGCGAAGATTGGCGAGCGCCTTCTCCACGTTTGTCCAGGCGGTGTTCTGCGTCAAGTATGCCCCAACGATCACCTCAAACCGCGATTGCGCCGGCCACCAATGCTGGCGTCCCCAGGCGGAGAACAACTTGCGGTAGTAAGCGCGGATGGCGACGAGTTGGGCGTTGCGTATGAGCACGGGGAAAATTGCAGCATCACCATTGTAGGGCCTGGTCGTGGGTCGGTAGTCGTTGGTCGTGAGTCGTTGGCGTGCTAGAGCCAGTGCTCCGGCGGATTCGGAGAACCGCGAACAACCATCGAATGTCGACCAACGACTCGACCCACACCGAAGAACATGGTCTGCTGCGCGATGACCTTCGTCAATTCGGCGAATTTCTGGCACAAATACCGATCCCGGCGAGCGTAATCCGCGCCGGCCGCATAGTACAGGTACTTAAGTTACTTTTTTGAAATCCACATTGGGATGACAATTTGTGTCAGTGCGAAAACGGCCGCGCTGATCCCCCCGGAAATCAGCGGCTTCGCATCGAACCCGGATTTTTCGGGAATACAGGAGAGATATGTCTCAGCGGCTGGGTGACCTGCTGGTCAAGGAAAAGGTCATTACCCAAGAGCAGTTGGAACAGGCGACCAAGCTCCAGAAGGATTCCCACACCCGGCTCGCCTCGGCGCTGGTGAAGTTGGGTTTTCTTTCGGATGAGGACGTCACCAACTTTCTCTCGCGCCAGTACGGCGTGCCCGCCATCAATCTTTCGTATTTTGAAATCGATCCCGCCGTCGTCAAGCTGATCCCGTTCGAAACCGCGAAGCGCTATCAGATTCTGCCCCTCAGCCGCGTCGGCGCTTCACTGACCATCGCCATGGTGGATCCCACCAACGTTTTTGCGATGGACGATATCAAGTTCATGACCGGCTTCAATATCGAGCCGGTAGTCGCCTCCGAAAGCTCCATCATTGAGGGCATCGACAAGGCCTACGGCACTTCCAAGGAAGAAGAGCTCGAGCAGGTCATGCAGTCGATGAACGACGCCGGCGAGGGCACCGATATCGAGGTGCAGGCCGAAGAGCAGGAACTCGAACTCAAGGAATTGGAGAAAGCGGCTGACGAAGCTCCCATCGTCAAGCTCGTGAACCTGGTGCTCACCGATGCCGTAAAGCGCGGCGCCAGCGACATTCACATGGAGCCCTACGAAAAAGAATTTCGCGTGCGCTTCCGCATTGACGGCGTCTTGCAGCTGATCATGAATCCGCCGCTCAAACTGAAGGACGCCATCACTTCGCGCCTCAAGATCATGGCCAAGCTCGACATCAGCGAAAAGCGGCTGCCGCAGGACGGCCGCATCATGCTGAAGATGCAGATTGGCGGCAAGAAAAAGCAGCTCGATTTCCGCGTCTCCACTTTGCCAACGCTGTGGGGCGAAAAGATTGTGCTGCGCTTGCTCGACAAGGAAAACCTCCGCCTCGACATGACCAAGCTCGGTTTCGAGCAGGAGTCGCTGACCAAGTTCGAGAAGGCCATCCTAAAGCCTTACGGCATGGTGCTGGTTACGGGACCGACCGGGTCGGGCAAGACCAACACGCTGTATTCCTCGATCTCGCAGCTCAACAAGGTCGACACCAACATCATGACCGCCGAAGACCCGGTTGAGTTCCAACTGCAGGGCGTGAACCAGGTGCAGATGAAGGAGCAGATCGGCCTGAATTTTGCGGCTGCCCTGCGCGCCTTCTTGCGGCAGGACCCCAACATCATTCTGGTCGGCGAGATCCGCGACTTTGAAACCGCGGAAATCGCCATCAAGGCCGCACTCACCGGCCACCTGGTTTTGTCAACGCTGCACACCAACGGCGCTCCCGAAACCATCACCCGTCTGATGAATATGGGAATTGAACCATTCCTGGTGGCGACTTCGGTCCATATGATCTGCGCCCAGCGGCTGGTACGGCGCATTTGCAAGGACTGCGCCGAGCCCATCGAAATGCCGGTGCAGGCCCTGATCGATGAAGGCTACACGCCGGAAGAGGCCAAGACGGTGCAAGTCATGAAGGGCAAAGGCTGCGCCACCTGCAACAAGACCGGCTACAAGGGCCGCACCGGCTTGTACGAAGTGATGGAAGTTGACGACGAGATCCGGGAATTGGTGATGGTCGGCGCTTCGGCCATCGAACTCAAGAAGAAAGCGATTGAACGCGGCATGATCACCCTGCGCCGCAGCGGGTTGATCAAGGTCGCGCAAGGCTGGACCACGCTCGAAGAAGTGGCCCGCGAGACGATCCACTAAAAAAGGGCACGAGGAAGAAAACAATTATGGCACTGTCACTTAGCGATCTGCTCCGCCGCATGCTGGAGATGGGGGGAAGCGACCTTCACATCACCACCAACTCGCCGCCACAAATCCGCGTACACGGGCATCTGGTGCCGCTCGACCTGCCCCAGTTGACGCCCGCCGAGACCAAGCAACTCGCCTACAGCGTCATGACCGACTCGCAGAAGCACCGTTTCGAGGAAAGCCTCGAACTCGACTTCTCCTTCGGTTTGAAGGGCCTCGCCCGCTTCCGCGCCAACGTTTTCAACCAGCGCGGCGCCTCGGCGTGCGTCTTTCGTCTGATTCCGTTTGAGATCAAGACCTTCCACCAGTTGGGCCTGCCTGCCGTCGTCAGTAAGCTGTGCGACAAGCCGCGCGGGCTGGTGCTGGTCACCGGGCCGACCGGTTCGGGCAAGTCCACCACCCTGGCGGCCATGATCGACAAAGTCAACACCGAGCGCCACGAGCACATCCTCACCATCGAGGACCCGATCGAGTTCGTGCACATGAACAAGAACTGTGTGGTCAACCAGCGCGAATTGCACTCGGACACCAAGAGCTTTGGCGACGCCCTGCGCGCCGCGCTCCGCGAAGACCCCGACGTGGTGCTGATCGGCGAAATGCGCGACCTCGAAACCATAGAGTCCGCGCTGCGCATCGCGGAAACCGGCCACCTCACCTTCGCCACGTTGCACACCAATTCGGCCTCCTCCACCATCAACCGCATCATTGACGTGTTCCCGTCGCACCAGCAGTCGCAGATCCGCGCCCAACTTTCGCTGGTGCTCGAAGGCATCCTGTGTCAAAGCCTGCTGCCCCGCGGCGACAACAAGGGACGCGCCATGTGCATGGAAATTCTGGTGCCCAATGCGGCCGTACGCAACCTGATCCGCGAAGACAAGATCCACCAGATCTATTCTTCCATGCAGTCCGGCCAGGAAAAATATGGCATGCAGACGTTCAACCAGTCGCTCGCCAACGCGTATTTCCAGAAGCAGATCACGCTGGAAATGGCGCTGTCGCGCTCCAGTAATCAAGACGAGTTGCAGGAAATGATTTCGCGCGGCCCCACGTTTGTGAACCGGGGCGGCGCGGCTCCGATGGCCAAGGGCGCCGCGCCCATGAAGCGGTGACATCGAGAAATGCCCGGCGGTATAGCGGGCTGCCAGAGCAGAACACAGACTGGCAGAAAGACAAGCGAAGAGAAAAATGGAGAAGCAAAAAGGCGCGGGCAGTTCAACGGATCGGCGGCCCACACCAGCGAAACTAAGGATTAAGGATAGAGAGTAAGGATCAAGGACAAGGAGAAAGCACCATGCCGGTTTTTACGTTTTCAGGGAAGACCGCTTCGGGCGAGAAAGTTCAGGGAGAGCGCGTAGCCTCCACCAAGGACGGGCTGGCTGCGCAGCTTCGGAGGGAGCGCATCACGCCAGGCTCCATCCGGGAGAAGGGCAAGGAATTCTCCATGCCCACGTTTGGCACTGGCAAGGTCTCGGTCAAGGAAGTGGCGGTGTTTTTCCGCCAGTTCTCGGTCATGATTGACGCCGGTCTGCCGCTGGTGCAGTGCCTGGAGATTCTCGGCGCCAACCAGGAGAACCCCAGCTTTCAGAAAACGTTGCTCGGGGTTCGGACCACAGTCGAAGGCGGCGCCACGCTGGCCAACGCCATGCGCCAGTACCCGGTCATCTTTGACGATCTGACGACCAACATGGTCGAAGCGGGAGAGACCGGCGGTATTCTCGACATCATCCTCCAGCGCCTGGCCATCTACGTGGAAAAGGCGGTCAAGCTGCGCTCGGCGGTCAAGTCGGCGTTGATCTACCCGGTGGCGGTGGTCTCCCTGGCGGCGGTGATTGTGGGCGCGTTGCTGAAGTTTGTGGTGCCCATCTTTGCCAACATGTTTGTCGGCTTGGGAGTCGCGCTGCCGCTGCCGACCAAAATCGTCATTGGCCTCAGCGATTTCATCGGTCATTTCTGGTGGGTCATGCTCGGAATGGGCTTCGGAACCGTCTTCGCGATCCGGCAGGTCCGTAAGCACCCGCGCGGAAAATATTACTTCGACGCCATGCTGCTCAAACTGCCGGTCCTCGGTCTGCTGCTGCGCAAGATCGCGGTCGCCCGTTTTACCCGGACCCTGGGTACGCTCATTACCTCCGGCGTTCCCATTCTCGAAGGCTTGGCCATCACAGCCCGCACGTCGGGAAACGCCGTGCTGGAAGAAGCGCTGATGAAGGTGCGCAAGGCCATCGAAGAAGGCCGCACCATCGTCGATCCGCTGCGCGAATGCGGTGTATTCCCCAACATGGTGACCCAGATGATCGGCGTGGGCGAAGCCACCGGCGCCATGGACTCCATGTTGCAGAAGATCGCGGACTTTTACGAAGACGAAGTCGATGCCGCCACCAGAGACATGCTGGCCATGTTGGAGCCGATCATCATCGGTATGCTCGGCATCAGCATCGGCGGCATCGTCATTTCTTTGTACATGCCTTTGTTCTCGATGATCGCAAAGTTGGCGGGGTAAAAAAGCGCTGCGAGCCACGAGCTGCGGGCTAAAAGCAAGCAAGGACTTCAAGGGGTAGCTCGAAGCTCGCAGCAGCTCGGACCCGACACACGGACTAACCACGAAACCTATGCACTCCATCTCCGATGAGCGGAACTGGCTGACCTGGCTGGTCAAGGTTCGCATCTTGATTTTGCTGGTGCTGCTTGCCATCGAACTGGCGGTCATCCGCCTCAGTCCCAACCCGCTGCCCCTCTTGCCGTTTCTCACCGGGATGGTGCTGTGGTTCGTGCTCTCGCTGTTCTTCCTTTTTCTGGTTTCCGTCTGGAGCGAACACCGCTTGCAGGCCATTCTCCAGGTGCTCTCCGATCTGGCCATGGTCACGCTGGTCGTGCATGTGACCGGCGGCATCGACAGCTTGCTGAATTTCCTTTACCCGCTCGTCATCGTAGTCGCTTGCATGCTCCTGCCGCGCGCCTGGGCCTATCTGAGCGCGGCGCTGGCGTTCATCCTGTTCGGCGCCATCCTCGAGCTTGACTACTACATGGTCATTCCCTCGTATGCCAGCTCCCATCCCAAGCTGACGGCGCTGCAGGTGGTGATCTTCGTCAACCTCTTTGCCTACTTCGCCATTGCCTATCTGGCCGGTCTGCTGGTTGGCAAGCTCCGCCAGGCGGATGTGCAACTGAAGGACACCAGCGGCGCGCTCGAAAATCTGCAGGCGCTCCACGAAAGTATTGTGCAGTCCATGAGCGGCGGCGTCATCGCCACCGGACTCGACGGATGCATCACGCTGGTCAATCGAGCGGCCCAGCAACTGCTGGGGATCTCCGAAGCCGAGTTGCGCGGCCGCTCCGCGGCCAGCCTTTTTCAGGACCCTTTGCCCCACCTCGGCGTGTCCCGGGGCGATGCCGAAGTCCGCTACGTTGCCGGCAACGGATTCCGCAAAACGTTTCGCGTGCTGGTTTCCGCGCTCAATCTGAGTGAGCGCGGCGAACTGGGACTGGTCTATTCCTTTGACGATCTCACCGAGATCCGCCGCCTGGAACGCGAGGTGCGCATGCAGGATCGCCTCGCCGCGGTGGGCCGGATGGCCGCCGCCATCGCCCACGAAATCCGCAATCCCCTGACCTCGATCGCCGGTTCCGTCAGCATGCTTTCGGACGCGCCTACGCTGACCTCCGAAGAGCGGCACCTCCTGCAGATTGTGATTCGCGAGTCCGATCGCCTCAACAACATCATCACAGACTTTCTGGCCTACTCCCGGAACAAGCAATATCGCTTCGAGCGCGTGAATCTGGTTCCTTTGCTCGAGGACACTCTCACGTTGCTCGAGCACCGCTTTACCGCCGAGAGCGCAAGCATCAAGCTGGAACGCAACTTTCCCAAGTCCGAAGCCTGGGTGTTGGCCGACGGCGACAAACTCAAACAGGTGTTCTGGAACTTCTCGGAAAACGCGGTGCGCGCCATCAAGACAACGGGTCGAGGTGGAACGCTCACCGTGGCCCTCACCGAGCGCGGCCCCGACTGGGAGATCAGTTTTGCCGACACCGGCCCGGGCATCAACCCGGCGCAGGCGGAAAAGATGTTTGAGCCCTTCCAGTCCAGCTTCGAAGGCGGGACCGGCCTCGGCCTGGCCATCGTCTACCAGATTGTCCAGGCGCATGAGGGCAAGGTGTGGGCGCGTTCGGAAGCGGGCAAGGGCGCCAGTTTCGTGGTGCGGCTGCGTCGTATGGAAGATGAAAGCGACGACGCGCAGGAGCCGGCCGACCGCGGAACTTCCTCCGCATCGGCATCCGCCGGCGCCGCGCTAGCGGGCGCGGAAAGGGGAGCGCGTGGGTAACATTCTCGTCTGCGACGACGAACGCTCCATCTGCGAACTGCTGGACATTGCCCTGCGCCGAGATGGCCACAAAGTCGAAACCGTCACTTCGGGCGAAGCGGCCAGGCGGAAGATCGACAGCGCGCTCTTCGACGTGATTGTCACCGACATTAAGATGCCGCACGTCGATGGCGTCGAAGTGCTGCGCCACGCGCACCAGATCTCGCCCGATTCCGCCGTCATTCTGATGACTGCGGTTGACGACTACGAAGCCGCTGTGCAGGCGGTCAAGGCCGGCGGCGCGACCGATTACATCCGCAAAAGTCCGGGCCTGGTCGATGAAGTCAAACTGGCCATCGCGCGCTCACTCACGAGAGTTTCACTGAGCCGCCAGAATTTTGCCCTGCGCCGCGACGCGGGCACGCGCAACTCGCTCGACAACATCGTCGGTGTCAGTCCCGCGATCGAGAAGCTGAAGCACACCATCCGCACCGTAGCTACCACCAGCAGCACGATTCTGGTCTACGGCGAAAGCGGGACGGGAAAAGAACTCGTCGCCCGCGCCGTGCACACGTGTTCGCCGCGGGCCGCCGAAGCTTTTGTCTCGGTCAACTGCGGCGCGTTCCCGGAAACGCTGCTGGAAAGCGAACTTTTCGGCTATGTCAAGGGCGCCTTCACGGGAGCGAACCAGAACCGCCGCGGGCTGTTCGAAGTCGCCGATCAGGGCACGATTTTTCTCGACGAAATCGGCGATATGACCATGCCCATGCAAGTCAAACTGCTGCGCGTCTTGCAGGAGCGCACGGTGCGTCCGGTGGGCGGCACCAGCGAAATACCGGTGGATGTGCGCGTCATCGCCGCCACCAACCGCGATCTCGACCGCCAAGTCACCGAGGGCACGTTCCGCGAAGACCTCTACTACCGTCTCAACGTCATTCCCATTCGCGTGCCGGGCTTGCGCGAGCGCCGCGAAGATGTGCCGCTGCTGGCCAACCATTTCCTGAAAAAATATGCGCCAGGGGCGGGAAGAGCATTCACAGCGTTAGCGCGGTGTCGCTCGAAAAACTGACCGGGTACGACTGGCCGGGCAACGTGCGGCAACTGGAAAACACCATCGAACGCGCGGTGGCGCTCGAAACCACCAGCGAGTTGCGCGTGGAGTTGCCGGCGGAGCGTCCGAAAGCCCGCGCCGTGGCCGCAGGCGCGGAATCCGCGATCGGCGCGGTGGCCGCAGGCTCAATTCTGCCCGAGGGCGTGAACATGGAACACTATGTCGCGCAGATCGAACGTTCGCTCTTGCAGTCGGCGCTGGCCCAAACCAACGGCGTGCAGGTCCGCGCCGCCGACGTCCTCGGTATCTCCTACCGCTCGTTCCGCCACCTGATGAAGAAGTACGAGCTGTAAAGCTCAGTCGTCAGCGATCAGTTTCCTTGTCGAACCGCCCGTCCTTGCACCCGTGATTTCCGTCCTTGACAAATGGTCGCTGGCCGTTACACTCAAGTGTTTACTTCACTGACCGGATTCTGGCTTGAGGGGGCCCGGCGTTCGGAGGAGGCGGGAATGCCGTCGCCGCTTAGATCGCTCTGCGTCCCCCGGCAGCGGCTGCTCCTTCCCTGCAACGTGTCCTGTTTTTCGACAACTTTATTCAATTTGCATTTACCTCGGGAGAAATGACGATGGCTATATTCCGCGTGGGCAAGTGGGTGGTGGTTGGGTTTGCGATCTGTATGTTGGCGGCGCAGACGGCGAAGGCGCGTATTGACTTCCAACCGGTTTCGCAAGATGAGCTCAAGATGAAGAGCGAGCCGTTGGCGCCGGGGGCTCCCGCAATTATTTTGTACCGGCAGGTGGACCGGAACGACAATGACCACGATACCCGCGGCCGGACTTCCCACGAGGATGAATACTTTCGAATCAAGGTCCTGACCGAAGAAGGACGTAAGTATGCCAACGTCGAAATTCAATTCGACAAGCAGTACCAAAATGTTGTGGATGTGAAGGCCCGGACGATCAAGCCGGACGGCTCGATCGTAAATTACGACGGCAAAGTTTTCGAGAAGACTCTGGTCAAGGGAAGGGGAGTGAAGTATCTGGCGGAGACGTTTACTCTTCCGGACGTGCAGGTTGGGGGCATCATCGAGTACTCCTACAGGGTTGATTTGGGTGCGTACTGGCTCTTCAACTCCAATTGGATCCTGAGCAAAGAGCTGTTCACCAAGAAGGCGCAGTTTTCACTGAAGCCCTACCCGGGCACCAGTGTTGTATATTCCCTGCGCTGGAGTATTCACGATCTGCCCCCCGGCGCCATGCCGAAACAGGGGACCGACGATGTCGTCCGGATGGAAGCGAGCAACATACCGGCGTTCCAGACGGAAGACTACATGCCTCCGGATTATGAGTTGATGTCGCGAGTGGATTTTATCTATGAGGAGGGTTTCCCCGAGAAAGACCAAGCCAGTTACTGGAGGAAGTTCGGGAAGAAATCGAACGATGACCTGGAGGGCTTCGTCGGCAAGCGCAAGGCAATGGAGCAGGCGGTGGCGCAAATAGTCTCGCCGAAGGACCCACAAGAGGTGAAACTGCGAAAGATCTATGACCGGGTGCAGCAGTTCCGGAACACGTCTTTCGAGCTGGAAAAAACCGAGCAGGAGGAAAAGCGGGCAAAAGAAAAGCAGGCGGACAATGCGGAAGATCTTTGGAAGAGAGGCTATGGGGAAGGCGGGCAGTTAACGTGGCTGTTCCTGGGCCTGGCGCGCGCTGCCGGTTTTGAGGCCTACGGATGCTGGGTTTCGGGTCGTGAGCAGTACTTCTTCAATCCGGCCGCTATGCAAAGCAGAAAGCTGGACTCCAATGTTGTGCTCGTCAAGCTGAATGGAAAAGACGCTTATTTCGATCCCGGAGCGGCGTTCACACCATTCGGCCTGCTGACCTGGTCTGAAACGGGTGTCAAGGGCCTGCGGCTGGATAAGGACGGTGGGACCTGGATTACGACCACGCTTCCGGACGCAGCGTTGTCGCGGGTCGAGCGCCTGGGCAAACTGCAACTCTCCGACAGCGGCGATCTGGAGGGGAAGCTGACCGTCACCTACACCGGGCTGGAAGCCATGTACCACCGACTGGAAGAGCGGCACGCGGACGAAGTGGCGCGCAAGAAGTACCTGGAGGAACAGGTAACGTCAGAGGTTGGAGCTGCGGCGGAGGCGGAACTGAGCAACAAGCCGGACTGGACCAGTTCGGAAGCGCCGCTGGTAGCGGAATTCAGCTTGAAGATCCCGGGCTGGGCCTCGAATGCCGGCAGAAAGGCGATGATTCCCGCCGCCATTTTCACTGCCGGTGAGAAAGGGCTCTTTGCCCATGCCAACCGGGTACACCCCATCTATTTTGAGTACCCCAATGAGAAGGCGGATGACGTCACCATTGAGCTTCCTCCGGGGTGGGCAGTGGGCAGTGTGCCGACAGAGCAGAAAGAGGATGGGCATATCATCGTCTACGACTTAAAAGTGGGAAAAAACGCCGAAACACTGCGGCTAACGAGAAAGTTAACCAATAACATTTTGTTGTTGCCGCAGCAGGCCTACCCGGACTTAAGAAGTTTCTTCCAGGCAGTAAGGACCAACGATGGGCTGCAAATCGTTTTGCAGCCAGGAGAAATCCGTGCCAGTAACTAGGTTGCGAGCGCCGTTGTTTTTCTTTTGGATGGTCATTGCTGTCGTGAGCATTGTGCCGCGGACCGCGGCCAGGTGCGGATGCTCCGCCATGGATGCACGCCCTGGTCGGAGTGACGCTGCCTTCCCATGATGAGAAGACTGAGGCGGTGTTGCTGTATTCCGAAACCAACGTGACCGTATTGTCAGAGGACAAAATCAGAACGCGCGTGCGCAGGGCCTACAAGGTTCTGCGGCCGGAAGGGCGCGAACGTGGCACGGTCGGGGTTGGTTTTAATCCGGAGAGAAAAATCAAGAGTCTGTATGGCTGGTGCATTCCGGCGCAAGGCAAGGATTACGAGGTGAAAGAGAAAGACGCGATCGATCTTGCATCGCCGGCCGAAGGCGGCGAGTTGATCGATGACGTAAGAGTCAGAGTTCTGCGCATTCCGGCGCCTGACGTGGGAAATATCGTGGGCTACGAGTTTGAAGTGGAGGAGCGACCTTTCTGGCTGCAGGACATTTGGTATTTCCAGGGAACGGATCCGGTGCTGGAGAGCCATTATTCGCTGCAATTGCCTCCCGGCTGGGAGTACAGGGCTTCGTGGATGTTCTATCCGGAGGTGAAGCCGGCCGAAGGGAGCGGCAATTTGTCGCAATGGGTGGTCAGCGACGTTAAAGGAATCCGACTCGAGCCGGACATGCCGCCATGGAGAGGCGTTGCCGGCCAGATGATTGTGTCATTTTTCCCGGCGGGTGGAACCTCGCGGAAGAACGAGCTGGCGAGTTGGAAAGGTATGGGAAGTTGGTACCAGAATCTGATCAGCACGCGAATGGAGGCGTCAGAACCGATCAAACAGGAAGTGAACACCTTGGTTGCGGGCAAGATTACGACTCTAGCCAAGATGCAAGCCATAGCCGCGTTCATGCAGCATGACATTCGCTACGTGGCGATCGAACTCGGTATCGGGGGCTACCAACCGCATGCCGCGCCGGATGTTTTCTCGCACCGCTACGGGGATTGCAAGGATAAAGCGACGCTGATGCGTACCATGCTGCACGAGATTGGCGTGGAATCTTATCATGTCGTGATCAACGCGCGACGGGGAGTGGTCACCGGTGAGATGCCAGCCCACAACGGATTTAACCACGTGATTCTCGCAATCAAGTTGCCGAATGATGTGAACGATGCTTCGTTGATTGCCGTTGTTCAGCATCCGGAACTGGGAAGAGTGCTGTTTTTCGATCCGACCAACGAGATAACTCCT
>CAVPYG010000031.1:0-30062 GCA_963709835.1 uncultured Acidobacteriaceae bacterium
GCCCCACAGGCACCTCCTCCTCCTCCTCTCTCTCTCTCTCTCTCTCTCTCCATGGCCCAGCCGGAACCGCTTGTGTCGGAGGAGAAGCCAGGGTTTCTTGCCGTGGAGGAGTACCGGTCGGAGCGCCTGACGCGCGATGAATTTCCCGACGGGATCGCGAGCGGCGGGTTTGCCACTCTGGCCCTGGTGTTCAGCCCCAGCATGCAGGAAAACTTCGAAACCACCTGCGAAGGGCTGGGAAGCTGGCATGGAAAGGCGGCGTGGCTAGTGCACTTCAGGCAGCGCGATGACCGACCCGCCCGCATCCACGATTACAGGGTGGGCGCAGAAAGCTATTCTTTGCGGCTGAAAGGACGCGCTTGGATCACGGCGGACAAATTTCAGATCGTGCGGATCGAATCGGAACTGATCAGTCCGATGCCGCAGCTCCAGTTGGGCAGCGAGCAACAGGTTGTGGAGTACGGTCCGGTCGAGTTCCCTAAGAAGAACCTTGAATTGTGGCTCCCGAAGAGCGCGGAAATCTATCTCGACTTTCGCAAGCGCCGCTATTTCCGCAGCCACAGCTTCGATCATTACATGGTGTTTTCGGTGGATGCTGAAGAAAAGCGGAGCGAACCCAAGATACCGCCGGCCCCTCCCGCCGAAAAGCCACTGCCCAACTAATGGCTGCAGGCCATCGTTCCATTACCAAGGGCGACGAAAATCCTACGCGCCGATTTTATCCTGGCCGCCGAGGGGCAGGAAATACTGCGTGCCTTTGATGGGGGCGGAGACTTTTTTCAGCAGCTCCTGCAAGTCTTCGTTGTGGTCGACGAAGTCGATTTCAGAAGTGTTGACGATCAGCAGGTCGGACTGAGTGTAGTGGAAGAAAAAATGTTCGTAGGCCCGGACGACTTCCATCAGATAATCTTCGCTGATGGCGTTTTCGCCGGCCGCATTTTTCTTCTTCAGCCGCTTCTTCAGCACCTCGGGCGTGGCTTGCAGATAGATGACGAGGTCGGGGGTGGGAAGTTTTTCGCGGAAATAGTTGTAATAGCGATTGTAGGTATCGAGTTCCCTATCGTTGAGGTTGAGGCAGGCGAAAAGCTTGTCTTTTTCGAAAATGTAATCGCAGACGACGGTCCTGTTCGAGCGCGGGCCCACGTCGAGCGCGCGCAGCTGGTCGAAGCGGCGAATCAGGAAGGCCAACTGCGCCTGAAAGGCCGCTCCGGGCTTGCCTTCGTAGAACGCCTGCAAAAATGGATTGTCTTCCGGCTCGATGACGCGCTGGGCGGCCAGGCGCTCTCCGAGCACCCGCGCCAGCGTGCTCTTCCCCACTCGTATGGGACCTTCGATCGCGATATACCGGGGCAGCTCGAAAAGCTTGGCCATGGATTGTCGTGAGCAGAATATATCGCTTTGCGTGCGGATGCAATTGTGGATTTGTGAGGATTGCAGAAGTTAGAAGTCAGATTGCAGAAGTGAAAACCTGCGGGTCGCGGTTTTGGCTTTTACTACTGCAATCTGACTTCTAACTTCTGACTTCCGTTTACAATTCGATCATGCTTCCTGCTCTGCTTGGACTGACGACTACGACGGCTGCTGCAGCCGCCGCGGCATATCAGTCCATGGCGCCGACGGCGCAGTGGTATGGACGGACGTTTGCTCGCGGTGCACGGGGAAGCAAGCAAATAGCGCTGACCTACGATGACGGGCCGAACGATCCGTACACGCTGAAGCTGCTCGAGGTGCTGGCGAAGCACGATGTCCGGGCGACGTTCTTCATGATCGGACGCTTTGTGCAGCAGCGACCCGACATTGTTCGCGCGGTGGCGCAAGGCGGACACGCAATCGGCAATCACACCTTCACGCACCCGCTGCTGATTTTTAAATCGGAGGCCGAGACGCGCGCGGAGCTGGTTGACTGCCAGCAGGCTTTGCACGACGCACTCGGCAAGCCCGCAAAATTGTTTCGTCCTCCCTTTGGTGGAAGACGACCGGCGACGCTGAGGATTGCGCGCTCGCTCGGGCTCGAGCCGGTGATGTGGAACGTGACGGGCTATGACTGGAATGCTCCGCCCGCGCCGGTGATCGAAAAGAAAGTTGCGAGCCAAATGCGCGGCGGAGACGTGATCCTGCTGCACGATGGCAGCCATCGCGCGATGGGTGCCGACCGCGCGCAGACGGTGATCGCCACGGACAATCTGATCCAGCGTTATCGCGATCAGGGATACGAGTTTGTGACGGTGGAAGAGATGCGGGGTAACAGCCGTCGGGCACCGCCAGCCGGTTGACGAAAGAATGTGTAACTTCCCGACGACCCATTGACTCGTCTGTGACAATTCATCTCGCAATCTCTACAAAACTTTACTTGCGAATGTGTTCAATTCATTACAGCATCCCGCACGAATAAGTCTTGCGCTCACAATTGCGGAGGGCTTAACGGAGCCGATTATGAGCAGCTTCAGATCGCTGGTTTTTTTTCGTATCTTAGGACTGGGCACCGTCGCCGCCAATCCGGTGTTAGCCCGAGAGCAGCCTGCGTACAAACGGGTGGCCAAAATCTACATTCCACACTTACTCAGCACAGGCTTAGCGGCCGGCCTCGGGCTCGTCTGCCTGGTCGCTCTAAGTGGCTGTACGCCGATCAAAGTCCGGCTGGGGATGAAGGTTTACCTGGCCAAGACCCCCATCTCTTCCATCACGGTTAGCCTGCCGAACAGTCCGGGAATCGCCCCGGGAGAAAAATCCCCGCTCGTGGTGGTGGTTACTGAGCCCGACGGCAAGGTATTACAGACGGAAGGCGCAGGCCACGGCAAGGTTCTGTGGAAGGACCTTACGGTCAAGCCAAGTGTCGTGACCGTCAACCAGAAAGGCATTGCGTCGTTTCCCCATGATCCCAGAAAAACTGAAGGGCAGGTGGGGCATGTGATCATCACCGTGCCCAGCCATCCGGACCTCCGCGCGGAACTCGACATTCCCGTGCGGTACAACTACGCCTTCACGGCGAATTTCTCGGGCAGCCCTGGTTCCGACGGCATGAGCGGCAGCGATGGAATGGCCGGAGCGAGCGGCAGCATGGGATCTACCGATCCGAATAATCCCTCGGCGGGCGGAAACGGGGGAAACGGGACCAATGGCTCGGATGGCGGGGATGGAGGAAATGGAGGGGACGCGCCGCCGGTGCAGGTCCGGGTGACGCTCAGAGCGGGGAGCCATCCTCTCCTTCAGGTGAGCGTATCCGCAGCAGGCAAGCAGAAGCGGTACCTTGTTGATCCTCAGGGAGGATCGCTGACGGTGAGGGCTGATGGAGGTCCTGGAGGCTCAGGAGGACGGGGCGGCCGCGGAGGCCAGGGAGGCTCCGGCGGTATCGGGTCACCCAGCGGATCGAGCGGCAGCAACGGCTCCGATGGACGGAACGGCTTTGATGGTTCGCCAGGCAAGGGCGGAAGCATCACTGTGACGTACGATCCGCAAGCCAAACCCTACTTGGGGACGATCCGACTCTCGAACCAGGGCGGCCGGCCGCCGGTATTCAAGGAAGAGCCAGTGCCGGCGTTGTGGTGAGGCGTGGCCTGCTTTCCTAGGCCGCCGCTGCAAACGCCTGCTTCGCCGCGGCTGTGGTTAGCCGCGCTTCGCATTCGGTACGCGCTTACGCCGTTCGCCTGGAAGAAGCGGGCTCGGCCACCTTCGCTGGACTTGCCACTGCGGTTAGCCCGGTTGGGTAATTCCGCTCGATGAAGTCGCGAAAGGGTTGCTTAAACTTGGGCCGATTCTCGGGATCGTCGAACCATGCCCTATGGCGGCGATTCTCGGCGTCGATCACGGGATACCAGGTCACGCACAAAGCGGTTGCGTCCTGGCAACGGTCATAGATAGTCTCCAGAAAGTTCCAGACCATAAACGCGTAGGTGTCATATTCTCGGCGCTGGTCACGGCTGCGCGCGCCGTTGGGATCGATCAGGTGAGGTTTCTCGACGGCCGTTTTCAGCAAATCAAAGTACATCCTGTCCAACTCGGAGTAGTTCGATTCGGTCAGGGATTTGGTAAAGGTCGTCAGGGAGTAGCGCAGCGCGAAGTAGGCGATGATTGCCGCTACGCCTTGCAGAATCGCGCCAACAGCGACCCATGCCGTCTCATGGGAAAAGATGGAAGCAAGTTGTCGAATCACGATGGACTCCTCCGCCGCTCAGCCCCACCCGAGCTGCACAGGATCGGAAACAGGCCCCAACATCTCGACGATTCGGGGGTCGTCGTGCTGGCAATTATAAACATTCTGGTAGATCGTTTCCAGCCAGTGTTTTAACTGCGACTTGCGAATTGCGGCGGCGCCAACGGGTAGATGCACGAACAAGTCCATGGCGGGAGGGGAGCTTGCTCCGGGCATGGGAAGAACGTACGGCAGACCCTCAACACGCCGACATCCCAGACGTTTGTAGAATTGCTGCCTTCTTTTTCTGGTCTCCCTGTCGGCGGAAGCTTCCCGGTCGGAATCGACTTCCAGCAATACGGGAAGCGGCTCACCACGTCGCGAAACGCTCTCCGGCAGTGTACGTAAGAACAATTTGCGGCCGAAGCCGGAGTTTCTGTGGCCGGAGTCCACCGCCATGTATTCCAGCAAACTAAAAGCATCGTCTACCGGGGCAAAAAGAATACTGATGCCGACGGCCACGCCATTTGTCTTCTGTACAAGGACCTTGTAATCGGGGCGCCCGAGCATCCTGGAAATCAGCTCCCTGGACTTTTGTTCCCGGGGTTGGATCGATTCGGCGTAGATGCGGAAAAAATCCTCAAAAGAAGGATCGGCGGCGGAGACAAGCGATTGATAGATCTCTTGATCAGCGGTGTCCATTGCACTCCACATAAAACCGAGCCGGTCGTCTGGCGCGAGCTGGCGCGCGCCAGAATCTCAGCGATGAAAGCCTCGCGCCTCCAACCATCGCCTAAAGGCGCTTTCGTAACACCGTAGTTCGGTATGCCTCTCGGCATACCCTGATACAGATCGCACCTGCACCACGGACTGCTAAGCGAACGCCCGCTTTGCTGCCGCAATAGTTTGCTGCACGTCGTGCTCGGTGTGCGCCGCGCTCATAAATGCGGCTTCGAACTGCGACGGCGGCAGGTAGATTCCGTTTTCGAGCATGGTGCGGAAATAACGTCCGAAGGCTTCGGTGTCGCACTTGGCGGCGCTGGTCCAGTCGGTGACTGGGCCTTTTGTGAAGAACCAGGTAAACATCGAGCCGACGCGGTTGTGGCACAGCACGACGCCCGCATCTTTGGCTGCAGCGGCCACTCCGGCGACTAACTCTCCGGCTAGCTGGTCGAGCTTCTTATAAACGTCTTTGTGCGCGCCCAAGTGGCTTAGGGTTGCGCAACCGGCGGCCATCGCCAGCGGATTCCCAGAGAGCGTTCCCGCCTGATAGACCGGGCCGAGCGGCGCAATCATATCCATAATTTCCGCGGGCCCGCCGTAAGCGCCCACGGGCAAACCTCCGCCGATGATTTTGCCCAAGGTGGTCAGGTCGGGCTGGATGGCGTAGAGTTCCTGCGCTCCGCCGTAGGCGAGGCGGAATCCGGTCATGACCTCGTCGAAAATCAGCAGCGAGTTCTCGCGCTGCGTGATGGCGCGCAGAGCGTCGAGATATCCGCTGGCTGGAGCGACGCATCCCATGTTGCCCACGACCGGCTCGACGATGATGCAGGCAATCTGGCCCTTGAATTTTTCGAAGGCTTGCTCGATAGCGCCAATATCGTTGTAGGGGAGCGCGAGGGTGAATTGGATGAATTCTTCGAGAACGCCCGCCGATCCGGGAATGCCCAGCGTAGCGACGCCGGAGCCGGCTTTGACCAGCAGCGCGTCGGCGTGTCCGTGATAGCAGCCCTCGAATTTCACAATGTATTTGCGCTTGGTATAGGCGCGGGCCAGGCGAATGGCCGACATGGTCGCTTCGGTTCCGGAACTGACGAAGCGGACTTTATCCATGTGGGGAAAGGCGGCAATGACCAACTCGGCGAGGTCGGTTTCGGCGGGAGTGGAGGCTCCGAAGCTGGTGCCGCGGCGCGCCGCTGCGATCACGGCCTCGATGACCGCGGGCGCGGCGTGGCCAAGAATGAGCGGGCCCCAGGAGCCGATGTAATCCACATACTCGTTGCCGTCGGCATCCCAAACATGCGAGCCCTGGCCGCGGACGATGTAGAGCGGATCGCCTCCGACGGCGCGAAAAGCGCGCACGGGGGAGTTCACGCCTCCGGGAATGAGCTGTTCGGCGCGTTGTTGCAGTTTGCGGGATTGCTCGTATTGGCGGGCCATGGTTCCTCCACATTATAGGGGGCTGGGTGAAGCAAAATCGAATTCATCGGACTTTCATGAGTCTGCAATATTGCTGCAATCTCGCGCGGCTATCGTAATCACAGTTGCCCTTCTAACCGGGAGGGTTTATCAGGACGGCCTTGGGGGGCTCCGGGCTGTCCTTTTTTAGTTTTTGGACAAGTTTCCGGCGGCCAGCGGTCCATCTCCGATTTCAACTTGCCTGGAAACTGAGACGACTATGCGCGGAGCTTTTATGATTGTGCGCAGTCCGTCCAGCATTAACTATAGTTAATACTTTGCGATATACTTGCGTTAATCGTTCCGCGGGGACGAGCACGCGCAGATCCGACCACAAGCACAATGATAAATTGGGCTGTAGGGGAAATGGAGAAACATAATCCCAAATCGCCAGGCTGGACTGCACGAACGCTGCGGGCCGTGTTTTGGCTGACGATTGCCGCAATATGGATCATGCCGGCGCGTGCCCAGCAGTCCAATGCGCCCATGGCAGGCGGCAACACTCCCAAGGCCAGCGGGAACGATCCCGCCAGTCCGCCCGTCAGTGATAATGCCGATGCCGCTGCCGATCCCGAGGCGATGCTGCCGCATTTCAAGAGCTCGCGCTTCTGGCTTTCGGGGCAGATGAATTTTATTTTTCAAACGCATCCCGATTTTCACGCCGACTACAGCGGGCCGAACAGTCTCAGCCCAAATTATGACAAAGCCACGTCGCGCGTCATGACACTCTACACCGGAGTGCGGCTTAACGACTCCACCGAGTTTCTGGTGGACATCGAAGAAGCGGGCGGCGCGGCGCTCAGCACCGGGCTTGGGTTGGCCGGAAATACGGACCTGGACATCGTGCGCAATCCGCTGTTGAGCAAAATGCCGTACCTTGGGCGCGGCATGATCCACAAGGTATTCGCCCTGAGCAAGGACAAGGTTGAAAATCAGCGCACTTTTCTGTCGTTGTTCGACGAGTTGCCGCGGCGGCGGCTGGAAATTCGATTTGGCAAGTTCAGCCTGCCGGATTTCTTCGACGTGAATTCGGCAGGCTCCGACACGCATTTTCAATTCAGCAACTGGACGGTCGACAACAACGGCGTGTGGGACTACGCCGCCGACACGCGCGGCTATACCGTGGGCCTGGTGGCGGATTACGAGGACCGCAACTGGGGGTTCCGCTTTGCCGAAGGGCTCATGCCGAAGGTCGCGAACGGGATCGACTTGGTTTGGCGGCCGTGGCAAGTCCATGCAGAGAATTTCGAATACGAACTGCGCCGTGGCGTCGTGCCGAAAAAAGCGGGCGTTGTGCGGCTGCTTGCTTACACGAACCACGCCAATATGGGGATTTATCGCGACGCGGTTGTGCAGTTTGAAAATCATACGTCCCCGGAACCGGAGACGGTGCCGGAAATCACGAACCATCCCTGGCACGTCACCGACAAATATGGTTTCGGCGTGAACCTGGAGCAGAATCTCACGCGAAGCGTTACGGCGTTTGCCCGCTGGGGATGGGACAACGGAAGAACCGAGTCATTTGCCTATACCGAAGTCGATTCGACCCTAGCCGAAGGCGTGGGAGTGAACGGCGCTCTCTGGCATCGCAAGCAGGACCGCGCTGGCGTCGCCTTCGTGTCGAACGCCATCAAGAAAGATCACCAGGTCTATCTGGCGGATGGCGGGCTCGGTTTCCTTCTGGGCGATGGCGCGCTGAACTACGGGCGAGAGAATATCGTCGAATCGTACTACACGGTGCACATGTGGCGGGGAATTTACATTGCTCCCGGAGTGCAGCACATTAACAACCCTGGTTATAACCGCGACCGGGGGCCGGTGGTGGTGCCGAGCCTGCGGGCGCATGTGGAGTTCTAGGAGCAGTTCTCAGTTCCCGGTTCTCAGTGAAGGACAAAACCTTTACCACAGGGGACACAGAGGAACACAGGAAAAAACTGATGTCCTCTTGAGCGCTCGTATCCTTCTTGACGCAACCTCACATCACCTAAGTGTTCCGCGTGATTCCGGCATCTTGTTTTTGGGCGGATTGGACGGCCCAGGCCATGCGGGGAGTGTTGTGGGCGATTCCTACTCGGCCCTGAGCATCGAGCAGAATGATTCCGCCGTGGCCGTTGAGGCGCTGCTTGAGATAGTTCATCGCTTCCGTGGCGACCCACTCGGGCAAGCTGCCGGATTGGACGCGGTCGGCCGCCCACTTCGCCAGCACCAGCTTCATGATGGGCTCGCCCCATCCGGTGGTGGATGCGGCGGCGCTGAGGTTGTCGGCATAGCAACCGCAGCCGATCAGGGAAGAGTCGCCGAGGCGGCCGGGAGCCTTGTTGAGCGTGCCTCCTGTGGAAGTGGCAGCCGCAATGTTGCCCTCGCGGTCGAGGGCGACGGCGCCGACCGTATCGTGAGAAAGCATGTCGCCGGAAACTTCGGGCGCGAAGAGATCGTTGCTGTGGGTGGAGGTCTGCGCCTGATATTCGCGCAGGCGCTCGACTTCCCTCGGGATGACTAAATCTTCGTTGCGGCAGAGGGCGATGCCGTGCTCGGCGGCGAAACGCTCGGCGCCTTCGGCCACAAAATAAACGTGCGCGCTGTCGCTGAGAATTTTGCGGGCGGCGCGGACCGGGTTGCGCAGGCGCTCGACGCCGCCGACTCCGCCGCCGCGCAGGGTCGCGCCATCCATGATGAACGCGTCGAGTTGCACTTTGCCGTCGCGGTTGAGGAAACTGCCGCGTCCGGCGTCGAAAGTTTCGTCGTCTTCGAGGACGACCACGGCTTCTTCAACGGCGTCAAGCGCGGAGCCGCCGCGTTCGAGCGCGCGCCATCCGGCAGCGGTGGCGTTGCGCACTCCGTTGAGGTGCGCCTCGACCATGTCGTCGGGAATTGCCCAGGCTCCGCCGTGAATGACGAGAACGGGATTGGTTGGCACTTTCAGTCCTTCAGCCTTTGCGGTGTGTTGCGGGAATTAGTTTAGCAGGCGGTCGGGTGAGCGCGATGTGTATCAGACATCAGCCTCGATTATGGCGGAAAACCGCTACGCCTCCTCCTTTGGCGTTTCGGATTGCGTAACCCTCGTTTCGCTCTGTTTTTTCCTCACAAACGCGCCGAACGTATACGCAATTGATGTGTATAACGGAGACGTGTAGCTCAGTTGGTCGAAACACTTTGGTGGTCGGCAAGTTGACCCTACAAAATGGTCAAGGCGAACCCTCCAGAGGTTTTCGAAAACACTCGGCTCGAACGCAACAAAGTGCCAGATGAAGATAGTGAGAGGAAATATCCACACCCAAAAAGAGAATCGCGTGCCGAACCGCTTTCGACCCAAGTAGCCTACAGCGAATCCGAAAGCTATCTGCACCGGAAAATATGGCACTGAAAAAATTCGATTAAACTGATGAAACGATAGTCCCGCGTTTAATACGTGTGCCAGCGGATATAGCAGAGGCATCGATACCGCTGCGCCAGCCGTAGATCCATAACTTGCAACAATCAATTCTAGCCCGAGCTTCGCCGCCTCGCGCAACAAGCTGTGGGGGTTAGCTTTCATCTATAGGATTACCGAACTTCACGTCAGAGGCTCCATCTGGAGCGCGTTCTACGCGGCGCGCGCGGCTGTGTCCATCTCCCTGGTGCGCTGCCAGGTGTAGAGGACGCGGTGGATCACGGTGATGGTCGAGAGCACGGCAATCACCCACAACACCGGAGCCATCAGGTTGAACACGGCGCCGATGATCAGCAGCACCAGTCGCTCGGGGCGTTCCATGAAGCCGACGCGGCAGGTTCCAATGAGCGATTCGGCGCGGGCGCGGGCGTAGCTCACCATGATGGCGCTGATCATGGTCAGCGCGGTCAGCACGACGTAGAAGAAGCGGTTGCCGCGCGAGTAGAAAACCAGCAAGCCGAAGAAGAGGGAGGCGTCGCTGTAGCGGTCGACGATGGAATCGAAAAAGCCTCCGAAGCGCGTGACTTTATTGGAGGCGCGGGCGACGCGGCCATCCGCCAGGTCGAAGAATCCCGATGCGATGATGACCAGTCCCGCGTAGAAAAACATGCGGCGCTGGTTGGCAACGTTGGCGTATCCAAACAAAAACGCGGCGTAGGTGTTGACCGCCAGGCCCATCACGGTCAGGGCGTTGGGATTGATGCGCGATAGGGCCAGCAGGCGCACGATGGCGTCGAGCAGGACGCCGCAGGCGCGACCGAATCCGCTGGTCCAACTCAGGTAGCGACTGCTCATCGCGTGCTCCTCGTAATAGTGCCGGACATAATAGTGCCAATCATTAAGTAGCGCCGCTCACTCCGCTTCCCGCTCCGGTTCCGGCAGCGCTTGCAGTTCTTCTTCCAGCTTGGCTTCGGCGAGATCGTGCATGGTGGAGAGCTTCAGGATTTCCAATTCGCGGCTGCCGCCGGGGGTGACCACCGTAGCGGTGTCGCCGACTTTCTTATTCAGCAGGGCGCGCCCGATCGGCGAAGTGGTCGAGATTTTTCCGGCGGCCACGTCCGACTCTTCGCTCATCACGATCTGGTATTCCATTTCCTCATTCTTGGTGCCGTCGAAAATCGTGACCGTCGAACCCAGGCCAACTTTATCCTTGGGGATATTGTTCAGATTGATCAGCGACAGCTCGGAGAGGCGCTGGCCCAGTTGGCGAACGCGCGCCTTCAGATACTCCTGGCGCTGCTTGGCCATGTGGTACTCGGCGTTTTCGCTGAGATCGCCCATGGCTACGGCCTTCTTGATCTCTCTGGGGATATCGAAGGCCAGTTCGTGTTCGAGCTTGTTCAACTCGTCGCGCAGCTTCTTCTTGATCAGTTCCGTCATGCAGTTGGCATTATAACCCGCAGCCGTTGCGGCTGGCAGCCGGATTCCGCTTGGTGCAGGCGCGGGTTGGCTCAACCAATCTGGTCCAACTCACTCATGTAAAATGACTTAGTCGAGAGTAGCGGACGGAAAAGGGCCAATGGCCTATTGCGCCGCCGCGAGCCGCTTCGCCATTGCCTAACCGACCGGGCTCGGCTAGACTGAATGTAGTTCTTCGCACCCTCGGGCGAGGGCCCCTGCATGAATCCAACTGGCGTTTTCCACATCGGCGATAAGGTCGTATACCCCAACCACGGCGTCGGAATTATTGAACAGATCAGCAGCCGCACCATGGGCGCCACAGTGGAAAAATTCTACCAGCTGAAAATTCCAGCCAGCAGTTTGAAGGTCATGGTGCCGTTCGCGAATGCGGGCAGCGTTGGCATGCGTCCGGTGGTGCGCAATGGCGAAGTGGAGAAGATTGTGGATTACCTCGCCTCTGGCGAATGCATCAACGCGGCCGACTGGAAGGGGCGCTACAAAGAAAATTCGGACCGCATGCGCACCGGCTCGCTCCCGGATGTGGCCGCGGTGCTGAAGAGCCTGCTCATTCTGGGACAGACCAAGTCGCTTTCCTACCGCGAAAAAAAGATGCTGGAGCGCGCCCGCTACCTCCTGGTCAGCGAAATCGCCATCTCGCGCAACTGCGCCGAGAGCGCGATTGAAGAAGCGCTCAACAAGGCGCTGACGAAGTGCAATCTCCACTTCCCGGAGATTAGCGAATTGGCTTCGTAATCGCGCTCAATCCTGAGCAAGAACTCCTCTGTGTACCCCTGTGTCCTCTGTGGTGAGAAGAATCTTTACCAAAGAGGACACAGGGGTACAGAGAGGAAAGCCTGTTTTATTTGCGGGACTCGGTTATCGGGACCGTTGGGCTTCCATCCAGGATTGAAGGATCAGAATGGCGGCCATGCGATCGACGGCTTGTCCGCGCTTTTTGATGGAAAGATCGGTTTCGCGCAGCAGGCGGTTGGCTTCGGTCGAAGTCCAGCGCTCGTCCCATAGATGGACGGTCAGGCCGAAGTGGGCGCGCAGATCGTCGGCGAAACGGCGCATCTTTTCCGATTGCATTCCTTCCGCTCCACTCAAGCGCAAGGGCAGGCCGACGACGATCTCGCGGACTTCGTATTTCACCAGCACTTGGCGAAGGGCCTCGTAATCGCGGCGCTTGTTCTGGCGCTGGATCGTGTCCACTCCCTGCGCGGTAATGCCGAGCGGGTCGGAGACGGCAACCCCGATCCGTTTCGATCCGACATCAAGCGCCATAACGCGACTGACGCCGGTGGGCGCGGGTGTTTCCATTCGCTAATTGTAGAGGGTCAGGGTTTAGGTGTCAGGTCTCAGGTTCTGGAAATGGATGATGCCGCAGACCACCCGAGCTATAATCTAGACGGCGGAGGCGACGAACATGCACTTCTTGCTTTGGGCTGTTGCCATCGGTGCTTTTCTAGCAGCGTGGAGCCTTTGGGACTTGGCGATGGTAGCCGCCTTGCGAGTCTTTAGCATAAGATTGCCCATTTCGTTCGCTTTCCTCTTCTGGACTCGAAGGGAGCGCGAGTTGCACGCGGCGCTTAAGGAAATCTCGAAGATTAAATATGTTATTATTTCCGGCTTCCTGTTATTCGCGTGTCCTCTCTTCGCGGGGTTTACGGCCTACGATTTTTTTATAGACCGATATTTTCGGCCCTCAATACATGACGTATGGACTTTTATGGCAAACATATTGGTTTGGGCGATCGTCGGAATTGGGTTCGGGTTGAGCGAGTGGAAGAAGTCGGTAAAGAAAGAAGTCGGTACTACGAACTGATCCCCGCTCGGTGGGACGGTTTTCCTGCCCCCTGGGTTGCTGAATCCTTTCCTCCTCCTGTAAAATCAAATATCTGAATCGAGGATTAGGAACCGACATGAAAGCAGCCATTCATCCCAACTACAATGAGATCCGCGTGCATTGCGCGTGCGGCAACGCTTTTGTCACACGCTCCACCCACAAGGGCGACATCGGCGTGGAAATCTGCTCCGCCTGCCATCCCTTCTTTACCGGCAAGCAGAAGCTCATGGACACCGCCGGCCGCGTCGAGCGCTTCCGCCGCAAATACGCCAAAAGCGACGCCGCCAAGGCAGAAGCCGCCAAGAAGTAATTGAAGTTTTTTATTTCTGAGAATTTGCTCCTACTCGTTACCAGAGCTTGTAAAGAGCGGCATGCAGATTGTTTAGCGTCTTGAGCATATGCGCTGGAGAATCAGCGTCAGCATCGAGCGCCGCCAAGAGCGGTTCGGTTAGGAGTTTGACAACTTCGTTGTATCGGTCGGCGGGTAGACCTTGACCAGAGTATTTCTCATGCTCGGCGTCCAGGGACTTGAAGACGTAGAGTAGGCTCCCGTAGAGAGCAGGACACTGGTCAAACGATTGTTCAGAGAGCGATGACAGCTCTTCCAGATTGCTCGCGTACAGGCCGTTCTCGATAAGTGCCCGCATTCTTTTCGCAACAGTCATTGTTCAGTTCCCGAAGTTCAGAAAGAGTGAACAGCGCGTCGAACCTCACACCTTTCGCTTCGATGTTCTGTCTCCCGTTGTCCTCTTCTCGGTCAACGAGGACTATTACCCGTTGCACGCGGAGACCTGCTTCCCTTGCACAGTCGATCGCTTTTATTGTAGACGTCCCTGAGGTCACTACGTCATCCACGATCAGGGTTTCGTCGCCCTGTTTGATATGCCCCGCAACCAGGTCGCCGACCCCGTGGCTTTTCGGGGCCTTCCTTATAACGAAGGCTCTCACCGTTTTGTGTGCCTGGAGAAAAATCGCGTCAGAAACGGACGTGGCTATCGGGTAGGCACCGAGTTCTAGCCCACCAACTGAGTCGAGGGGCTCATCCTTCACGAGTTGGAAGATGAGATTGCCTATTAGGAGACGCGCTTCGGGGTCGGAGAGAGCCTGCTTGCAATCAACGTAATACCGGCTGTGTTTCCCAGAAGCGAGATGAAAGACAGGCTCGTCGCTGAACTTATATGAAGTCTGCCGAAAAATCTCAAGCAATCTGCGTTTCGTCGAGTTCATCCCCTTACCTCCGCCAAATTCGGTTGTGATCAATGGCATCCGCCGTATCCAGTGCCGCTCACGTTGACTAGAGCGATTTCGCCGCGCCAAAAATAATAGAGTTGGAGCCAAGCCCCCGCCCTGAGGCGATTAAGAGAATGTTGGCAAGTGGGGAATGCTAATGCCGCTGCGGACAAATTGCAAGCAGGCCCCGCTTGTCTAGTATAGCGTGTGCTTTTGTGTCGGTCGAACGCTCCCGTAACCTTGTCCCGCCACTCTCGTAACCTTACGCCCATACTACGTATAGTGTACATGATTGACATGCACTACACAATGTATATTGCTAGGATAATGCACGTAGCATACCATATTCATATAACATATACACAGTTTTGTTTTGCTGAACTAAGGTACTCAACGTGGCGGATGATTTACAAGAAATCTGCGTGCTCAGCCTTCAGAAGTTCCCGAAGGAGCTGAAAAAGCGGCTTAAACTGAGAGCAGTCGAACGGGATATTGAATTGCAGAAGCTCTGCGCTGAGTACCTGCGCGCAGGCATCGAGAGGGAAGATCTGCAGAAATCGCCCAAGCTCAAGCAGCGGTGACGGCCTTTCCCCACTTTCCAGTTGCTAGCCCGACGAAGTAGCAGCACGAACTACAGTATCCCCCCTCTCACTCACAAGACCAGATCCTCTCTGCCGCGGGTTCATGATTTTACGTCCCGGCTACAATGGATACTGTGCGGAAGTTCTGGGACAACCCGGACGCAGCAGCGCCCCGGACGGGCGAGACGCCCGTCGCTCCACCAACCAGTCCCACACCGCCGCGCATCTTTGCCGCTTCCCTAAAGATTGGCAGCGTCCGCATCGCTCCTGCCACCGTGCTTGCGCCCATGTCCGGAGTCACCGACACCGTTTTCCGCCGCTTCATTAAAAACCTCGGCGGATGCGGGCTGATCATGACCGAGTTCACTTCGGCTGACGGCGTGCTGCGCAACCAGCGCGTCCAGGGGCGTTACCTGCACTTCTACGAAGACGAACACCCCATCTCGGCCCAGCTTTTCGGCAGCAATCCGAGCGTGCTGGCTGCTGCGGCGCGGCTGGTGGAAGACCTCGGCTTCGATCTTGTCGATTTGAACCTCGGCTGTCCCGCCAAAAAAGTGGTGAAGTGCAACGGAGGCTCGGGACTGCTGCGCAATCTGCCGCTGATCCGGCAAATTTTCGAAGCGGTGCGCGCCGCCGTGACGATTCCCTTCACCGTGAAATTTCGCGCGGGATGGAACGATGACGAAATCGTTTGCGTCGAGCTGGCGCGCCTGGCCGAAAGCTGCGGCCTGGGAGCGGTTGCCCTCCACGCCCGCACACGCGAGCAAGGCTACAGCGGGAACGCGCGCTGGGAATGGATTGCCTCGGTCAAGCAGGCGGTCAAAATTCCCGTGATCGGCAATGGCGATATCCGCTCGCCGGAGGACGCCTGCGCCATGGTGGCCCAAACCGGTTGCGACGCGGTAATGATTGGCCGCATGGCCCCGGCGAATCCGTGGATTTTCAGGCAGATTGAGCAGTACGTAGCGACAGCCGCCCTCGGCTGTCCAGCGGAGCGCAGCTCCGCAGAAAAAGTAAGGATGTACGACGAACCCAGCGAAGGCGACCGCTACCAGATGATCCGCACCTACTTTCAAATGCTGCTGGAAGAAGGAATGCCGGGAGCCGAAGGCAAGATGAAACAGTTCGCGTCGTGGTTCACCCACGGCGTCCCCGGAGGCTCAGCGCTCAGAAAGGCGATCTACGAGGCAAAAAACGGCGCGGAAATCCTGCAACAAGTCACGGAGTTTTTCGAGCCCAGGCTGGCGCAAGCGGCCGCCGCTCCAGCGCTCGATAACTAGATAATTTCGACGCGAGAATTTCGTAGCCATGAAAACGAAAGCGTTGTAACATGCTCTCCGGGGCGGTAAACCACCTAAATTTCCAGTTGTCGAAACACCTTGCGCGTTAGCCTTCAGGGCCGGATTCTTGCGGCGCTGGAATTCGGCTGGCGCGTTGGCTAGTTGCCGGCTTGAGGCAAGGGAGGATCCATGGCGCTGTTCGACGGGCTCTATCTCTACGAAGTTGTGCTCCTGGTATGCGGGGTCCTGATGTTCATCGGATTGCTGGCAGGACTTCTCTGGATGATATTTTCAAACCGGAACTACAAAGGTCTGCTTTTGTTCTTCGTGCTGCCAATTACGATGATCGGATTTCCTTCCATCACTTCGATCCAGATACAAGATGGGACGATTGACATTGAAAAGCAAACCACCGCGTTGCAGGGCAATCCGCAAGATGCGCAGGCGCGGGCCACTTTGCAGGCCCAGGTTGCGAAGCTCGAAACGCGGCCATTCAAAGATCCCGCGACTGTGACCAGACTGGCACGGGCGCAGTTCGCCTTGGGGAACGAAGAAAAGGCCGAGTCGACCCTCAACACGGCGCTGGCTGCCTCCCCGAACCTTGCCGGGGCCGTCGAACTGAAGAAGAAGATCGAGCTGACGAAAAACCTAAAGGCGCAGACCGCTGCGGCGGAAGCGCAGCCCGGCGATGCCAAAGCTCGTGAAGAACTGCGGAGCACCTACACGAAGTTGAGCCAGCTTCCGCTAGCGAACCCGAAAGCGATCGCACTGATGTCGCGAGCCCAGACCGTGCTAGAGAAAGATGCGGCCCCACCCAAACCCCCTTCACCCGCCCGCTAGTAGAGCATCAAGCACGTTGAGAACCGTGGGTTGAAAGCTAACAGCTACTTCAACTCCCGATTCCAGAAATCTTCCATCATGTGGTGCAACTGTGTGCGCGCTTCGACTCCCGCTATGCCGTGGGTTTTGTCGGGGTACACCATCAGGCGGAACTGCTTGCCCGCCTTGATCAGGGCATCGGTCATCTGGATCGTATTTTGGAAGTGCACATTATCGTCGCTCGTGCCATGCACCAGCAGCAACGAGCCGTGCAAATCGGCGGCGGCGTTGACCATGGAATCGTCGTAGGCTTTTGCGTTGTCTTTTGGCAGGCCCAGCCAGCGCTCGGTATAGATCGAATCGTAGTCGCGCCAATTCGTCACCGGAGCCACCGAAATCCCCGCCTTGAAGCGGTCGGAGTGGGTCATCGCATAGAGCGTCATCGAACCGCCGTTCGACCATCCCCAAATGCCGGTGCGGGCGCGGTCAAGCTGCGGAAACCGCGCATACAACTGGTCGAGCGCCATAAGCTGGTCTTTCAACTCGACTCCTCCGAATTGTTTACGGAGCGCAACCGAGAATTTCTTGCCGCGATTCGGCGTTCCGCGATTATCGACCTCGAAAATCGCGAAGCCTTCGTTTGCCAGCATTTGGTGGAACAGCGTCCGGCTGCCATCCCACTCGTCCACCACGGTCTGCGCGAACGGGCCGCCATAGATGTACACGACGAGCGGAACCTTCTGGGCCGCATCCGCATTGCGCGGCAGAATTAGCTCGCCATACAACACCGCGCCGCCGTCGGCTTTGAATTCCAGAGGCTGCGGCGCAATCAGGTTGTAATCGGCCACGCTGCGAGCTTCCCAAATCTTCTGGCACGAGCCGCCCGCCGCGCATAACGAAATCCGCGGCGGCGTCAGGGTTGCGGAATGCGTTTCCACGAAATGCTTACCGTCGTCGGAGAAACGGGCGGAATAATGTCCTTCTTCCGAAGAGAGAGCTTGCATTTCCGAGCCGTCCAGATGCACCGAAAAAATCTTTGCCTGCCGCGGGTCTCCTTTATTCGCGGTAAAAAAAACCGTGCCCGTATCGGCGTCCGATTTACCGGCGAGTTTATCTTTCTTTTTGCCACCCGGCGCCTCGTCCACGCCGTCGATCGAGAACACCTCATAGTCGCCGCTGTCGAGCTGGCGTTCGAGTATGGCGTTAACTTCCAACGGGTCTTGCTCGTTGAAGCTGTAGAGATAAATGTGGGTGTGGCCGTCGCGCCAACTCGTCCACAAAAAACGGGCGTCCGATTTGCCATCGGATTTCAGTATGCGAAAGTCGTCGTTGACGTTGACCCACGCATCCGGCGCCGATTCGGTCAGCATCTTGCGCGACTTCCCCGACTTCACGTCGATGAAATAAAGATCCAAGGCATCCTGCTTGCGGTTGAGGACCTCGGCCCAAGCCCAACCTTCGCGAATCCATCCAAAACGCGGCAGGTAGGTATCGTCGTCATCGGTGAGTTTGATCCAGCGCACCTTGCCGCCGTTGGCGCCCACGATTCCCAGACGCACCGCCGGATTCAGATCTCCCGCCTTGGGGTATCGTTCCCACTCGACCCGGGGATGCGTCGGCAGCCAGTCGGTGATGGGATAGGCGGGTACGCGGGTCTCATCCATCTGCAAAAAAAGAATCTCTCGGCTGTCGGGCGACCAGAAGAAATTACTGCGCACGTCCAGTTCCTCGCCGTACACCCAGTCCACTTCGCCGTTCAGGATGTTGTCTTCTTTGTCTTTTTCTTTGCCTCTGTCCCAATCGCGGTCTTTGGTCACATATACGTCGTCTCCATCCACAAACTTGAATTTGCCCTTTTCCTCGCGGGTAAGCGGGATCTCGTTTTCCTCAGGCGCGACGGGGTGGGCATAAAGATTGTGCTTGCGCACATAGGCGATGCGCTTGCCGTCGGGCGAGAACTCCGGGTCTGTGCTCGGGTCCGGAGACGACGTAAACTGCACCGCCGTTCCCGTGTCGAGGCTGTAATACCAGAGCTGTCCCTGGGAATTGAAGAGCAGGTGCTTGGAGTCGGGCGACCAAAGGTAGGCGGGGACATGGTAGCGCGTGACCCGTTCCTTCTCGCGCTCGTCCTTGATTTTACTGGGAGCAGGGACGAGGAGCGACAGCTTGGCTTCACTGGCCAGCAGCTTCTTCTCGCCCGTTGCCACGTCCACATACCAGAGTTCGCCATGCTCGCCGGCGTCGTCGCGCTGAAGGAAAGAAACTTTACTCCCGTCCGGACTCCACTCGATGGTTTCGGGGGCGCGTCCGGTAAGTTCTCCCTCGGCGAAAATCTGCTCAATCGTGAGTTGCTTGGGCGCTGACTGAGCAAGCGCTGCCAGAGAGAGAACCAACAGGTTGACGGCGATGACGACGAGAAACTTTTTCACGAGCGCACTCCGATTGAGCATGAGGTACGGGCCAACGCCGGGCTGGCGGAAGCTCTGAAAAGTTTACAACCTGCGAGGAGATTACGGGGAGGGGTTTGCCGCGAGGGCGGTCGGGAATGAGCATGCGCGGGATTTTGCAGTCCGGCGCCTCGGTGGGCGCTGCACCACTAGAGAAGAAGCCTCACCACAGGGAACACTGAGGCACACAGGGGAAGCACTGCATGAGAACCGCTGGCATTGAATCGCGGGTCCGGATACGGCTTCAGCCATTATCGGTCTTGCTGGAAAGGACGGTTCCAATCCCGGTGTTTCCCGGTTGGTCTGGTTGCAGAGGCATTGGGCTTGTGATAACTTGAATAATTGTCCCCGGACTTCAGGAAGGGACCAGGGAAGTATTGTGCCCGGTTGGACTTGCTTCCACCTGCTGGCGTAGCTCAGTCGGTAGAGCATCTGATTTGTAATCAGAGGGTCGGGGGTTCGATTCCCTTCGCCAGCTCCAGAGAACAGGATTCCGGAAACACGAAGAGGCAAGCGCAGCTGCGCATTTTTAAGGCACTCCAATAGAATTGTTCCGGCGAGTCGGTGTCAGGCGGGAGTTCTCGCATTTCGTTTCCCGAGCTGAGAAGCGTTGAGAGTTGCCGTTGTAGTTGCATGCGCGGCGATAAGTTTTCGGATTTGCACAGGTGGGTGAGTGGTTAAAGCCAACAGACTGTAAATCTGTCCCTCTCAGGAGGTACGGAGGTTCGAATCCTCCCCTGTGCACCAGATGTAAAGAAGGTTTCAAGGTTTCAGAGTTTCAAGGTTTCAACGTAAGAGCGGGCGCGGTTGGTTTCCTTGAAACTTTGAAACCCTGAAACCTTGAAACCTGGAACTTTTGTGCCGATCAAGAAGAAGTTCGTGCTGGCGATGATCGGGTATGCGGTGCTGGGCGTGCTGTCGTGGACGACGCTGCCGGACGATCCGATACGAGTCTTCAATGCGAACGTGAGGCTGCGGACCGGGACGCTGGTGATTCTGGGGCTGTTCGCGTTTCGCGCAGTGCTCTACTACTGGCGGACGCGGATCGAGGCAGAACGCGAGGGCCGGAAGCCGGCGGATTGAAGATTGAAAGTTGATCCTGCGGATTTGGTTTTAAGGTTGTGGTAACGAGCGGTAGCGCGGGCCGATGTAGCTCAGTTGGTAGAGCACTCCCTTGGTAAGGGAGAGGTCATCAGTTCAATCCTGATCATCGGCTCCATGAATTTGAGGTTTTAACTGAAAGCTGAAGGCTGATGGCTGACAGCTGGTTTTCGCGGGAGTAACTCAGTGGTAGAGTCACAGCCTTCCAAGCTGTTGGTCGCGGGTTCGATCCCCGTCTCCCGCTCCAGAGTTGAGGCGTTTTGCGGGCGGGAGCCCGCAGCCGAAATCCCGAGCGTTTTGTGCGAGGGATCTAGCAGGTTGAGAATTTCGTTATGGGTTTCGAGCAAGGCACGATCAAGATCGAGAAAGAACGTGAATTCGGCGAGTTGAAGGCCGCGCTGGAGAAAGCGCTGGCGGCGGACCGCGTCACAAAGTTTTTGAAGGAGTTGAACAGCCGCGGGATTCGAGTTCGCAACCTGGAAGCCGTGTTGGCGAGGGATGCGATCGACCGCGCGGTGGAAGGCAAGGCTGGAACGGCGCGGGCTTTGTATGAGTCGCTGCCGGTTTCGGACCAGGCGCAGGTGCGGGAGTATTATCTCTCGAAGGTCGAAGAGGTCGATCCGGCGCTGCGGGCAAAGTTTCACAAGCTGTATCAGTATTATTGAACGGGTTAGCGATTCGATTACCGAGTCCACATCTACTGATTAGCGAGGAAACGGAATTATGGCGAAAGAAAAATTTGAACGGACGAAGCCGCACTGCAACGTGGGGACGATTGGGCACATTGACCACGGCAAGACCACGTTGACGGCGGCGATCACCAAGGTCTTGCAGAAGCACAACCCGAAGATCGTGTTCCGGTCGTTCGATTCGATCGACAACGCTCCGGAAGAAAAGGCGCGCGGCATCACGATCGCGACGGCGCACGTCGAGTACGAGACGGCGAACCGGCACTACGCGCACGTGGATTGCCCCGGTCACGCGGATTACATCAAGAACATGATCACGGGCGCGGCGCAGATGGACGGCGCGATTCTGGTGGTGGCGGCGACGGACGGTCCGATGCCGCAGACGCGGGAGCACGTGCTGCTGGCGCGGCAAGTCGGCGTGCCTTACATTGTGGTGGCGCTGAATAAGTGCGACGCGGTGGACGATCCCGAGTTACTCGACTTAGTCGAGCTCGAAGTGCGCGAGTTACTGAAGAGCTATCAGTTTCCGGGCGACGACGTGCCGGTGGTGCGGCTGTCGGCACTGCTGGCGCTGAACGGGGACGAGAAGTGGGAAAAACAGATTGACGCGTTGATGGAGGCGGTGGACAAGAGCGTGCCGCAGCCGGCGCGCGAGTTGGACAAGCCGTTCCTGATGCCGATCGAAGATATCTTTTCGATTCAGGGACGGGGCACGGTGGTGACGGGCCGCATCGAGCGCGGGAAGGTGAAGGTGGGCGAGGAAGTGGAGATTGTCGGCTTCCGCGAGACGCGCAAGACGGTGGTCACGGGCGTGGAAATGTTCAAGAAGCAGCTGGACGAAGGCATGGCGGGCGACAATGCCGGGCTGCTGTTGCGCGGCGTCGCGAAGGAAGATGTGGAGCGCGGGATGGTGCTGGCGAAGCCGGGATCGATCACGCCGCACACGAAGTTCAAGGCTGAGGTGTACATCCTGACGAAGGAAGAAGGCGGGCGGCACACGCCGTTCTTCAAGGGATATCGTCCGCAGTTTTATTTGCGGACGACGGACGTGACGGGGATCGCGGAGTTGCCGGCGGGCACGGAGATGGTGATGCCGGGAGACAACGTGAGCCTGGTGATCGAACTGATCACTCCGGTGGCGATGGAAAAGGGATTGCGGTTCGCGATCCGCGAAGGCGGACATACTGTAGGCGCCGGGACGATCGCGGAAATTATTAAGTAAGGCAAGTCAGAAGTAAGAAGTCAGATTGCAGAAGTAAAAGCATCGAGAGCCGTTGGGTTTTGAGCTAGAAGATAAGAGCTAGCAGCTAGGAGCTGGGTTTCATGCCCCGAGAGATCATTACGTTGCAGTGCGGAGATTGCAAAGAGCGGAACTATTCGAAGACCAAGAACCGCAAGACGACGCCGGACCGGTTGGAACTGAAGAAGTTCTGCCGCCGGTGCCGCAAGCATACGACGCATAAAGAGGTTAAGTAGGCGGTGGCCAGTAGCAGTACGATTTAACTGATAGCTGACGGCTGATGGCTGACGGCTGTTTACAGGGGCGTAAGCTCAACGGTTAAACTGCCGGTCTCCAAAACCGGACTTGGGGGTTCGAATCCCTCCGCCCCTGCCAGATTTAAGGGTGAAGCCGAGGGTAACGTCGAGGCCCGAGAGGGAGCGGCAGTCGAGGAAAGCGGGAAGGTATGGCGACAGCGGCAGAACAAAACGCGATTGTGACCACGCTGAGGTCCTGGCCGGAACGGATCAAGACCTTTTACAGCGACGTGCGCATGGAAATGAAGAAAGTGACGTCTCCCACGCGCAAGGAAGTCCAGGGAACGACGACGGTGGTCATTATTACGGTATTTCTGTTCGGGTTGTTTTTCTTCCTGACCGACCTGGCGATCAGCAACAGTCTGGAACGGATGCTGCATTATTTCTCGCACCGATAAGCGGCGAGCGAAAGAAGCGATGGAATGCCGGATACGGACAAGGCTACGGACAACAATACGGACCAAACCGCGGACCTAGCTGCGGAAAAAGTTACGGAAGATGCCACGGAAAACGCTCCGGACTCAGCTGCAGAAAAGGCGGAGAAGACCGAGAGCGCCGTCGCTGCCAGTGGCGAAGTCGGCGAGAAGCCAGCGCCAGCGCCGCCCGCGGAAGCGGTAATAGCTGCGAGCGGCGAACCCGTGCGCAATCCGAATATGAAGTGGTACATCATCCACGCCTATTCGGGATTCGAGCGCAAGGTGCGAGAGTCGCTGGAATCGCGGGTCCAGGCTTTCGGATTGCAGGGCAGGATTGGCAGGGTGCTGATTCCGACCGAGTCGGTCACGGAAGTACGCGGCGGCAAGAAGTACACCTCGGAGCGCATGTTCTATCCCGGCTACGTGCTGGTGGAGATGGACATGGACGATCACGTCTGGCACGTGGTGAAGTCAACGCCGCGGGTGACGGGATTTGTCGGCACGGGGCAGCAGCCGACTCCGTTGTCGGACGATGAGGTCAATCACATTGTTTATAAAGTGGCCGACAGCCGGGAGAAGCCGAAGCTCAAAGTCAAATTCGAGAAAGGCGAGACGGTACGCATCGGCGAAGGGCCATTCGCGACTTTCACGGGAATCGTCAACGATGTGAACGAAGATCGCGAGACTTTGAAAGTGATGGTCACGATTTTCGGGCGCTCGACTCCGGTGGAATTGGAATTCGGCCAAGTGGAGAAAGTCGCGTAACGGAAAGAGCTTGAACCACAGAGGAACACCGAGGAAACCCTATAAGGGTTATGCACCGGGCCGAAAATCCTAGACTCGGGGCTGGAGATTAGTTCAGGTACGGGAAAGGCATCATGGCTAAGAAAGTAACAGGATCGGTAAAGTTGCAGATTGCGGCGGGCAAGGCGACGCCGGCGCCTCCGGTAGGACCGGCGCTGGGACAGGCGCAAGTCAACATCATGGAGTTCTGCAAACAGTTCAACGCCCGCACCGGGCAGAAGGAACTGGAAGGGTTGATTGTTCCGGTCGTAATCACGGTGTACAGCGACCGCACGTTCACGTTTATCACCAAGACGCCTCCGGCGTCGGTGCTGCTGAAGCGCGCGGCGGGCATCGCCAAGGGCTCGGGCACTCCCAATAAAGACAAGGTTGGCCAGGTGACGCTGAAGCAGGTCGAGGAAATTGCAAAGCAGAAGATGCCAGACCTGAACGCGGCGTCGGTGGATGCCGCTATCAAGAGCGTACGCGGGACGGCGCGGTCGATGGGGATTGAAGTGTTGGGATAGATTTTCGTGTGGTGACGGGGCTCTGTCCCGCTACTACACAAGTAATCGGTAGTCGAAAACACCACGGCGTTTCGGAACAGGGAAACGCGGTGGGAGACTGAGGCGAACATGAAGAAGTCGGGAAAGAACATCACAAAGTCGCGCAAAGCGGTTGAAGCGCGGTCTTATACGCTGCAAGAAGCGGTACCACTCTTGCAGAAAGTGAAATACGCAAAATTCGACGAGACGGTGGAAGTGACGCTGCGTCTGGGCGTCGATCCGAAACATGCCGACCAGATGGTGCGAGGCACGGTCGTGCTGCCGCATGGACTGGGCAAGGCGAAAAAAGTTTTGGTGATCGCGAGCGGAGAAAAGGTGCGCGAGGCCGAAGCGGCGGGAGCGGATTTCGTCGGCGGCGAAGACATGGTCGAGAAGATCACGAAAGAAAACTGGACCGACTTCGACGCGCTGATCGCCACGCCCGACATGATGAAATCGGTGGGCCGCCTGGGCAAGGTGCTGGGGCCGAAGGGTCTGATGCCGAATCCGAAGACGGGCACGGTCACCATGGACGTGGCGCGCGCGGTGCAGGAAGTCAAAGCCGGCAAGGTCGAGTTCCGCACCGACAAGACGGCGCTGGTGCATGTGCCGGTCGGAAAGATTTCGTTCACGCCCGACAAGCTGGTCGACAATGCGACCACGCTGATTTCGAGCGTGATCAAAGCGAAGCCTGCGGTGGCCAAGGGCAAGTACATCAAGGCTTGCTATCTGAGTTCGAGCATGGGGCCGGGGATTCCGCTGGATACGACTCCGATCGAGGTTGCGGCTAAGGCATAAGTTTTGTGGTGGCGGGGCTCTGCCCCGCCTGGACGCGGCAAAGCCCCGTCCCTACATAAATTCTGAAAGGGTTCGAACATGGCGGTTACTCGAGCAAAGAAGATTGAGCAGGTTAAGGAACTTGGGAGCGAACTGAAGAAAGCTTCCAGCATGATTGTGGCGACGTATTCCAAGCTGACGGTGACGCAGGATTTCGAATTGCGAAAGGCATTGCGTCCGACCGGGGCGAAGTATCGCGTGGTCAAGAACACGCTGGCCGAACTGGCGGGCAAGGGCACGAAGGTCGAATCGGCGTTGAAAAGCCTCCAGGGTGTGACTTCGATCGCTTACACCGCGGGCGACCCGGTGGCGCTGGCGAAGGCGCTCGCGAAGTACGCGAAGGAGCATCCGGAATTCAGCTTCAAGGCGGGCGTGGTGGAAGGGCGTGCGATCACGGTGAAAGACATCGAATCGCTGGCGACCATGCCGTCGAAGGAAGAACTGTATTCGAAGTTGCTGTTCCTGCTGAACGCTCCGGCGCAGCGCCTGGTTACGGCGATGAATGCGGTCGGGCGAAACCTGGCGGTGGTGATCGACCAGGGCGTGCAGGAAAAGAAGTTCAAACAGGCGTAACGGCAGCCAAAAAAGTTTCGGGGCAGCGATGCTGCTCGAAAAAAGGTTTAGCTATCGCGAGGCACGGGGTTGCGCGGCCGGAAGTTCGAGCGTTGTCTGGCACTCGGATGGAAAGCCTGGGCGCACTGGAAACCTGGCCGAGCGATGGCGAAATCGTAAATCTTAAATAAAAGTGGAGAGATGCACATGGCGGATCTACAGCAGTTGGAAGAGTCGATCGTTGGCCTGTCGTTGCTGGACGCGGCAGAGCTGGTGAAGAAGTTGGAAGCGCGTCTGGGGGTGTCGGCGGCGGCAGCGGCTCCGGTGATGGTGGCCGGCGGCGCGGCGGCGGGCGCGGCAGCCCCGGTTGAGGAAAAGACCGAATTCACGGTCGTTCTGAAAGAAGTGGGAGCCAATAAGATCAATGTAATCAAGGCAGTACGTGAGGTCACCAGCCTTGGCCTGAAAGAGGCAAAGGACCTCGTGGACGGCGCTCCGAAGAGCATCAAAGAAGGTGTTTCGAAGGAAGAAGCCGAGACCATCAAGAAGAAGTTCACCGAAGCTGGCGCAACTGTCGAAGTCAAGTAAGACTGGCAGCGCAGGCGGGTGTGTGGAGGCGGGGCTTTGCCCCGTCACCACACCAGCCATCCCGCTTGCAATTATTTGACCGAACAGTGGCGGAATACCAGGGAGTGGTGTTAATATTTAACGAATAACCCGCTTATCCTGGCTTCACTGCGAGGCGACGGCGACCCGTGTCCTCCAAATAGACCCAGGAAGCGGAACGGAACAGGGTCGCCGGATAAAAGTTGGCAGCCGGTCCCGCGGGCGGCGGGACGGAACAGGCCTTTGAACTGGCACGGAATTTTACAAGCTATTCCTTATTAAGCGTCGCACACGGCGCCAGCGGAGAGACATGTCTTCGCCGGGGCCGGTGTGTTTTTTCCGCGCCTACCGCTCGTTAGCAGTCTCGTTAAGCAGTATTGTGGCGCCAATCTGTTCGCGCCCTCATTCCGCTTGTACCGCAGCCCCAGGCTGCTTGAAAGCAGGAGTTCCTGAGCATGACAAAGCACAATATCCACCGCCGCCGTTTCGACTTTGCCAAAATTCCAGCAACCATTCGGATCCCGAATTTGATCGAGGTCCAGAAGCGTTCCTATGACCGCTTCTTGCAGATGGACAAACTGCCCAGCGAGCGCGAAGACGGCGGGTTGCAGGCGGTATTTCAGTCGGTGTTTCCGATTACCGACTTCCGCAATATTTCCCAGCTGGAGTTTGTGGACTTCTCGATCGGCAACTGGGAGTGCAAGTGCGGCCACCTGAAAGGGCTGCACCACCTGCGCACGACTTGCCGGAATTGCGGGTCGACGGTGATTACGGACCCGTTTCATCCCGGCGAAGTTCTCTGCCACAAGTGTGGCACCTATAACGCGAACACTCCCGACTTCTGCAACAAGTGCGGCGACCCGGTGGGATTGCAGTTGAAGTACGACGTGGCGGAATGCGAAGAGCGGGGCATGACCTACTCCGCGCCGCTCAAAGTGACGATGCGCCTGACCATCTGGGACAAGGATGAAGCCGGCAACCGGTCGATCCGCGACATCAAGGAGCAGGAAGTTTTCTTCGGCGACGTGCCGCTGATGACGCAGAACGGCACGTTCATCATCAATGGCACGGAGCGCGTGATCGTCAGCCAGTTGCACCGCTCGCCCGGCGTGTTCTTCGAGACGGCGGCCAACCGCACCTATTTCCTGGGAAAGATCATTCCCTATCGCGGATCGTGGGTTGAGTTCGAATACGACCAGAAGAACGTTTTGTACGTGCGCATCGACCGCAAACGCAAGTTTCTGGGAACGATTTTCCTGCGCGCGCTGGGACTGCGTTCCGGCGAAGACATTCTGAAGACTTTCTATACCACGGACCGCCTGGTCATCCGCGACAAAAAGCTGTTCTGGACGCTGGATCCGGCGAGCGACAAGCCCACGAACCTGATCGGCATGAAGCTGGCGCACAGCATCAAGTCGAAGTCGGGCGAAGAAGTGGCGCACTCCGGGCGCAAGATCACCACGGCGATCTTGAAGGAAATTCAGAAGGCGAAGGTCGCCGAAATCGAAGTGGACACGACCGACCTCGAAGGCGCGTGGGCGGCGAGCGACATTGTGGACACCACGACCGGCGAAGTTCTGATCGAGGCCAACTCGGAAATCACGGCCGACAAAATCGCCAAGATCCTGGAATCGGGCGTGGTCGAGATGAGCGTGTTCTTCCCGGAGCGCGACGACGTGGGCACGGTCATCAGCCAGACGCTGCGCCGCGATTCGATCACGAGCCCATCGGAAGCGCTGATCGAGATCTATCGCAAGCTGCGCCCGGGCGATCCGCCGACGCTCGACACGGCGACGGCGCTATTTCAAGGCATGTTCTTCGATCCGCGCAAGTACGACTTCTCGCGCGTTGGCCGGCTGAAGTTCAACATCAAACTGTTCGAAAACCAGGACGCGACCAGCCTGGAGCAGCGCACGCTCGATCCCACGGATTTTTACGCGACCATCAAGTACCTGCTCAAGCTGCGCAAGAACATCGGCGCGGTGGACGACATCGATCACCTGGGCAACCGGCGCGTGCGCGCGGTGGGCGAGTTGATGGAGAACCAGTTCCGCATCGGCCTGGTGCGCATGGAACGCGCCATCAAGGAAAAGATGAGCGTGTACCAGGAAATGTCCACGGCCATGCCGCACGACCTGGTCAACGCCAAGCCAGTGATGGCCGCGATCCGCGAATTTTTCGGATCGTCGCAGTTATCGCAGTTCATGGATCAGACCAACCCGCTGTCGGAAATCACCCACAAGCGGCGTCTGTCGGCGCTGGGGCCGGGCGGATTGTCGCGCGAGCGCGCTGGATTTGAAGTCCGCGACGTCCACCCGACGCACTACGGACGCATCTGCCCGATTGAAACGCCGGAAGGTCCGAACATCGGATTGATCTCTTCGTTGAGCTGCTTTGCGCGCATCAACGATTATGGGTTCATCGAGTCGCCCTACCGCAAGGTGAAGAACGGGCGAGTGGTGGATTACGTGCTCGTCACCAATTCCGGCGACGGCACACACAAAGTCGGCGACTACGTCGAAAAGAGCGAGATGGAGAAGATCAACGCCGATCTCAAAGATCGGCGCAAAAAGCCGGTCGAGATCGAACCGTTTTCTTTTTATCTCTCCGCCTGGGAAGAAGACCGGCACACGATCGCGCAGGCCAACATCGAACTGGACGACAAGGGCCGCATTGCCGGCGAACTGGTCAACGCGCGCAAGGCGGGCAACTTCGCGCTGGTAAACCGCGACGAAGTGGATTACGTGGACGTCAGTCCGAAGCAGCTAGTTTCAGTGGCGGCATCGCTGGTGCCGTTTCTGGAGCACGACGACGCCAACCGCGCCCTCATGGGCGCGAACATGCAAAGGCAGTCGGTGCCGCTGCTGCGGGCCCAGGCTCCGATTGTGGGAACGGGGATGGAAGGCGTTACGGCGCGCGATTCGGGCGCCGTGGTGCTGGCGCGGCGCAGTGGAATCATCGACTCGGTCGATT
This sequence comes from uncultured Acidobacteriaceae bacterium, assembly GCA_963709835.1. Taxonomy (GTDB): domain Bacteria; phylum Acidobacteriota; class Terriglobia; order Terriglobales; family Acidobacteriaceae; genus Acidiflorens. The sequence goes on from CAVPYG010000031.1 coordinate 29,380, forward strand.
CCGAACGCATCATTGTAAGGGTCGAGGGCGAGCACCATCCCATGCAGCTTTCGCGCGAAGTGGGCAGCGACATTTATCAGCTCACCAAGTTCAAGCGCTCGAACCAGAACACCTGCATCAACCAGAAGCCGATCGTGAAGAAAAACCAGCGCGTGGTCAAAGGGCAAGTGATTGCCGACGGCCCGTGCACAGACTTTGGCGAGCTGGCGCTGGGACGCAACGTGCTGGTCGCGTTCATGCCGTGGCGCGGCTACAACTTCGAAGACGCGATTTTGGTTTCGGAAAAGATGGTGAAGGAGGACTACTACACCTCCGTCCACATCGAAGAGTTCGAACTCGAAGCCCGCGACACGAAGCTGGGGCCGGAGGAAGTGACGCGCGACATTCCGAACGTCAGCGAATCGACGCTGCGCAATCTGGATGAAGCGGGCGTGATCCGCATCGGCGCCGGCATCAAGCAGGGCGACATCATCGTCGGCAAAGTCACGCCCAAGGGCGAGACGCAACTGACGCCGGAAGAGAAACTGCTGCGTGCGATCTTCGGCGAAAAAGCCGGCGACGTGCGCGACGCTTCGCTCTATTGCCCGCCTGGAATCGAAGGTATCGTGGTGGACGTGAAAATCTTCTCGCGCAAAGGCCAGGAGAAGGACGAGCGCGCCAAGGCGATCGAAGGCGACCAGATC
>CAVPYG010000032.1:0-48214 GCA_963709835.1 uncultured Acidobacteriaceae bacterium
CTTCGACGCTCATGGAGGTGGTGACTTCGGCGCCGGCGCCGACCAGCACGTCGCGTTCGAATTCCAGGACAGCCTCTTCGTCTTCGACCAGCAGCACGCGGCCTTCCAGCACCGACTCGCGCCGGGCTGGGCGCACTCGGGCAGCGCGGTTTTCTCGCTCGCGAGAGGCGGACCTCGATGGTCGCTCCACCCTCGGGCCGGTTGTGGGCGACGATTTCGCCGCCATGTTCCTTGACGATGCCGTAGCAGATGCTCAAGCCCAAGCCGGTGCCCTTGCCCACGGATTTGGTGGTGTAGAAGGGATCGAAAATGCGGCTGGGGTCCTTGATTCCGGGGCCGCTGTCATCGAACTCCACGCAGACATAAGCGTCTTTGCGGAAGACTCGGACTTTCAGCACACCGCTGGCGCTGCCTTCGACCATGGCATCGAGCGCGTTGTTGATGATGTTCAGAAAGACTTGCTCGAATTGATGCGGATCGGCGACGACGGACGGCAAGTCCTCGGGAATGTCGCGTTCGAGCGAAACGTTGTTGACGCTTAGGTCGTATTCGCGCAGGGTGAGCGACTCTTCCAGCACCTTGCAGAGGTCGACTTCCTGCTTCTGCGGCTTGCGCTGGCGGGCAAACGAGAGCAGGTTCTGCACGACTCGGTGCGTACGCTGCGCCTGCTTGAAGAGCTTGCGCACGTAGTCGGCCGAACGGGTGATCGAGGCCCGCGCCTTCGAGCAGTTGCGCGTAACCGAGGATCGCGGTCAGGGGATTGTTCAATTCGTGTGCCACCCCGGAAATGAGCTGGCCGACGGCCGACATTTTCTCGCTCTGCAGCAGTTGCTCCTGGGTGCGGCGCAAGTCTTCGTAGGCGCGGCAGGTCTCTTCGTAGAGCTGGACTTTTTCGATGGTGGTCGCGAGTTGGCGGCTGATGGCGACGAGCAGGTTTTCATCGTTACTGGAATAGTGCCGGTCCGTCTTTGCTGGCGATGCCCATGACGCCGATGGGTTTGTCTTTGCTCCAGAGAACGACCCATATCCAGTAAGGCAAGCGGTCGGCGCAGACAAACTCGACGACGGCGGGGGCAAGTGCGGCATGAAATCCTGGGTCACGACTTCGGCGCGCGAGCGCATCACCAGATCGCCCAAGCCTTCGGGGAAAACGACTTCGGCCATGCGCACGCGGGCTTCGCTGCGCGGGCCCCAACCGGCGCGGCGGCGGAAAGTATTCTCGGGATCTGCGGCGAGATAGACCGAGCCAGTCTCGGCGCCAAACAGCGAAATGACCTGGCGCAGTGTGAGGTTCAGAATTTCGTCGAGATCGAACGACTGGGTGGCGATGACGGCCATGGCGTTGAGCGCGTTCAACTCGCGATTGCGGCGCCGCATCTCGTCTTCCGAGCGTTTCTTTTCAGTGACGTCAAGAACGAAGCCCTGATAACGCTCGATCTTCCCGCTGGCATCGCGGGTGGCAAAGCAGCTCTGGGCCACCACCAGCAGCGTGCCATCCTTGCGGCGCACCGTGATCTCAAAGTTGCGCACGTAATTGTGCGCCTCGATTTCCTGGCGAAAAGCCTCGCCTTCCTCGGGGACCGCTTGCAGCACACTTCCCATGTCGAGGGCCATCAGTTCGTCGCGGCTGCCGTAACCGAGCATGGTGACAAAGGCGTCGTTGCAATCGAGCAAATCGCCCTCCGGCGTGGCGACGAACACGCCTTCCTGCGCCTGCTCAAACAGCATGCGGTACTTTTCTTCGGCCGCTTGGCGCGCGGTGGTATCGTGCACCACATGGATGGTGCCCTTCTGCTGGCTTCCCTGCTCCGCATAGGATGAGGTCGAAATCACGGACTGCCCGCCGAAACACGGGTCCATTCCTTCGGTCAGGCCGGGACCGCACTCGCAATAGGGGCATCCGCTCCAGGCGAGTTTTTTCGGAAGGATTTCTTCACAGAGATTGCCCAACACGTCGGCTGGGGCCTTTCCCAGGCGCTGCAGCAGGGCTTGATTGGTCTTCAGGATGCGGAAGTCGGCGTCGTGGGCCAGGATCAGATCCTGAATGGAATCGAAGGTGTTCATCCACTGGCGCTGGGAGCGCAATACCTGCTCCAGCAAGCGGAGGTTTTCCATGGCAATGCCCAGCGACTGAGCCGCGGTTTCCAGAAATTCCAGTTCTTCGGGAGGTTGGCGGCGCATGCGGGAGCATCCCAGGGAGAGCATCCCAATCGCCGATTTTTTGCCCACTAGGGGCAGCAACACGACATGATGAATGCCGCGCTTGGTGAGCTGTTCCCGGTGCGGTTCGGAGAGCGCGGAAAGCTTCATCACGACCGCGCGATTTTCCTGAAGGATGCGGCTCTCGGTTTCATCGGTCCCAACTTGTCCCAGGGCGCGGAGGGATTCGGGTGAGAGGCCGACGTGCTGAGTGGGCGTTAGGTGGCCCTCATCCAGCAACTGGAACCAGGCTGCCTTGGCGCCGACGACGGCTTTCAGCTTTTCCAGCGCGGTCTGCATCATGGGGGACTGATTCTGGCCGCGGGCAATCATGCCCGCCAACTCGTTCAGCATGGTCAGGCGGCGGGCGCGCAGCCAGGCGTTATCGAGCGTCACCAGCAAGATGCTGGAACCGAACAGCACTTCCGCGAGCAAGTAGCCTTCGCTGGGAATGGAGCCGGTAAATCGGGCCCAGTGGAGGTTCAAGGTGAGCAGGCCGGCGCCGAACAGAAACGGACCCAATCCCATGCGCCCGAAACGGTACCAGAGGAGCTCGGCGGCTGCGCCGGCGGCAATCAGGCGGCATGAAATCTCCAAGGCCAGCGCGAGGCTTTTCGAATCCGGAAAATAGAGCGAGCGCAGGGCGGCGCAAACCATCAACACCCAGGCCACGGCCAGCAGCGCCGTCAGGGCCCGGCGCGCCTGGGACGCGAGGAGCGCGGCCGCCGCAAACAGCGCCACCGCCAGCACAAAATCGGCCTGCTCGAAGGCCGCCATGGACTTCGAGGCGCCATGCAGCTCGCGTCCGACCGCCAGCCACAGAAAGGCCCCGTAGGCGAGCCAGCCGGCTGCCCACGCCAGCAGACAGCGTTCCCGAAAAACCCGGAAGAATAGTAGACTGGCCGCCACCACCATCAGGGCGGCCGTTTCCCGCGCAGTTAACCAGGGGATGGTCACCACGCCAAGCGAATTTCCAAACAGCCCGGCAGGACTCATAAAGAGCGCACGAACACCTACACTTCTTAAATATCACGCTCGCCTGCCCTCGTTACCAGATTTCCGTGTCCAGGTGGTTACTTTCGGAATGTAGGGCATTGGCCTAGAATCAGCGATACACTTACTCAAAGCCATGGCTAACGACCGCATCCTGGTGGTGGACGACGAAGAAACCATCCGCGAGATTGTGTCTTCGATGCTCGCCGGGGCGCATTTCCAGGCCCGGCAGGCGTCGAGCGGGAACGAAGCGCTGTCGATTCTGGAAGCGAGCGATGAATTCGATCTGGTGCTCTCGGACCTGATGATGCCGGAGATGGATGGCATTGCCCTTTTGGAGCAGGTCAAGGAACGTTACCCCGACATGCCGATCGTGATGGTCACGGCGGTGCACGACATTTCGGTGGCTCTGCAGGCCCTGCGCAACGGGGCCTACGACTACCTGCTGAAGCCATTCGAACGAGAGCAACTGCTGGCCACTGTGCGCCGCGCGCTGGAGAATCGGCGGCTCAAGCGCGAAAACGATGCCTACCGGGTCAATCTGGAGGCGCTGGTGGCGGCCCGCACGCAGCAATGGAAAACGGCGCTCTCGAATCTCGAGAAGTCCTATGACATCACGCTGGAAGTGCTGGGCGATGCGCTTGACGCCAAGGACGCCGAGACCGAACACCACTCCCGGCGGGTCACCGCATTCACCATCGCCATAGCGCGCAAGATGGGCCTGGCAAAAGAAGAAATCAACGTGATCGCACGGGGCGCCTTCCTGCACGATATAGGCAAGATGGCCATTCCCGACCGCATCCTGCACAAGCCCAGCAAACTGGATGACGAGGAAATGGCGACCATGAGGGAGCACTGCTACAAAGGCTACAAAATCATCTCCCGCATCCCTTTCCTGGTCGAGGCCGCCGAAATCGTTTACTCGCACCAGGAGCGCTACGATGGACTTGGCTATCCCCGAGGGCTAAAGGGCGAAGAGATCCCGCTCGGGGCGCGCATCTTCTCGATCGCCGACACGCTGGACGCCATGACCGTGGACCGCCCCTACCGTCCCAAGCAAACGTTCGATGCCGCCCGGAAGGAAATTGAACTCTGGTCGGGCCGCCAGTTCGATCCCGCTCTCGTCAAGGTCTTCCTGGAAATGCCCAACAGTATCTGGGAGGACCTGGCGAAAGACATCAGCGGGTCAGATCCGGCTGGAGCAAACGCAAACGCGGCGAGCCCGGCTTTCCGGAAAATCTGAGCGCGGCCGTGAAGCCCAGGTTGCATTAAAGCAGCTGTGGTTGCCGCTAGTCGCTGTTGTGGACAATGACTTCGCGCCGCGAGGCAATCCGGCTCGGATCCACGGCCACTTCGCGCTGGATTTCCATCTCGATCGAAGTCCCCGGTTCGAGCCGCACGTCGGCGCCGCGCGAGAGCATGCCGACGGCCAGCCCGGCCACGCCTCCGATGCCCGCTCCGATTCCGGCTCCCTTAGCCCCGCGGACTATACCACCGATCACCGCTCCGGTGGTGGCCGTGCTCGCAGCGGTCTCAGCTTTCTTTCCGGCGTCGCTATCCTGGCGGATGGTCCCCTCGGAATCTTTCATCGACGTCTTCTCCGCGCCAGACGTGTTTTCGACTGAGCCTCCCAGCATGACGGTGTAGCCGTTGGGATAAATCATGGAGGTAAAGTGGATCAGCAATTCGGCGCGCCCCTTGACGTGTCCGCCGCGCTGCACGCGCTCGATCTTTCCCTGGACGTAGGTTCCCGCGGGAACCACGATCCGTTCGTTGAGCACAAAGGGAAAGGCAGTCTCGGCGTATACCGGGTCGCCGTCCTGCGCCGTTTTGGTCGAAATGGCCTGCTTGAGCGACAGAGGGATCCGGGTTCCGGCAGGAATGGTCAGGGTAGGCTTTTCCAGTTCGGGCGAAGGCGCGGCCGCGTCCGGCGGTGGAGACGATTGTGCCGCCGCCATCCCCACCAGCAGCACAACCCAGATGGAAGCAGCACAAATCTGCATTGGACACCTGTCTTTTCAGAACAGTATAACGACACAGCTGCAATCTCAGATGCGGCCACGTGAGCGTCCGGTTACCTGCGGACCGTTCGATGACAACCAGCGGATAGTTATTTCTTGCGCCAACAAACCCTAACCACTGCCCTTTTGCGCGCGGCCGTCAAGCACACTGCCCATGAATTGCGACTGGAGTTTGTGGGCGCAGCCCTCGCCGCAAACATGCATGACGCCTTTTCGGGCCGCCAGTTTTTCGTCCCAGGGGGCCAGATGCATCACCGGTACATCGCCCTCGTCCGGCGAACTCCACATGACCCACCAGCGATCGCTTCCGCCCTTTTGCACCCCGCAATTGGGGCCGGCGCAGCGGTAAAACACACTCGGGATATGAAGCAGACTCTTGGTCATGACCCACCTGCGTACTTTGGGTCATTGTAGCTGAGGAGCGAGCCCAGAAAAATGGCTTAAGGAACTCAAGGCGTCAAATCAAACGCTACTGATACAATAAATACTTTTCCCGCAGGCGCAGGAATCCTTCCAGTTGCTGCTGCCAATCCTCGGCAATGCGCCTTGGATCTTCGCCCGCTCCGATCGCCTCGAACACCGCCTGATTCACCAGCAGCTTCGCCATTTGATCCAGTTTGAAATCGTTGGGATACAGTTTGCGGAGCGCCGACGCCAGTTCAATCCCCAATTCCGGCGCGTCCAGAGTATTTCGATCCAGAAGGATGAGGTTCACGCCTTGGCAGTGTTCGCCCGCAAGATTACTTGATGACGGAGTGAAAACGATGGGCACAAAGCGCACGCTCTGAATGCCGCGATCGTTTAAGTAGGCGGCCAATTCCTTGGCGTTGATCCAGGGCGCGCCCACCACTTCGAAGGGCGTGTCCGTTCCCCGCCCCACCGAAACATTTGTCCCTTCGATCAACGCCACCCCGGGATAAAGCGTTGCCTCGGTCAGATTCCGCAAATTGGGCGAAGGATCTGCCCACTGGAGGCCGGTCGAATCGAACCAGTCCCCACGCTGCCAACCTTCCATCGTAACCACGTCGAGCCGCGCCTCAATGTGGCGCTCGGCATTGAACATTTTCGCGAGTTCACCGAGGGTCATTCCGTGACGCACGGGCTCGGGAAAATAATTCGTAAAGCTTTCGCGCGCATATTTGAAATCAGAATCAAAAGCGGAATCGGAGAGCGGGCCTTGTATGAAAGAACCAGTAATCGGATTCGGCCGGTCCAGAATGATCACTTCAATATCCGCCTTGGCGGCCGCTTCCAGAAAATATCCCGTCGTAGTTTCGAAGGTGTAAAAGCGCACGCCCGCATCCGCCAGATCGATCACGACCGCGTCCAGCCGCTTCAGCACGTCGAGCGGCGGACGGCGAGCAGCGTCGCTGTCCCCATACGCGCTGTAGACCGCAACGCCGGTGGTTGCGTCCTTGGCATTTTTGATGTCCGTCGTATCGAGCGTTCCGGTCACGCCATGTTCCGGACTGAAGATGACATCGAGCGAAATGCCCGGAACGTTGGCCAGCACGTCGATGGTGCGGCGTCCTTCGAAATCGACGCCGGTCTGGTTGGTCAGCAGGCCGATGCGTCGCGGATCCCAGATGGCGGCCGGATGCAGCGCCGCGAACTTTGTCTCCTCGAGCACGTCGATTCCCGTCTTCGCGGTTCCGTTGCGCGCCCCTAGCTTGCGCGCCGCGCTCTGCATTTCGTTATAGCCGGTGATGGCGGCCACGCGCATCTTCTCAGCCTCGCAGGGATCGAGCGCCAGCGCCGCAGCCAGCGCGGTCGCCAGCTTGGTTCTCAGCGCGACCGCGTTCCCCTTGTCTTTTTCCTTCGGCGGCACTACATCCATGTGCACGGCGTTGGTCAGCAGCACGATGTAAGTGCTGGTTGCCGGATCGATCCACAGCGAAGTCCCGGTGAATCCTGTATGTCCGTAACCGCCTACGGGCAGCAGTTCGCCACGGTTGGTGGAAAGAGGAGAGTCGATGTCCCAGCCGAATCCACGCAGCGACGTCCCATTCACGGGCTGCTGTGGCGCGGTCATCTTGGCAATGGTCGGCGGGGTCAGCACGCCGCGTCCGCCATCGAGCAGGGCCTGGGCAAAAATCGCCAGATCGCCAGCGGTGGAAAATAATCCCGCATGACCGGCCACGCCGCCCATGCGGCGGGCTGTGGGATCGTGGACCACGCCGCGCAGCAGATGGTGGTTCTCATCCTCTTCGGTGGGAGCGATGCGAGGCTCCCACGATGAAGGCGGGAGAAAGCGCGTCTCGCTCATACCGAGCGGCGCAAAAATATGCTTCGCGGAATACTCGTCGAGCGGCTCGCCGGAAAGCCGTTCCACCAGCGCTCCGAGCACTACGAAGTTGATATCGCTATAGACGAACGCCGCTCCTGGAGCCCGCTCTGGTGCGGCCTCGAACGCCATGCGGTACGCCGTATCCTTCCCTTCCCACTTACTCGTCAAATCCAAGTCGGGAGCGAGGCCGGAGTAGTGCACCAGCAACTGGCGGATGGTGATGTCCTGCTTGCCGTTCTGCGCAAATTCGGGAAGGTACTTGGCTACCGGATCGCTCATGCGAAACTTGCCCTGCTCCCAAAGCTGCATGATCGCGGTGGTCGTTGTGACTACCTTGGTCAGAGACGCGCAATCGAACACGGTATCGAGGGTCATCGGCTCGCGGTGAGGTTCAATCGCGCGGCTGCCATACGCCTTGCGATAGACGACTTGCCCGCCGTGGCCGACGATGAGCACCGCGCCCGGAATCTGGCCTTGCGCGATGGCGCCGTCAACGATTGGGTCGAGGACGGCGAGACGCGAATCGAGCGGGGCCTGAGAGAACGCGGCAACAGAGAACAGGAGAACGAACGGCATCAGAGTTTTCGGTAAATGTTTCACGGCTGTTGTGACTGTACATGAGGGCAGCGACGCGGCTCAAGGATGAACGCCCTGAACGATGCCCTCGAAGGAACTCATCATTTGCCTCCGTCCGCCGCGTTTGTTATAACGCCATCAGTTCATAAAACAACCTTGAGCCTGACGCTGCCGAATCGAGAACCCGGTTTTTCCTTCCTTGCGCGCAATTTTGGCGCGCAGGATGAGCGTTTTCGCGGCGCCTTCGGCGTTCTCGAAAAGGCCATCGCCGACTGCGCCTTTCCCGGCTGCTCGCTCGCCGTTACTTTTCGCGGAGAACTTGTTGCCCACAAAGCTCTTGGACATTTCACCTACGATCCGGCGTCGCCCGAAGTTACGACTGCCAGCCTGTTCGATCTCGCGTCGCTCACCAAAGTCGTTGCCACGACCGCGATAGCCATGATTCTGTACGAGCGCGGGCTGCTTGATCTTGAAGCTCCGGTCGCGGCCATCGTTCCAGAATTTGCTAATGGTGACCCTCGCCGCCGCGAAGTCACTCTGCGCATGTTGCTGGCGCACAGCTCCGGCCTGCCAGCTTATGAAAATCTTTACCAGCGCGCCCCGTCTCGTGAAGCACTCCTGCAAGCCGCATTCGCCACTCCGCTTGCCGCCGACCCTGGCGCGCGCGCCGAATACAGCGACATCGGGTTCATCATCCTTGGCGTGGCGCTCGAACGGCTGGCCGACGAACGGCTCGACGCGTTCTGCAAGCGCGAAATCTTTGGCCCGCTCGGCATGGCTCAAACGACCTTCAATCCCGCGCTCGCTTTGCAGGAATCAATTCCGCCAACTGCGGATGATCGTAGCTTTCGGCATCGCATCATCCAGGGTGAAGTGCAGGACGAAAACGCCAGCGTGCTCGGCGGCGTTGGCGGACATGCCGGTCTCTTCTCGACCGCTGAAGACATGGCCATTTTCGCGCACGCTATGACGAACGGCGGACATCCGATACTCCGTGTTTCGACTGTCGAGCTATTTTCGCGCCGTGAATCCGCACCCGAAAGCACTTCTCGCGCGCTGGGATGGGATACGCCGTCCGGGGCGTCCCAATCGGGAAAATATTTCTCGCCCCGTTCGTTTGGACACCTCGGCTACACCGGCACGTCGCTGTGGATCGACCCTGAACGGCTGCTTTCCATAGCGTTGCTCACGAATCGCACCTGGCCTGATTGCCAGAACCAGGCCATCAAGCAGGTGCGACCGGCGATTCATAATGCCGTGATGGAAGCTTTGGAGAAGCGCGCTTGAAGCGAAAAGATTTAGATCGCAAAACGGGGAAAGGCGGAACGATCAGCGGCGACCTCCGGCGGCTCGGCACCGAGAAAACCAATTTCGCATCCGCCGATCTGGATCGGAAGTCCGCGCTCGAAATCGCCCGCATCATCAACCGCGAAGATGCGAAGGTCGCCAGCGCCGTGAAGAAGACACTGCCGCAGATTGCCCGTGCGATCGATCTGATTGCCGCGGCGCTGTCCCAGGGCGGGCGGCTCATCTACGTGGGCACGGGCACTAGCGGACGGATCGCGGCGCTCGATGCGGTCGAATGCCCGCCGACTTTTGACACAGCCCCGCGCATGGTGCAATTCATCATTGCCGGCGGCCCAAGAGCGCTGACCGCGGCCGTGGAAGCCGATGAGGATTCGCGCGAACTGGGGCGCAAAACGATCGCAACAAAAAAGCCAACCGAAAAAGATGTGGTCGTGGGCGTCGCGGCGAGCGGACGCACTCCCTTCACGGTCGCCGCCATCGAATATGCGCGGGCCCATGGAGCGATGACGGTTGCCGTCGTCTGCAACCCGAAATCTGCGCTGGGCAAGGCCGCGCATGTTGACATCGTTGCGGAGGTGGGCGCGGAGGTTGTCGCTGGCTCCACGCGCATGAAAGCGGGCACGGCGGAGAAGATGATTCTCAACATGCTCTCGACGGGGGCGATGGCGCGGCTCGGTTACGTCTATGGCAACCTGATGGTCAACGTCAGTCCCAAGAACTCGAAGCTGGCCGAGCGCGGGGTGGGCATCCTAGAAGAAGCTGCCGGGCTCTCGCGTCGCGCCGCGGGTCAACTCCTCGCCGCCGCGGGAGGGCGCGTTCCGGTGGCGCTGGTGATGGCCAAGGCTGCGGTCAGCCGCGCTCAGGCTGCCGCTGCGCTAAAAGAATCACACGGTCAAGTGCGCAAAGCGATTGCGCTGGCTAACTCCATGAGGTAATGGGCTTCCTCCCTCGATCCTACCTTGCCGGTGGAGCGCCGGGCGTCCTCGCCCGGCTGGACGGGCGAGACGCCCGTCGCTCCATTTTGTAGCTCGTACTAGAATGAAAACGACGTTAGTTTTCGGAAACTTATTTCTCTATGGATAAGCTGGTAATCCGCGGCGGCAACCCTTTGCTGGGGACAGTTCGCATCAGTGGCGCGAAAAACGCGGCGCTGCCGTGCATGGCGGCAGCGCTGCTCACCGAGGAACCGGTCATCATCGAAAACATTCCGCAGGTGCGCGACATCGAGACCACGCGCAAGCTGCTGGCGGCGATGGGCGCGGAAGTCGAACTCGGCTACGGACGCGCGCAGCACCGGACAACGATCTGCGCGCGCACGCTGGCTGCACCCGAAGCTTCGTACGAACTGGTCAAAACGATGCGCGCATCGACGCTCGTTCTGGGACCGCTGGTAGCGCGGTGCGGCCACGCCCGGGTTTCGCTGCCGGGAGGATGCGCCATCGGAGCGCGACCCATCGATCTTCACATCAAAGGTCTGGAGCGTCTGGGCGCGAAGATCACGCAAGAACACGGCTACGTCGAGGCCACGACCGATCCTCTCAACGGCGGGCGACTCTCAGGCGCGGAAATTGTTTTCGACAGAATTACCGTCACCGGCACCGAAGACCTGCTCATGGCGGCCACGCTGGCCGAGGGCGAGACGGTCATGCAGAATTGCGCCCGCGAGCCGGAGGTCGCCGACCTGGCCGCGCTGCTCAACGCCATGGGGGCAAAAATCCAGGGCGCAGGCACGTCCACAATCCGCATAAAAGGCGTGGCCAAGCTTCACGGCGCGCGGCACCGCATCATTCCCGACCGCATTGAAGCCGGGACGTTCATCATCGCCGCGGCGCTCACCGGCGGCGACGTCAATGTTGCCGGATGCGATCCCGCGCACCTCACCTCCATTCTGCAAAAGCTGGCGGAAACCGGCGTGAAGACTTCGGTGAGAGCCGACTCGGTCCGCGTGATGGGCGATCAGCCGCTGGCCGCCGCAGACATGAACACGGAAGAATATCCCGGCTTCCCCACCGACATGCAGGCGCAATACATGGCGCTCACCACGCAAGCCGCGGGTACATCGATCATCACGGAGAATATTTTCGAGAACCGGTTCATGCACGCACAGGAACTGGTGCGCATGGGCGCCAACGTCAAGATCGAAGGGCGAAGGGCCATCGTGCACGGCGGAACTCCGCTGAGCGCTGCGGCGGTGCTCGCCTCGGACCTGCGCGCCTCTGCCTCGCTGGTGCTGGCCGCGCTGGTGGCCGATGGCGAGACCATCATCGACCGCGTGTATCATCTTGACCGGGGCTACGAGCACATCGAAGAAAAGCTGAAAAGCGTGGGCGCCGAAATACGCCGCGTCGGCAACATCTTCCCCAAACGCGCCGGGGCCGGGGAATCCGGGCAGTGATGTCGCTTTTGAAATCTGGCCCCATCGAGCTGAGGAGGTATGACGTGAGACCGTATGTGTTTCTGGCGATAGGAGCGATATGGCTGATAGCCGCCATCCTCCTCTACGAAACGGACTTTGTATTTGGTTCGTTTGCGGGGCTGGGCATACATGTTCCCGCTGCTGCAATTCCGTTGATCCGTGTGCTGTTTCGGGTGATGCCCCCTTTGCTCTTTCTCGGTTGGGTTGCACCTGTTCTACTTGGTTCGTGGCTGCTGTGGAAAAAGTAACATTTCAAGACAGTCCACCACCGGGGAATCCGGGCAGTGACTCGGCAATCTCGCGGCTTCAGGTAAAATAGTAGGTTGAGAGCATTCGATTTTGAGTTATTCAATTTCAATTCTGAAGTGAAGGCGGTTTGATGGCATTGAAGCTAACCTCCAAGAAACAAGTGACGGAAGATCCACGACACACGCAGGCGGTGCAGAGCTACGAGAGCGGACTTCGGGCTTTGCAGGAACGCAAGTTCGAAAAGGCCAAAGGCCACTTGCAGAAAGTGCTGAGCGGGCCTAACAAGTCCCTGGTTGACCGGGCGCAGGTGCATATCCTCACCTGCGACAAGCATCTGGAAACACCCGCGTTGCAGTTCAAGAGCACGGAAGAGCATTACGACTACGCCGTGTCGCTGATCAACCTGGGCGACTATGTGACGGCGCGCGAACAACTCGACAAGCTCTTGAAGCAGAATCCGAAGGCGGAATATGTTCTTTACGGGCTGGCCGCGTTGCATTGCCTGACCGGCCACGTTGAAGAATCGCTCAAGGCGCTTGACGAAGCCATCCAGGCCCGGCCCTCGCTGCGCTTCCAGGCACGGAATGACGGCGACTTCCAGAACCTGGCGGAAGATCCGCGCTTCACCGAGTTGTTGTATCCGGACCCGGGCGTCGAATCTGAGCCGACGGAAGAAGAAGCGAGCGCGTACTAGCGGCCCTCACCAACTGCCATCTGCGCTTAGCTTCTCGCTTCTGGCTAGAAGCTAACAGCCAGAAGCTTTATTGAGGCGGCATGCTCCCCACGAACTCACCGGACACGGGCAAGGCTGGCCCCGAACTGCGAGTGGTCGCAATCGGCGGGGGCACTGGCCTGTCCACGCTGCTGAAGGGGCTGAAGCGTTACGTCATGACGCCGGCGCTGGCCCCGTCCGGCCAGCCCACGATTCGCGAATTGTCGGGGGTGGTGACGGTGAGCGACGATGGCGGATCGAGCGGGCGCCTGCGCAAAGAACTCAATATGCTTCCGCCAGGCGATGTGAGGAATTGCATCGTCGCCCTTTCGGAAGATGAAGCCCTGCTCTCGAGATTGTTTCAGCACCGCTTTCAGAAGGGCTCCGGGCTGGCAGGCCACAGCTTCGGCAATCTTTTTCTGGCGGCGCTGACCTCGATCACGGGAGACTTTGCCGAGGCGGTGCGGCTCTCTTCGGAAATTCTGCTCACCCGCGGGCACATCTATCCGGCAACCATGTCGAGCGTGGAATTGCGGGCCGTGATGGCGGATGGGACTCGGGTGCGCGGCGAGACGCGGATCACGGCAAGCAAGGGCACGATTCGAGAGCTGGTGTTGGTTCCTCCCGACGTGGAACCGCTGCCCCAGACGCTGGAGGCAATCGCCAGCGCAGACCTCATCACGATCGGTCCGGGATCGCTTTTCACCAGCCTGATACCGAACTTGCTGGTGCGCGGAATCCCCGAAGCCATTGCTTCATCTCATGCCATTACTGTCTTTATTTGCAATCTAATGACACAGGTTAATGAAAGCCTTGGTTTAACCGCAGCCGAGCACATTCGCGCGCTCAACGGCCACGCCGGCGTCGAGTTGTTCGACTACACGCTGCTCAATCGTACGGCGGCGTCGGCGGAGATGGCGGCCAGGTACGCCCGGGAGGGAGCTTCGCAGATCGTGGTAGATCTGGAAGCGATCGAGGCGCTCGGCGTGTGTCCGTTAATGGGTGATTACCTGGAAGAGGGCGACGTGGCGCGGCATGCTACCAATCAGGTTGCGCACGACTTGATGGCGCTGATGGCCCAGGCGCCGGATGGACAGACGACTCGGAGTTGAATTGTGGAGGGAAGGGTGGCTCGCCCGTCGAACCTCGACGGCCGGGCGGGAACGCGAGCACTCCATCAGGCAAGAAGGAGTTCGCGGTATATTGGTCTAAGCATGGCAAAAACGCCAACGACAAAAACCACATCAAAATCTTTCCGCCCGCAGCCCCCGCGTATCGCCGTCGCGATTATGGCGGCGGGCAAAGGCACGCGGCTGCAATCGAAGCATCCCAAGGCGCTGCACGAAGTCGGCGGCAAGCCGATCCTGGCGCATGTGATTGCCACCGCCACTAAGGTGGTGCCCGCGCAGGACGTATTCGTAATCATCGGCCATGAAGCGGAGCGCGTGCGCGAGGCGGTTGCCCGGACGGGCGTGAATTTTGTGCTGCAAGCCGAGCAGCGCGGCACGGGACACGCGCTCATGGCGGCGCGGGAAGCGCTCTCGGGCAATCGGTATGACCAGGTCATCGTGCTTTCCGGGGACGCTCCGCTGATTAGCGCCGAAACGATCAAGAAACTCAGCGAGTTCCACGGAGCTCAAAAGGCGGCCATGACGTTGCTCACCGCCGAACTTGACAATCCTTATGGATACGGGAGGGTGATCCGCAAGGGTCGAGGGGCCGAGGTGCAGGCGATTGTGGAAGAGAAGTCAGCGACCGCGCAGCAGAAGAAGATCCGCGAGATCAATTCCGGATTCTATGCCTTCGCCATGTCGGATTTGTACGAGCACATCGACAGCCTTTCCACTAAGAACGCGCACGGCGAGTACTACCTGACGGATATGGCGCAGGTGTTGCACCGGGCGGGCAAGAGGGTGGTCGCGCTCAAAACCGCGGACGCGGCCGAAATCCTGGGCAGCAACACGCGCGGGGAGATGGTGATGCTGGATGCGCGGCTGCGGCTGGCGAAGTGCCGAGAGTTGCTGGAGGCGGGCGTCACGATTTTTTATCCGCACACTTGCGTGATCGACAGCGAAGTGGAAGTTGGAGCGGACACGGTGATTGAGCCTTTTGTCCAGTTGCTGGGCAACACGAAGATTGGCGAGGATTGCCGTATTCGCTCCTACAGCGTCATCGAGAATTCCGTACTGGGCGACCGGGTCTTGGTGCGGCCGGGAACGCTCATGGAAGATTCGCGCGCAGGCGCGGGAGCTCAACTCGGACCGTTCACTCATATGCGCCCGGGCAGCGAGGTGGGCGAAAACGCTCACTTGGGGAACTTCGTCGAGACCAAGAAAATCAAGCTAGGCAAGGGATCGAAGGCCAACCACCTTTCATATCTGGGCGACGCGGAAATCGGAGATGGCGTCAACATTGGTGCGGGCACCATCACCTGCAACTACGACGGCATCAACAAGCACAAGACGATCATCGAAGACGGCGTCTTCATCGGGAGCGACGCGACGCTGGTGGCGCCGGTAAAGATTGGACGCGGAGCATATGTTGGTGCAGCAAGCTGCATCACGGAGAATGTGCCGGAGGATGCGCTGGCGCTGGGGCGGGCGCGGCAAACGGTGAAAGAAGGCTGGGCGCGAGCGAAGCGGGACGCACGGAAGGACCAGCGGCGCTAGTGGGAGTTAGTGTGGTGACGCGGCTCTGCCCGGTCCCGGCGGGGCAAAGCCCCGCCGCCACACAATTCGTCCCTCCATTTGGACTACACTAGACCGAAAGCAAAATCATGACCCAAACACCCACTCACGAAGCATCTCCGGTGCGGCACGACGTTTCGCTGCTGACGGCGGAAGATTTTTATCTATTCAACGAAGGCACGCACTATCGCATTTACGAGAAGATGGGGGCGCACCTGGCGGAATACGATGGGAGCAAGGGCACCGTCTTCAGCGTCTGGGCCCCCAACGCGCGTCAGGTTTCGGTGACCGGCAGCTTCAATGGGTGGAACCGGCACTCGCATCCCCTCCAGCCTCGCGGCTCATCGGGAATCTGGGAAGGCTTTATCGCCGGCGTCGGCAAGGGCGCGTTGTACAAGTTCCATATCGAATCCAATCATCACGGGCATGAGACGGAAAAAGCCGACCCGGTGGGAGTTGCCACGGAGAAGCCTCCGCGCACGGCATCGGTGGTCTGGGACCTCGATTACAGCTGGAACGACGCTGACTTCCTGGGAAAACGCGGGGCGGCCAACTCGCTGCACGCGCCCATGTCTATTTATGAAGTGCACCTCGGCTCTTGGATGCGCGTCCCCGAAGAACACAACCGCTCTCTGACCTATCGCGAGATTGCACCCCGACTCGCCGACCACGTGAATAAGTTGGGATTCACCCACGTCGAACTGCTGCCCATCATGGAGCATCCCTTCTACGGTTCCTGGGGATATCAGACCACAGGATACTTCGCTCCCACCGCGCGTTACGGCACGCCGCAGGATTTCATGTATCTGATCGACTACCTGCACCAGCACGGTATCGCCGTCATTTTGGATTGGGTGCCATCGCACTTCCCTTCCGATGGACACGGCCTTTCCTTCTTCGATGGCACCCATTTATTTGAGCATGCCGACTCGCGCCAAGGCTTTCATCCCGATTGGAAGACGATGATCTTCAACTACGGCCGCGCTGAAGTGCGTAGCTTCCTGATGTCGAGCGCCATGTTCTGGCTCGACAAATATCATGCTGACGGCCTGCGGGTGGACGCGGTCGCTTCCATGCTCTATCTCGACTACTCGCGCAAGCAGGGCGAGTGGATTCCGAATCGGTTCGGCGGGCGCGAAAACCTGGAAGCCATCGACTTCCTGCGCCACTTCAACCTCGAAGCCTACAAAGAGCATCCGGACATTCAAACCTTCGCCGAAGAATCGACCTCCTATGCCATGGTTTCGCGGCCCACGCACTTGGGCGGGCTGGGATTCGGCCTGAAGTGGGACATGGGATGGATGCACGACACGCTCAAGTATTTCCAGAACGACCCCATCCATCGCCAGTATCACCACAACAAGCTGACCTTTCGCATGCTCTATGCGTTCCACGAAAATTTCGTGCTGCCCCTGAGCCATGACGAGGTCGTGCATGGAAAAGGCTCGCTGATCGGCAAAATGCCGGGCGACGAGTGGCAGCGGTTCGCCAATATGCGGCTGCTGTTGGCCTATATGTTCGCCCAACCCGCCAAGAAACTGCTGTTTATGGGATGCGAGTTCGGGCAGGTCAGCGAGTGGTCGCATGATCGCAGCCTCGACTGGAACGTGCTGGAATACCCGGTGCATCGCGGGCTGATGACCTGGGTCGAACAACTCAACCGCCTGTATCGCAACGAAGCGGCGCTGCACTGGTTCGATAACGATCCCAGGGGCTTTGAATGGGTGGACTGCAACGACACACCCGCCAGCATTATCTCGCTGCTGCGCAAAGGCGAGAATGATGACGACGCTATTCTCGTCGTGTGCAATTTCACGCCGGTGCCCAGAGTGAATTACGCGGTAGGCGTGCCCACGGGCGGGTATTGGAAAGAACTTCTCAACAGCGACGCCCGGGAGTACGGCGGCAGCGGCATGGGCAACATGGGCGGCGTGCAAGCGCTGCCGCAAAGCGCCCACGGCAGGCCCTATTCACTGCGACTGACCTTGCCGCCACTGGGAGCGCTGTTTCTCAAGAGAGCGTAACTCGCATGAAATGGTGCTCCGGGCACCCCGCCCGTCCAGGCCCGGGGTGCTCGGCAGACGCGTATACGTCCACCCGAATGCCTCTATGGGTCAAACGTGTCAGCGGTTCGACCGGCCACTTCTCGAAAAGCGTGAGAAGCAGCGCGCGGCTTACTCCAACAATGCCCCTCGCGACAATCAAGGAGAGACCAGCTATTCCGGGATCGTGCTCTCTTCGCTCTGCGCCCGCAGGATGCGGTCGACGGAGTAGGGGGCGCGCTGGCTGGGCTCGTGATAATGGCGCACCTGCATTTCTCCGAGCAGGCCAATGGCGAGCATGTTCAAGCCCGCCAGCAACAGCACGGCGGAGAACATCATCAGCGGGCCGTGCTGATACATGACATCGGTGTGGTGCAGAAACTTCTGGAGAGCAAGCCAGCCCGAGATGCCGCAACCCGCCGTAATGCTGAACACCCCAACCGTACCGAAGAAGTGCAGTGGGCGGGAAAGATATTTGAGCAGGAAGCGGATGGTGATGAGGTCGAAGAAGACGCGGAAGGTGCGGGAGATCCCGTAGTGCGAAGCGCCTCGCTCGCGGTTTACGTTCTTGATGGGAACTTCGACGATGGTAGCGCCGTACCACGAGGCCAGCGCGGGGATGAAGCGGTGGAGTTCTCCGTAGAGCGGGACCTGGCCGAGGATTTCGCGGCGGTAGGCCTTAAAGGTAGTGCCGAAGTCGTGGATGTCAACGCCGCTCAACTTGGCCATGAGCCAGTTGGCGCAGCGCGAGGGGACGCGGCGCAGCCAGAAATTATCGACGCGGTTTTTGCGCCATCCGCTGACAATGTCGTAGCCCTCGGCAATCTTTTCCAGGAACACGGGAATGTCGGCGGGGTCGTGCTGCAGGTCGCCGTCCATGGCAATGATGTATTCGCCCCGGGCATGGTCGAATCCGGCGGCGAGGCCGGCGGTCTGACCAAAATTGCGGCGCAGCTTGACCACGATCACGCGGCTGTCAATGGCGGCAATCTCGCGCAGCAACTGGAAGGTGCCGTCGAGGGAGCCATCGTCAACCAGCACCATCTCGAAGGTCTCGCCGCTCGCCTCCATCACGGCCTTAAGGCGCGCGTAAAGGTCGGTGACGTTTTCCTGCTCGTTATGAAACGGAACTACGATGGAGTACTTGAGCACAGCTTTTTATTATACGGGAACGGAGCGTCGCTTTCTAAGCATATTCCACGGGGTTTCCGCAGGGCGTGGAAACGTGTGCTTGCAGGCGATTTCTGGTAGCCCCGGCAGGAATCGAACCTGCATATTCAGTTTAGGAAACTGAAGTCCTATCCGTTGAACGACGGGGCCGTGAAGAATCAGGTTAGCAGGTTGGGAAATGGGTTGCCAAATTTACCATCAGTCGATCTTGTGCAGCTCACTGAAGATCCCCCGCTGCGCTCGGGATGACAATTCAAGAAAAGTGTCCAGTCCGCGCCGATCCGCCGCCGACGAAATGGACGATTTCCAGCCGGTCTCCATCGTGCAAAGGAGTCCGCGGCCATTGGTCGCGGTGGACGATCTGGCGGTTCAGTTCGATGGCCAGGCGGTCCGGCTTGATGGCAAGCTGGTCGACGAGCGCGCCCAGAGTTTCGGCGGAGGAGATCTGAGTTTCGCCATTGATGGTCAAGTTCATGGCAGGGATTCTCGGCGCTTGCACGATCCTTCCAGCGGGCGCCAGCGCTGCGCAGCCCCTGAAGGGGCATTAACCTCGCAGGGCTGTTGGCATCGC
Source organism: uncultured Acidobacteriaceae bacterium (assembly GCA_963709835.1). Lineage (GTDB taxonomy): Bacteria > Acidobacteriota > Terriglobia > Terriglobales > Acidobacteriaceae > Acidiflorens. The sequence goes on from CAVPYG010000032.1 coordinate 19,232, forward strand.
TAAAGCGATGCCCTGATACGAAGCCCTCGTTCGAAGTCGTAATCCGAAGCTCTGGACCTAGCCGTAATCCGAAGCTCCGATGCAAAACTCCGGTCTTTCCGCCGCCGGCAAAGCGTGCCCTTCCCTCAACCGGCCGCGCGCAGTTGGAACTTGCGGGTAGCGGTGCGTCCTTCGACATTCGCTTGCACCAGCACGGAAGTCTCGGCCATCGACGTTTCCTCCACCTTAACGCTCATCTCGGCGTTGCCACGGGCGTCGGTGAGGACCTGGGCGTAGTACGGTGCGGCGCCGGGCCGGACCAGACGCAGTGTGAGCCGGGCGCCTTCGACGGTGACGCCTCCGTCGGTGACTCGAATGCGCATGGTCAGAGCGCCGCTGGAATGCACGGAAGCGGCGTTAACCCACTCGATGTCAAGCTCTTTCACCGCCGCCAGCGTCTCCGGCGTCTCCCGCTTGTCGAGGACGGAATCTAACTTGCCATCGCGGATGGCATCGAGCACCTCGCGATGCAGTTCGCGCAGCATCTTCTCTCTTTCCTGATCGTTGGCCGGTAATATGGCCGAAGCTTTGCCCGAAGCGCCAGCCTTTGTTTCAGCCGCGCCGGAGCCATAGGAAACCGCGCGCTTGCCGATGCAACGCCCACGAACGAAAACCTGGGTTTGCAGCAGTTGCTCGCCTTCGCGCGCTTCGCTTTGCACATGGTAAACAGTGTCTTCGTGGCGAATATCGGTATTAAAACCAAAGATCATGCGATTCAGGCTCTCCCCGGCCCAGTCAATACACACTTCGCCGGATAAAACTTCTGCCAAAACACTTACTCAGCTTGACACTTCCGCCCACCAAAACTAAGCTGGAAAGTCTGCTATTGTGCTTGGCGCAAATTATATATAGCTCTCCCTATGCCGGACAATTATTTCGCTCGCTACCTGCCCTTCCTGATGCATTTCGTCATAGCCACGGCCCTGGCGATAGCGATGGTTGTCCTTTCATGGCTCATTGGCCAGCATAAACCTAATCGCGCGAAAATGTCGCCTTATGAGTGCGGCGTCGAGCCCATCGGCGATGCGCAGGGACGGTTTTCCGTCAAATTCTACCTGGTCGCCATGCTCTTTATATTGTTCGACGTGGAAGCTGTTTTCCTTTACCCCTGGGCGGTCATCCTGCGCGAACTGAAGATGTTTGGTTTCTGGGAAATGATGGTGTACATCGGGATCGTGCTGGTCGGACTTTTCTATGTTTGGAAAAAAGGCGTGCTCGACTGGGGATTGACGGCCGCCAAACGGGGAGACGACTAATGGCGCTCGTTCCCGCCATCACCGATATCGAGCAGTTGAAGACGCATCCGGCATTGGCTCGCCTGGTCGAGTGGAGCGCCGCCGCAGGTTCGCGATCCATCGTGCAGGCGGTGAAATACGATCGCGACGAGCTCACCATCTGGCTCGCAAAGGAATCGATCCGCGAAGTTTGCGCCATTTTGCGCGACGCCAGCGATTGCCCATTCAATTATCTGGCTGATCTTACCTGCGCGGATTGGTATCCGTCGGAGCCGCGCTTTGAGGTGGTTTACCATCTACTCTCGATTCCGACGAAAGAGCGAGTGCGTCTGAAGGTCCGGCTGGACGGATCGAGTCCGGCGATCGAATCGGTCACTTCGATCTGGCCCTCGGCGAATTTCTACGAGCGCGAAGTGTTCGATCTGTTTGGCGTGCGCTTCACCGGACATCCCAACCTCGAACGCATCATGATGCCCGATGACTGGGAAGGCCATCCGCTGCGCAAAGACTACCCGGTGGAGGGATACCGCTAGGCCATGACGCAATTTCCCACTGTTGTCGCTGGGTCCGGCCGGGAAACTACCTCGGGCGATCGCACCCTGGTCCTGAACATGGGGCCGCAGCATCCCTCGACGCACGGGGTGCTTCGCCTGGTGCTCGAAATTGACGGTGAGACCGTGGTGCGGGTGAAGCCGGAGATCGGCTACCTGCACACGGGCATCGAGAAAACCTGCGAAGCCAAGTTCTATCAGCAAGTCGTGCCGCTGACGGACCGCATCGACTACCTTTGCCCGATGACCAACAATCTCTGCTACTGCCTGGCAGTAGAGAAGTTGTTGGGATTGGAGATTCCTCCGAAGGCACAGTGGATTCGGGTCCTGATGAATGAGTTGACACGCATCAATTCGCACCTGGTCTGGCTGGGAACGCACGCCATGGACCTGGGCGCGATGACGGTTTTTCTCTACTGCTTCCGCGAGCGCGAAGACGTGTTGCGTTTTTTCGAGATGGTAAGCGGGCAGAGGATGATGACGTCTTACTTCCGTATTGGCGGGCTGGCGTTGGAGCCGCCACTCGGATTCTTCGAGAAAGTCAAGAAGTTCGCCGACCGCTTTCCCGGAAACGTGGATGAATATGAAGGCCTCCTGACCGGGAATCCGATCTTCATGATGCGCACTAAGGGCGTGGCTCGCCTGACGGCGGACGACGCGATTGCGATGGGAGCATGCGGCCCAACTTTGCGCGGCAGCGGCGTCGATATGGATCTCCGCCGCGATGCTCCCTACACGGGCTACGAAAACTTTAAGTTCAAGGTGCCGGTGCGCAATGAAGGGGATGTGTTCGCGCGATATCTTTGCCGGGCCGCGGAGTTGCGGGAATCGATTGGCATGGTACAGCAAGCGCTGGCGGGAATGCCGGAAGGGCCAGTGAAAGCGGATGCGCCTAAGGTTGTGCTGCCCGACCGCGAAAAAATGAAGACGCAGATGGAAGCTCTCATCTACCATTTCAAGATCATCACCGAGGGCTTCGCCGTGCCGGCGGGCGAGGTTTATCAGGCGGTGGAATCGCCGCGCGGCGAGATGGGATACTACATCGTCAGCGACGGAACGGCCAAGCCTTATCGCGTGCATATGCGCGGGCCATCGTTTGCGAACCTACAGGCGCTGGCCAAGATGTGCGAGGGCGGACTGATCGCCGATGTGGTTGCGGCGATTGGGTCGATCGATATCGTGCTGGGCGATGTGGACCGGTAGGAATCATGTAATTTGGTAATAGGGTAACTTTGTAATCTAAAATCGCGCGGGTTTAGGTTTTCAAATTACCAAATTACCCCATTACAAATTTACCAAATGACTTTATGAAGTTTTCCGACGAGTTCGAAACGCGGTTTGCAGAGATGCTGGCGCATTATCCGACCAAGCGCTCGGCGCTGGTGCCGACGCTGCTCTACGCGCAGGATGAAGCCGGCTCGCTGACCGACGAAGTAATTACGGAACTGGCGCAGCGGCTGGATCTCACTGAACTCGAAGTCCGCAACGTGATCAGCTACTACTCGATGCTAACTACCAAGCCACGCGGAAAGTACAACGTCCAGGTATGCACTAACATCGCGTGCATGTTGCGCGGCGGCGAAGAAATTCTCAACCATTGCAAGAGGAAGCTCGGCATCGGGCACAAGGGCACGAGTGAGGATGGCGTGTTCTCTCTGGAAGAAGTCGAGTGTATAGGCGCCTGTAGCTGGGCCCCGGCAGCACAGGTGAATTACGATTTTCACGAGAATCTGACGGAAGCGAAGATGGATGAGATTCTCGACGAGTATAAGAAGAAGGGAACGCAATAGAACATCGCGTGATCTGACCATCTCAAGATCACCCGATCACCGGATCCAATGGCCGACTTAGTTTCCCATCCCGACGAGGTACGCGTGGTCTCGAAGCGCTTTGGACAGGGCGCTACGAATATCGACCGCTATCTCGAACTGGACGGCTATAAAGCCGTGCAGAAGGCGCTCGCCATGACGCCGGACGCGATCATCAATGAGGTGAAGAACTCCGGCCTGCGCGGACGGGGCGGCGCCGGGTTCAGCGCGGGCATGAAGTGGTCCTTTGTTCCGAAGGAATCCGCCAAACCAAAATACGTACTCTGCAACGGCGACGAGAGCGAACCCGGCACCTGCAAAGACCGCCTGATTTTCGAACACGACCCGCACGCCGTGATTGAAGGCCTGATGATCGCCGCGCGCGCGGTCGGTTCGCATACCGGCTACATCTACATCCGCGGCGAGTATCGCTACCTTTCGGTAATCATGCAAAAGGCGATTAGAGACGCCTACGCCAAAGGATTCCTCGGCAAAAACATTTTCGGCAGCGCATACGATCTCGATATTTATTGGCATGGTGGAGCGGGCGCTTACGAAGTTGGCGAAGAGTCGGCACTCATGGAATCGCTCGAAGGCAAGCGCGGCATACCGCGCATTCGCCCACCCTTTCCGGCTGTGGTAGGGCTGTGGGGCGGCCCAACCGTCATTAATAACGCCGAGACGCTGGCCTCGGTTCCGCACATCATTTTGGGCGGCGCGGATTGGTACGCGAAACTGGGCACGCCGAAGAATGGCGGGACGCGACTGTTCTGCCTCTCGGGAAATCTTAAGAAGCCGGGCGTCTACGAACTTCCGATGGGATACAACCTCAAGAAGATGATCTATACGGTTGGCGGCGGAATTCCCAACGGGCGCGAGTTGAAGGCTGTGGTGCCGGGCGGATCGTCCACGCCGGTGCTGCTGCCGGAGGAAATCGACATTCCGATGGACTTCGACTCGGTGGGCAAAGCTGGGTCGATGCTTGGCTCCGGCGGCGTGGTAGTGCTCGACGATGCGACCTGCATGGTGAAGTTCGCGCTGCGCACGATCAAGTTCTATCAGCATGAAAGCTGCGGCTGGTGCGTTCCATGCCGCGAGGGCACCGACTGGCTGAAGAAGACGCTGACGCGTTTCCACGCTGGCGCGGGGCTGAAGAAAGATATCGACAACATTTATTACCTCGCCGAGAACATGCTGGGAAGAACATTCTGTCCGCTGGGAGACGCAGCGGCGATGCCGACGATGGCGTTCGTAAAGAAGTTCAGACAAGAGTTTGAAGATCATCTGGATGGAAAGCCGTGTCCGTTTGAGAAGGAAGGCGCGGCGGAGCAATTGCCGGTCTTCCAGGCTAACTGAGGTTATCTATGAGGCTATTGTTCTCTATAATTTTTGTACTCCTGATGTTCGCCTCCGCGAGCATCGCTGAGGACAGCGCCGTATGCAAGTCAGCTTCGAACCCGATCGTTGGGAATTGCTTCCGTTTCCGAGGTCGTCTGGGAATGTACAACGGAGGTCACTCGTACTGGATTTGGAAGGTTGGCACAAGTCATACGTACTGGGTAGAAGGCGACCTCCCGGGCGAAGGACTATTTGATTGGGATCATTTCTACTGGGGCAATTTTGATGTGTGCCCGACTACGAGATTCAGGGAGGGCCACGCCCAGGGAATTTGTGTTCAATCGATGGAGAAGTTAATCAAAACCGAGCGCAAGAATTAAATGCCAGATGTCAATCTCACTGTCGATGGCAAGAAGATCACGGCTCCTGCTGGGACGCTGCTGATCGAGGCATGCAAGAGCGTGGGCATTGAAATCCCATCGTTCTGCTATTATCCGGGGCTTTCGCTGCAGGGCGCTTGCCGCATGTGCGTGGTGAAGATCGAGAAAATGCCCAAGCTCCAAACCGCCTGCACGACGACCGTGACCGAAGGCATGATCGTCGCCACCGACAACGATGAAGTGCGCCAGGCGCGCAAGGCGATGGTCGAGTTACTACTCGGCAACCATCCGCTGGATTGCCCGGTGTGCGACGCCGGCGGCGAATGCGAATTGCAGGACATGGCGTTCTCCTACGGCGCATCTGAATCGAAATTCATCGAGGCTAAGAACCATAAGGAAGAGCAACAGTGGTCGCCGGTGGTGTATTTCAACCGGCCGCGTTGCATTCTGTGTTACCGCTGCGTGCGCGTCTGCGGCGAAGGCATGGATGTTTGGGCGCTCGGGGTACAGAACCGCGGAGTGAGTTCGATCATCGCGCCTAATCACGCCGACCATCTCGACTGCGAAGAGTGCGGCATGTGCATCGACATCTGCCCGGTCGGCGCACTTACTTCCGGAAGTTATCGCTATAAGACGCGTCCGTGGGAGATGAATCACGTAGGCACGATCTGCACTCACTGCGGGGATGGATGCAAGACTACGCTGGGCGTGCGCCGCTCAGATACCGGCGCGGAGATTGTGCGCGGCGATAACCGCGACAAGAGCGGAATCAACAACGATTTTCTTTGCATCAAGGGCCGCTACGCTTTCGATTTTGCCCACCACAAAGAGCGCCTGACACAGCCGTTGATAAGGAAGAACGGAAAGCTGACGCCTGCGACATGGGAAGAAGCTTTCGAACTGATCGGCACACGCTTTCGAGAAATTCGCGATCGCGATGGCGGAAGTGCGATCGGCGTCGTCGGTTCGAATCGCACGACCAACGAAGAGAATTATCTGCTTTCGAAGTTTGCCCGCGTCGTCCTCAAGACTAATAACATCGATCATCATCGCACAGCGGACTTCCCTGCCCTGGCAGCGGCGCTCCACGGCAGGCCCGGAAGAACCGCGTCCATGCGGGATGTGCTCAGCGCGCCCGCGGTTCTGCTGATTGGAAACGATCCAACCAATCGGCATCCGCTATTGGCGTGGCAGATCCGGACAAATGTGCGCCTGCGGCGCGCTAGACTTTACGTCATCAACTCCGCGCCCATCAAGTTGCGGCGGCAGGCAGCGGGATTCGCGGTGCTTCCGGCGGGCACCGAATCGAAGGCGGTTGCCTTTCTCGGAGGCGATGAATTTCTGTACGACTCGCTGGTGACCGACGCTACGAACCGTGACGCCTGGATCGCGCTCCGCGACAAACTCCGCGCCGAGCAGAACCTGGTGATCGCCTCCGGATCTGAACTGCGCGGCCAGGACATCAAGACACTGGTGAGTTTTGCCGCCATGCTACCCGGCGCAAAGCTAATTTGCCTGGGCGATTACGCGAATTCGCATGGAGCCAGTGACATGGGGCTCTATCCGGACCTTCTGCCGGGATACGAACCTGTTAGTAGCGCAGATAAGTTCCTACAAGAATGGGGTAAGTTGCCAGCCGTACCAGGCATGAGCTTACCGGAAATGGTGGATGCGGCAAAGGCCGGCAATCTAAGAGCGCTTTACGTGGTGGGCTCGAATCCGGTTGGACGGTTGGGTATTGATCCTTTTGCTCTCTCGAAGACCTTTGTCGTCGTTCAGGACATGTTCCTGACTGAAACTGCAACCCTTGCCACCGTGGTTTTGCCGGCGGCGAACGCTTACGAGAAAACTGGAACTTATACCAACACCTGCGGCGACCTGCAACTCGTGAGGAAAGCAGGCGAAGTTTCGAATACGAAGCCGGACTTCGAACTGATCGTTCGCATCGCGGACGCCATGGGCTTTGACGTTCGCGCTCTGGTGCCATTCGGCGGCGGCACGCGCGCCGACATGGGGCAAACGCGCGGCGCTCAGTCGGGCGAGGCGGATCGCCATGCGGTGTGGCTCGAAGCCCACAATCTTGAGCCGAAAATGACGCCGTTCGATCCCATGGCGATTCTCGACGAAATACAGCGCTTGGTCGCAGGATATGATGTTTCGCGAGTCAATCTGCTCGCAGGCAACGATCAGCATCTCGATATTGCCGAGAGCGGCCCAGGCTCGATCCAACGCTCGGAGTTGATCGAGCCTGCCGACGACAATTTGTTCAGCTCGGGTACGCTGGGAAAATACTCCAACACATTGAACTCTGTTTTCGAAAATAAATCCGCAGACTCGGATGTTGCGGCGGATTAAATACGACCTAATAAGTGTTATTAACGAAGTAAGATAAAAACCGCGCGGGCGATGGAACCCGCGCCACACGAGAATACTTGAGCATAACGACGTTTATCATCATTTCGATTATTAAGTCGCTGGCCGTGGTCGGTATTCTGCTGACGGCGGTGGCTTATAGCGTCTGGCTGGAACGCAAGGTGTCTGCGCGCATCCAGAACCGCTGGGGGCCCACGCGAGTTGGGCCTTTCGGGTTGTTGCAACCGCTCGCCGACGGCGTTAAGTTTATTTTCAAAGAAGATCTAACGCAACCGCACGCGTACAAACCGCTCTATATTGCGGCGCCGATGATCGCACTTGTTTTTGCCATTACTTCTATTTCAGTGATCCCATTTGGCAACTGGGTCAACATCGGCCCCTGGGGCACGTACTTGCAGATTACCGACTTGAATGTCGGCCTGCTGGTCGTGCTCGGCATTACTTCGATGGGCGTGTACGGTGTGGCGCTTGCCGGATGGTCTTCGAATAACAAGTACTCTCTGCTCGGTGGACTGCGCTCCAGTGCCCAGATGGTCAGCTATGAAGTTTCGCTTGGCCTCGCGCTGGTGGGAGTGGTAATCATAACGGGGAGCCTTAGCCTTCGCGAAATCGTAGATGGGCAACGACATTTGCATTGGAACATATTTTTCCAGCCGGTAGCGTTCTTCGTCTACCTGATTTCCGCCTACGCGGAGACGAACCGTACTCCGTTTGATCTGCCGGAAGCCGAGTCGGAACTGGTGGCCGGATATCACACCGAATACAGTGCCATGAAGTTCGCTATGTTTTTCATGGCCGAGTACGCAAACATGGTGACGGTGGCTTGTCTGGCGACGCTGATGTTTTTTGGTGGCTGGCTCGGCCCGGTGTTCGGACCGCAGATTTTGCAAATGATTTTGCCAGTGTTTTGGTTTTGCCTGAAGGTTTTCTTTTTCATGTTTCTTTACGTCTGGGTGCGCTGGACCTTGCCCCGCTTTCGCTATGACCAGCTTATGGCGTTTGGGTGGAAAGTCTTGTTACCCCTGGCGGTTGCTAACATTGTGGTTACTGCGCTGATAGTGGCATGGAAAGCTTGAAAGCTTTTACCTGTTGCCAGTACCCGGTTACCAATTTCGATCTGGGTTTACTGAGAGCTGAGAATTAGCAAAATGTTTCATTTAATTCTATTTCTATTCTTCGGAGCGATCTGCGTGGCGGGAGCGATCAACCTGCTGGTGCAGAGCCATCCCATTAACAGCGCGTTGTCGCTGATCGTGGTAATGGCAGCGCTCGCCGCCGAGTATCTCCTGCTCGGCGCGGAATTTGTGGCCGCAGTGCAAGTGATCGTGTATGCCGGCGCGATCATGGTGTTGTTTGTCATAACCATCATGCTGCTCAATGCCGGAGCGGAGGAACGGACCAAGGGCAGCCGGGTCGCGACTCTGCTTGGTGTCCCTGGAGTAGTGCTCGGAGCCCTGTTAGTCGCGTGGACGCTGCTCAGCCGGCCCAATGCTGAAACAGTCTCTATTGGCGCGTTAAAGGGCGATCCGCAGGCGATTGCGCGGTTACTGTTCCACGAATTTCTGTTGCCCTTTGAAATCACGTCGGTGCTGATCCTGATCGCCATCATGGGCGCGGTCGTGCTCGCGAGCCGTCCCCAAGCCGGGGCGCGCGGAGCCAGAAAGGACGAGCAATGATCCCTCTTACCTATTATCTTTTGCTGAGTGGCATCCTGTTCGTATGTGGCGTGCTTGGGTTTCTGATCAAGCGCAATATCATCACGATTTTCATGTCGATTGAGCTGATGCTGAACGGTGTGAACCTTTCGTTTGTCGCTTTCGCCGCGCACTGGCACGCGCTCAGCGGACAGGTCTTCGTTTTTTTCGTGATGGTCGTGGCCGCGGCTGAGGCCGCCGTTGGCCTGGCGATCATCATTGCCGTCTATCGCACGCGTGAAACTCTGAATGTTGACCGGGTGAACCTGCTCAAGTTATGACGCCGTATCCCAATCTCTGGATCGTCCCGCTGCTTCCGCTCGCCGGGGCGGCGATCAACGGCTTTTTTGGCCGGCGGTGGTCAAAATATGTGGTGTCGGCGGTCGCGCTTCTTTTTTGCGGCGCCGCATTTTTCATGGCGTTGACGATTGCTTCGGACTTTTCCTCAGCATCCGCTCCTTACATTTGCCCTCTCGCGCATTGGATCCGATCTGGAAGTTTTCAAGTCGATTTTGATTTTTACCTCGACCAGTTATCCCTGGTTATGCTGCTCGTGGTTACAGGCGTCGGCTTTCTTATACACGTTTACTCGGTCGGGTATATGTGGGACGACGATGGTTACTACCGCTTCTTGTCGTACCTGAACTTGTTTATGTTTTTCATGCTGACGCTGGTGCTGGCCAAGAACTATCTTGTCATGTTCATTGGCTGGGAGGGCGTGGGCCTGGCGTCTTACTTGTTGATCGGATACTGGTTCACAAAGGATTCGGCTGCGGCGGCAGGCAAAAAAGCATTCATCGTCAACCGGATTGGCGACTTTGGATTTTTGATTGCGCTGTTCATGATCATCCAGCACTTCCATTCGCTGGATTTCGCAAAAGTATTTGAGCAAGTCGGCGCGCTGCCGACGGAGACCGCGGGCGCTGGGGTGCTCACGGCGATCGGTTTGCTCTTGATGGTAGGCGCGGCGGGCAAGTCGGCGCAGATCCCTCTTTACGTGTGGTTGCCGGACGCCATGGAGGGCCCCACTCCGGTGTCGGCGTTGATCCATGCGGCAACGATGGTGACGGCGGGCGTTTATATGGTGGCGCGATCGTCCGCGATTTTCGAGCGCGCGCCGATGGCCATGACGGTGGTCGCAATCATTGGGACGCTAACAGCCCTGTTTGCGGCGACCATTGGCATCGCTCAGACCGACATCAAGAAAGTGCTGGCTTACTCCACCGTGTCACAGCTTGGCTATATGTTCATGGCGTGTGGCGTGGGCGCGTTTTCGGCTGGAATCTTCCACTTGATGACGCACGCGTTCTTTAAGGGCTTGTTGTTTCTCGCGGCCGGTTCGGTCATTCACGGCGTCGGCGGCGAGCAGGACATGCGCAAGATGGGCGGGTTGCGGGTGTACATGCCCTGGACATGCATGACGATGTGGATTGCCACGCTCGCCATCGCGGGTATTTGGCCGTTCGCGGGTTTCTGGTCCAAAGACGAGATTCTATGGAAGGCTTATTCGTCCGGCCCTCAGGGCTGGATCTATTGGCTGATTGGGCTGGTGACGGCTTTTATCACTTCGTTCTATATGTTCCGGTTGATGTACATGACCTTCGGTGGCGAGTACCGCGGCGCTGTGGTCGAGCAAACGCGCGGCCGCGGCGCGCGCGGTTATGACGCTCATGGGCACGACAATCACGGCCATGGATCGCACGAGCCTCACGAGAGTTCATGGGTAATCCTGGGGCCGTTGCTTGTGCTTGCCGTGCTGTCGGCGATTGGGGGACTCGCTGCGTACGAGATGGGGTTCGAACAGTTTCTGGGCCCCGTTTTTCAGGGGGTGACGAAAGTTGCCCAGAAAACTCCTGCTGACACTGGCGGCACACTCGAGTATCTGCTTATGTTTGTTTCCGTCGGCGTGGCTGCACTGGGATGGTTCCTGGCGTATCTGCTCTACAGCCGCCTTCCGCAACTTCCCGCGCGCATTGCGGCCAGCCTGGGCGGGATCTATGACGCGGTCGTCCACAAATATTACATCGACGAACTCTACGCCGCCCTCTTTGTCAAACCACTGCTCGGCGCTTCGACCACGATCCTCTGGCACGGAGTGGACCAGGGCGTGATCGACGCCGCCGTGAACAACTCGGCCGAGGCTGCGGGCCATGTGTCTGACAGCGCGCGCCACATGCAGTCGGGCAATCTACGCTCCTATGCCGGATGGGTGGCCGCTGGAGCGGCGGTGGTGATCGCCTACATGGTCTGGATGGGAGTGCGATGAATATGGGTCCGATGAACATGGAATGGCTCAGTCGCATCATCCTTTCACTGGTGACTTTTATCCCCGCGGTGGGCGGACTGCTGATTCTCCTGATTCCGCGCCGCGACCGTGATATCAAGTTATTTGCGTTTGTCATCTCGGTGCTGGCATTTGTCACCTCGCTGCATTTGCCAGTGTATCTGCATCGAGGCACCGGCCCCTTCAAGTTCGAGATCGACAAAATCTGGATCACTACACCCAATATTCATTACCACATGGGCGTTGACGGAATTTCCGTCTGGCTCGTGGTGCTGACTACGTTCCTCACGCCGCTGTGCGTGTTGATTTCCTGGAATTCAATTCACGAGCGGGTGAAGGAATTTTTCATTCTGCTGCTGCTGCTGGAAACGGCCCTGATCGGCGTTTTCACCTCGCTCGACTTGTTCCTCTTCTACTTTTTCTGGGAAGCGACTCTGATCCCGATGGCGCTGCTGATCGGCATGTACGGCCACGGACGCCGGGTTTACGCGGCGGTGAAGTTTTTTCTATTCACCATGATCGGCTCGATCTTCATGCTGGCGGCGATTATCTGGCTCTATGCGAAGACCGGCAGTTTCGATTTTGTCAAGATTCAAGACATGATTCGCGGCGGAAGTGTACCAGGATTCGAAGCCGCCTCGCTCTGGCTGTTCCTAGGTTTCTTCATAGCCTTCGCGGTGAAGGTCCCACTCTTCCCTCTCCACACCTGGCTGCCGGACGCGCACGTGGAGGCGCCGACCGCTGGATCGGTGCTGCTGGCGGGCGTTCTGCTGAAGATGGGAACCTACGGCCTGCTGCGCTTCGATGTCGGATTGTTTCCTGTCCAGGCGCACCGCAACGCGCCTTGGATCATGGCGCTGGCGCTGATCGGCATCATCTATGGCGCTCTGGTTTCGCTGGTGCAGCCAAATCTGAAAAAGCTGATCGCTTACTCTTCGGTCAGCCATCTCGGATTCGTCGTGCTTGGAATTTTCAGCTTCACCGCGGCCGGGCTGAATGGGGCCGTCTTTGTGATGCTGGCCCACGGGGTTGCAACCGGAGGGCTCTTCATGCTGGCGGGCATCCTCTACGAACGCCGCCACACTTACGAGATCGCCGAGTTTGGCGGACTGGCGACACCCATGCCGAAGTACGCCGCGTTGTTTCTGGTCACGGTGCTGGCCTCGGCCGGGCTGCCGCTGCTGAACGGCTTTATCGGCGAGTTTCTGGTGCTGAGCGGAGCATTTCAGGCGCGGCCCATCTATGGGATTCTGGGCGCGACCGGAGTGATTTGGAGCGCCTGCTACCTGCTGTGGATGTATCAGCGCGTCTTTTTCGGCAAGGTGACACATCCAGTTAACAACACGCTGCCCGATCTCAGCCTGCGCGAGAAGACTGCGCTCTGGCCGATTGCGGTTGCCGCTCTGGTGATGGGCGTTGCGCCCCTGATGTGGCTCGGTACGATCGATCCGGCGGTGCAGGCGGCGCTTCAATCGGCTCTTGGCCCCATCGCACAGTTGGCCAGCAAGGTGGTGGGACAATGACAGTGACGACGCTGGCGACGGCGCTCTCGCATTCATTGCCGGACCTGTTGGCGCTGGCGCAGGCTTTCCAGCCGCCACCACCACCGCTCGCCGACTACATCCGCATCCTGCCGGAACTGGTGCTCTCCATCTTCGGGATGTTGGTGATGGTCGTCGACCCTCTGCTCGACGAAGACAACAGTCACCGATCACTGGGCACGATCGCCCTGATTGGGACTTTGGTCGCGCTGGCTGCGACTTTGATCATGGCGCGGCCGGAATACGCCGGAACCGCGTTCTCGAACATGGTTCGGGTGGACGGATTTAGCGTCTTCTTTCACTTCCTCGTCATCGCGATTGCGGCGGTCGTGATACTCAGTTCTTGCGAATATTTGGCGGTGCAGCGCATCCGCGCCGGGGAATATTACGGATTGATTCTTTTCGGCACGGTGGGCATGTGCCTGATGTCGTCCGCCATCGAGCTCGTGCTTATTTTTGTCGCCCTGGAGATCTCGTCGATCTCGACCTACGTGCTGGCGGGCTTCCGGCGGCGGGACGCAGCGAGCAGTGAATCGTCATTGAAATACTTTCTGCTGGGTTCGTTTGCCACCGCGTTCTTTCTCTATGGCGTGGCGCTTATGTTCGGCGCGACCGGTTCCACCAATATTGACGCGATCAAACATGCACTGAACTCGGGCGGCGCGCCTGTACCGGTCCTGGCGTATGTGGCGACGGCGCTCATGTTTGTGGGTCTGGGATTCAAGGTTGCCGCTGCGCCTTTCCATGTGTGGACTCCCAACGTCTATGAAGGCGCACCGGCTCCGGTGGTTGCACTGATGTCAACCGGCCCGAAGGCGGCCGCATTCGCGGTCTTGCTGCGCATCATGTTCGAAGCGAATGCCCCAGGACGTTTCTGGCTGTTCTGGATCTCAGCGGCGCTGACCATGACGCTGGGGAATGTGTGTGCCCTGGTGCAGAACAATGTCAAGCGCCTGCTGGCGTATTCTTCAATTGCCCACGCTGGATATCTGCTGGTGGCGTTTGCCGCACTCACAGAACAGGGCGCGTCGGCGGCAATGTTCTACACTGCCGCTTATGCTGCAATGAACGTGGGCGCGTTTGCCGTCGTCAGCCATTTCGCCAACGCGGGCGAAAAATACGTCACGCTCGAGGATTACGCGGGCCTGGGCAGGAAGTCCCCCGCACTGGCCGCGACTTTCACATTTTTCCTGATGTCTTTGATCGGCATTCCAATCACGGGCGGCTTTTTCGCGAAGTTTTACGTGTTGAGTGCCGCGCTGAAGTCGGATCTGGTTGGCCTGGCGATCATTCTGGTGCTGAATAGCGCCGTGGCCGCTTATTATTACCTGCGAATCATCGTCCTGATGTACATGCGGGAACCGCGCGGCGACGTTCCCGTCACTCGAGTGCCTGTTGCTACGGGGATCGCCATTACGGTGTGCGTGTTGCTTACGCTTTACCTTGGAGTGCTGCCGGGACCCGTCCTGGACTACGCTGCCCGGTCGGCTCACCAACTAATAAGCGAAACGACAGCCCCGGGCGCAGCGGCAGGTGATTCAGCAGCAGAGCGGTAGGTAATAGATAGCGACTGCCAACTCAAGAGGCAGCGGGAGCACCGGATCCTGCTGCGATTGACAATCGCCGATCGAGTCGGCATCATTACTGAGACAAGATTCGGAAGACATTGCTGTTTGAACACTAGAGTTCAGAATCTTTATGACACGATTTAGCGCCTTCCGATTGTTTAGCCGCGACTGGTTTCCATTCGCGGCGGAGGCGCGGAATCGGAGCCAGTCACCAGGGCAATAAAGACAGCTCAAGAATCCCGCCGAAGCCGCGATAGAATCGCGGCTTTTGTTTTAGGCGGCTAAGAGTTTCGCCAATAGAAAGGTCATCGCCATGATTGTGAACATGTCCGACAACGCCACCAAAGAACAGATCGACCACGTCATTCAACGCATCCGCGAAGCCGGATTCCAGCCGCACGTCACCCGCGGCACCGAACGTACCATCGTTGCGGCGGTCGGCAGCGGCGGGAGGCGCCATGAAATCGAAGCTCTTTCGGTCGCGCCCGGCGTGAACAACGTGGTCGCCATCGCCCAGCCTTTCAAGCTGGTCAGCCGCCAAACGCGGCCGCAACCTTCGGTGATCAACATTCGAGGTGTGAAGATCGGAGGCCCCGACGTGGTCGTGATTGCCGGGCCCTGTTCGGTCGAGTCGCGCGAGCAATTGCTGGAGACTGCAGAAGGTGTGAAGCGCGCCGGCGCGGCCATGCTGCGCGGCGGGGCGTATAAGCCGCGCACCTCGCCGTATGAGTTCCAGGGGCTCGGCGTCGAAGCGCTGAAAATTCTGGGCGAAGCTCGCGATGTCACAGGCCTGCCGGTTGTGACCGAGGTCATGAGCATGGAGGACGTGGACTTGATCTGCGAGTACGCCGACATGCTTCAGGTTGGCGCGCGCAACATGCAGAACTTTGCCTTGCTGCGAAGGCTCGCGACCGTCAAGAAGCCGATTCTACTCAAGCGCGGACCTTCTGCGACGGTGAAGGAATGGTTGCTGGCGGCGGAATACCTGCTGTCGGGCGGTAACGATCAGGTCGCGCTTTGCGAGCGCGGAATTCGGACCTTTGAAACCTCCATGCGTAATACCTTCGACCTGGCCGCAATCGCCATGGCCAAGGAACTTTCGCACCTTCCAGTAGTGGCCGATCCGTCGCACGGTACCGGCAAGCAGAGCTTGATCGGACCAGTTTCGCGCGCCGCAATCGCCGTCGGAGCGGACGCCATCATCATCGAGGTGCATCCCTGTCCGGAGCGCGCGCTATCGGACGGGCCACAGTCGCTTGACCTCTTGCAGTTCGATCGCGTGATGCGCGGGTTAAGTGCTCCTCTACGTTCCGTGCTTGGTTCCGTGCCCATGAAGGTATAACGGTACGTGCCGTCGATGCTGCTAAACTCTCCATACTTGCGTATTTGAGTCGAGCATAATCAACCCGAGACACTATTCGAGGCAACATGCGCACTTTCGGCCCGTTTGTTATGGTCGTAATGATGAGCACCCTGAACCCATCGCAGACACTGCCTTCTCCCCAAGCCATTACCGGCGCAAAGCAGATCGCTTCCAAGCCAGATGCTCGGGTGGAGAAGAACCTTTCCATCGAGAAGCTTTACATGACGCGCCAGGTGGGCGGAGCGACCTGGTCTCCCGATGGAAAAACGGTTGCCTTCGTTTCCAACATGAGCGGGCGCAACAATCTTTGGCTCGTGCCCGCTGAAGGTGGATGGCCGACGCAACTTACGGTGAGCGACGAGCGCCAGACCAGTCCTGCGTGGTCGCCGGACGGCAAGTGGATTGCCTATACGTCTGATTACCACGGCGACGAGCAGTGGGACATTTTCCTGGTGTCGCCGAAAACCGGGCAGGTCGTGAACCTGACTAAGACGCGCGAAATTGCGGAGGAAAATCCGACGTGGTCGCCCGATGGACGCTATCTGGCGTACATCGTCAAGCCGAAGACCTCGTCGGTGTTCGAGATCGACGTTTACGATACGCTGATGCGCGAGGTGAAGCACCTGACCAGCGGCACCGCGAAAGACCGCATGAACGTTGCACCAACCTGGTCGGCGGACGGCAAGTTGATCGTCTATACGCAGGAACAGTCAAAGGGAACAGATTCGAATGTGTTCCTAGTCGAGATAGCGAGCGCCGAAAGCACTCTCTTAACGCCGCACGATGGCGAGCGCACTTACTCGGCCAACGACGTTTCGCCCGACGGCAAAAGCGTTCTAATCACCTCCAACGCCGACGGCGGCTACGACAACGTCGGCGTGCTCGATATTGCGAGCAAGAAGATTCGTTGGCTCACCCGTGATAAGTGGGAAGTTATTGGCGAGCGATTCTCTCCCGATGGCAAGTCTCTGACTTATAGCGCGAACGTCGATGGCAATACGGACATCTACCTGCATGATATTGCATCCGGAAAAGCGCGCCCGCTTCTCTTGCCCAAAGGGGTGAACTATGCGGCAGGCCCGACTTCGCCATTCACTCGCGACAATTCACGGTTGCTATATTTTCACATTGGACCGACTGCTCCTGGCGACTTATGGGTCTATGATGTTGCCGATGGTAAGTCGCATCAGCTTACACATTCGCTCGTGGGCGGCGTGCGCGCGGAAGACATGGTCGAACCTTACCTTGTCCACTATCCGAGCAAAGACGGTAAGTGGACGATCTCTGCGTTCGTCTATGTGCCTTATAACTTGCCGCGCAACGGTGAGCATCCCGCGATTGTCTATGTTCACGGCGGTCCGCACTCGCAGACGATGAACACTTTTAATCGCTTCATCCAATATGCAGCCAATCAGGGTTACATCGTGATCGCGCCTAACTATCGCGGATCGACTGGCTACGGAAAGGAATTTCAGCACGCGAATCTTTTCGATATGGGTGGGGGCGATTTTGAAGATGTGCTTGCGGCTGGCGACTGGATCAAGCAAACGGGCTACGTCGATCCGAAGAAACTTATTTTGATGGGCGCCAGTTATGGCGGCTACCTGACGATGATGGGAGTTACCAAGGCTCCGGAGATGTGGGCGGCCGGGGTTCCGATTGTGCCGTTCGTGAACTGGTTCACAGAGATCGAGAACGAGGACCCGGTGCTGCGCGAGAGCGACCTGGCGACCATGGGCGATCCGGTGAAGAACAAGGCGCTTTACGAAGAGCGTTCGCCCATCAACTTTGTGGACCGGATCAAAGCGCCGCTGTATTTGTTGGCGGGCGGAAACGATCCTCGCTGCCCCAAGGAAGAAGCGCAGCAGGTGGCGGACGCGGTCAAGAAGCGCGGCGGCGTGGTCGAATACAAAGTCTACGAAAACGAAGGCCACGGCTTCGCTCGCGTGGAAAATCAAATTGACGCGTACAAGCGCGTGGCCGATTTTCTGAAGGCGCACGTTCCTCCGGCGGATTGCGGCTGCACGCTGAATTAAAAGAGTTCTCAGTTCCCGGTTCTCAGTTCTCAGTTTTCAGCTTTCAGTTTTCAACGAGATCCGGTTGAACCGCTCGCTGCAATTCTGGCGCTCCACAGGTGTTTACTTTTAGGGTATTAACCCGTGTTTAATACCCCCCCCTACCCCCCCTTTTTTCTGTACCATTAGAATCATGGGGTTAGCGGAGTGTTTTTGCAAATACCTCATCGATAAGGACTTATATCTTGATACCTCATTCATAAGGACTTAGCTCCTACAACTGCGCTGAAAATGGGTTTGGGGCAGTTTTGAGGGGCGTCTGGGTTCATGGACGCGCCTCAAATCTGCCCCAATCTGAATTCTATTGTTACGAAGTGCGGGTCTTATGTCTAGATAATTTTTTATGAAAAAGAGCAGTGGGCCCACCCAGCAGAGCTTGTGTGGGCACCCTCGGGAATAAAGCCAGTGGCGGTTGCCCGAGCCACCCGCCTCTAGTCTACTGGACCGTGATGACGACTTTCGCCGAGGCGTGCCCTTCTTCTACGTACGCGATGGCGGCGGCGGTGTCAGTCAGCGGGTAGCGCCGGTCGATCACCGGAGTTACTTTCCCGGCCTCGATCAGCCCGCAGAGAGTCGTCAAGTCGTCGCGATTGATTTTTGCAACGAAGAAGGTGAATTTCGGTCGGAATAACAGTGACCAGGCGAATGCCTTGAATATTCGGATAAACACCGCCGGGAGGTTCTTAGGCGCTCCGACCATGACACACTTGCCATCTGGACTCAGAACTCGCCTCATCGCTAACAACGTGCGGTTCCCCACATTATCGAGAAGCAGATCGTAACGTTGGCTATCCTCGGTGAAATCAGCGCGGGTATAGTCTTCGCGGTTATAGTCAATGACCCGTTCGGCGCCGAGGGAGCGCACCAATTCAACATTCTTCGTGCTGCACACGCCGGTTACGTCAGCCCCAAATGACTTCGCGATCTGCACGGCAAACGTGCCGACGCCTCCCGCCGCGCCGTTGATCAAGACCTTCTGCCCCGGCTGAAGGTGTCCTTTGTCGCGAAGCCCTTGCAAGGCAGTAAGCGCCGCAATCGGCACAGCAGCCGCTTGCTCGAAGCTGATGCTTTCAGGCTTGGGGACTAACGTGGTTTCGGAAGCACAAGCGTATTCGGCAAAGGCGCCTTTGGCAGCGCCGAACACGGCATCGCCGGGCTTGAACTGGGTCACCGTTTCCCCGACCGCTACTACCTGGCCAGCGACATCCACGCCGGGCCGTTGGCTCTTCATGCGCCAGTCCAGCGGATTGACGGAGGCGGCGCGAACCCGGATGACAACTTCGTTGCTCTTCGGAACCGGCTGTTCGAGGTCCTTCATTTCGAGGACCTTTCCCGATTTGCCCTTGGTGTAGATGGCAGCTTTCATATTGGATGAGATGATAATAGCGATTTGCCCGACGCAATGTGACGCGGATCACAGAATGGGGCAATCGTGTGATGGCGATGTTGCAATAGTTGATTGAGAATGTTATCCCCGGCCCGGTTCCCGCTGCTCCTCGGCGCTCATCCGCTTGATGGGGTTCGATCATTTGCCGCAAACGGAATCCTTCCAGAAGGAGCCCTCCGGCGGCAGCTTCGTTGACCAACTCTCGATCTCAATAACGATCAGAGCACGTTCTCGCATGTGATCCAGACTGTCAAATTCGAACTAAGACGCTATTCGTCAAAGATTTTTCTTGACATATCGCACAAACGGGTCATACTGCCTGCAACGTCGTCTTGTTCTTTCCGTTTCACTTGGGTCCAACTTAACACCACAGAGCGGCACAAACGAGCATCGGCCTTCGCCGGCAGTTGCCCCGTTAACTTCAATCCTTAAAGGAGCGTGTGTTCGATGGCATACCAACAAGAACAGGTCCCCAATGTCGCCACCAGTGCTGGGCCAGCTTGGGTCGTTAACGGAAGCAAGACCTTGCTCGCCTGGAAAGGCGAAGGAACCGACCCCGGCATATATTGGTCAACCACATCAGCCCTTAAGCCGGATGCCAACTCGAACCAGTACGACTGGGCGCCGCAGCAGAAGGTGCCAAACGTGGGAACATCGGCGGGTCCTGCGCTGGCCAACTTGAAGGGAGTGGTTTACATGGCGTGGAAGGGTGAGTCCGACGGGGCAATTTACCTGTCAAAGCTTGACTCCAACGGCGCGTGGACGCCACAGCAGAAGGTCCCCGGCGTCGGAGGCACAAGCGACGGACCGGCGCTCGCCGTGACCCAAGGCACCTTGTACCTAGCCTGGAAGGCTGAGTCCGGCGACACGCGAATATTCTGGTCCAAGAGCACGGACGGGACCTCTTGGTCGCCACAAGCCCAAGTGCCTGGGGTGGGGACAAGCGCCGGCCCGGCGCTCGCCTCCGACGGCGTCGGCGCCATGTATCTAGCCTGGAAGGGCGAGTCCGATAGCTTCATCTGGTGGTCGAAATGCTCCGATGGTCGGAGCTGGGCTCCGCAGTTGAGGGGTCCGGCCGGGGCGATCGCCGGTCCCGCGCTGGCGGTTGACGGCAATAAAGGAAAGTGGCTCGCATGGAGCGGGAACTACAACTTCATTCCCCTGGTGCCAATGTCATTTGGGGTGCCCGTTGCGTGTTTCAGTACCCTGGTCAATGAGGCCGGTAACGTGTGGAGTTCGGGCGTAGGCCGGTTGGGTTTCGGAACCAGCATCCAGCCAGCGCTCTTGTCAACGGGTGCGGACGGTTCAGGGGTGATGCTGGCCTGTAGTGGACCGTCCCAAAATAACATTTCCAATATCTTTTACGGGCCCCTGTTGCTTCCAGCGGAGTCAGTAGAGTTCGGCATGAACGATTTAATCGTAAACACGATGCGAAGCGGACACGCCACCTTCAAAGACGGTACGGATACCGTCTATGCGAGCATCAGCGTCAAAATCAAGGGTCAACCGGTCGCTTCAAAAACCACGTTCGTCGGCAATATCAAGGACGGGGAGCATACCGTGGGCATCGCTGTTGGAGGCTTGACGATACAGGATACCGACACGGTTTATTTCAGCTACTCCGCCATCAACTCCAGCCAGGGTGTTTCCGCGGCAACCGCCTTTCTGGAAAAGGCTGGATCGCAGCTCTTGAACGCGGTGGAGAAGGCCGACGAGGCGGCCATCAAGGACCTTACAGGTTTGGATCTCAGCCAGCTGTCGCCGCAAGAGGCCGGCGCCCTCATCGGCGCCCAACTGGGTAATTTCGTATTGCCGGGGTTTGGAGCCGTGATTGGAGCGATTGCGGGCTGGTTCGCGGACACTCTCGCAGGGTTCTTTTCTCCCCTTTGCGATGGCCCGGTCGCGGCCGGGGTCTATGTTTTCAGCGCGCCTCAACTCAGAGGGATGCTGACATCCGGCGGCTTCACTCAAACCGACGACAACCCTGGCACGACTTCCGCCGGCGGTTGTGGTAGCAATTCGGACTACCAGGTCATCTGGACTGCGGTGCCGCTGATCAATCTGAGCGCAAATAGTAAAGCGGCGTAGCCTCAGGGGCAGCGCAGAAGTGGACCCGGTATCCCGGCCTGCGGGTGGTCTGTCCGCAGGCCGGAGCCGGAGTTGCTTGCTAGTTTCGCGGCGCCTCGATCTCGTCCACGATTCGATCGAGGTGGTAGACCTTGCGCATCCCCTCAAGCAGAGCGCGGCTGTCCACAGCTATGGACCGGTTCTTCACCGCTTCGTAGCCGTAGTCGCCGCCCAGGGAGAAAATATTCCCGTCAAAAAGCAGGCCGACGACGTTCGCGTCCTGGTCGATCATCGGGCTTCCAGAATTGCCCCCGGTGGTGTCGTTGGTGGTCAACAGATTCATCGGCACCGCCAGATTCAGCGAAGTCTTGGCCTTGAGCCAGCTTTCCGGCAGCACGTACGGCGGTGCTCCGGTCGCCCGCTCGAACAGGCCTCCGATGTTCGTGTACGGCTTAACAAACTTGCCCTCGGCGTCTTCGAAACCTTTCACGGTGCCATAGGTCAGGCGCAGAGTAAAAGTCGCGTCCGGATCGACAGTGGTCCCGTAAACTGCAAAGCGCGCTTTCGCAATTTTTTCGGCAGCGGCTCGTGTCGGAGCATCGACGCGCGCCTCGTAGTCTTGGCGCACTGCCAGCAGGTCGTCGTTCAGCGAAGCGGCGAAACGGATCATAGGGTCGGTCGATGCATCCACCGCGCTTTGGCCGCCCTGGTAGAGCGCTTCCCGAACCTTCGGATCCTCCAAATGCGTGCCGGTCGTCAGCCGGTGCGCCAGTTGCTCGGGAGATTCGGCGCCCAGCATCTTTCGCACGAACGGGTCGTCGGCTCCCAGGTCGCGGCGAAGCACGGTCAATAAAAATGCGAGCTCAAGCTCCTCGAGATCCTTGTAAACCGGGACAGCAGCCGTCAATTTCTGGTGCACGTTGACCAACGCTTTGTCGGTAAACTCAGGCAGGCGATCACGGTTGGGCTTGGTGCGCTCAGCCGCGGCACGCACCAGGGTTATCCCATCGCCGAGCAAACCCACCCGGAAGAAACGGCCGCCGAATGCCGCGTTTCGCACAAAGAGCTGGGAGCGAAGTTGCTGAATTTTCGCGATGTCGTCCCAGGCCGACGCATACGCGGCCAGCTTTGGATCCGCCGCCGTGGCTGCGCGCAGTTGTTGCTCTTCCTGCACTTTGGTCCCAAAGAACTGCTGATCCAGCAGCGCCTGTTGCCTTCCGAAGTAAACCTTGAAACCGTTCTCCAGAAAGAACAAACCGTCCTTCGCCTCGCGCGCCTGCTCCGGTCCGCGAGTCATGAAGACCTCCAGTTCCCCGCGCCGCTCCGACATTTCCGGGATCCTGTTGGGGTAAAGGACGTCGCGCTCGAAGGCCAGCTGCGCGTTAGTCAATTCGCGGAACGTGCCGCCCGGGTTCCCGGAAACGAAAACCAGATCGCCGTCTTTGGTCCCCTTCGCGCTCCAGTGCAGATAATCGCGACTACCGGCCGGTTTGTCTCCCTCATAGGCCCGCAGCAGGCCAATGTCGAAATCGAAGCGGGGAAAATTAAAATTGTCCGGATCACCGCCGAATTGCGCGACCGAAAACTCCGGCGCAAACACCAGGCGAACGTCGTTGTAACGTTTGTACCGGTAGAGATCGTAGATACCGCCGTGGTACAGCGAAACGAGGTCGCAGCGCACGCTTGCATCCGATCCGCAGCTTTGTTCCAGCTCCGCTCGTTTCGCATTCAGCGCTTTGTTGGCCGCGTCACCCGTCTTGCCGACTGTCGCAGCCTGCACATCGCTGGTCACATCGCGAATCTCAATCAGCTGATCGAGTTCGAAATCCGGGCATTTTATCTCTTCGGCGGGCGTTTTTGCGGAAAAGCCGTTTTCCTCGAAATTCTGCTGCGGCGTTGACAATTGCTCCACGCATTCGACGACACAATGGTGATTCGTCATCACCAGTCCCTGCGGAGAAATAAACGACGCCGAGCACCCGCCGGCGATGCGCAGCGACGACAAGCGCACGTGGTCGAGCCAAGCCTGCGAGGGCGTGAAGCCATACTTCGCGCCCACGGTCTTGGATGGGAAATTGTCGAAGGTCCACATGCCCTCCTCGGCTTGTGCCGCCTGAGCGAATGCCAGGCACACCAGCAGTACTCCCGCGACCAGGGTCGCGAGCTTCGATTCCACTTTTGTCATGATTGCGTCCTTTTGAACCGGGATATTGCGATTCCTGGCTGCCAGCCAGGTTCGCACGCCACGGCCGCCCAAGTTTGCGGCCATCGGCTGGTTATTCCACTCCAGCGACATCATCGTCCACGCACCGAACGATCGTCAAGGGCGCATTACGAACCTGCCGCTGACCCTGCGGACAACCACGCGGGATAGATTCGGCGCCAGGCCGGCTTTCTGGCGACGGCTTCGTGCTACAATCCGTAACTTCATCAGTTCGGAGCATCAGGACTTTTCCTTATGAACATCTTATGAACAATAGAGAATGGCTTGGTCAGTTGTCGAATCTCACCGGTTTGCCGTATTACCAAGAACACAACATTTTCGGCGACAAGAGCGGCGCTGTAATCGGCATGCGTGACGGTTATATTGTTGCGACCGGTCTCGGCAAAGTGGACAGTGGATATGTCGGGATCAAAATGATGTTGCGCTATGCCAAGAACCCGGAGCCACAACTCATCAAGCAGGCGCTCGACGCTGCGAAGGGCAAGTTCAAGCCGGCAAAGACGGACGAGACCACCGCCCTGCTGATGCGAACCTATTCCCTCGCCAAGCCGGACGCTGCCAGCGTCGCCGAGCCGTTGCCGGGGTTGGTGGACGCGCTGAAAACTTGTGCCCTGCCGATCAGCGAGAAATGCGAGGAATGCGGACGAGACGATCCACAGATGGTGCTGCTGAACGACGTTCCCTCCCGCTACTGTCCCAGTTGCCAGGCGCAATTGACCCAAAAGCTGGATGCGGCTGCGACCGAGTACGAGAATCTTGAAACCAATCTGCCGCTAGGTTTGCTGTATGGCGCGGTTGCCGCGCTGCTCGGCAGCCTGGCATGGGGAGGCCTCGCTTACCTACTGGACCGCATCTATCTGATTGCGGCCATCGCAATCGGCGTATTGGTGGGCAAAGCGGTAGTCATGGGAACCGGCAAGGTCACCTGGACGGCCCGAGCGTTGATCGGCGTGCTTACCGCCGCCAGCGTGACCTTCGGGGACGCGATCTTCTACGCATTGGCGGTGATGAACAAGGACCATCTGGCGTTCCTGGAGGCCCTGAAAACGGTGCTCGCGAATTTCTGGAACATTGAAGCTGATTCCGGCAGTGGGCTGACGTCGATCGCCTTCGGATTGATCGGTGCCGCGATTGTGATGTACAGCACGCGGAAGCCTGCCTTTAAGGCGCGATTCGTAGCCTTAGGAACTCCCGCTCCGGCCGTCGGCGGGGCTGGAACGAAGTAAGTCAAGAAGCGGTCAGGGGCGGTCTCACGCTCCGAGCGTTTCCGGCGCCCGTTGTAACCAAGGCATAGGGCTCAGAACCGCTCAATGATCGTAATTGGCGATCTCGCGCCAATGGTGGGGCCAGGCTCCCGGTCGCTGACGATTCAGAACTTGAGGAGTTGCCTCCGGCATACGAGCAAAACCATCGCCTACTTTAGTTCGACAGGGACGCTCACAGTGCCAAGGAGTCCACTGGCATTGTCGCGGACGGCGAATTTCGCTTCATACTTGCCCGGAGCCAGCGTGAGCTTTTCGGGAATCCCAAGCCCAGTTCGCCGAGTTTGTTCGACATGCTCCGTCCCGAGTTTAGTGGCGATGGACTGGACAGTTGTCCCCAATCCCTTTCCGCTGCTGTCGAATGCAATGGTCACGATCTCAAGGTCGATGGCATTGCCCTTTTGGCGATCTATTGTAATCGTGTCGCCCATAACGCCAAGCATGAACTCCGCCGCCCTTTTCTGTCCGGCGTCTTGCGAGGGAGACGGAGCGGGAGAAGTTTGTGTGCGGCGAGCTGTCAGCCTCAACCCGGTGTATTGAACGGGAGAGGCGAGAGCCTCCACGAGTTGCCGCCGTCGCATTTCGGGTGAGTCCTCGATTTTCGGTGCAACATAAAATCCGCTTCGGTAGCGCGTTCGCAAACCTTCTCCTGCGACTCTCACCTTGAGTTTGCGCCATCCCGCCTGGGTATCGCCGCCCAGGTAATAACCGAGCAAATAATAAGCGCGGGAATCGTCCACCGCCTCAGCGAGGCATTTCTCCAATTCGTCCACCGTGATGCAGGCGCGGCCGCCAGTGGCGTCCGCAAAGGCGTGCAGTGAGAACTGCTGCTGCATGTTTTTGTCGTAGGGTAGCTGCAGCGCGGACTTCAGGCCATTCGTCCCGCGAACGTTATTGATTTGCCTGGAAGAAACGCCAGTATTATGGCTGGGGAGGCTGCGAGTGCTGAAATCCATCGCGCTGAGATCGACGGGATACACGGCGATATTGGCCGAATTCAAGGCGCGCCAGACCTCCTGGTAGGCTGCCTGCATGTCATCGCCCTGGCGGGCGAAAGAGCTGGGATCGTCAATGATGAAGGGGAATCCCGCGCTGGCCCAGATGAGCGTTTTGCGTCCGGGGATTGCGTCGAGCGCGTGCGCAAGCTGCTGCATCCCAAGCAAAGTCGTGCGCGTCGCCATGCGCTGGTAATTCGCTGCAACGGTGTCGCTCAGGTCCTGCATGAAGTCGCTCATGAGCTGCGTTTCATCGGCTGCCTGCTGTTCTTCGGAGGGATCATCGGTAAACACTTCTGGCGGCTGAGTGGTTTCTTCGGAGCTGAGTTCCAGCTTGAGCTTTTGCAGGGCTTCGAGCAGCACTTTCGTATCGGTTGTGAAGGGATGCAGCTGATGCAATCCGGTGCTATTGAGGCCGAAGACCGCCATGGGTTCTTCCCGCGAAGCGGTCCGTGAAAGGAATTCGGTCAGCTGTCGCTTGGCTTCCGCCTGCCGCATCCACGGTGTGTTGACCATGTCGAGTACGATCCCGGTAAATCGCCACGTCTGGTCTTCTCCGGGCAAGAAATTGGAATACCCATCGACCTTTGCTTCCTTGTGCGGGACCGTCAGCTTCTCTGCGTTGACCTCTTGGAAAACAGAAACGGGGCGGACTTTGCCGTTTTCCTCAACGCGAAAAGCGTTTCGTTGAAGGCCGGGAACGTGCTTGCCGGACTTCGTCACAACCACTGGCACTAAAACCAAATCTGTGCGGGTGGTGATTTTCCCCAATTCCTGCGGCGGGAAAACGTCCTGATTATGAGCGATCGCGGGCGCGGATTTGGCGCCGGACTGAGATTTCTGTTGCTCCCGACTCGCATCTTGTTGGCCGAGGACTTGCCGACCGAGCAAGAGAGTCCAAGCGATGAAAACTGCGGCGAGTAAGGGATGCGCGGATCGGCGCATGGAATGACCCCAGTGCGAAAAAAGTAATCGGTGTTACACACTGTACCACGGTTGACACCCACCTCGGCCGTATCGGTGTTGTACGACAGACTCTGGCCCGTCGCCTGTTGCCTAAACGCTCGCTGCTGTAAACAGGCCGTAGCGCTCAGGACCGTCTATGAGTGCCATGGCAATTTATCAACAACAATTCTTTTGAAACACAGCCGCCCATCACCTTCGTTGACTTGGCACTCGCCTTCCACCTAAGATATGGCGATTCAATGATGGCCAGGCCATCGTCCCTGGAGCGGGTTAGCCAAAGCCAACGAATATTGTCTTGTCGATAGGATCTTGCTGTGAACTGAAGCGGAGGAAACTTATGCCAGTCCGGAACGCCTTGAACTGTCTTTTGGCCGGAGTGCTCGCTGCCTGCGCGACTTATGTGCCGGTTGCAGCGCAGTCAGCCGCATCTTCTTCGAAGCCGGCCTCGGCAGCGGCGAGACCGTTCGAGGCTGCATCTGGATATAACCAGCCACCGAAAAATATTCTGGAAGTGATGCACGCTCCCTCACCGCCAATTCCCGAGGTGAGCCCGACGCACGACACGATTCTCCTTGTGTCGTGGCAAGACTACCCATCGATTTCCCGCGTGGCGACGCCTTTCTTGCGGCTGGCAGGCGCACGGGTTGAGCCCAGGAATCACAGCAAGCACGACACGCCCGGCGGGTACGGCATCACGCCTTGCGCCAGGAATTTCGAACTGGTGCACATCGCCGATGGCGCGCAAATTCATGTCGCGCTTCCCGCGGGCGCGTGCCCCGGCGAACCGGCGTGGAGCGCGGATGGAAAACGATTTGCGTTCGTGAATATCGCTCCCGAGTCGGTCGAGCTCTGGATCGGCGACGCCACGACCGGCGAAGTACATCGTGTGCCCGGAGCCCGTCTCAACCCGATGTTCGACGACGAGATGCAGTGGATGCCTGACCAGAAAACGCTCTTGGTCAAGCTCGTGCCCAAGGGGATGGGCGCGCCTCCGCCCCAACCAATCGTGCCGATTGGCCCGAGCATCCAGGAAACCGAAGGCCAAGCGGGACAAAGCAGCACCTACGAAAACCGCGACACGCTCGGCAGCAAGCACGACGAGGATGTCTTCGATTACTTCGCGGCCTCTCAACTCGCCTTGATCAATGCGGCCACCGCGGCGATCACGCCCATTGGAAAGCCTGGAAATTACGAGTCGCTCGATCCCGCGCCGGATGGCCAGCACATACTCGTGACCTCGATCCACAAGCCCTACTCGTATGTCACCACTTACGACCGCTTTCCCAAGGAAGTCGAAGTTTGGGATGTATCCGAGCGCTCCCACGTTCTCGCTCATACCATCGCGTCGCTTCCACTGGCGGATCGCGTTCCCATCCACGGCGTTCCGCTAGGTCCGCGCGATTTTTCCTGGCGTGCCACCGATCCGGCGACGCTGGTTTGGGCAGAATCGCTCGATGGCGGCGACTGGAACGTCAATGTTTCCGCTCGTGACAAGGTCCTGTTGGCGAAGGCGCCTTTTAATTCACCCGCTACGGAAATCACACGTACCGAGCAGCGTTATGCCGGTCTCGCCTGGAGCGAACAACCGAGCGTCGCCCTCCTGACCGAGTACGATAACAACCGGCACTGGAGAAAGGCCTTTCTGGTGGACATCGACGATCAGCAATCCAAGCCTCGCTTGCTTTGGGATCTCTCCAGCGACGAGAAGTATGCGAACCCAGGCTCGCCGGTGAGACGACAACTCGCGAACGGCGTCCGGGTCGTTCGCCAGGACGGCGAGTCCATCTACCTTGCAAGCAATACGTACGGGCGCCGAAGAGGTACGCAAAACAT
>CAVPYG010000033.1:0-16081 GCA_963709835.1 uncultured Acidobacteriaceae bacterium
TACACAGGTGACTGTTCAAGTCAATGCACTTGGGTCAGATAATCGGTTTGACGACGGTGAATGCCCTATGTGTAGCAGAAAGTTCGCAGGTCGGGTTCTGGATCAGATGGAGGAAGGAACAACCTCCGTTTCAAAGATTGAGCTAGAGAAGAAAACAGTGAGAATCGGGTCCCATGGTTCTGTCATGCAGCCGATCAGCTAGTTCCCCACGTACCGCGCATACAAGCTGCGCGCAATAGCGGTATCGGTCGTTCCCTTGATGATCGCCCGTCCATCGGGAAACAGAGTCATCTCATACGGTTCGCGCCAAAACTTCAAAACAAACTCGTTGTGGCGGACCTTGCCGTGAGGCTGCAAGCGCGTGCTCAGTTCGGCGAAATCCACTGGCCGCTCGCGTTCGTGGATCTGCACGGAATTCCTGCCGCACATTGTAATGTGAGGACGCCCTTCACCCGCCAGATGAACAAAATCTCCCGAGCAGGCGCGGCATCCCGCGCGGGGCTGAATCGCCGCCAACTCCGCCCGTTCATTCGTCCACACGTCCCATGAAAGCAGCGTCCGCCGCATCTTCGAACGCGCGCCCACCAGAAACTTCAACGCCTCGGTGGCCGCAATCGACGCGACCAGGTTCACCGCGGAATTCAAAATGCCGGCGGTCTCGCAGGTTTCCACCGTCCCGCGCGGAGGTTCCGGAAAAATGCACGCCAGGCACGCCGTTTCTCCGGGCAGGATGTTCATGGTCACGGCGTAACTTGCGACCGCCGCAGCGTAAATCCAGGCCACGGAATTCTTGACCGCGTAGTCGTTGATCAGATAGCGCGTTTCGAAATTGTCGGTGCCATCGAGAATCAGATCCACGCCGCCCAGCAGGGAATCGGCGTTGGCCGGAACCAGGTCGGCGACGTGAGGCTCGACCGCGACCTGCGAGTTGAAGCGCGAGATTTGCCGCGCCGCCGCAATTGCCTTGGGCAGGGATTCCCGCGCGTCATTTTCGTCAAACAAAGTCTGCCGCTGCAAGTTGCTGGGCTCAACGTAATCGCGGTCTGACGATCCGCAGCGTCCCCACGCCCGCACGCCCAAGCAACGAGGCCAGGGCAGAACCGGTGGCGCCGCATCCCACGATGACCACGCGCGACTGCGCCAGCCTACGCTGCCCCTCGGCCCCGATCTCCCGAAACAAGACTTGCCGCGAGTACCTGTCGTTTATATTCAAATCCGTTCGTAAATCGTCCATTACCAAAGCGAGTACCTCGGCGATTATCTTTCCTGGGTTTCCAACCAGTATTATAGGTTTCGACCGTCAAACTTTATCGTTATCCTTATCCTTGCGAGCAACGTGTGCCGTTTCGCCCTTCATCGAACCCGACAGGTTTCATGATTGACCAGCCTGAATTGCGGGAGGGAATCTCGCTGGTGTGGGGACGGGCGCGCTCGCCCGTCCGGATGAAAAGCGTCGCTCGTCTTGCGCCCTTTCTTCTATTGGTATTGCTGCTGGCGCACGGAGCAACCTGGGCGCAGACTTCACCCTCCGCCGCGCAACAGCCCGCCGAATCGCCCGCCGAATCCGAATCAACCTTCGGCGCAATCACTCCCTATCTCGGTTTGCCCATCGACCAGATCGAATTGCCGAGCGTTTTACCGGAAGACGTTGCTGCGCTGCTCGCGGCGACGCCGCTCAAAATCGGCGCGCCTCTCACCCGCGAAAACCTGCACGACGCCATGCAGGCCCTTTTTGCCACCGGACGTTTCTCCGACATTCAGGCCGAAGCGGACCGCACCGCCGCCGCCGGCGTGCGCCTGCGCTTTCTTACCGTCGCCAATTACTTTGTCGGCATGGTGGCGATCGAAGGCGTGTCCACCAATCCTTCCGCCAACCAATTGGCCAGCGCCACCCGCTCGCAACTCGGCGAGCTTTACGCGAAGGAGAAACTCGACCGCGCTCTCGCGGACATCCAACGAGTGATGGAAGATAATGGATTTCACCAGTCCAAAGCGGCCATCTCCGAAGAGCGCGACGAACTGCAACACCAGGTCAACCTGACCTTCCACGTCGTCCCCGGGCCGCACGCTCTGGTGGGAGAGATCGCGCTGGAAGGCGACGCGGGTTATTCCATCGCGGAGATCAGAGAGATCGCCAAGCTGCATTCCGGCGATCCCGTCGCCTCGGGCCGCATTACCCACGCTCTGCAACGCATTCGCAGCCGCTATCAGAAGCAGGACCGCCTGCTCGCCCAGGTCGAGGTGGCCAGCCGCGCCTACAATTCCAAGAGCAACACTGTGGACTACGTTTTCAAAATCGACCGCGGCCCGGTGGTCGAGATTGCCGCCGAGGGTTTCAAACTCAGTCAGCGCGTCCTCCACCGATTGGTGCCCATCTACGAAGAAGGCGCGGTGGACGACGATTTGCTCAACGAAGGTCGTCGCAATCTCGAGAACCATCTTCAGACCCTCGGCTACTTCGAGGCCACGGTCAGCGTGACCCGGCAGAACGCGCCCGGCGGCAAAAGTCTGCAAGTGGTTTACGCCGTCCATCCCGGAGAGCGCCACAAGCTCGTCGCCATTCGTATTTCCGGCAATCGATTTTTCCCCGGCGAACTGCTTCGCGCGCGCATGCAGGACCAATCCGCCGGAAGCCTATTCAGTCACGGCCGCTACAGCGAATCCCTGCTCGAAGAGGACGTGGGCAGCATCGAGAGTCTCTATCGCGCGAGTGGCTACCGCCAGGCTGAGGTCACCAGCAAGCTCGTGACTGGCTATCAAGGCGATCCCTCGCAGCTCGCTATCGAGATCGCGGTGAAAGAGGGCCAGCAGACGCGCGTGGCGTGGGTCCGCATCGAGGGCAGTTACACGCTGCCGCAGGAACAGCTGCCGGAAATTCAGACCGAGGAAAGGCAGGGTTTTGACGAATCGAGCCTGGCCGACGACCGCGACGCGATCCTGAAAAAGTATGTCGACAATGGTTTTCCCAATGCCACCGTCGATGTCGCCTATGTTTCCGTTCCATCACCCGATGAATTGCCGCGGGTGGGCGTGACCTTCACCATCCACGAAGGCGAGCAATTTTTTGTGAATCGGGTTTTTCTCGATGGCCTGCGCCACACCCGTCGCGGCACGGCCCGCCGGGAACTGCGGTTGCAGGCCGGCGCGCCCCTGAGCCAGCAGGAGATGTTCGAGAGCCAGCGCCGCCTCTACGACCTCGGCCTTTTCAAGCAGGTGGACACGGCCATCCAGAACCCGGAGGGCACCGAGTCGCGCAAGAACGTGCTGGTCACTGCCAGCGAGGCGGAGCGTTATACCTTCGACTACGGCGTCGGCTTCGAGTTTCAGACCGGGCAGCCCGAAGTCGGAACCGAACAGCCCCTGGGAGCGACCGGCGTCAGTCCCATGGTGTCTCTTGGCATCAACCGCATCAACCTGGGCGGTCGTCATCAGACCCTCACCCTGAAGGGCAATCTTGGCAGCCTGCAACAAAAAGGGCTTATCAGTTTCGCAATTCCTAAACTGCTCAACCGCGACAACCTCCGTTTCACCGCCACCGCGCTTTACGATAATACCGTGGACGTCTCCACCTTCACCTCAAAACGGCTGGAGGGCAGCTTGCAAGTTTTGCAAGTGCTGAAACGAGACTCGGCAACTGGCCGCGAACTCACGACGCTGTCCTACGGTTTCAGCTACCGCCGTGTCGAGGCCAGCAACATTGCGGTCGCCCCCAACCTGATTCCGCTCCTCTCGGAGCCAACTCGGGTAGGAACGCCTAATTTCACTTACGTGCGCAATCGGCGCGACAACGATTTGGAAAGCACGCGCGGCAGCTACACCACCGTCGAAGGCGGAGTTGCCTCCAGCTATTTTGGCTCCGAGGCCGACTTCAGCCGGGCACTGATCAAGAATTCCACCTATTACACCTTGTTTCGCAATCGCAGCACCGGACACGGATTCGTTTTCGCCCGTTCCACCAGCG
This sequence comes from uncultured Acidobacteriaceae bacterium, assembly GCA_963709835.1. Lineage (GTDB taxonomy): Bacteria > Acidobacteriota > Terriglobia > Terriglobales > Acidobacteriaceae > Acidiflorens. The sequence continues at coordinate 3,962 of CAVPYG010000033.1, forward strand.
TCGGCATCGAGAACCCATTCGGCAACACGGTTGTGCTCGATCCGTCGGAAACCACCGCGCACACGCTGATTCCGCTGCCCGAGCGTTTCTACAGCGGCGGGGGCAACTCTCATCGCGGATTTGGGTTAAATCAAGCAGGGCCGCGCGACCCGACCACCGGATATCCCGTCGGCGGCAGCGCCGTGTTCCTCAACAATCTGGAGATGCGTTTTCCAAACGTCACGGTGCCTTATCTTCGCGACAGCGTCGGCTTCACGATTTTTGAGGATATGGGAAACGTTTTTGCGCGGCCCCAGGAAATGCTCCCCAGCCTGGGCCGTTTTCACCAGCCCGATCAGGCGCTCTGTTCCCAGACGGCATCGTCACCGCTGTGCAATTTCAACTACGCATCGCACGCCGTTGGCTTGGGAGTGCGCTATCAGACGCCGATCGGGCCATTGCGCTTCGACTTCGGATACAATTTGAATCCGCCGTACTTTACCAGTTGCACCGACATCCCGGCGACCGGCCCGTGTCCTACGCCATCTGTAGAAGTGCAACGCGCCGGGCATTTTAACTTCGCATTCAGCGTCGGGCAATCCTTCTGATGAAACACGCAACGATCAAACTCGAAACGATCAAACTCGGGATAGGTTGGTCGATTGCGCTGGCTCTCAGCGTGGCGCTGGCATCCCCATCCTTCGCCGGTCAGGTCGTCGATCGCGTGGTTGGCAACGTCAATGGCCACGTCGTATTGCAGAGCGACTGGGAGCAGGAAGTGGTGTTCGAGGCTTTTTTGAATGCCCGCGATCCGGGTTCCTTCACCTCGTCCGAGCGCAGCGCCGCCCTCGACCGGCTGATCGATCGCGAACTACTCCGGGAACAGTTGCGGCCGTCGCAATCGGCTCCCGCCGATCAGGTCGCGGCCCGCGTCGCCGAAGTCCGCCAGCAAGTCAGCGATGAAGTCTGCAAGGAAGCCCGCAATCCCAATCCGGCTTGCACGAGCGATGAAGCGTGGCGCGGCGTCCTGCAACGTTATGGACTGACACAAAGCGCGCTCGAGAAGCGACTGAGCGACGAGATCCAACTCATGAGGCTGGTCGAAGACCGTCTGCGGCCTTCGATCCAGATCGATCCGCAGGCGGTGGAGACCTATTACCACGATCGCTTGCTGCCGGAAATGCAACGCGCGGGCAGTCGCGCCGCGCCCCTGCCCGAAGTCTTTGGCCGAATTAAGGATTTGCTCGCCGAGAAGAAGATGAACGAACTGCTCTCGGCTTGGCTGGCGAGTCTGCGCTCTGGGAGCCGCATCTGGACTCCCGGCCCCGCCCCCGGAGAGAAAAACCCTTGACCGAGCCGCCGACCCTGCCGTCCAACGAACCCGCCACCGGACCAACGCCCGAAGCGCTGTCCGGGCCGGTTCCACCTGAGCGCCGCCGCATTCTGTGGAAACTCTTCCTCCTGTTTTGCGCTTTCAGCCTGATCGCGTTCAGTCTGCTTGCCTGGTACGTCACCACCGGGTCCTTTCAGCGCCTGGCCCGCCGCCGGGTGGTTCAGTCGGTTGAGACGCTCACCGGCGGCCGCGTGGAGGTTGGAGAACTTCACACCACTCCTTTCCGCCTGCGGGTGGAGGTTCGCAATCTGACAATCCACGGCCGCGAAGCCTCCGGCCAGGCCCCGTTTTTACAAGTTGACCGCGTGCAGGCGGAAATGAAAATCACTTCGCTCTTCAGCGCGACCGTCAGATTGCATTCTCTGGTGCTCGAGCATCCTGTCGTCCACCTCATTGACTATCCCGATGGCACGACCAACGCTCCCACGCCGAAAACTACGCGCTCGTTCTGGCATTCTTTCGGGCATTCATCCGATGGCACGCTGGACCAACTCATCTCGCTGTCGGTCGCGCACATCGAAGTGCAGCGCGGCGAACTTTTGTGGCAAGACAAGAGCGTGCCCTTCGATTTTGCCGCGCGCGACCTGGCGCTGCTGATGAACTACTCGTTGCTGCGGCGGCAATACGAAGCCCATATTGTTGCCGGAAGCGTCGCCACCCGCGTCCAGCAGTATCCCTCTTTCGTGTGGCGCGCCGAGGCTTCGCTGCTTCTCGCCCACGGACGCGCCGACGTCGCCAGTTTGTCGGTGACTTCCGGAAAATCTGAAATTCACTTTGCCGGCCGCATCCAGGATTTTCACCAACCCCGCGTGAGCGGTGATTATCGTGGCCTCGCCGACCTCGGCGAGCTCGCGACCTTTTTGCGACAACCCCAGTTTCGCAGGGGTACGGTGCAATTCGAGGGTAAAGGATCATGGAGCCTCCAGGATTTTTCCACGCAAGGAACCGTGCGGGCCAAAGAGGTCGAATGGTCCCAAGGCAAGCTCTCGCTGCGCAATGGCCGTGTCAGCGCAGGCTTTGCCGTCACGCCCGACCGCTTCCGCGTTTCCTCGATCAAGGCCAACCTGTTCGGCGGCGAACTCGCGGGCGATGCCGAGGTGACGAACTGGCAGGCTTCGCTCCAGAGTTCCGTCGGCCTCGTGCCCGCTCCCGGCCGGCGCCGACAGCGCGGTTCAGTGAAACTGCAATTGACCGGCTTTCCGCTGGCGCCGGCCCTCGTCATGCTGAGCTCAGAGAAACTTCCACTCGATCGCCTCGACTTTTCCGGCGGCGCCAGCGGCAGTATTGACATGCTCTGGGAGGGATCGATCCATGACGCGGAGGCCCGCCTGAAGCTGACCGTTTCGCCGCCGCTAAATGCGGGCCCGTACGAGGTCCCGGCGCGCGGCCAGATCGATGCCGTCTATCGCGGGTCCCGTGACGAGTTGGAAGTCGGCCAATTTCACCTGACCACACCGGCCTCTGAAATTACCGCCGCCGGCAATCTGGCCGCCACCTCATCTTCATTCCTGCGGTTCTCCTTCACGAGCCACAACCTGAAGGAATGGACACCGCTGCTCGACGCTGCTTATGCTTCGTCGAATGTACGCTCTCGAAACTTGCCCTTCGCCATCCACGGCTGGGCCGCCTTCACCGGCAACGCCAGCGGCACACTCTCCGCGCCTGTCGTCAGCGGAAATCTCGAAGTCTACGACTTTGATACCATTCTGCCAGCGACAGCCCGCGCTCCCTCGCGGGCCGTTCACTGGGACGCGCTCACTACCGCCGTCCAATACTCAAGCAATCATCTCGCCGCGCGCAACGGATCGCTCATTCATGCTCACACAACGGCGCGCTTCGACGCCAGTGCGGCCCTCGCCGAAGGCGCGTTCATCGAGAACGCTCCGTTCACTCTGCACTTCGACCTCCGCAACGCCGACTTGGCCGAGCTGGCGAAATTGTCTGGAGTCGCGCAGCCGTTGTCCGATAATTGGCCGGGCAATCTGTCTGGCACGCTGAACCTGTCCGCCACCATTTCGGGGACGAGCGCCAACCCTCACGGCGACGGACACTTCGATCTTCACAATGGAGTGGCCTATGGCATGGGTGTTCCCTGGCTGAAGAGCGATCTCCGCCTCGCTGCTGGCGAACTCCAGTTCAACAACCTCGATGCCAGTGTCTACGACGCTCCAATTTCCGGGAGCGCCGCCGTCCGCATGTCGAGCGTCAGCCGGTGGATCGAGGAGTTGGCAAAGCCAGAGTTTCGCCTGCGTCTCGCCGGGCGTAACCTCGCTCTGGCCCGCTTGCCGCGCTTCCAAAGCGGCCGTTTTCCGGTGGATGGCGTCGTCGATTTTACCCTGCGAGCCAGCGGCACTGCCGATCAGCCGTCCATCGAAGCCCACGTTCATCTCAAGGACCTGGCCCTCGACAAGGAGCGCGCCGGAGATTTCGACCTTGACGCAGCCACCCACGGCCGCCAACTCGATCTTCAGGCTCATTCGAAGTTCGAGAACGCCGACTTGACCATGATGGGGACCGTCGAGCTGGAAAATGACTTTTCCGCCGACCTGAACCTAGCGTTCCATCGTTTCGACGCCGATGCGATTCTGCGAGCTTACTTGCCGGGGAAGATCACGGGACACGCTCTCTTGGATGGGACCCTCAGTGTTCGCGGCCCCCTGCGCACTCCGCGCGATCTAAAAGCTATCGCCGAGATCCAGTCGTTCAGCGCGGACGTCGAGCGTGTGCAGGTGCAGAATGTCGGCCCCATCCGCATCGAAGTCGCCGACCAGTCTTTGTTGGTCGAGGACTTTCACCTCGCCGGAAGCGGCACCGATTTCACCACCCACGGCCGCGCGCATTTGACCGGCGCCCAAGAGATCGATCTTCGTCTAGACGGTTCGGTCAATATGGCGCTCCTACAGTCGCTCAATCCCAAAATCCTGGCGCGCGGCACAGTGGACGTGAATCTCAACGCCGGCGGCTCATTTCGAGAGCCCGTCTTGCAAGGGCGGCTGGAAGTGAAGAACACCTATGTCAGCCACAACGATTTTCCCAGCGGCCTGAGCGATCTAAACGGCGTCTTGCTGTTCGACCGCAACCGCATCCAGATCGAGAGTCTCAAAGGCACGACTGGAGGCGGCGCCATCGCGCTGACCGGCTCTGCCACTTGGCAGAATGGCGCGCTCCTCCTCGATCTCGGCGCCACTGCCCATGATGTTCGCCTGCGCTATCCCCCGGGAGTAAGTTCCACCGCCGACGCCGACCTCCGCCTCACCGGACGCGCCATTGCCGCCTTAATGAGCGGGGATGTAGTGGTCACCAAACTCGCCGTCACTCCAGGATTCGACTTCGGCGCCTATATCGAGAAAAGCAAGCAGGCGACCGTCCTGTCCGAGAGCGATAGCCTGTCGAGCCGCCTCAAGCTCGACGTTCACGTGGTTACAACTCCAGAGCTGCGCATGCAAACCGCCACCGCGAAGCTTTCCGGCAACGCCGACCTCAGGGTGCGCGGCACCGCCGACCGCCCGGCAATTTTGGGAAGGGTGGAAGTTCTGGAAGGCGAAATCTCTTTCAACGGGAATAAATACAAGCTGGAGCGCGGCGATGTGACCTTCGCCAATCCCGCCAAAACGCAGCCGGTCATCGATCTACAGGCTGGCACGCGCGTGCGCGATTACGACATTACCGTCCAATTCCGTGGCGACGCCAGCGTGGCCAACGGTTTGAAAGTCACCTGGCAGTCCGAGCCGCAGCTTCCCGAAGCCGACGTCATCGCCCTGCTCGCTCTCGGCCGCACCCGAGAAGAATCCGCCGCCGCATCCAGCGGTTCCCTCGGCTTGAACGGCGACGCCTCTGCCCTGATCATCAATCAAGCCCTCAACAACGCCTTCAACAGCCGCCTCCAGCGTTTATTCGGAGCCAGCCGCGTCAAAATCGATCCCCAGGGACTGGCCAGTGAAACCGCCGTGGTCCGTGGGCCGCAGGTCACCGTAGAGCAGCAAGTCGCCAGCAACCTCACTCTCACCTACAGCACCAACACGGAGGTCTCGAACCAGCAGATCATCCAGGTGGAATACAACATAACGCGAAATATTTCCATCGTGGCCCTGCGCGACCAAAACGGGGTCGTCAGTTTCGACTTCAAACTCCGCCGCCGCAAGAAGTGATTTCGCGGACGGAGTAAATCGCTCTTAGCTCTTGGCCTTTGGCTATTTGCTACAAGCCAAAAGCTAAAAGCCAATAGCGTTTTTCCCGTATTCATGCGTATTCCCCCGTTTGCTTCGAGCGGTCGTCCTGCCCGCACTTGACAGAATCCTCCAAACCAGCAACTCTATTTGTTTTTCACTTCACGCCCAAAAGAACGGGCCTAAGGAAAGCCAATTTGCCAGTGCGGGTGCTTTATCACGACAAATGCTTTGACGGAGCTTGTTCGGCATCGCTGTTTTGCCGCTTCTATCGCGAACGAATCCGCGGCGATGTGGACTTCGTCTACACCGGGTTGCTCCATCGCGCGGGCGCTCTTTTTGACGAGGACCAGTTCGACGGCGACGAAAATGCCATCGTCGATTTCAAATATTGCAGCTCGCCCAAGGTCACCTGGTGGTTCGATCATCACCAGAGCGCGTTTCTTTCGCCGGCCGACGCCGCCCACTTCGAGCGCGAGCAAAGCAACCAGAAGTTCTACGATCCGGTCTTTAAGTCCTGCACCAGTTTCATCGCCATGATTGCGGAACAACGCTTTGGCTTCGATCCCCGCCCGGTCGCCGAACTCGTCCACTGGACCGACATCGTGGACGGCGCCATGTACCAAGACGCCAAATCGGCGGTGGAAATGAAAGCTCCCGCCATGAAGCTGACCATGGCTATCGAAGCTGCCAGCGAGCCCGACTTCGTCAAGAAGCTGATCCCGCTGCTTGCCTACCATCCGCTCGCCAAGATTTTAGAAGAGCCCTTCGTCGCGAACGTTTTGCCGCCGCTCATCGAACGCCATCAGCGTTCCATCGGCATCTTGCGCCAGCGTACCCAGGAAAAAGAAGGCACCATCTTCTTCGACATCACCGACCTCGACCTCGAAGGCTACAATAAGTTCATTCCCTACTATCTCCACCCCGATTCGGTCTACAGCGTCGGCCTGAGCAAAAGTTCGTTCCGGGTGAAAGTTTCCGTCGGTTCGAACCCGTGGTCGAAGCGCGAGCCCATCGTCAACCTGGCCAGGGTCTGCGAGCGTTATGGCGGAGGAGGCCATTCCCGCGTCGGCGCCATCTCGTTCGACGTTACCCAGGGCGAAGCCGCCCGCCAAGCCGCCCAGGAGATAGTCGAAGAATTGCGAGCCAGCGTTCGCCGCGAGGCTTGAAAGTTGGAAAGCTCCGTATCGGAAGCTTCGTATCAGGGTATTGCTTTAGCGATACCGTGAGTCGTCGAAAGTCGAATGCCCCTTGAGTGCCTGCGCTTTACAATGATCTGCGGTCAGGCGCTCGATAAAGGAAATCAATTTTCTCCCATGCATCCCAGAATCCACGATCCCGGGCACATCAAAGGCGTGCGCACCGTCGCCACCATTGAACTCACCAAAGGGGTCATCGTCGCGCTCGCTGGCCTCGGCCTGCTCTCCATGCGCCACAAAGATATCTGGGGACTGGCTGAGAGCTTCCTCGATTTTCTCCACGTCAGCCCTCATCACCACCACCGCTTGTTTGGGGTTTTTGTCGCCCTCGTGTACCGCGTCCGGGATGTGCGCCTGTGGCAGATCGCGACCGTGGCGGCCATCTACGTGACCCTTCGCTTCATCGAGGCCTACGGATTGTGGCGTATCCGTCCCTGGGCCGAGTGGCTCGCGTTTGTCTCCGGCGCCATCTACATCCCCTTCGAGGCCGCCGATCTGTGGCGCCATCCAACCTGGTTTCGAGTCCTGGTTATCGCCGTCAACCTTCTGATCGTGCTCTACATGCTGATGCTGCGCCTGGAAGCGGCAAAGAAACGCTGTGCCCCGCAACATCCTGCCGAATCCGAATAATTCGCGTGCGTGGATTATCGCGCGTCTGGAAATATCTCCCGTGAAGGGACGGTGCTAACCCCGTATGCGTCAATAGCGCGCGACCGCCAGCTGGAGCCTCTAATGGGATCCGGTCGCGGGGCGCGGCGGCGCATTCTTCACGTATTTGTCAAACCAGCGAAGCATTTCGTAAACCAGCTGTTCGTTCGACTCCATGGCCGTATACCAGTGCGGCTCGTGCGGGAGCAGCACCAGGCGGGCGGTACCGCCGTTGCCTCGAATCGCTTCGTAGAGCTTGCTGGCTTGGATTGGCGTGGTGCCGGGATTCGCGTCTTCCGCGCCGTGCATGATGAGGAGCGGCGTCTTGATTTTGTCGGCGACGAAAAATGGAGAGACTTTCAGATAGACATCCGTTGCCTCCCATACCGATCGCCGCTCGTTCTGGAAGCCGAAAGGCGTGAGCGTCTTGTTGTAAGAGCCGCTGGTGGCGACACCGGCCCGGAACAAGTCGGAATGAGCCACCAGGTTTGCGGTCATTAAAGCACCGTGGCTGTGTCCGGTGACGCCGATGCGGTCGGGGTCGGCCACGCCCAGGCGCACAGCCTCATCGACGGCGGCCTTCGCATCGGCGACCAGTTGTTCCAGATACGTGTCGTAGGCTTTTTTCGGATCGCCGATGATGGGGAACGAGGCGTTGTCGATAATCGCGTAACCTCCGAGCAGCAACAGCCTGTATTTATACAGCTGCGTGAAGGTTTCCTGAGAGCCGGAAACCTGCCCGGCCGTCGAAGCGTCGGCGTAGTCGAGAGGATATGCATACAGAATGGCGGGAACGCGTGTGCCCTCCTGATAGCCGGGGGGCGTGTAGAGCGTGAACGACAAGTCGAGGCCGTCAGCGCGCTTGTATTTGACCAACCGCTTCTTGATTTGCCGCACCACCGGCGTGGGATCGGGAATGTGAGTGATGGCGGCGCTGGTGGAAGCAAAGGCGGCCTCTCCGGCGGGCGCGTCCACGGATTTTCCCAGCGTTCGCGTAAACGCGTTCGGCGGGTCGGTGGGCGATTGATGCCAGGTGAGGAAGGTGCGTGTGTCTGTCCCGATAAATGAAAGAAATCGCTCGTACGAAGTTTTATCGCTGCGAAACAGGCGTTCCGATTTCAGGGTGGTGAGATTGAGCCGATCGAGGAACGGACGATCGCCGTCGGGCGAAGAGCCGGCGCCTGCAAGGTAGATGGACTCGCCGTCCTGGCGAACGACCCGGACGCCGTTCGCGAGTTGTCGTCTCACCGGCGAGCCTGGGTTCGCATACTTCTCGTCGCTGGAGAGATCCCAAAGCAAGCGAGGCTTGGATTGCTGATCGTCGATGTCCACCAGAAAGGCCTTTCTCCAGTGCCGGTTGTTATCGTACTCGGTCAGGAGGGCGACGCTCGGTTGTTCGCTCCAGGCGAGACCGGCATAACGCTGCTCGGTACGTGTGATTTCCGTAGCGGGTGAATTAAAAGGCGCCTTCGCCAACAGGACCTTGTCACGAGCGGGAACATTGACGTTCCAGTCGCCGCCATCGAGCGATTCTGCCCAAACCAGCGTCGCCGGATCGGTGGCACGCCAGGAAAAATCGCGCGGACCTAGCGGAACGCCATGGATGGGAACGCGATCCGCCAGTGGAAGCGACGCGATGGTATGCGCGAGAACGTGGGAGCGCTCGGATACATCCCAAACTTCGACTTCCTTGGGAAAGCGGTCGTAAGTGGTGACATACGAGTAGGGCTTGTGGATCGAGGTGACGAGGATGTGCTGGCCATCCGGCGCGGGATCGAGCGATTCGTAATTTCCCGGCTTTCCAATCGGCGTGATCGCCGCCGTGGCCGCATTGATCAAGGCGAGTTGCGAGGCCGCGAAGTAATCGAAGAGATCTTCGTCGTGCTTGCTGCCGAGCGTGTCGCGGTTTTCGTAGGTGCTGCTTTGTCCTGCTTGGCCTTCGGTCTCCTGGATGCTCGGGCCAATCGGCACGATTGGTGTGGGCGGCGGCGCGCCCATCCCCTTGGGCACGAGCTTGACCAGAAGCGTTTTCTGGTCAGGCATCCACTGCATCTCGTCGTCGAACATCGGGTTGAGACGGGCTCCGGGTACTCGATGTACTTCGCCGCTCGCGGCGTTGCCGATCCAGAGTTCGACCGGCGAAGTACATCAAGTGCCCGGAGCCCGTCTCAACCCGATGTTCGACGACGAGATGCAATGGATGCCGGACCAGAAAACGCTTTTGGTCAAGCTGGTGCCCAAGGGGATGGGCGCGCCGCCGCCCGAACCAATCGTGCCGACTGGTCCGAGCATCCAGGAGACCGAAGGCGAAAAAGGACAGAGCAGCACCTACGAAAACCGCGACACGCTCGGCAACAAGCACGACGAGGATCTTTTCGATTACTTCGCCGCCTCGCAACTCGCCTTGGTCGATGCGGCCACCGGCAGCGATCACGCCCATGGGAAAGCCGGGAAATTACGAATCGCTCGATCCCGCGCCCGATGGCCAGCACATCCTCGTCGCCGCGATCCACAAGCCCTACTCGTACGTCACCACTTACGATCGCTTCCCGCAAGGAAGTCGAAGTTTGGGACGTATCCGAGCGCTCCCACGTTCTCGTTCACACCATCGCGTCGCTTCCACTGGCGGATCGCGTTCCCATCCATGGCGTTCCGCTAGGTCCGCGCGAATTTTCCTGGCGTGCCACCGAGCCGGCGACGCTGGTCTGGGCAGAAGCGCTGGATGGCGGCGACTGGAATGTGAAGGTTCCGGCTCGCGACAAGATCATGCTTGCGAAGGCGCCGTTCAACTCACCCGCCGTCGAAATCACGCGCACCGAGCAGCGTTATGCCGGCTTCGCCTGGGGCGAACAACCGAGCGTCGCTCTTCTGAACGAGTACGATCGACAACCGGCACTGGAGACGGACCTTCATCATCGATGTCGATGATCCAGCAACCGAAGCCTCGCTTGCTTTGGGATCTCTCCACCGACGAGAAGTATGCGGACCCCGGCTATCCGGTGACACGCCAGCTCGCGAACGGCGTCCGGGTGGTTCGCCAGGACGGCGATTCGATCTATCTTTCAGGAGCCGGCTCTTCGCCCGACGGGGATCGGCCGTTCCTCGATCGGCTCGATCTCAAAACGCTGAAATCCGAACGCCTGTTTCGCAGCGATAAGACTTCCTACGAGCGATTTCTTTCCTTCACCGGGCCGGACACACGGACCTTTCTCACCTGGCATCAATCGCCGACCGACCCGCCGAATGCGTTTACGCGAACGCTGGGAAAATCCGTGCGACGCGCCCGCCGGGGAAGCGGCCTTTGCTTCAACCAGCGTCGCCATCACGCACATTCCCGATCCCACGCCGGAGGTGCGCGCGATCAAGAAGCGCCTGGTCAAGTACAAGCGCGCCGACGGCCTGGACTTGTCGTTCACGCTCTATACGCCGCCTGGCTATCAGGAGGGCACGCGCGTCCCCACCATTCTTTATGCCTATCCTCTCGACTACGCCGACGCTTCGAAGGCCGGCCAGGTTGCAGGCTCGCAGGAAACCTTCACGCGGCTGCGGCAATACAGGCTGTTGCTCCTCGGCCGGCTACGCGATCATCGACAACGCTTCGTTCCCCATCGTTGGTGATCCGAAGAAAGCGTACGACACCTATCTGGAACAACTCGTCGCCGATGCGAAGGCCGCCGTCGATGAGGCGGTGCGGCTTGGGCGTTGCCGACCCCGACCGCATCGGAGTCACCGGACACAGCCACGGCGCTTTAATGACCGCAAATCTGGTGGCTCATTCCGACTTGTTCCGGGCCGGCGTCGCCACCAGCGGCTCCTATAACAAGACGCTCACGCCTTTCGGCTTCCAGAACGAGCGGCGATCGGTTTGGGAGGCGCCGGATGTCTACTGAAAGTCTCGCCATTTTTCTTCGCCGACAAATTGAAGACGCCGCTTCTCATCATGCACGGCGCGGAAGATGCGAATCCCGGCACCACGCCACTGCAAGCCACCAAGCTCTACGAAGCAATTCGAGGCAATGGCGGCACCGCGCGCCTGGTGATGCTCCCGCACGAGCCGCATTGGTATACAGCCATGGAGTCGAACGAACAGCTGGTTTACGAGATGCTTCGCTGGTTCGACAAATACGTGAAGAACGCGCCGCCGCGCCCCGTGAGCGGAACACATTAGAGGCTCCAGCTGGCGGTCGCGCGCTATTGAGCACATAGGGGTTGGCCCCGTCCCTTCACGGAGATATTTCCAGACGCGCGATCCGGGCGCGAATTATTCGGACTCGGCCGTGCGGGGCGCTGCGTTTCTTTGCCGCTTCCAGCGCAGCATCCACGTGTAGACACAATGCAGAAGTTTGGGCGCGATGACCAGACTGAAGGACTGAGATAGCGGCACAGATCAGCAGCCTCGAAGGGGATGTAGTCGGCGCCGGAGACGAACGCGAGCCGAGCTCGGCCCAGGGACGAGACGCCACAATCCGTAGGCCTCGATGAAGCGAAGCGTCGGGGAACATGGCCGCCCACGGTCGCGATCTGCCACAGGCGCGCATTCCGGACGCGGTACACGAGGGCGACAAAAACCCCAAACAAGCGGTGGTGGTGATGAGGGCTGGCCTGGAGAAATTCGAGGAAGCCTCAGCCAGTCCCCAGATGCTTGTGGCGCATGGAGAGCGGGGGGAGGCCAGCGAGCGCGACGATGACCCTTTTGGTGGTTTTGCAATCGTGGAGACGGTGCGCACACAATGGT
>CAVPYG010000034.1:0-4819 GCA_963709835.1 uncultured Acidobacteriaceae bacterium
TACAATTTTCGTCGATTGATCGACTGTAATACTCCTATCGTCCACGCTCATTCTGAATTCCCCTGGTTTAATTTCCTCGACCGTTTTAGGTTTCCCACGCAGATATTTCATTACTTTCACGGCCCCTATAGTTGTACCCGCAGCACCTCCACTAATTAAGCCGATGACTTCCAAAAGTGTTTTAAGCTGTTCCAGAGAGTGAGGAGTAAAAAATTCCAGCAACTGCTGGAAGTTTGATTGGTGAAACATTGATAGATCAACGATGAATGATCCTTCGTGAAAGGGTTTTACATTGACCCCAATTTCTTTGCCCTCTGGATATAATTCACGATTACTTTCCTGAATCAGTTCACCTAGCGCAAGGAGCGTAGGTGCCAACTTGAATACATCGACTTCGTTTACGTCCCCTTCCAACTTGTAGACAAAATTCAGATGATTATCCGGCATGAATCGTCTCGTCAAAATAGGGGATTGCATCGGACACACTCCAGTGCTACGCTGTTTTTAGCGTTGCCCGACGCGAAAATTCAGAAACACAAGGAACCCACTTGCAGGTGGGTTTTCTTGTTACCAAATACTACTCCGCTCGACCCGTTGCAGCAATTCTTTTACGTCCCCTTTGATTGTTGTAAAATGGGGTATGGCAAAAGTAGACAAAGAAAAGTTTGACGCACTTCTGACCCGACTGTTGCACGCGAAGCCCGCTCCCAAGTCAACGATAAAGAGCAGCCGAAGCACTAAACTTGGGAAGGTGATACCGGCTCCTCAGCCGTCAAAGTAGCAAATGGCATCGGCTTCACGCGAGTCATCCGAGCTAGCGTTTCTTCAAATCTGTCTGGCTCTTCCCTGCGATTGAATCTGTATTCAAACTCTGACAAGTAGCGGCTCAAGTGCTTTATTGAGATGCTGTGAAATGATCCCATGATCCCGCGTTTGAGCAGTGAAAATGCGCTCTCAATCGTGTTCGTATGAACATCACCGCGCACGTACTCGTATTTGTGCGCGATGGTTTCGTGCTTGCTGGCGCAGTAGCCATCGAAGGCGAACGGATAGATTGAGGATTCATCGGTGATAACGCGCTGTACATCGCGTGACACATTCTCGCGCACGATTGGCCCGATCTTCTTGGACGTGGCGCTGCCCTTGCCGAGATAACGGAAACGCAGACGGCCCCCGCGTTCGACTAAACCAAACACAGCATCCTTGGACTCATACCTGCTCTTGCCACGGTTTTTGCGCCGGATCGTTTTTCCCCCGATGTACGTCTCATCCATTTCGACAATGCCGGTCAGTGGAGTCTTATCTGTCTCTTCCATCGCCTTGCGGATGCGGTGCGCCAAGTACCACGCGGCCTTGTACGAAGTGCCGAGATGACGCTGTAGCTGTTTCGCAGAGATTCCCTTTTTCGCATCGGCGATGAGCGCGAGCGCAGCAAACCACTTCGTAAGCGGGAGATGAGTGTCGTGAAAGATCGTGCCAGCGGTCGTCGTGAACTGCTGTTTGCACGTCGGCTCTTGGCACTGGTAAACCTTGCGGTTCGGCTGTTTCTTCGTGGGTGACGTGTACAGCTTGACCTTGTCGGTGCCGCAAGTGACGCAGCGAACGCCATCGGGCCAGCGTAATTGGGCTAGATATTCGAGCGCATCATCGTCAGTCTTGAAGGTCTTTTGAAGGTCTATCAGGTTCATAGCAGCTTTCCTTAACTGCCATTATTATCCCCTAAACGCAGTTCTGTGTCAAGGGAATAATCGTCATATAAGTCCTTATTGATGAGGTATTTGCAAAAACATACCGCTAAACCAATGATTCTAATGGTATGACAAAAAGGGGGGGGTAGGGGGGTACCCAGAATTAGTCGGTTTTTCTTGCGGTGGACGAGCATGGCAAAGTGATTCGCACCCAAACCAGAGGGGAAACCGCCATCATCACTGGTCATAGTTGTCAGGTTGGGAATCGGATTGGGAGTTCAGCAGAGATCGTCCGTTAAGTATTTGAAAGCTAGAGACTTTCCGGTTGATCTTCATTTTACCCGCGGTGCATTGTCATCCTGCGGCTTGTGCCGCATAGTGCCGCCAGTAAGGAGGCGATTATGGCTGCTTCACTGGCAGACTTTGCGGAGCAAATCAATCCCAAGATTTTGGCCGAGGCGCGGCGCGCCGATTTCCGGCAGGCGACGCGCGTCCACGGAAGTATTCTCGCTGCCGCCGAGAAACGTACGCTCGTCTGGATGGCTGAGCGCATGCCGGCGTGGGTCAACTCCGACCATCTGACCGTCGTCGGCTTTGCCGCCCAGATCGCTACCGGCGTTTGCTATGCGCTTGCCGTCCATGAACGCCGCATGTTGCTGGCGGCCATTGTGTGTCTGGCGCTGAACTGGTTTGGCGACAGTCTCGACGGAACCCTGGCGCGCGTGCGGCAGCGGCAGCGACCGCGTTACGGGTTCTATGTGGACCACATCATCGATTCCATCGGCGCGGTGGCGATGATGGGCGGGTTGGCGCTTTCGGGATATATGCATCCGGCGATTGCGATTGGGTTGCTGGTTGCGTTTCTGTTGCTTTCCATACAGTCGTATCTGGCGACCTATACGCTGGGAGAATTTCACCTTTCGATGTGGCGCTTCGGGCCGACCGAGTTGAGGGTTCTGCTGGCGGTGGGCAACCTGGCGCTGTTCCGTTGGGCGTGGGTGATTCACGGGCGCTACCGGCTGTTCGATATTGGAGGCGCGATTGGATTGGCCGGGATGCTGCTGATGCTGGCGGTTGTCACGCTCAAGAACACGGTCCGGCTTTATAGGGAAGAGAGAATTTTGTGAAGAGTTCTCAGTTCCCAGTTCTCAGTTCTCAGAAAAGCAGCTCTCAGCCGTCAGCTGTCAGCTCTCAGGAAAAGCTTGCTGAGCGGGGCGTGTGGCGATGGATGAAGTTCAATTTCGTTGGTGGAATTGGCATCGGCGTGCAACTGGCGGCACTGGCGGTTTTCCGTTCTTTGCTGAAACTGGATTATCTGGCGGCCACGGGGCTGGCGGTCGAAGTTGCGGTCATCCACAACTTCTTATGGCACGAGCGCTTCACCTGGGCAGACCGGGCGGCCACGCGACCGTTCCATTCGTTATTGAGGTTGGCGAAGTTCAACGCCACGAACGGAGCGGTTTCGATTGCCGGGAACCTGGCGCTGATGCGGTTGCTGGCCGGCGAGTTCCAGCTGAACTACATGGCCGCGAATCTCATCGCGATTACGGTTTGCTCGCTGGTGAACTTCCTGCTCAGCGACCGTTTTGTGTTCGAGAGTGAGGTCGGCCCGGCGTCAGCGGAAGCGCCGGTGGGCCGTCAGCCGTGAGGCATCAGCCGTCAGGAAAACCCGGATGCTGGGTAGTTGCTGAATTTGACGGCTTAACCGGTTTGTGCTTCCCGGTTAGCGCCAAAAAACGGGCGCGAACCTGGGGCACTTTACCTAGCCGATAGGCTGGGCTGGCGGCGGAGACTCCAGGACGGGAGGCAATTCCGGAGTTGAAGGCGCGGGATGGAGCAGCGCGTTCAGATTCGGATATCGAGCGGCAAAAAAGTACATGGAGTACGCCGGGAAGAAAACGGTGGCCGGCACGCAGACTAGCGCGATCAGATAGATCATCAGGAGCAACAGCAAGGCTCCGAAGATGATCGCCAGGCTGATGGTCGTGACGTTCCACCCCAGCCCCGCGGCCTTGCCCACGAGGACGGCAACCACGCCAGGGACCACGACGAACAGCGCCGGGATGATCGCAATAATCCCAAACAGGATGGCCGCGGCAATGGAAAGCACCAGCTTGAGCAACAGGTAAACGGCGAATCGTCCCTTCTCGGGCCGGATCATCCCGAGCAATCGGTGCCAGCCGTCGGCGAAGCCGAGGTCTTCGAGGGCCATAATCGGCACCAGAAAATCTCTCGCCAGCACCTGAATCACAGCCGCAGTCAGTGCAAAGACGAGGAACAGGCCCACTAGCAGAATTATGCCCACAATCATCCGCCCGATGTGTTCGCGGAGATCCGTCATCCAGCCTGAGGCGAAAGCGATGGCCAAAGGCAGGCCCACGAGGAGCGCCAGACACATCCACGTCGAAATCATGAACACAAGCTGCCACAGAAAAAATCGGCCGCCGGCCCGATGATATTTTCGCCATCCCTCGCTAATCGAACATTCCCGCCGCAGCACCGAATCGAAGAGGATGAAGCGGAAGACGCTGTTGATGTACAGAAAAACGAACATCAATACGAATACGGCGAAGATTGCGACCGCAATCAATCCGAGGATTTGGCCGAGGTGAGGAGAAATGTGTCCGTGATTAAAGGAAGGCAAGCCATGCGGCATCGCTGGAAATGGAAATTTGTTTCCACTATTTTGCGAGGGCGCGGCAAATTGACCGGGATTGAAGTTGCATCCTCCGCTGCGCAATTCAGCCGCCAGAATTCCAACCAGCGCCAGGCGGGACCATTGCCCGAAGCGGAAACGAGTGAAGAGTTGTTCACGCGCATGTTGCAGCGCGGGCTGTACGCAATCAACTGCGGAAACGGGCATGGATCACCTCACACCAACGCCGCCAAGGTACCGTGTCAAGACTCCCGGCGTCAATGCGAAAGATAGGCTGCGAGCTACGTGCTACGAGCTACGAGGTTATAACCTCGATGTTATCGGCCCGACAATCGCTGAAGACTACTCGTAGCGCAACGCTTCGACGGGATCGAGGTTCGCGGCCCGGGAGGCGGGAATCAGCGCGCTCAGTACGCCGACGAGCAGCAGCACCAAGGTCGAAATCATGACCGTAAAAAATGAAATTCTGAGGTGA
>CAVPYG010000035.1:0-6590 GCA_963709835.1 uncultured Acidobacteriaceae bacterium
ACTACTGTCCAGCCAACACATGAGCACTAAAGTACCTGTCACCACATCGATCCAGCCGGAAGATGTGACGATGAAGATAGTATCTTTCGGAAACTGCACCACCATTATTGATAGAGGGTCTTCGGGTAATCATGCCTTTAACGAACGAGCACCAGGCGGGGTGTGCCCTGAAGCATATGTTCGGCCGCCTTGATTCCTGGCATCTGGAATCCAGTGCTCCTTTTGAGCTGGAACTCCGAATCGCAAATTGGAATCGCCAGAAGGTTTCATGATTGGTTTTATAGCGTCGTTTGCGAAAAGTGGCAGGTCGGCTTACAGCCAGAGAAGAAGCTTCACGCTAGAGCGCCTATTCGCTTTCCTCGTGCTGACCTCCGGGGTCTTGTGCGCTCAGGAATACAATTTCCGCAACTTCGGAGTCACAGAAGGCCTCAACAACCTGGCGGTCAGGCAAATCTACCAGGACCGCGTCGGTTTCATTTGGCTGAGCACGGAAAACGGTATCTACCGCTACGACGGAGAACGCTTCGAGGCATTTGGGCCGGAGCAGGGGATTCCGCCCACATCGGGAGCGGCGCTCGGTGAAGCTCCCGATGGATCGCTTTTGGTGGGAGGGGATTTCGGGCTCTACCAACTGTTCGGCAATCGCTTCCAGAAGCTGGCGGTCGGCTTCAAGACGGTCAGCTGGGCACAAGGAATCCAGTCAGATGGGAAAGGGCACACGTTTCTGGGCACGGACTCCGGCCTGGTGGAGCTCTATTCCGAGCCTGGGAAAGATGGGTTCGCGGCGCGGAAGTTTCCTCGATCACCGGGAACGTCCGGACCAGGCGCTTACGGCATTCTGGTCGATGGCGACATGCTGTGGTACGGATGCGGAACAGAACTGTGCCGCAGGGAAGGGGATAGGACAACCGTCTTCGGGCGAGACAGCGGACTTCCGGATCGCGCCTGGATGGCGATCCGGAAAGACCGCGGCGGCAATCTGTGGGCGCGAGCGAGGAATGCGGGGGTGTTCATGTTGCCGGCCGGGCAAACCATCTTCCGAAGTCCAGACGCGTCAATTCCCGGCACCGCGATGGGAAATGTCGCCACCGATGCCGAGGGGAGGATTCTGATTCCGTCGCCCGATGGGTTGCTGATCCGGGACGAGAAGGGCTGGCAGAAGATCGACCGCTCGGTCGGCCTTCGCGGAGTAGTTTACGCCGCCTTCGAGGACCGGCAGCACTCATTATGGATTGGGCAGGCGGGGCGCGGACTCGCCGAGTGGCGAGGCTACCGCGAGTGGGAGAGCTACTCATCGGCCAGCGGACTGGCCAGCGATATTGTGTACGAGATCCTGCCGTGGACCGATGGCTCGCTCTGGGTCGCCACGGAAGGAGGTCTGTTGCGCGGTACGCGCCGGCAGTTCGGCATGTCGTGGAAGACAGTCGCAGGGCTGGATGGTTTCCCGGTGCACAGCGTGCAGATGGCTCCAGGCGGCGACTTGTGGGTCGGCACGGAAACGCGCGGCGCCGCCCGCATGGATGCGCGAACGGGAAAGGTGGAGTGGTTTGGCCGGGAGCAAGGTCTACTGGGGATGGCCGCCTACACCTTGCGCTTCGATCGCGAGCACAGGCTGTGGGCCGCGACGGACGCGGGGCTGTTCTTGGCGACGCCCCCGTATAAGGTTTTTTCGCGCATCGCCGAATTGCCGGCCACACGCATTTGGGCGATTGCCCAGGGAGCGGATGACACGATCTGGGCTGGAGGAGCGGGCGGGCTTTTCGGCTACTCCGGCGGGCGCTGGAAGAATTGGACGCACGCCGACGGCCTGAGCAATCAGGAAGTACTTTCGCTGGGCGCTGGCGCGGATGGCACGCTGTGGGTCGGTTATCGCTACGGAGGCGGCATCGACCGCATCCGTCTACGGCAGGGCGGCATTGCGATCGAGAAAGGCGTGCAGAGACCGGGCAGCGACGGGCTGGTGTATTTTCTGGAATTCGATGCCTCGGGAAAGCTGTGGGCGGGGACCGAGCGCGGCGTGGACACGTGGGATGGTTCGCGCTGGAGCCACTACGATACCAGGGACGGTTTGGCGTGGGACGACTGCAACCTGAACGGGTTCGCGGCGGAGGCCGATGGCACAGTCTGGATCGGAACGAGCGGCGGGCTGTCGCGATTCAAGCCGCGTCCGCCGGGCGCGCCGGAAATGCCGCCCGAGGCCGTGTTCACGAAGCTGGTCATGGGGCGGGAGGATGTTTCCGGGCAGCGCGACCCTTCCTTCGGCAGTCATTCCAACTCTCTCGTGGCGAGATATGCCGCACCCAATGCTCCACGAGAAAACGGGGTTGTGTTTCGCTACCGGTTGGAGGGCGCGAACCCCAACTGGACGGAGACGGCCCAAAGAGAACTGCGGTTTGCCCAGCTGGCCCCCGGAGCGTACCGGCTGGAGATAGAAGCCCGAGACAGCGATGGCGTGTGGAGCGGTCACGGGGCCGAGTTTCGCTTTGAAATCCTGGCTCCGTGGTATCGGACGTGGTGGTTTATCGGCGCTTGCGGATTAATCCCTGTGTCGTTGGTTTTGGGCCTGCTTCAGTTGCGGATGCTGGCGGCGCGACGACGGGAGCTGGAGTTACAGCAGATCGTGGCCGAGAAAACAGCGGACCTGCGGCGGGTCAATGAGGAATTGTTGCGGCTGTCATCGGTCGATGCCCTGACCGGGCTGGCCAACCGGCGGGTGTTTGACCAAACACTGAAGATGGAATGCGCCCGGCTGAAGAGAACGGGTTCGGCAGTCTCGCTGCTGATGATCGATATCGATCACTTCAAAGCGTTGAACGATTCCCAGGGACACCAGCGCGGCGACGAGTACCTGCGGTCGGTGGGGTCGGAACTGGCCCGCCTGGCCAAGCGCCAGCTGGACGTCGCGGCGCGCTATGGCGGCGAGGAGTTCGCCGTGATTCTTCCGGAAACAGGGGCCGACGGGGCAGCGCAATTTGCACAATCGGTGCCGTTGGCCATCGCCGCTCTAGAATTGCCGCATGCGGCATCGCCGGTGGCTCCGTTCCTGACGGTCAGCGTGGGCGTCGCGACGGCAACGCTGGAATGGCATTGTTCTCCTGAAGAATTGGTGGCCGCCGCCGACCAGGCGCTCTACGGCGCAAAAAGGAGTGGACGGAATCGAGTGGTCGTGGCTCAATCGGAAGCGGCTGCGCGGGCAGCGCAGTAATAGCCATCGCACCGCGGTTGTGATGAATTCCTTTCAGCGGGCGGGTGCGGTGGAATCACACTGATCGCAGAGTGCGCGAGGAGCGGGGCGCACGGCGAAAGTGAACACAAAGATTCTTGCCAGGTCGATACGAAACCAAGTGTCGCCCTTACTCCCATGAAGGCATGCGTTCCATTCCTAGTTGTCTAGGCCTTCCAGGTGTGGCCGCATTTCTTGCAATTAACCGGTACGAGACTCGATAAAAATGAACCTAGGATTCCCGGAGCAAAACGGGTAATCATCGTTCCACAGTTTGGGCACTTGATTTTCTGCCAAATATCATTACGGCCGGGATCATTACCAGGACCACTCTGCCCGGTGCCGCCGCAAGCGTCGCACCGCATCATGCCTGTCCCGCCGCAGACTATGCAAGGGCTAATACCTTTGACATGTATTATGCTTCCCCGTCCTCCACATCCAGTACAGGTGACCTTTCCTTTTCCTGAGCAAAAACCGCATTCCGCCATAATCGCCTCCTAGCGCTGGCTAGTTGGGCTTAACGCAGTAAGCCGGAATTCTCTTTTTGATTTCAAAAACGATGCCGATCTTACACCCATCCCGGCTGTTTGCGACATTGTGAAATGATTTTCATTTGGAGGGCCCTGTATCGGCATGCGATCTGTGCCAACACTGCCGAAATTGCCCGATATCCCGAAACTTTTGTCCGGTGCTCCATCCTTATCCGCGCATTTTGCGAAAAGGGTGGGGGATGGACGGGAGACGAATGTGGAATCCCACCCATCGCGGAGTGCGCGATGGGTGGGCGCCCGATTAGTAAAGGCCCGTGCGCAGGAATGCCCCCAACGTTTCCAAATTGTTTATTAATCCTGTGAATCCGGTGGTGACTCGCGCCCTATCCGGGTTCTGATAAACGCCCTGGTTCACTCCATACGGGGCAAGGTTTTTAACTGTCTGCTCGGTCCCTTCCCTACTCCCCGTGACAACTAGGAGCTCCAGCGGCTGGCGAATACCGGCGATCACCACTGACCTGCTGGCTTGCAACATCTTCAGGAACTCTTCTTCCGTTGCTCGCCACCCGATTGTAATCATCTTAGTGACCTCCGGCAGCATTTCCTTCAGGGCCTTGACGTGTGCACGAGGACACGAGAACTCGTCTTTCTTCTCGACCGGGATGGAAAGGGCTGGAAACAACACCACACCGGTGTCCGGCTCGGGACGCATATCTTTGTCGCACCGCATGTATCTTTGAGTGACGGAGGGGTTGGTCGGGTTGACTGTGTCTATGAGGTGTTGGTAGAAGCGGACAGGGGAACCGCCTTCACTGCTGAGGCCCTCAACCACGCGACCCCAGTTGACCGAACCGTGCAACTTGAAGAGTGAGTAGTTTTCCCATTTGTGATAACTGTCCATGTCTCGGATTTCTAGGCGCAGAACCCGGCCCATCGCCTCTTCAAGCATCAAGTCATAGTTGAAGGTGACGAAGCAGACATACTCCTTTTTCTCAAGGCGCCAGCGTTCAATCTCATCCAGCAGCGTCAGGTAATTCGTAATTCCGTGATGGACTTGTTGCCAACGATTTTGGCACTCCCATAGTGCCCGGCGAATGTAGTAGCGAATCGCTGCTAGCTGTCGGTGTCGCTCGGGATAGCCGTCGGCCTCTGCCTGAATCTTTGCTAATTCCTGTTCTACCGCAACGCCCGGCTTCCGCAGCAGAGGTATTAGTGGCTGGCAGTACGGGAACGACTCCATCGCGCTCAAGAACTGAGGCCTGTTGTCAAAGAGGCGATTTGCGAGCGGCGGACGGTCGTACTCGAGTGGAGGTAGTCTGTCCGCCCGTATGTTGGGATTATTATACGCAGGAGGGTGGTCTGGATCAGAATCGAAGGATGCGCCGGCACCGAAGACGACGAGTAGCACCAGTTGATGTTACCTGAGAGCTGGTTGCTTGCCAAAGCCGGGTGTTACACGCTTCGCGCGCTTTGCAGTGAGTGAGATTCCTACACGAGCTTGGACGGGGCGGAGCCCCGTCTCCAAACGAACGCTACACTTCGAGCGGCTGCTCCGATCGCGACTTCGCTGCTTTCAGATGGGTTTTCACAGCTTCGGACAAGCGGCGGATGCCTTCGCGGATTTGCTCGGGAGCGGCGTTGGAAAAATTGAGGCGCATGTGGCGGCTGCCTTCGCTGGCGTCGTTATTTTGCAGGACGTTATTATGAGGCTCGCGGGAAGGGGCATAGAAGGAATCACCGGGCACGAACGCCACGTTCTGTTCGATCGCGGATTTGAGGAGCGCCTGGATGTCCACACCTTCGGGCAACGAGACCCAGAGAAACAGCCCACCCTGAGGATGAGTCCAGGTGACCGCGGGAGGGAAAAACTCCTGCAAGGCCTGTAGCATAACGTCGCGGCGTTCGCGATAAACCTGGCGAATCAGCTTTACGTGCTTGTCGAGGAAGCCATCGCAGGCGACTTCGTAGGCCACGAACTGAGTGAAGGTGGAAGTGTGCAAATCGGTGCCCTGCTTCAGTTGCGCCAGCTTGCTGATGACTTCGGGCGGAGCGACGATCCAACCCAGGCGAAGCCCGGGAGCCAGCGTCTTCGAGAATGTACTCAGGTAAATCACGTTGCCGATGGAATAACCACTGTCGCGGCGGACGTTCTCGTGGTCGAGTACGACGAGGGAGGGAAGGTGTTCGCCTTCGTAGCGCAACTGGCCATAGGGATCGTCTTCGACAATCGGAATGCCGTATTTGTCGGCCAGGAGAATCAAATCGTGGCGGCGGCTTGCCGACAAGGTGGTTCCGGCGGGGTTTTGGAAGTTGGGCAGCACGTACATGAACTTGGGGCCGGAGCGCAAAGGCTGTTCTAATAAGTCGGTGCACAGGCCGTTATCGTCGCTGGGGACGGAGACATACTCGGCGCCATAGATGTTGAAAGCCTGGAGTGCGCCGAGATAAGTCGGAGCTTCGACCACCACCCGGTCTCCGGCATTGATAAACAGCTTGCCAATCAGGTCGAGGGCCTGCTGCGATCCGGAAGTGATCAGGACGTTCTCGACCTTGGCCTTGATGCCGTAGCGCGCCATGTTGTTGGCCAGCAATTCGCGCAGCGGCGTGTAACCCTCGGTTGCTCCGTACTGCAAGGCCAGGGCCGCTTGCTCGGCCAGCACCTTATGACAAGCTTCCTCAAAGCGTTGGACGGGGAAGACGTCGGGAGCGGGCAGGCCTCCGGCAAAGGAGATCATGCCGGGGCGCTGGGTGATCTTCAATAAGTCGCGGATGGCGGAACTGGTGATGCGTTTGGTGCGTGCCGCGTAACGAGACGTCCATGCGGTTGACATTGGGATTCCCCCTCGGTGTCATACGGTCGTGAGACGGGCAGGGAC
>CAVPYG010000036.1:0-38474 GCA_963709835.1 uncultured Acidobacteriaceae bacterium
ACAGGGAAACGTCGGGGAGATCGCGCTTGTTGTCTGCCGGCACTCCCGTCCCGCGCTGCCATGAGGGCTTGGGGTAGCTTTGCGTACATGAGCCAAGCACACCTTGTGTGTTGACCGCACAGTTGCTCGGACCGCCGCTGCCGCCGATCGAGTTCACCCAGCCACCTTGGATCGTCTGCGGGTTGTTGCAGGCCTGCTCGGCCGTGGAACCGTAGCCCAGCGTGACGAAGAGGCCGTTTGTGCAGGAGTCGTTCCAGGTAGTTTCCGGAATGTAGCTCTTGGCGGATTCTTCCGTGGTCGGGTTGTTGGTCGAATTCCAGTAATTCGACCACGTCTTGTATTGATTGAAGTCCGTTCCGCCGACGGCGGCATTGAACGGCGTCGAAGCGAGTCCGTTGACGTTCAGTCCATATCGTGCTGGCCCGCCCGGATTGTCGCAGCCCGCGGAACCGTTGTCGCCCGAGGATACAAACACACTGATGCCCTGCGCCGCAGCCTGTTCCCAGAGGGTGTAATAGAACTGATTCCCGGCCGTGCCCAGCCCCAGCTCACATTCGCCGTAACTCTCGCTCATCACCGGAGCCAGATTGTTTTCGACAATATAGGCGGCCGAGAGATCAACTCCATCCGTGGTTTCAGTTGACTCCGAAGTCACAAAGTCGATCGTCGCTTGTGGCGCAACCGCTCCTGACCACTGTATGTCAATGTCGGCCTCGGGTTCGTCGGTGTTAACTTCCGGAGGATACCCGTTGTAGATAATGTTGAGTTTGTTCGCAGGTGTTGTCAGCCCGAATAGCTGCCAGAAGTTGGTTGCATCCTGTGCGTAAACATCCGTTCGTCCCACGATCCCGATCGTCTCTCCGCTTCCATCGATGCTGGCGGTCCAAAGCGCTTGCACATCGTAGATCGTGGCGAAATCGTAGGGCGTTACAAAATAGCACTCGCTTTCATTACCGCAGCCCAGCGTATACGCAGGCTCGGCGGGCGATGTGAGTTGGTGCGTCTTTACGGAGTACCGCCCCACATACCGATTCATGGCTTTTCGCGGAAAGTTGTGCAGCGAATCGATCCCCGCCACCGCTGGGGCCAGCGCTGCCGGAATGCTAGGGTCCCTGTCGTTGGCCCAATGTTGTTCGCCGTTGACCATGTATTCGTGGATCGTGGTTTGAAAAGCTTCCTGCACCTGGCTCGCCGATCCCGAAAACTCCAGTACCGTGCGGCCCTTGGTCGAACCCACCTGAAATCCGTGCGCCTGGAGCCATGCGGTGATCGTCTGCATATCGGCGTCGGTCGGGCCAAACTGTTTGCCCACTTCCTCGGGCGTGAGCCACTGGTGGTAGTTGGGCGAGCTCTTGTCCTGCTGATCGTCGAGCAGCGTGCGCAAGGCGAACTCCTGCTGCGGACTTCGCTTCAGCACCAGCAACATTCGCTCCATGGGCAAACTTGCCGGGGCCGTGCCCACCTCGAACTCTGGCCGCGCCAGCGGATAGGTATTTCCGCTCAGCGTAGTGCGCTGCGACTCATCGACCGATTGCGTGATCAGTGGTGTGATGATCGGTCGCGGAGCGGTGGCCGGGCTGTCGGCCGATCTCTGCCCCAGAGCCAACGGGCAGAGCAGCATTATCCAAAAAATGCACGCGACAACGCCGCACAGCGTAATAGCCGCGGTGACGATTCCATGGTTGGCTAGGCTGTTTCGCCTCTCTTGAGGGTCTTTCGAAGATGGCTGCATAAGTACTCCTGGCGAGTCAGCCACATCCAGGCGACGCATGGTGACGTTTGCCGTCGCCTTGCGTGGCACGACTGTCGCACGCACGATGGCATTGAAATCCGGAGTCTCTTTATTTGGCCCAAAAACGAACAGCCGATTCTACTCTCATCTCTAGTCGTGTCAATGTGAAAGACTTTTTCGTCCGGTTCAAAGGTGCGGCAGAGCCTGCCCTGAGCTCGTCGCAGGGTTCGCGCCCGACTTTTGGGCGGCAACCTGGGAGGCGGGCCTAGCTCTGCTTGGGTGGGTCCTTTGACTTTTTTCATCACAAACCGCGTGCGTTCGATTTCCTTTGACTTAAGCCCCGCCGGACGCGACCATAATAATCACGAATCCAATTGGGGCAGTTCCGAGGTCGATCCGTTATCCAAGACGGCCCTCGAGACTGCCCCAAACCCATTTTAGGTGAAGTTTTAGTGCTAAGTTATTGATTTTGGAAGACTTTACGAGTAAGTCCTTTAAACTCAAAGACCTGGCGGAATTCCCTCCTAAGTCTTTGATTCCAATATACCGAGCGGAGGGGGGTGGTAAACATGGGGTACAAAAACGGCTCTCAAAGTTAAGAGTTAAGTCCAAGGAAACCAAGGAACACCGGGAACGCCTACTCCGCTTGCTTCGTGATATTCAGCAGTACGCCGACGCACATCAGGGTCGCGAACAGCGACGAGCCGCCGTAGGAAACGAAGGGTAGCGGGATTCCCTTAGTGGGCATCAGGCCGAGCACGACGCTGATGTTGATGAAGGCCTGGAGCACGATCATGCTGGTGATTCCGACGGCCAGGAAACGGCTGAAGTTGTCCGGCGCACGCAGTGCGGCGCGCGTCCCGCGCCAGAGGAAAATCGCAAACAGGATGACAACGGTGAGCGCTCCAACCAACCCCAGTTCTTCGGCGGTGACGGCAAAAATAAAATCGGTGTGCGGCTCGGGAAGGTAAAACAATTTTTGCTTGCCTTCCATAAAACCGAGCCCGGTCACTCCGCCGGTCGAGACCGCAATCAGCGATTGGATAATGTGAAACCCAAAGCCCTTCGGGTCGGCGTAGGGATTGAGGAAGGCGAGAATGCGGTCTTTCCGGTAGGCCACGTGAAAGATGAGGAAATAAAGCGGCAACAGCGCGGCCGCGAAGGCGTATCCAAAATAGCGCAGACGGATGCCGGCGACGAACAGGATGCAAGCCGTGATGCCCGCGCAAGCGATCGCGGTGCCGAGGTCGGGCTGGAGAACGATCAGCCCGAGAAAAAGTATAGTGGGCGCGACGGCCGGAAGCAGCGTGTTGCGCCAGTCGTTCATGACCATGGATTTAGTTTTGTTTTCCAGGAACCAGGCCAAAAACAGGATGAGCGCGGGCTTGGCCAGTTCCGAAGGTTGCAACGAAACCGGGCCCATGTGGATCCAGCGATGCGTGCCGTGGGCGCGGTCGAGAAAAAAAACGGAGATGAGCAGAACTGTCGTAACGCCCAGAAGCGAGAAAACCAGCGAGGGATGTTGCAGGTGTTTGTAGTCCACCTTCATGGCTACGACCATTGCAGCGAGCCCCGCGACGGCCCATACCAATTGCTTCAGCAGAAATTCGTAGGCCGAGCCGAACCGTTCCTTCGCCATCACCGCCGAGGCGCTGAAGATCATGACCAGTCCGATAAAAACCAGGATCGTAGTCACAGTGAACATCCAGCGATCGACGCTGATCCGCTTGGCCATAAATGAAAGATAATCCATTTCACCACGGCGGCGCGGTGACACGCAGGAGTTTCGCGGTGTATTCCCGCGATAGGGATAACTGAGTTGGTTCAACCTGAATGGTCCGCAGGTAAAAGCGGGACTCGAACGCCGCACGCGACAGCTTTCGCGAGCTGTCATGCCGAGCGAAGCTCCAACTCAATCGCCGGTCTAATGCTGCTGAGGAGCGGCGGTTGCCGGTTCCGGAAGCGCCCGCAGTTCGCGCTCCATCCATTCCAGATTCGTGCTATGCGGGAAAGCCGCCGTCAGCTCCGCCAAAGTCTTGTAGAGCACGACGGCTGTGCCAGCCGGGACTGCCGCTCGCAGCTTGTCTTTGGCGGCCTTGGGCGTGTCGGTTTCCAAGGCATACTGCTGCACGCGGAATTTCTTCGCCTGTATCTTCGCCATCCACTCCAGCGTTTCCAGTGTCGCCGCTCTCTGCAAGAATTCCGGTTTCAAGTAGCCCGCTCGTTCGTCCGCTGGCACAAACGGAGACGCCGCGATCCAGGTTGGCCAATCGCCCCATGGATCCAAAACATCCAGCACCTTAATGCGCGGATCGGCCGCCGAAGCAAGAATGGCGATGGTGGCTCCCGACCCTTGCCCGAATATGCCCACGCGGTTCATGTCGAGATCGCCGCGAGTGGCCAGATAATCCAGCACCATCTGCACGTCGTGCGCCGAGGTCCCTAGGCTTTCCTGAAGTTCGCTGAGGAACCACTCCTTCAACGGCCGGTCATGATAGCGATGTCCGGTGAGCGCGGAAACAAAGCACACCGCGGCAAAACCGTCCTTGGTCAGGGCCTTTTGGAAAATTTCATTCTTGTACGGGTCCGTGTCCGTGGGATAACCGTAGAGATTCAAGATCACCGCAGGATTTTTGACTCCGGTGGGTTTCATAACATAAACGTCGAGTGGATCGCCAAACCGCCACTGCAACTGGAGAAGTTCCACCGTGTACTCAGGGTGTGTGTTGTCGAGATAGGCCCTGAGCGGGCGAACCGGCATCAGATGGCTGGCGCTCAACGCGGGCGTGGCCCAGTCTTCGGTCACGCCCTGAAATCGAGCGTCGGCGGGATCGGCGATCGGAGGCGATGCCTGCAATTGCGCGGCGCTCGCCGCCGCCAGAGATAAGATTGCGATTCCAAGAGCCAGCATTCGCATAAGAAGAGTGGACATCGGCTTTCTCCGAATTCGGATTGTTCTCCAATGAAACAGACGCTCGAAGCAACGTCTGGAACGGGAAATTCCTGTTGCAAAATGATCTTGCGATCTTACTAGGGAAGCCTCGGCGCGCGCAATTTCGTCAAAAAAGGCGGGCCTGTGAAACGGCCCGCCATTTTGTAGAAACGCTTACCTAGTTTCGTTTCCAGTTACTGCCTGAGAGCCGGGCTCAGACCGCCGGAAACATCGCCGCTCTGAACCAACTGGCACTGTTTTTCGGTGGAGGTTTCGGTGGTCGCTGACACAGGGATGGTCCCTGTGATGTTGATGATCATCCCGCCCATATCACCACCTGCTTCCAGCACTGTTCCGATCGTAATGTTGTTGCAAGCCGAACCGATGAGGGTCGGTGGATTGGATCCATCTTTCTGCTGATAGTGGGAGCGGAACACAAACAGGCCCGGATCCAGCACCGTGGTGCCAGATTTCACTGCTGGCGCCGGCACGTAGTCTGGAACCGTGGTGACAACGTAGGTGTTCGATGCCGTGACTAACGCCTTGGCGTTGCCAGCCGCGGCAGTGGAGGGCACGAGGCGCAAGATCGACCACGAGCGGTAAGTGCCGTTGCGAAGGTTCGGGAAGGAGTAACCGTTTGCCCAGATCTGGTTCTCGTTGCAGGGGAATGCCAATACACCGACACCGCAAGGCGTGTTCAGCGGCAACTGGCCGCCGCCAGGCTCTCCCGGATCGATCGGGAGGTAAGACGCGAAGATGGGGTCAACACCGTTGACCCTGACGTAGCCGTAGTTGGCGCTGCCAGCGATCGAACCCACGTTCCCGTAGCTGAAGAACGTGTAGCCGATGCCGTCAAAGGCATTGGGAGATGTGGAACTGGGGAACGCGGTGGTGGAATTTTGAACCGACTTCACTTCTTCGCCAGTGCCAATCGCACGCCACCGGAGGCCGGCGCCGTCGCCGCAAACCAGGCCAGCGAGCGGGTTGTTGGCGCCCACGCCGGTTTCCTGGCTGAGGCCTGCAACCGGAAGTGGATAAGCGGTGGGGTAACGCATTACGGTTTGTTCCGTCGTGTTGTATGTGCCGGAAAGGGGCTCACGCAGGAAGACGTTGAGTCCCGCGGGAGGCAGTCCAAACGCGGCGGCGTTGCAGTTTGTTCCCGAGAACGCCTGTTGCAGTTGTTGCTCGGTGGCATTGGTCAGGGTGGCGAGCGATGAAGCGCGCGCGGTGACGAATACGATCGGGGCCGCACCCACGTTGATCACTGAGTATTTCTGGACGGTGTGGCCGGTGATGGGGTCAGCACCGGACAGGGCGAACGACGCCACGTTGGCGACATCGTTTGACGCGTGACCGGGATAGCCGCTGACGATCGGGGCTCCAACGCCATTGATAATGCCTTGGGCTCCGGTGGTGTAGGGGAAGCAGTCGCCGGCGGTCTGGGTCGCGCCAGCTTGACTGAATCCGAGTCCGTCAAGACCGTCGCTGCCAGTCTGGCCGCCGCTGCCGAGAGGAGAGTTCACACGGCACGCTGCGAAATTGGCATCTTCGGGACGAATGTCCGTCGCTGCCACGTTCTCCGAAACGTACTTCGGGTAGAGGAACAGAGCCTGTACGGTTGCCGGAGGCAGCGTGTCTTGAGAACCATCGCCCCAGAGGTTCTGTGGGGCCTTCGAGATCTTATTTCCCACAGCCGGGAAAGCCGTGCCGCTGGCGAGGCCCACTTCGCACGAAGGCGCCGCAAAGAAGCAGCGGTTTCCGACGACCGAGTCAACTTTGATGTATGCCCAAACGTTGACTGCGGTTGTGTTTCCAGCGGTGCACGAAATGGGATTGCCGAGAGAGTCGGTTCCGGGAACGTAGTCCCAAACGATCCAAGTCGTGCCATTGTCGACGATGACCGGGGTCCCGCTCACCGCGGTGTTGGGACGAATGTCAGTGAGGTTGAAGTTCGATGTGCCTGTATAGTGGCAGGTTTTATTGGTGGCAACAGCAATGCTGACTCCTGAATGGTAAGCACCCAGGGCCATCGTTTGCCACATGGCGGACGAACCCGCAATCATTACCTTTACAGTCGTAGCAGAGGCCTGAGGCACAATGCACACGATCGCGGCCAGCACGAGCAACGTGAAAATCGATTTCATACGCGACATAATTTTGTTCCTCTCAGTAGTTTTAAGTTGAGACACCGTTTCGTTGCACATGCGGCGTTGTGCCACACGCAGAGGAGTAGCAGCTAGCTCGCGACACTCTCGCCGCAAGGAATTGAGTCAACCAACTGTCTCAGCTCCCGATCTCAACGATTGACGATCGATGCGTCGCAGTTGGAGGTTGGACTCCACGGCGGAGCATACCTGCTGGCTCGCCCTGCAATGTTAAGGTTTTGTGAGAAAACGATTAAATTCCGTCAATATAAGAGGGTAGTGAACGCGGTGTCTCACTGTGCATCAGTTTGCAACCACTGCCCAACTGCCGAGCACGAAAGAGTTTCTTTATACGGCCCAGCCTAGCGCGAGCATATTGCCGGCAAGTTCGCCTGTGGAAAACTAAGGACGATCACGTCGCCGACGCCCGCCAGCGGCGAAATTTAACATTATTTTAACTTTGGGGCGCTTTCCCGCCCCATACAATCGCCGCTTACTGCTGAACCGTCCTAGACCCTAATACTCCGGAGCTACAAGTGTGAGAAATTCAACGCCTTGTTTCTTTTCACGAATCATCGGCGTCGTCGGCGCCCTGACGCTCGTGTTGTTTTTCGGGTTGTCGTTTAGCACCGGACAGGAGCAAGCCAAGGCCGCAGCCGGCACCGGTGTCATTAGCGGGACGGTGACCGACCAGACCCAGGCCGTCGTGTCCAGCGCAAAAGCGTCGCTGACGAGCGCCGCTGGGGGGAAATTTGAAACCCAAACCGATGACAAGGGCGTGTATTCCTTCACCGGCCTCAAGCCGGGGACTTACAAACTGGTCATATCGGCCCCCCAATTTGCCGACATGCCCTTTGACAACATCACGCTGACGGATGGGCTCGAGTTAACGCTCGACGCGACACTGGAGCCGGCGCGCACGAAAACCGAGGTGAATGTTGAGTCCTCTGGCGTGGGAACAGTGGAGACCGAGACCTCCACGGTTTCCGGCACGATTACGGAAAAGGAAGTGGTGTCGATCGGGCTCAACGGCCGCAACTTCACCCAACTCATCGCGCTCGCGCCCGGCGTTGGCAATCAGACGGGGCAGGACGAAGCCAAAGTGGGAGTAGTGGGCAGTGTGAAGTACACGGTGAATGGAGGCCGCGTCGAGTACAACACCTTCGAGGTCGATGGCAGCGACGTGCTCAACGTTGGGCTGAACGGCTCCTCGGCCACACTCATGGTTTACCCCAGCCTGGATTCGATCCAGGAAGTGAAGACGCTGACCTCGAACTACGGCGCGCAGTACGGGCGGACAGCGTCGGGGACGGTGCAGGTCACCACCAAGTCGGGCGGCAGCAAGTTTCACGGGAACCTCTACGACTTCATCCGCAACGAAGCGTTCAACTCGCGCAATTACTTCGATTTTTCAGGCGAGGCGCCGCCCGCTCCCGGGCAGACTGTGGGCCAGGAAATTGGAGGCAAGGCCCCACTCTACCGGCGGCAGGATTTCGGGGGCACGATCGGCGGGCCGCTCTACATTCCCGGTGTGTTCAATACCAAGAAAGACAAGACCTTTTTCTTTTTCTCCGAGGAATTCCGCCTGG
Source organism: uncultured Acidobacteriaceae bacterium (assembly GCA_963709835.1). GTDB lineage: Bacteria > Acidobacteriota > Terriglobia > Terriglobales > Acidobacteriaceae > Acidiflorens. The sequence continues at coordinate 8,398 of CAVPYG010000036.1, forward strand.
AAAAAACTCCGACGGATTACAACCAGGCGGTGCCAGGGCTGAAGGAGCGCGGCCTGATTCTGACGGCGAACGGGATCCAGAACAACCTGCAAACCGACATCTACGGAAATGTTTACCAGGACTTCGATTTTAGCGATGTGTGCCCGCCTGCCGGCGCCAATTTCAGCCGCGCGCAATATCCGGACTGCCCCGCCCTCGAGGGAGCGCCTCTGGCACATTTGCACGAGGTCCCGAGCCCGTCGGGACCTTCCAACAGCGTGGATAAGAGCGCGCTGGCGATCTTGAACTCGAACCTGATCCCGCTGCCCAATGCTCCTTATGGCTGCAACTTCAGTCTGCCGAATCTCAATGCCAGCCTCACCAACCTCGACCCGCAAGACCCCAACCATTGTTACGACGTTGCTGTTTCCCCATCCACCTACTGGCGGGAGGAGTTGTTTCGCATCGATCACACCTTGAACAACAAGGGGATGAAAGCGGCGTTCCGCTACATCCACGATGCCTGGGACACGAGCGTGCTGACGCCGCAGTGGGGCGTCGTGCGCGACACCTTTCCCACCGTGCAGAACCGCTTTTTTGGGCCGGGCACAAGCCTAGTGGCGCGGCTGACGCAACCGATATCGAACACCTTGCTGAACGATCTCGTCCTCAGCTACACCAATTCGAGCATTACTTTGACTGACCAGAACGGGCCGGGCGGCGCCCAGTTCCAACGCAATCCCACGCTCGACCAGGCGCTGGTGATCACCGATCCATCGAATCCCCGGGTGTGCAATGCGACCGTGAGCGTTGACCCTTACAGCCTGATGCCGGAATGCGCCATGGGCTACATTTTCAATAACGGTTTTGGCGGCAAGATGCCGGGAGTGCAATTCCTCGGCACCAATGCCGCTTACGGAGGCCAGGGCTTTGCCGCCGATCCCTCCTACATGCCGTGGGGACACAGCAACCCCACCTACGCCGTGCGCGACGATGTGGGCAAATCTACCGGCAAACACACGCTGCAATTGGGAGCGCAGTACGTATACTCGCAGCGCAATCAAACCAACAATGCCATCGGAGCGGCTTCTGGCGACATGCAGGGTCTGCTGACCTACAGCAATCTCGTCAATAGCACGGGCAATGCCTTCGCCGATTTTCTGCTGCAAACTACGTTCGCCGGCAACCTGCCCAATCCCACGAGTTTCATACAGAGCTTTACCCAGGATTCCACGCAGGGCCGATACTACCAGCGCTACCAACTCGCCGAACCTTATTTCCAGGACGACTGGAAAGTAACTCACCGGCTTACTGTGAACCTGGGCTTGCGAGTCAGCCTATTCGGCACCTACCGGGAGAAGAACCACAACGCGTGGAACTGGGAAGCCGGCAAGTTCAATGCCAATCGCTTTGCCGTTGACCCGGCGTATGGCGAGTTACTCGATTGCGGGACAAGCCTCACGACTCCGTGCAACCCGGCAGTAGATAAGACTTCGCTGGTGTCGTTCAACCCGGCTACATTCTCGTTGGATCCCAGCCTGGTCAGCGCCTTGGGCCTGGTGCAGTGCGGCGTGAATGGTACGCCCGTGGGCTGCATGAAGGGGCATGTGTTCAACCCGGCGCCACGCATTGGTTTTGCCTGGGACCCGTGGGGCGATGGCAAGACCTCGATCCGCGGCGGCTATGGCATCTTTTTTGAGCATGGCACCGGCAACGAAGCCAATACGGGTTCGCTCGAGGCGAGCGCGCCTATCGTGCTCAGCATGACGCAACAGCTTCCTGTCAGCTATCCATGCATCGGCAATGTGGGCTATGGGAATGCGACCAACGCCGAATGTATCAGCCCCGCGTCCCGTGGCGCTGCTCCGCCTCCAGCCGGTTCCGCTTTTCCCATAGACGTCACCTCAATTCCGGCGCAGGCGATTTGGCCTTACGCGCAGCAATGGAGTTTTGGGATTCAGCGCGAGTTGCCTCGATCGGTGGTGGTCAACCTGGCATATGTGGGGAGCAAGGGAACGCACTTGACGGTCGAGCGCCAGATCAACCAGTTGCATCCGCTACCGTTGAGCGAGAATCCTTTCGGCCCGAACGAGCCACTGACCATCGCCGATTGCACCCTCTACGCTCCTGGGTCTTCCAATCACCCGGGAGACGGCACTACCCCGTTCCAGCTCCAGAATGGGACCGTGGTGACGCCGACCAACCCCGCCTACGAGTATTTACAGGTTGCGTGCACGAACCCGAACATCCCGAACGTCAACTCGCTTCCTGGGCATCCCTATCCCGGACTGGGAAGAGTTCTCGCGTTGCAGAATGTGGCTGATTCGACTTACCACGCGCTTCAGTTCACCATGCGGCACACCAGCAAACAGTTCACGGCCGGGCTTTCGTATTCTTACAGCCACTCGCTCGACGATTCCTCGGACCGAAGCGATCCCGTGCTGGTCAATTCTTACGATCTGCGGGAGAACCGGGCCAATTCCAATTTCGACCAGCGTCATCTGGTCAACTTCAGTTACGTGCTTCCGTTGCCGCTTAAAGACCTTCCTCGTTGGATCAGCGACTGGGCGCACGACCGCGCGCCGCAAGACGCGGGTGCGGACTCGTCTCCACGCCCGCCCGCCGGAAACTGTTGTTCCGCTCTGAGCGACCGGATTTTCGACGGCTGGGAGCTTTCCGGAGTAACGCTGCTGGCGTCGGGCACGCCATTTTCCGTGATTAACAGTGCCGGCAACACGGGTATTTCCCTGACCGACAACGCAGGGGTTGCCAGCGGGTACGGCATCGCGGCTTCATACCCCGACGTTATGCGCGGGCTGCCCTCGCCGGGCAACAATTCGCGGAGCTTTGGCCCTCTTATCGGCAATCCATCCGAATTCGTGGCTCCGCGCGGGCTCACCTTCGGCGACGCGGGCCGCAACTTCCTCAATAACCCATACCGCCTGAATTTCGACATGGCGCTGCTGAAGCACTTCAAGATACGAGAGTCAGGCGAACTGGAGTTCCGCGCCGAGGCCTTCAACGTGTTCAATCACACCGAATTCCGGGTCTACGATCCCGACAATCCGGGCAGCACCGGAAACAACATCATCAGTTGCTATGCCGGCCCGGTGTATTCCGCCGGGTTTAAGGGTAGCGGAGCCGATTGCGTCACCGGAGCTTCCTTTCTGCATCCCGTGGATGCGCACCGGCCCCGCACACTTCAGTTTGGCTTGAAGCTAGGTTTCTAGGACGAGGAACATCATGCGGAAATTAACCGACCATGCAGTGCTGTGCCGGGCGAATCGCGCGACGAATCGTTCTTTTTATTATGGATCGCTCCCGCCCCGGCTCTGTGGAGTGCGCGTGAGCAGCCTGTGGATTCTGATGCTCGCCGCCGCCATGGCGACTCTTTCGGCGTGCGGGGGCAGTTCTTCCAGCGGCCAGCAGCCCAGCGCAAAGCTCGCCGGCAACTGGCAGTTCGCCATGAAGAGTCCCGATCCGAACTATAACTCATCTTTTCAGTTTGGCCTACAGGGCGGATTTCTGCTCCAGCAGAATGGCTCGGTGACAGGACAAGCAGTTTACTCAGTCGCGGGCCAGACGAATCCCAACGGAGCCTGGGCGGTATGCAACAGCGGGACGGCCACCATCACCGGAACCATCAGTGGTCAGACCGTAAACCTGACAGTGGTAGCCGGCACACAGAGTTCAACTCCTCCTAGTGGCCAGACTTATACGCTTCAAAACGGAACGCTGAGCGCGGATGGCTCGACTATCAGCGGCACCTTTACCGCAACCGGAGGTACGGCTACGGCATGGGACGGTTCCACAGTGACTTGCGGGATGGCGGGAACTTCATCATGGACCGCCTCCTCCGTGCCGCCGCTCACGGGAACCATCAACGGCAGCTTTTACGAAGCCGCGACTGGCGCTACGCGCCCCGGCGGGCTGACGCCGTATTCAAACTCTCTCCCCGTGACCGGGTCCCTCATCCAGGGACAGAATATCGGAGCCAGCAACGCGACCGTCACCGGCACTTTGAACTTTGTCGATCCGACGACCGGTCTCAGCGACAACTACCCTTGCATCCCTAATTCCGTTTCCGTGAATGGCCAAATCAGCGGCAATTCCGTCATCCTGTACCTCATCGCGAATAACGGATCGACGGTGGGCCAGATTGGGATACCGGCCAGCGAAGAGAATAACAACAATGGATTTCTGAATCTTTATCCGGTAACGATCGACCCCACCACCCGCATTCTGAGTTCCGTCAAGGGATATGGATATGGAGTGAGCACCAGTACCTGCCCCGCCAGCAGCGGCCCCGGAGGGAGCGGTCCGATTTGCCTGGCGTTGAACAGTACGACCGCTTGCCAGCAGCCGATCTTGGTGGCTCCCGCCGCCCTGACCTTCCCCTCTCAGATCGTGGGAGAAGCCCAGGCGCCGCTGCAGCAGACGATCACGATTACAAACAACTCGAGTATTACGCAGAATGGTCTGAAGTTATTTTTCCCTACAGGCGATTTTACGGCGGCGTCGAATACTTGCGGCACTGGGTCATTCACGCTTTATCCTCCAGGATCCGTTTCAGGACCGTCTTCCTGTGCGCTTACGATTTCCTTCGGCCCTCAGGAAGATGACTGCGAGGCCGACCCCTTCGGCGGCGGCTATCCCTATGGCTCCGAGCGGCCGGGGCTGTACTATGCCGGGCACGCCGGAAAGCCGTCGCCAGTTTGCCCTCCTCTGTCCACAGCGCTATTCGTGAACGGCATCACGGGTAGCCCAGACCAGGCAACTTCATTGAGTGTGCCCATCACGGGCTACGGCTTCAGCGCCATCCAAGCCTCAACTCCCGAAGTCGATTTTGATGCTTGGGCGCCCATCGACCAAAATTCACAAACGCCCGCTCCTTCCCAAACGCTGACGTTCACCAACTCCGGCAGCGATTCGCAGACGATTAGCGGCCCCGGCCCATGCGTGCTCTCGTCGCTGGGCGCACCGACCAGCGCATCCGCCGGCCTACAGGTGGTGTTAATCAACGCCGAGGGCTCCCTGACATGCGCCAGTGGTTCTCCCTCGACTACCAACTACCAGATCGTGCCGGGCTCGGATAACTGTTCGGGAACGGCTCTCGCCCCTGGGGACTCATGCAGTGTGGCGATCGAGTACACACCGGTGGTGGGTACCTACGGAGCCGCCGGTACAAGCTATTTTCTGCAACTGAACACCGACGAAATCAACAGCGGACGTTCTCCAGTGGAGTTGAATTGGAATCAAAACAGTCCGCTGAGAATGTCCGTGAACGGGACTCCGGTCCCGGGCGCGATCGCGATGTTGAATTTTGGGAACCAGCTCGCGCGCCAGGCCAGCTCCCCGCAGACGATTACGCTTTACAACGACCCCAACGATCCGAGCAACAGCTCCCAGTTCAATCCGCAAGCAAACCCGCTGGCCTTCCCGGCAAAGCCGGCGGTGAAGGGTAACTACAGCGAGTATGACGATTGCCTCTATTACCTGCCCGTCGGCCAGAATTGCACAATGACCGTCACTTTCACTCCCACGAGCGCCGGATTCGCTCCTGGGCTGATCACTATTTACGTGCAGGCTGGGACCAGTCTCACCGGCTATAGCTATCCACAATATGTGTACCTGCTGGGCGCGGGGCAATAACGAATGACAATGACAGTGAAATTGACAAAGGCGAGGAGGCTGGCAATGCCGACTAGACGATGGATTGTGTTTCTGCTTTCCCTGGTGACGCTGGCGGCACTCGCCGGATGCGAAGGCATCAATACCTTCAATACGCAGAACCCGCCGCCACCGCCCGCCTCAAAGCTCGCCATCTCAGTTCAGACCGTACCTGCGGCGACGGCGGACGGGCAGCCGGTACCGGTTCTGGTGAACGCCAGCATGACCCTCACGGCGACGGTCACCAATGACCCAAACAATTACGGAGTGGATTGGAATTTGACCTGCCCGGCCCAGTACTCCATCTCGAACAACTGCGGCACGCTTAGCGCCACTCACACCGGCTGCGCGCCCAGCGACGCTAGCTGCAACACCGGTCAAAGCTCCTACACCACGTCTGTATCCTATACGCCGCCCACAAGCCTCTACGGAAACACCCAGCCCGTCAACATTGTCGCCTATGCGACCGCAAACCACGCGACGAATGTGCAGACGTCGATCAGCCCCACCGGCTTTGACAGCAACCTCAAACCCGGCAACTACGTTCTCCAGGCCCAGGGAGTTGAGGATGGGCAGCCTTACCAGTTTGCGGGCGTGATCACGCTCGGCGCCGACAACAACGGCAACCTCACGATTACGGGCGGAGAGCAAACCGTCAACTTCTACGATCAAGCTCTCACAACACCCGCCTTAGTGTCCAAGACGGAAAACATCATTCCTACCGGAGGAAATATCCCTGCCGGATGCATCCCCACGACCACGGGAAGCTTCGCTACGCCGAGCAACTATTTCCTCGGTCCCGACGGACGGGGAACGATTATCATCAACACCGGCGATACCGATATTGGATATAACACTGCCACACCCTGCGTAGAGACGTTTACTTTCGTGTTCCTCAATAATTCCCACGCACTGATTTCGCAAATGGATATCCCGCAACCAGGTAACTGGCAAGGTGCTACGCCTCCTACCATAGCGGCCACCGGGGCTTCCGCCGCCGGGACCATGGATTTGCAAACCACGACCGCGGCGCTAACGGGCGGCTACGCCTTCGTACTCAGCGGCACCGATCCCACCGGCACCGTTCCTCAAGCCTTCGGCGGCGTCTTCACCATTGATACGAGCGGCCTTTCCTTCTGCAGCACCGCCAGTTCAACAAAGAACTGCGTGATCGACCAGGTCTTCTATCCCGCCGCCGGTGCGGGCGTGGCGAATCTCGATAAAAGTCTCTCGGGGACAGTTACCTCCCGGGATTCATCGTTCGGTAAAGTCACATTGAATCTGACCGCCGATTTTGACCCTGCTAACCCGAGCGCCATCGTGTTCACAGGCTATATCGTGGACTCGACCCACATAAAACTGATCGAGAGCGACCTCGACCCCGCCTCCGGCGTGCAGCCATTTGCGGCGACCGCCGGAGTCGCCATCGCTCAGGCTCCGCCGTCCGGTGGTTTTACAGAAGCGTCGTTCTCGGGGCCGTATGTTTTTGGCGTCACCGGCGTCAACCTCGAAAATACCAACGTCCCGCCGTCCCCGGCCACCTTGACTTCGGCTGGCATATTTTACTCCAATGGCAGCGGCACCCTGGGCAATGGCAGTACGCCGAATGGTAATTTCATGGACACGTTGTTGCAGTCCAACACCTCGCAAGAGAATCTGTGCAATCAAAAAACCGGGGTCTGTAATAGCACCAACCCCGGCGCTCAGTTTAGTACAACATTCGATGGGCAGTATTTCGGTGCTCCAATGAAGCTGGGTCGCGTGGCGGCGACCTTCAAAGACTTCGTCCTCCCGGCCGGATTCGGCCGCTATCCCAATTTCTCTTTTGTTTTCTATCTCACCGGCGATGGGGGCTACGGCAACGAGAACTGCGCGAACAATGCGGCGGATAACGGGAACTGCCCGGCTCTGGTTCTCGCGTATGCGGATGTCACCGCCGCCTCCAAGGTCGCGTTTGTGTATCCATTTCTGGGAACGGGAATTGCATTTCCGCAAGAGGCGTCTCCGACTTTCCCTGACACTAGCCCCGATGCTGGCGGCAGATACGGGATCAGCGTTACCCAGTTCGGTAGTAGTGGCGAAAACGACGGCACCGCCCAGATGACCGCGCCGACTGCCGCTGTGCCGCCGCCCGCCATTCCCGGCTGCGTCGCTGGTTCTACGACCGCCTCATTGTCCTTGTCAGGCTGTGCGGACATCAATGTTGCTGGTTTTTCTTCCCTGGCCCAGCCTTTCAGCGGCCAGTACGCCCAAGCCACGAACGGTAGTTTTCAGGGCACTCTCGTGGGCATCAACAGCTCCAACAACCAATCTTCCAGTGCCGTGTTCCCCACCCCGATAGACGCGGATTATTACATCGTTGATCAGGATCACGGCTTCTTTGTAGAAACGGATCTGCTAAGTGGCCCATCGGGGCAGGTGTCCTTCGGATCTTACGCCCCGCGAAGCCTGCTACAGTGCCCAACCGGCTTTTCCAACTGTGCGACCTATTAGCCGGGCGGCATGGGCGCGAGTGGCGCTTCGCGGTTTGTTTTCGACTTTTGACCCTCGACGACTCTTAAGCTTGGGCTGCTTACCGTCATGAAAAGTCGCCGCTGCAAGTGAGTGCGGGGGCTCGGATTTGTCCCCATGCGCTCATGACTCCGCATCCGCCGCAGAGGGATAAGAACAAGGGCAAAGGCCGGATTTTCCCGATTGATGCGGCGCGCTTGATATTTCGCGCCCATCATGCCATGTCGCGGCAGTGGCCAAGGTCCACCGAGACTGGCGTGCCAACCGCGGGAACGGAATGCCGAGGGCTCGGTTTACGACGTTGGGAGGAAGGTATGGTAGCGCTACCGGGAATCGAACCCGGGTTTGAAGATTGAGAATCTTCCGTCCTAACCCCTAGACGATAGCGCCACGGCGATAGAGGGCTACAAAACCTGATTGTAGCAAAAGGTGGGTGGGGCTCGTCCTCGCCGCAGGGAAGCAACTCAGCCGGGCTCGCGACGCGCCACAGGACCCCATAGATTTCGTCCCCCCAAGACCTTACCATCGCAAATCCTATCGCAAGTCTTTGGGCACGCTGAACTCCGCCAAATAAGCCTGCGGATCCATCAGTTTTTGAGCGCGAGCGAGGATCCTCGCCATGTGGCCGATGTGGCGCAGATCGATGTCCCGCGCCCACTCCCACCACTTCTTTCGCCCGGCGGCGTTGAGCACTGTGCGCTTCCAAGTCTCGCAGTAGAGTTCAAAGAAACGCGGCACCGGCAGGCGAGGCTCCCAGAGCAAGTGGTGCAAATCGTACTGGTCCCAGTCCAGCACCTTAAGCTGCGCCTTGCTCTGCTCGAAGTAATACGTTCCCGGCAACGGCGTGAGGATGGTAAAGCCGACCCGGTAGAGTTTGTGAGTTTCGATGAAGTCCCACAGTTCGGCGAAATCTTCTTCCGAGAAATCCGGATCGACAATGAAATTGCCGGTCACTCCAAAACCGCACTCACGGGCCACACGGATCGCTTCCAGCGTCTTCGATACGTCCGTTCCCTTATTCAGCGACTCGAGCCCTTTGCTGGTTGGCGACTCGAAACCGAAAAAGATGTCGAAATTCTTCGCCAATGGCCGCCACAGGCGCAGCAGATCTGAACTCTCGCCGACCAGGTCCACGCGCGACTGAGCCAGCATCCAGTTCTTGCGCTCGCCGGAGGCAAGCAATTCGCGCGCCAGTTCCTCGCTGCGCGCCGGGTCCCCCCAAAAATAATCGTCGATGATGAAAACATTCTTCCCGGTGCGCTGGAAATCCGCGCGCACGTTTCGCGGAGCATGGAAGCGGCACGATCCTTTGTAGAACTGCCAGACCGAGCAGAAGTTGCAGCGATGCCGGCATCCCCGCGTGGTCTCGAGCATGCACACCGGCATGTAATTCAGGCAGACGTAGTGCTTGCGATACGCCTCTACTGCGGCGCGATCCGGAGGAAGGACTGCTCAATATGGAGCGGTTCTTCACCGGGAACTTCCCTTCATTCGTTCAGCGCTGGCTAACAAAAGGCCTGAAATGAAGGCTCGACCCGCAACAGATCCATCGAACCGTGCGCCGTACCGCACCCGAACTTCGCGGTTTCCATTGCCTGGGAACGGCCCGCAAAGTATTGTAAATCTTCACGTTGCACTTCTGACCGATGATCACACTGAAACCTCTTGACAACGGCAATTCGAAAAGGGATACTTTCATAGGCGAATAAAAAGCGAAACTCAAGCTTTCGCCCGGGCTGATCCTGCCCTCCACGTTCCCTGACAATTGCGAGAAAAGTATGTCTGCCTTTCCGGCTTTTTCAGCGGCGGCCATGGGCCGCCCTTTTATTTTTCCTCTGCCGCCTTCTCCGCGCGCGACCGCGGAGATCGCCGCAAAGAAAACCGCGGAGATTTTGGCTGCCGTGGGCGCGATCCCTAAGCTGGCCGCGGTCGTTCCCGCTTCGCGCCTCGAAGCGCGCCCGGCGCCGGAAATGGTTTCGAGCGGAATTCCGCAACTGGACTCGCTGACCGGCGGCCTCCCTCGCGGTTGCCTCACGGAAATCTGCGGCGCGCCGTCATCGGGTAGGACCAGCGTGCTGCTTTTCGCGCTGGCCCGCGCTACCGAGCGCGGAGAAGTTTGCGCTCTCGTGGATGCCAGCGATGCGTTCGATCCGGCGTCAGCCGCCGCCGCCGGCATGGACCTGGGCCGTTTGCTGTGGGTGCGATGCGGACCAAGCAATTCTCCGCGCAAGGATAAGGATAAAAATAAAAATAACAATAACAATAACAATAACAATAAAGCTCGTGTAATGATCCGCCCCTCCGGCCGCGCAAAAACGAGCACTTCGTACCAAGTTATGCCTGATCAACTTATGCCCGATTCGTATCGGAATATCCCTTCAGCCATACCGCAAGATTTTCGGGAAGGGCACGACTTCAGTCGTGCCGCAAGTCCCGCACAATCGTCGCCGGCTTTAGCCGCTGAGGGTAGCCGGGGTCTCCAACGCGGAAATTTTTCGAGGTGGAACAATCCGGAGGGCCAGCGCTGGGAATCGCAGCTCGGGCAAATGCTGAAAGTCACCGATCTGCTGTTGCAAAGCAATGGATTCGGAATGATCGCTCTCGATCTCGCCGACGTTCCCGTGCCGAGCGTGCGGCGCATTCCTTTGGCCTCATGGTTCCGCTTCCGCCGCGCCATTGAGCACACGCCCACCGTGCTGCTGGTTCTGGAACAGCAGCCCATTGCAGGAAGCTGCTCGTCGGTACTGCTGAGAGTCTCAGGCGCCAGCCCCCGGCCTCCAGGAAATCAGCCGGTACATTCGCAGTTGCCGCATTCAAAATTATTAGACCAATTCGAGATCACCGCCGAGTTGTTGTGCGCGCGCTTGGAACAAAAGGTGGACCGCAAGCCAGCGCAATCGACCGCAAGTTTCACCAGTCGAGCCGCCTGGGCGGGATAGTCATTCGGTTTTCAGTTCTCAGTAAAGGCTCATTCATTTGAAATGATAATTGCAAGGAGATCGAGCCTGAGACCTGACACCTGACACCTGAGACCTAGTCTCCCATGTTTGCCTGCATCTTCATCCCCGATTTTTCCGTCCAAGCGATCATCCGCTTTGAGCCAGAGTTGCGCGCCCACCCTATTGCAGTGCTTACCGGGCGCCCTCCGCTGGAAAGAGTGATTGCGCTCAACGAAAGAGCGCGTCAATCGGGCGTGGAGACGGGCGCGACCCGGGCGCAACTGGAAGCATGGGAGCGCCTCGTGCTCCGCGCCCGCTCGGAGTCGCAGGAGGCATCCGCGCACGCCGCGCTGCTCGATTGCGCGCAATCGTTTTCTCCGGAAGTCGAAGACGCATCGCCCGGCACCGTGCTTCTGGACCTGGCCGGCCTCGAGCCCTTGCTCGGCCCACCGCCGAAAATTGCCCGCGATTTAGCGCGGCGGGTTTCTCAAATGGGACTGGAAGCGAACCTTGCCGTGGCCGCGAATCCGGACGCTGCTTTGCTCGCGGCCCGAGGTTTTCCCGGCGTGACCTTGATTCCCGAAGGGCGCGAAGCGGAGCGGCTGGGCGGTCTCCCGGTGGATGTTTTGTTGGAAAGTTTTTCCTCCGATGCCGGGGAGGCCGCGCGCTGGGCGGAAACGTTCGATCGCTGGGGCATTCGCAAACTGCGGGCCTTGGCCGCTCTTCCCGAACTTCCCGTCAGCGAGCGCCTGGGGCAGCAGGGACTCCGCCTGCAAAAGCTGGCGCGCGGCGCGGTGTCGCGTAACTTGCGTGTACTGGAACCGCGTTTGATTTTTGCCGAGAGCGTGGATCTGGAATATCCCATCGTGCTGCTGGAACCGCTGGCGTTTTTGCTGAATCGCATGTTGGAGCAAGTGTGCGAGCGATTGCGGTCGCGAGCGCTGGCGGCGCAGGAGTTGCATCTGAAGCTGGAACTCGCAGCCACGCCGCCGGACGATTGCGCATCTTTCACAAAGATGTCTACCCGCTCGTTTACCCGCACTCTGCGGCTGCCCACGCCCATGCTGGATGCGAAAGTGTTTCTCAAATTGTTGCAGCTTGATTTGCAGGCGCATCCGCCCGGAGCGCCCATCGTAAAGATTTGTTTGTCGGCCGATCCCGCGCGTCCGCGGGCCCTACAAAGCGGATTGTTTCAACCCATTTTTCCGGAGCCCGAAAAATTGGAGCTGACGCTGGCCCGCATCGCGGGAATTGTCGGCGAGGGAAGAGTGGGATCGGCGGAATTACTGGATACGCATCGTGAAGCCGCGTTTGCGGTGCGCCACTTTGCCCCTCTAGCGCCCGAAGCGAAACCCAAAGATAAACCGTCTGGAAATCAAAAGAAAAATGTGTCCATGCAAGGAAATAACGGCGCAGGGCAAATCGGCGTAAACATCGAAGAAAACGCAAAAGAAAAAATGAGCGCGGTCATCGCCCTGCGCTTGTTTCGTCCACCGCTCGTTGCCATGGTTACTTTGCGCGCAGCGAAGCCGGCGCGGATGCGCTGCCTCGAGCGCGAGGACATTGCCGGCGAAATTGTCTGGACCGCCGGCCCCTGGCGCTTTTCCGGCGACTGGTCGGAACAGGAAGGCTGGTCGCGCGAGGAGTGGGACATCGCCGTCCCAGTCAAGAGCAGTTGTCAGTCGCCAGTTCCCAGTTGCCCGTCTCATGAAAAAAAACTGGCAACTGGCAACCGGCAACCGGCAACTGAACTCGTCTTGTATCGCTTGGTGCAAGACAAGCTGAGTGGAAACTGGTTTGTAGAAGGAATGTACGACTGAATGTAGTTCTCAGTTCGCAGTCTTGTGAGAACTAACTGATAACTGAAAGCTGACAGCTGATAGCTGATGTACATCGAACTCCATTCCCGCTCCGCGTTCAGCTTTCTCGAAGGAGCTTCTCTTCCCGAGGAACTGATCGCGGCGTGCGTGGACCTGGGAATGCCGGCGATGGCATTGCTCGATCGAGATGGCCTGTATGGCTCGCCGCGTTTTCATCTCGCCGCAAAAAAAACAGGAATCAAGGCGCATATTGGGGCTGAGGTGACATGCGCTGCGTTTTCACCAAATGGCTGCGAGCTACGAGCTACGAGCTGCGAGCAAACTGGTTGCCCGCAGCTCGTAGCTCGTAGCTCGCAGCCCCGTGGTGAATCTCGCCTCCCGCTGCTGGTGGCTTCGCGCCCCGGATATCAAAATCTCTGCCGCCTGATTACGAAAATGAAGCTGCGCGCCGGGCGCAAAACAGGGGCCTGCGCGTCGAGGTCGGATTTTATCGATCATGCCGGCGGTTTGATTTGCCTGACTGGCGGCGAGGAGGGGCCGCTGGCGGCGGCGCTCGCCCACGGCGGCCCGCAAGCAGCGTTCGAAGCGGTGAAGCAACTCGCGGAAATATTTGGGCGGGCGAATGTTTACGTCGAATTGCAACGCCATTTTCATCGCGAGGAAGAATATCGAAACCGGGTTGCAACTGAGATCGCGGAAGCTTTGCAACTGCCGCTCGTGGCAACCAATGGCGTGAACTATTCGACGCCACGCGAGCGCGAGTTGGCGGACGCTTTCACCGCGCTGCGGCATCACCGCACCCTGACCACCGCCGGGCGCCTGCTGGCGCCGAATGTGGAGCGCTACCTCAAGTCTCCCGCGGCGATGGATGCGCTCTTTGCCGATGTTCCAAAGGCCATCGCAAACACTATGGGACTTTCTTCGCGGCTTGAGTTCACGCTGAACGATCTGGGATACGAGTTTCCGCGCTATCCCGTACCGGAAGGGGAAACCATGATTTCGTTTCTGCAGGGGCGCACGCGCGAAGGAATGCAGAATCGTTACGGGCGGGCCGATGCGGAGTTGAAAAAGCGCGCTCGCCGCCAGATCGAACGCGAATTGTGCCTGATCGAAAAGCTGAATCTCGCCGGATACTTTCTGATTGTCTGGGACCTGGTGCGTTTCTGCCGCGAACAGCAGATTCTGGCGCAGGGCCGCGGATCGGCCGCCAACAGCGCGGTTTGCTATTCGCTCGGCATCACGGCGGTGGATCCGATCGGCATGGAATTGTTGTTCGAACGCTTCCTTTCCGAAGAGCGCGGCGAGTGGCCCGACATCGATCTCGATTTACCCAGCGGCGATGAACGCGAGCGCGTGATCCAGTACGTCTACCAGCGTTACGGGCCGCGCGGAGCCGCCATGACCGCCAACGTGATCACCTATCGCAATCGCATGGCTGCGCGCGAAATGGGCAAGGTACTCGGGTTCGATCCGGACACGCTGAAGCGAATCTCGGCGGCGGTTGCCACCTGGGAATTCAAGGACGAGAACGACGCGCTCGATCGCCGCCTGCGCGATGCCGGGCTCGATCTGACGCACCCGCGAATTCGAAAATATTTCGAGTTGTGCCTCGCCGCTCAGGACCTGCCGCGCCATTTAGGGCAGCACTCGGGAGGCATGGTCATCTGCGAAGGCCGTCTCGATTCCGTCGTCCCGCTGGAGCCCGCTTCCATGCCGGGCCGCGTCGTCGTGCAGTGGGATAAAGAAGACTGCGCCGATATGGGCATCATCAAAGTCGATCTGCTCGGCCTGGGCATGATGGCGGCTCTGAAAGATTCTCTCCATCTGATTCGCGAACATTACCACAAAGAAGTGGATCTGGCGCATCTTCCCGCGGACGATCCCGTCGTATATTCCGCGCTGCAAAAAGCCGACACCGTGGGGATGTTTCAGATCGAAAGCCGGGCGCAGATGGCCTGCCTGCCGCGCCTCAAGCCTCAGCGCTTTTACGACATCGTGGTGCAGGTGGCGATCATACGGCCGGGGCCGATTGTGGGGAACCTGGTCAATCCATTTCTCCAGCGCCGGCAGGGCAGGGAGGCGGTTACCTATCCGCATCCCTCGCTCGAATCCGTGCTGGGCCGCACCCTGGGCGTGCCGCTGTTTCAAGAGCAGTTATTGCGCATGGCCATGATCACCGCCAACTTTACCGGCGGCGAAGCAGAAGAGCTGCGCCGCGCCATGGGCTTCAAGCGTTCCGAGGCGCGAATGAAAGTGATCGAAGAAAGGCTGCGTGCCGGCATGACGCGCAACGGAATCTGCGGCGAAACGCAGGAGCAGATCGTCCAGTCAATCACTTCCTTTGCTTTGTATGGGTTTCCGGAATCTCATGCTGCCAGCTTTGCCTTGATTGCCTATGCCAGCGCTTATTTGAAATGCCATTACCTGGCGGCGTTCACGGTGGCGCTCCTGAATAATCAGCCGATGGGTTTTTATCATCCCGCGACGCTTGTGAAAGATGCGCAGCGCCACGGATTGAAAGTGCTGCCGATGGATGTCACGCGATCGGATTGGAAGTGCACGTTGGAGCCGTCCGCCGTCCGCCATCAGCCGTCAGTGCGGCTCGGCTTGAATTATGCCCGCGGATTGCGCGAGCCGGCGGGGCAGGCGCTGGTTCGGGAGCGCAGCCTGGCGCCGTTCGCTTCGGTGCGGGATTTGACGCGCCGCGTGCCCGAGTTGCGGAAAGATGAGTTAACGACGCTGGCGGAAATCGGGGCGCTGAATTCAGTGGCCAGTGGTCGGTGGCCAGTGGGCAGCATCGGTCTAAAAGAAGGATCTGTTTCACTGGCCACTGCCCACCGGCTACTGTCCACTGCTTCTTTTCATCGCCGCGATGCGCTTTGGCAGGTAGAACGCGCAGTGCGCTGGCCGGGACCGTTGCTGGATGAGCTTCCGGAAATCGATGAAGAATCTCCCTTGGCGGCGATGACGAACGAAGAGCGCCTGATGGCGGATTATCGCGCTACCGGCCTGACGGTGGGACCGCATCCCATGCACTACCGCCGCGCGGAGATGAAGCGCTTGGGGATTTATTGCGCTTCCGATTTGCCGCACCTGCCCAATGGACGCCGCTTGCGCATCGCCGGGTACGTGATTGTCCGCCAGCGTCCGGGGACGGCCAAGGGAATGATGTTCATGAGCTTGGAAGATGAAACGGGGATCGCCAATGCGATCTTCGCTCCCGATCTGCTGCGGCAAAGTCGCGCGCTGCTGATTTCCGAACGCTTCCTGATGATCGAGGGAATTCTCCAGAATCGGGACAACGTGATCCACATCCGGGCGGAAAAAGTTTCGCCCTTAACCAAGGCCGTCATACTACATAAGGAAGCACTGAGAGCTTACAGATGACGGCTGCCTACCGCCGAATCAGCGCCATCAACCATCCCGCCACAAAAACTCCGCCAACGAACAGCGCAAAGCAGTAGAGGCCGTACTTCACCTGCTCCATCGCCGAATTTCGCTGCGTGATGCCAAACACCACCGACGCGAAAAGCGCGAACACTACCGCAGCCGAAAAGTGCGACAAGTTGATGGTCACGATTTCTTCCCCAGCGCAATGTGGTGCGCATCCGCCGCCGCGATGAAGTTCAACAGGCCGGCCACGATCAGAAACGTCTTGCCATAATCCGCCGCCGCATTCGCCGCCATCACGTTGCCCCAGTCCATGATGCGCGCCAGAAAATAGAGCGCGCCCGCGCCCACGTCGCCAATGAAGCCCAGTATGTCGAGAATGTCGCCGCCGTTCGGCTTGTAAATCCGCCCCTGCATGCCGAGGCCGATCAGGAACATCGCGGTCACCGACACCAGCAGCAGACCGCCGCGCACATAGCGCTTCAGCAGGATGTGCCCGCCTCCCGGAATCAGCCAGCCCACAATCGGCGCAACCACCGCCATCGTCGTAAGCGGGTACTCCGGTTCGGTAACGGCGCTCTTTGATTTGTCTTTTGCCTTATCTGTTGTCGGCTTGGGCATTCAGATGGTCACTATCTCTCGTTGGATTTTACCAGTAACCTCGGCGCTTCCCGCTCGCACCAGCACATTCACTTCCGAACGCACGCCGAACTCCGGCAGGTAGATACCCGGCTCGATCGAAAACAAGGTATTAGGCAGAATGCGCCGCTCGTCGTGGATTTCCAGATCGTCCATGTTCGCGCCATTCGCATGCACCTCGGTGCCAATCGAATGCCCGGTGCGGTGGATGAAATAATCCCCGTACTTCGCCTGCTCGATATGTCCGCGTACGGCGTGGTCCACTTCCCATCCCGCGATCGGGCGGCGGGCCGTAACCGCGTCCTGAACCGTTTTCACGCCCAGGTCGCGCGCCTCGCTCACAATCTTGAAAATCTCGCGCTGCCGCTCCGAAGGCGCCGCGCCCACAAATCCCACCCACGTAATGTCGTAGTAAACCGCGCCCGGAGTGTTCTTTTTCGCCCACACATCCAGCAGCACAAAGTCGCCTTCGCGAATCGCCACCGGCCGGCTCGCGCTTGGCTCGTAGTGCGGGTTGCCGCCGTTCGAGTTCACCGCCACGATCGGAGGATCGTCGGTCACCATGTTCGCGCGTTGGAACGCTTCCATGAAAAACTGCTGAATTTCATGCTCGCACACACCACCGCCCCGCACCCGTCGTCCGATTTCCTTGAACGCCTCGGCCGTGACCGCGTCAATCACATCGCGAGCCGCGAAGTGCGACGCGATCTGTTCCTCCGTCAGGGTCGCTTCAAACTGCGCGATCAGGTCGGCCGCGCTGACTACGTTCTTGCCCATCCCCCGGATCATCTCCACCGTGCCCGCGTCCACCATCGAAATGGTGAAGACAAAATTGTTGGCCGAATACTGCATCGCCACATCGCGATACGGCCCCAAAATCTGCTTCAAGCTGTCGAACAGCTCTTCCCAGCCCGAATACTGTTTCTTCGCGCCGGGCAGCGAGTCCAGGTGTCCCGCCTCAATCTTGTGCACCAGCTTGACGGGATCGCCTTGCGCAGGGATCAGGTAGTACCAGCGCCGCGTCACCATCAGCCCTTCCGGCAGCCCGAGAACGCGGTAGGAAATCGGGTCGCGATGGTGATGATCGTAAAAAAGCCACGCGCCGATGTTCCGCTCGCGCAGGGCCTGTTGGATGGCAGATAGATTCATATTCCAATTCCAAAGGTCAACGGCTATTCTACACGACCGCCTGCTTGTCCCGGAGTCCCGCTCGTGTAGAGACGAGGCTTGCCCCGTGTTGCCCGCGCTGCGCCGACTAGTTTTGAAATGGGTTGAAGGTTCGAACGTCGAGCTGCTTGAAGTCCCGTTCATTTCTGGTCGCGACAATCAGACGATGGACGCGGGCTGTAGCGGCGATCATGGCGTCCTGCAGCAACTCTGGAGGCTTCTTATCCATAATGCGGCCCCATTCTCGAAAGCAGGCAATATCCATCGGGAGCACACGGTAGACTGTCGGCACACGATCAACCCAGCGTTCCAGTTCGCTCGCCTTCGAGGGGTCCTGACGTCGTGTCCGCTCGATCCCTACCTGCAGTTCTCCCAGCGTTACGGCGGAAACGAACAAACTCGCTTCTTCCATGGCGCTGGTCCAGGCCGTCACCGCTCCGTGGGGACGCACTTTCCGCAGTTCGGAGATTATGTTGGTATCGAGTAGGTATTGATTCACTCGAACTCCACTACGGGGCGGCTGCGCAGCTTGCCTCTCTCAAAGGTGAGGTCGTCGCAGCGCGGTTCGGGAGCGAGCAACCATTCCTTCAGGCCGGGCCGGGCAGCCTTTTGCAACCGCTCCCATTCTTCGATCGGTACCAGAACGGCGGTCTTAATTCCACGGCGGGTAACGACCTGCGGCCCCTTCTTGATGGTTGCATCCAGGAACTCGCTAAAACGCGCTTTCGCATCTTGTACTTGCCACGAAGCCAAGTTCCACCTCCCTCCCGCCTCTCGATTATACTGACTAGTCATCTGACTAGTCAATTCGCTTATTTGCCGGTTTGGAGACGGGGCTTGGCCCGTCTCCCTTGGCTGCGCTGGGAACGCTGCAAGCCGCGTTTTTGCTGGAAATGTGGTAAAAACTACTGTAATGCCAACGCACGCCTCTGGCAGCCATAATCCGCGAAAATCAGGTGCATCATGCTAAGGGCAATCTTCATTGCATTGTCGGAGAGCCGCTCGCTGCGCCGCATCGCCGAACACTCACGCTTTGGCCAGCGCACTTCCGCCCGCTTCGTTGCCGGCACCGAGGTTGCCGACGCCATCCGCGCCGCCGCCGCCATGAATCAAATTGGCGCCGGGGTCTCCATCGACAATCTCGGCGAGAATGTCACCAACGCCGACGAAGCCCGCGCCAGCGCCCAGCTTTATCATCACCTGCTCGACGAAATCGCCGCCGCCCGCCTCAACGCCAATATCAGCCTCAAGCTCACCCACATGGGCCTCGACGTGGACGAGAAAATGGCATACGAGATCGTCCGTGGATTGGTTGCCAAGGCGGCCAGCATGTCGCCGAGAAATTTCGTCCGCGTCGATATGGAAGGCTCGGCCTACACCCAACGCACCCTCGATTTCGTTCACGAACTCCACCAGGTCCCAGGGAACGCAGGTTCGGTCGGGGCCGTGATCCAGTCGTATATGCGGCGCGCCCAGGACGACGTCGAAAAGCTGCTCTCCGAGCGCATCCGCATCCGCCTCTGCAAGGGCGCATATAAAGAACCCGCGGACATCTCCTTCCAGAAAAAGTCCGAGGTTGATTCCAGCTACTTGAAGCTGATGAAGCTGATGATGAAGAGCGGCGTCTTCCATGGCTTAGCGACGCATGACGAGGCCATTATTAAGGAGGCCAAGGCCTTCGCCACGCGTGAGAATATCCCGCGCAACGCTTTCGAGTTCCAAATGCTGCACGGCATCCGCCGCGAGCTTCAACAGGATCTCGTGAAAGACGGCTGGGGCGTGCGGGTCTATATCCCGTTCGGCACCGAGTGGTATCCCTACTATATGCGGCGGCTGGCCGAACGCCCGGCAAACGTGCTCTTTATGGCGAAGAACATTCTCCGCCGCTAAGCAGTTGACGATTTTCTGCAGCCGCCCAAAGCGCCGCCCCGCCTGGAACCGGCCAGGACCCGATAGGGAACAAATCCGCCCCGCCCCGCGTACTATATTGAGGAAGCGCCTATCTGGATTCCTGCCTCTTGGAGGGCAAAGGCCATGCGTCATACCGTCAACTCAGTTTGCATTGTCGCACTACTCATTCTTGCCGCCGCCAGCAGCCTCGCGAAAGCCGGCACGACGCCTGCGGGCCGGCATGAGTCCATCGTGATCGTTTTCAAAGACGGGCACCGTCAAACCCTCAACCTGGCCGACATCGCACGCATTGAATTCAAAACTCCGCTCACGATCGTTTTCAAAGATGGACGCCAGCAGAACATTCCCTCCACGGGCATCGCGCGTATTGAGTTCGAATCCCCCTTGACCGCTTCCACTCCGGGCCGCAACCACTTCCTGGGCAAGTGGAAGGTGGGTGAGGGTAACGGATTCAGTACTTTCTATATCACTCTCGAAACCGACGGCGAGGCCACGAAGTCGCTTGGCGCCACCCACGGCACCTGGACCGTGGTCGATGGAGAAGCCCGCATTGCCTGGGACGATGGCTGGCATGATGCCATCCGGAAGGTCGGCTCGAAGCACGAAAAACTTGCCTATGAACCGGGCAAATCGTTTGACGATGAGCCCTCGAACGTCACCGACGCCGTCAATACCGAACCCAGCCCGATTTAGCGCGTGATCGATTTAGATCGGACTCACTATCGTAGTCTCGCGCTCGTGTGGGGACGGGGCTTTGCCCCGTCCATGCCGAGCGAAGCTCGGCAGCCTTTCTACTTTTTAGCCCGCGCCGTCTCTTTCTTCACGCTTCGTTCGCCAACTGCGAACGTCATCTTCCCCATCTTCTTATCCGCATCCACGACGACGTGGTCCCCATGCAGTACCTCACCGTCCAGAATCTTCATCGCCAGCGGATCCTGCACCAACTTTTGGATGGCCCGCTTCAGCGGACGCGCTCCAAAGTTTGCATCGTAGCCTTCGGTGAAGAGCAGCTCTTTCGCGGTGCCGGTCAACTCCAAGGTAATTTTTCGATCCGTCAACATGCGGCGCAAGTCTTCCAGCCGCAGTTCGACGATCTCCACCAGCTCTTCCTTGTCCAGCGGATGGAAGATGACGATGTCGTCCACGCGATTCAGAAACTCGGGCTTGAACTGCCCGTGCAGAGCGTCCATCACCTGCTTCGAGGCGCGCTCAAATCCATCGGCGGTGCGAATGCTCTCCGATTGCAGATACGCCGACCCCAGATTCGAAGTCATGATGATGACCGTGTTCTTGAAATCGACTTTGCGGCCCTTGCCATCCGTGAGGCGGCCGTCGTCCATGATCTGGAGCAGGATGTTAAACACATCCGGGTGCGCCTTTTCAATTTCATCGAAGAGCACGACCGCATAAGGATGCCGCCGCACCGCCTCGGTGAGCTGTCCGCCCTCTTCGTAGCCGACGTATCCCGGAGGCGCGCCGATCAGCCGCGACACAGCGTGCTTCTCCATGTATTCGGACATGTCGATGCGAATCATGGCGCGCTCGTCGTCAAAAAGAAATTCGGCGAGCGTTCGGGCAAGTTCGGTCTTGCCAACGCCTGTAGGCCCCAGAAAGATAAACGACCCGATCGGCCGCTTGGGATCGCTCAACCCTGCTCGCGACCGGCGAATGGCGTTGGCCACCCGTTCCAGCGCCGCGTCCTGCCCGATGACACGCAGACGCAGACGGTCTTCCATGTTGATGAGCTTCTTAACTTCGCCTTCGAGCATTTTCGAGACCGGAATGCCGGTCCACTTCGAAACAATGCCGGCGACGTCTTCCTCGTCCACTTCCTCTTTCAACATGCGTGGGGAGCGGACTCCGTCGCCCGCTAACTTGTCGGTAATCTTCTTCAGCTCCTCCTCCGTCTGACGAATCAACCCATAGCGGATCTGCGCCACCCGCTCCAGATTTCCTTTGCGCTCCTCGGCGGCCTCTTCGATCTTGAGCTGTTCGAGTTTTTCTTTCAGCGCGCGGGCCTTCGCGATCACATCTTTCTCTTGCTTCCACCTGGCCTTGAGCGCGTTCGATTGTTCGCGAATGCCGGCCAGTTCCTTCTCCACGCTGGCCAGCCGCTCTTTTGAATTCGCGTCGTCTTCCTTTTTCAGCGCCTGCTTTTCGATTTCCAGTTGCGTCGCGTGCCGTTCGAGTTGGTCGATTTCCGTGGGCATGGAATCGATCTGTATGCGCAGCGAAGCCGCAGCCTCGTCAATCAGGTCGATGGCCTTGTCGGGCAGAAAGCGGTCCGAAATATAGCGATGCGACAGCGTAGCCGCCGCGACGATGGCCGAGTCTTTAATGCGCACTCCATGATGCACTTCGTACTTTTCCTTCAGCCCGCGCAAGATGGAAATCGTGTCTTCGACGTTCGGCTCGCCCACGAAGACAATCTGAAAGCGGCGTTCGAGCGCGGCGTCTTTCTCGATGTACTTGCGATATTCGTTGAGCGTCGTGGCCCCAATTGCGCGCAGCTCTCCGCGGGCGAGCGCCGGCTTGAGCATGTTCGAAGCGTCGATTGCGCCTTCGGCCGCTCCAGCTCCGACCAGCGTGTGCAACTCGTCGATGAAAAGGATGACCTGCCCGCTGGAGTCTTCGATTTCCTTGAGCACGGCCTTGAGCCGGTCTTCGAATTCGCCGCGATATTTCGCGCCCGCCAGCATCGCTCCCAGATCGAGCGCCACGACGCGCTTGTTCTTCAAAGCTTCGGGCACGTCGCCGGAAACAATGCGCTGCGCCAGTCCTTCGACGATGGCCGTCTTGCCCACTCCCGGCTCGCCGATCAGCACGGGATTATTTTTTGTCCGCCGCGAAAGTACCTGCACCACGCGGCGAATTTCTTCGTCGCGCCCAATGACCGGATCGAGCTTGCCGCGCCGCGCCTGCTCATTCAAGTCGCGGGCATAACGCTCCAGCGCCTGATACTTGGCTTCCGGATTCTGGTCGGTAATACGCTGCGATCCTCGAACCGCAGTGAGCGCTTTCAGGATGGCGTCGTGCGTCGCGCCATGGCGCGCCAGCAACTCCTGCGCTGCATCGCGCTTCAGGCTGGTCAACGCCAAGAGTATGTGCTCGGTTGAAACATATTCATCCTTGAATGTGTCGGCCTCTTTGAAAGACTTTTCCAAAACTTGGTTGATCTGCGACGACATCGCAGGCTGCTGCGCCCCGCCTCCCGAAACTTTGGGCATCTTTTCAATTTCTTTGTAGAGGTCGCTGAGCACGGCCTGCGGACCGATGCCGATTTTTTCCAGCACCGGCGCGACGATGCCTTCCTTGTCTTCAACCAGCGCCGCCAGCAGATGGAGTGGCGCAAGCTCCGGGTTGCCGTGCTCGGAAGCAAGCTCGTTCGCACGCTGCACTGCCTCCTGCGCTTTGACGGTGAATTTGTCCCAACGAATCGGCATAAGCTCTTTCCTATCTCAACTTGTCATCCTGAGCGAAGCGAAGGATCTCGGCATTGGCTGGGCATCGGAGGAATGCAGAGGTCCTTCGCTTAGGATGACAGATCAATTTGTCGTTCAAACGAAACGGGAGGCCTAAGTTCTCACCTCCCGCTGAGTTTACATCTGCTCGGCTGGACGGGCGAGTCGCCCGTCCCCACACGGCCGCAAACTGGCAACCGGCAACTGACCACTGGCTACTGTCCCTTAGTTGCTTACCCTAAATATCAAGCACTTGAGGTAGCTGGTTTCCGGCACATTCAGCAGGATAGGGTGGTCTTTCGCCGCTCCGCGATTCTCCACCACGCGCAGATCTTTATGGGCATCGCGCGCGGCGTCGGCCACCACTTCAAGAAAGTCCTGAGCGCCGACGTGGAAGGAGCAGGAGCAGGTGACGAGAATTCCACCAGGGCGAAGCATCTTCAGCGCGCGAAGATTGAGTTCCTTGTAGCCGCGCAAGGCTTTGTCCAGATCGCGCTTGGTTTTGGCAAACGGCGGCGGATCGAGCACGACAGTGTCGCAGCGCCGGTCGGCGGCCGCGTACTCCCGGAGCAGGTCGAAAGCGTTGCCTTCGATCCACTCCAGTTCGCGTCCATTAAGAGCGGCGTTCTTCTCCGCCACTTCCAGCGCCGGACGCGAGCTGTCCACTCCGGTCACGCTCGAACAGTTCTCCGCCAGATGCAGCGCAAATCCTCCCTGATAACAAAAAACGTCGAGGGCCTCGCCGTGAGCGTATTGCGCGGCGGCGGCGTAATTCTCGCGCTGGTCCAGAAACGCTCCCGTCTTCTGCCCGTCCAGTCCGTCATAGTGAAAGCGCACGCCGTTCATCTCGATCACCGTCGAACTCTTCTCGCCCCAAAGCAGGCCGGACTGCCGAGGCGGAAGTTGTTCAAGTTCCCGTATGCGGCCGTCAACGCGCTCGACGATTCCCGCCGGCTGCAGGTCTTCGCGCAGTGTTTTCAGGATGGCTTCGCGCACCGGCGCAGCATCAATGGCTTGGGTCAGGATTTGCAGCGAGATCACGTCGTTATAGCGATCGACGATCAGGCCGGGCAAAAAGTCGCCTTCGCTGAAGACGGTGCGATAGGCGTTGGTGTTGGCAACAAGTTCCTTGCGGTAGGCGATGGCGGCGCGAATCCGCTCGGCGA
Source organism: uncultured Acidobacteriaceae bacterium (assembly GCA_963709835.1). Lineage (GTDB taxonomy): Bacteria > Acidobacteriota > Terriglobia > Terriglobales > Acidobacteriaceae > Acidiflorens. The sequence goes on from CAVPYG010000036.1 coordinate 33,051, forward strand.
CCAGCGCAGGCAAATCGGCGATCGAGCCGTGCGAGATCATTCGGATCGCGATCTGCGACGAAGAACTGTAGAGGGCCGTTCCCAGAAATTTGCCGCGCGGATCGAACACGCGAACCACAGATCCGGGCGGAACGTCGTTCGCCTCAATGCCCTCGATATCAGAGCGATAGACCCAGGGATGCCGCGCCAGCAGGCGCGCAGCTCCTCGCGTAGAAAGTTTTACGGATAGCTCGGCGTGTGCGCCAAGCGCAGTGCGTTTCTTCGGCATGAGTAGATGCTATACCGCGGCGCGATTCTAATGCGCGGCCGGCTGCTCCGCAGGAGGGGCGGAAGGCTTGTGACTGGCCCTGCGCTCGCGGTTGATGGCGAGCAGATCTTTGTGCAGCAAATCGAGCGCATTCGAGGGGATCTCGTTCCCCCACTCGTCGATTTCCTTTTCTTCCCAATGTCCGTTCAGCCGCAGCGCGGAGTCCGTCAGGTCCTCGGGAAACGCCTGCCGGTAATTTCCCTCGCGCCCGAGCACCTCGCCAAACTGGCGTCCAGTGTGCATTTCGTAGATGCGCCGCGTCGATCCATCCCCACTATTGATGAACACAAGCAGCACTTCGCCTTCGTCGGGGTAATCGGGACGGTAGAACCACGCCTGCGGCGCATCGGCCTTGGGGCGCGCGCGTTTCCTGCCTGTAACCGTCACCACTTCCTGTTCCGGCGGAGTTTCGTTCGCGGGAATGTAGTAATAGAGTCTTTGGCACGATTCGCAGGCCATGACCGTCTCGCCATTGCGCGCTTCGTTGTAAGTCTGCGGGCGCAGCATCACCTGGCAGCCCATGCATTTGTGGTCGCGCACTTCGGCCAGTCCGCTGCCGCGAAACTTCATCACCCGGTCATAGTGATGAAGAACATGTTCGGCAATCGCCTGGCGCAGGCCGTCGCGTTTGGCGTTCCTCTCGGAGAGCTTTTTCTGATCTTCGGCAGTGACCTTTCGCGCTTCTTCTTTTTCCTTTTCGATTTCGGCCGTCTCCGCTTTGAGCTCGGCCTCGGCCGCTTTGACGTCCTTTTCGCGCGCCTCGACGCTGATCATCACCTCGAGAATGCGGTCTTCGTTGAGGCGAATCTCCGACTCGGCAAACTGGATCTCGTGCAGCAGCGCCTTGTATTGGTCGTTGGTTTTTACGTCGAGAGACTGGTCGCGATACTTGGAAATCTTGGCTTGCAGGTCCTTAATACTGGCTTCGTACTTCTTGCGCTTGGCCTCATCGTCCTTGGCGGCGGACCGCGCTTTTTCCAGGTGCGCCCTGGTCCCAGCCAGCTTCTGCTCGATCGCCGCCACGCGCTTGGGGAGCGCGGCGATTTCCTCGCGCAGTTTGCGGATCTCTATGTCCGCCGCCTGCAGTTCCAGCAATCTCTCTATGTCAGGAAGCATCGTCTAGGGAAGTCACCCTAACGATTTTAGCATGCGAGCAGCGGCGCAGCGTCCCGTCTATGACCAGGTTCTGATCAGCCCCCCGATGGTGTTGCAGGTGAAGCATTTATGCGTATTGGTGTGTACGTACAACAGGGGCAAAAAAATATTTTCGCGGAGGGCGCGAAATCGGCGATTTGGGTCCTTGGGGGGTGGAAGGAGAAATCGGCCAAAATCAGGGGCGTTGGTGTAATTCCCATCAAGACAGAGAGTTAGGCGCAAAAAATGGGGAATGCGCAGATGGGTTCCGAGCGTGGAGGGCTTCGAAGTGAGTGGTTTTGTGTCAAGAGGGATTCTTGTGGATGCGGGCGAGGCACCACAATCGCTTGTGGTCGTGCTGCAATTCGTGGTTGAAGGCTCGATTTCAACCCTAAGGGCGGGGCACCCCGCGTCTCAGAATCGCGACGCCTTCGCGCGTTTGTTGGGGGCCAGCCGCAGGGGGGCGGTGGACGCGAGCTCCACCCGGTTCCTTCCTTTGTTCTTGGCGCGATAGAGGGCCTGATCGGCCGCCTGGATGACCTGCTCGGGCTGGCGGTAGCGGGTGCTAGGCTCGGCCACGCCGATGCTGACGGTCACCGATAGACGATCGAAAAGATGATCAGAAAGACGATCGTGCGGCTCGCCGGAAGGCCGCGGGAAAAGGCTCCCTTGCTCACTCTCTGAGTTTGCGGCTGAAACCGCGGCGGACCTCGGCCGAGTTACGGCGCGGCTCAAACCGCGCCCCTTCGCAACAAAATCAATGCGCATGTTATTCCGCAGGCGAGCGGCACCCGCGGCGGCGGTTTTCCTTCTTGCCGACGTTCTCAGGGACTCTCTTGCGGACCTTCTGCGGTCCGACTCGAGGGCGCGGCGATCGCTGTCGATCTGGGCAATTCTCCCGATTCTTGTCTCGTCTCTTCTCTCGTCTCTCCTCTCAGCGCCGCGCACCTGAAAGGTGGATTTCTCAATGATCTGGCGCAGCGCGTCGAGACGCTCGAAGGCGTCTCGGGCGGAAGTGTTGCGAAAGACGATGGCAAACTCTTCGCCACCGCAGCGGAAAGCCTGGCCGTCGCCTCCGACCATGGCCAGCCGCTTGGCCACCATGCACAAAACCTGGTCGCCTACGTCGTGCCCATAGGCGTCGTTGAACTTTTTGAAATGGTCGATATCCACGATGGCGATGGCGTATTGCTGATCGAGCGAAAGCAGCGACTCGTTGAAGGCGCGGCGTCCGCGAATGCCGGTAAGTTCGTCGTGATAGGCGAGGAGGTAGGAAGTTTCGATCAAGGAGGCGGCGAGAATCAGGGCGGCGGTGGCAACGTAGGCGCCGGCCGCCTTGCCGGCCGGGGCGAATTGCAGCCAGACGTAAACGGCGGCTACAGACCAGGCGAATCCGGGTTCGATGGGCTTGCGGGTTTGAAAAAAACGCCGGGCGAAAATGGCGGCTGCGGCGAGGGAGGTCACGAGGACCCAGAGCGGCATGGCGACGGCGCCGAGAAGCAGCGGATTGGAGGAGCTGTTTTCAGGACGGCAGGCGATGGCGAAGACGACCGATTCAAGAAAGAGCAATCCAAAACGGGGAGCGACTCCGGCGAGGATGAGGCCGCGCTCGCGCATGGAGGCGAAGGCGATGAAGTTGAGCGGGACGAGCAGAGCGGCGAGCGCGATGGCGGTACGTCCCGGCCCGGTGGAAAACTGGCCGGCGGCAAAGAAATTGACGGCGCGATGCGCGAGCAGAAGGGAGAGCAAGGAAAATAAGACGCGGCTGGAATGGAAACGCCAGGCGAGAAACAATCCGGCGGCGAACACGCCGAAGTAGTAGAAGCCGACGGAGGGCGCGACGGTGGCGAACAGAGAGCTGTTGACGAGCGTCGCCGCCAGCGCCAATAACAGCGCGCCGGGGGCCAGCCACGCCTTCCAGGTTCTCGGGTTCACATGCGCCTCGCCAGTTCGGCCTCGCCGGTCAGAATCATTGCCTTGGGAATAAGGATACGGCAGGCGGGGCCGGGAGGCGATGATGTTTTGGGAACGGGCAGGTCCTTGTCGGGCAATCGCGGCCGGAAAACCGGCTTTCGTTCAACTCAAACGCCCAGCGCCGGCGCCTGAAGGCGCATTTATAATTCGGCGCTTGCGCCATCGCTAAAGCGATGGCCTGATACGAACCTTGCTTGCGCCACGGGGAGCGCAGCGAGAATCGTCCAAGTGCAAATCAAGGCGGATCACGCTTCGTCCGACTCCTTCTTTGCCTCGATCTCCATATCTTGGAATTCGCTGGACTCGAAAACGTCGCCGCATTCCAGGCATTCCACATATTCGGCCTCGTCTTCGTCGTCGACGATGCGGGACACGATGCGCACGCGTGGATGCTTGCACTGCTCGGGAGTGACTTTCTGCGGAGGAGGTCCGGACGGCTGACTCGGCGTCATAAACTTGGCGATGGTGCCATCGTGCGATCGGGAATCGGCGTTGTAGCCCTGAGTTGGCGCTATTTTGATGCGGCTGGCTGAGGATGTCAAGTACCGGTGTCAGCCTTGTCATATCCCGGCGAAGCCCGTGTGCCATGACCGCCGGGCCCGCCGGACGGCAGTGGTGCTTTAGCGTGGAGATTAGAGAAGAGCCGCGGAGGTGCGGCCCGATCTTAGGTTTCGCTGGTTTTTGCCTGGACAACAGGACGGGAGATTTTCCGCTCCAACATTTTCAGAGAATCTTTCAAGTCTTCAACGTCCTCTTTGGTGAGAACGCTTGGGTATTGGAAAACCGCCTTGTTTCCGTCCGAGAGAGGAACTACGAATTCTTGCATAAGCACTTTTGGCGACGAAGAAAATCGTTGTACAAGGTTGGGATCGGGCTGAGTCTGAGCGGTTAAGGGAGCAGGCTCCCGAATCAATTCCTTAACTGGGACAGCACCATGCTGATCTTCGACGTAAGCGTATTCCCCACCCGGTGCGAACCGCTTCAGCCTTTTCGGTTCGGGCAATCCAAGAACGCCGTTGTGCTCCCATTGAACGTAATCCCCGATCTTGGCGCGATAGCCCCCCTCAAACGTATCCTCTTCGTTGTCTTTTACCTCGCTTTCTGCTTCTGAATCTCCAGCCGCTAGAGGCACAGTAGCAGAAGAATCGGGCTTTGAAAAGGCAATTGTATCTCGATATTCCTTGATAACGACTTCTGCTGTATTCGGGTTGAAGGGCGGATTCAGCTCCAAAATCAGCATGTGCTTTATGTTGGCATCCGAAGTTTGACTGTTTCCCCAACGTCGCCATATTTGTTGATGAACCTTGGGTGTCAATGCAGCGGTCTTGATTGCCTGAGCACGACTTTCAGAATCGGGCCGTTCGTCCAACAAGATCGCGAGTGCCGCTGGCGTCAATTTCAGCTTGCGCTTGTCGCCAGTCCCTTCATCTTGCATAAGCCCAAAGCTCATTAGAGCCGCAGCCGTCTGCAAGCCACCGCTGCTCTTTTCTTCATAACCCCAGTGCCTCACTGCAACCTTCAGGGGAGCGGCATTCCGTCCTTCTTGAGCGTAGAACTCCTTCGCCCTCTTAATGGCAGTTTCCAAATTGATAAACGGATATGCAGGGCTGCGCTGTCGCTTCCTTGGCGTGTTCTGTTGCGGCACCTTTGGCGGAGTGGCCATAATGCCTCCTCTCTCACGTTCTTATATCAGAGACGTGAGAGATAGGCAAGCATTATTTTTATCATTTTTATCTTTACATTCAGGAGATAAAATGAGAAACTGGCTGCGTTATGGGAGACGGGCGTGTAGCTCAGCGGAAACTCTCAGGTGAACCTGAGCAAGAGCAGCGGCCTACTAAGCCGATGGTCGGGGGTTCAATTCCCTCCACGCCCGCCACGTTGTCAAATAGCCGCCCCTCGGTAGTTAGAGCTACCGAAGAGATTATCCTCGGGCCAGGGCCAAAGGACAGGGTTGACACCCACTGTCATTTTAGCCCAGCGCCCGAAGAAATCAAGGACCAAAATGG